>NZ_CP017886.1:4392500-5069999 GCF_001874645.1 Pseudomonas frederiksbergensis
GTAGGGGGTAGAGCACTGTTTCGGCTAGGGGGTCATCCCGACTTACCAAACCGATGCAAACTCCGAATACCTACAAGTGCCGAGCATGGGAGACACACGGCGGGTGCTAACGTCCGTCGTGAAAAGGGAAACAACCCAGACCGTCAGCTAAGGTCCCAAAGTTATGGTTAAGTGGGAAACGATGTGGGAAGGCTTAGACAGCTAGGAGGTTGGCTTAGAAGCAGCCACCCTTTAAAGAAAGCGTAATAGCTCACTAGTCGAGTCGGCCTGCGCGGAAGATGTAACGGGGCTCAAACCATACACCGAAGCTACGGGTATCACTTAGGTGATGCGGTAGAGGAGCGTTCTGTAAGCCTGTGAAGGTGAGTTGAGAAGCTTGCTGGAGGTATCAGAAGTGCGAATGCTGACATGAGTAACGACAATGGGTGTGAAAAACACCCACGCCGAAAGACCAAGGTTTCCTGCGCAACGTTAATCGACGCAGGGTTAGTCGGTCCCTAAGGCGAGGCTGAAAAGCGTAGTCGATGGAAAACAGGTTAATATTCCTGTACTTCTGGTTATTGCGATGGAGGGACGGAGAAGGCTAGGCCAGCTTGGCGTTGGTTGTCCAAGTTTAAGGTGGTAGGCTGGACTCTTAGGTAAATCCGGGGGTCTAAGGCCGAGAGCTGATGACGAGTGTTCTTTTAGAACACGAAGTGGTTGATGCCATGCTTCCAAGAAAAGCTTCTAAGCTTCAGGTAACCAGGAACCGTACCCCAAACCGACACAGGTGGTTGGGTAGAGAATACCAAGGCGCTTGAGAGAACTCGGGTGAAGGAACTAGGCAAAATGGCACCGTAACTTCGGGAGAAGGTGCGCCGGTGAGGGTGAAGGACTTGCTCCGTAAGCCCATGCCGGTCGAAGATACCAGGCCGCTGCGACTGTTTATTAAAAACACAGCACTCTGCAAACACGAAAGTGGACGTATAGGGTGTGACGCCTGCCCGGTGCCGGAAGGTTAATTGATGGGGTTAGCTAACGCGAAGCTCTTGATCGAAGCCCCGGTAAACGGCGGCCGTAACTATAACGGTCCTAAGGTAGCGAAATTCCTTGTCGGGTAAGTTCCGACCTGCACGAATGGCGTAACGATGGCGGCGCTGTCTCCACCCGAGACTCAGTGAAATTGAAATCGCTGTGAAGATGCAGTGTATCCGCGGCTAGACGGAAAGACCCCGTGAACCTTTACTATAGCTTTGCACTGGACTTTGAATTTGCTTGTGTAGGATAGGTGGGAGGCTTTGAAGCGTGGACGCCAGTTCGCGTGGAGCCAACCTTGAAATACCACCCTGGCAACTTTGAGGTTCTAACTCAGGTCCGTTATCCGGATCGAGGACAGTGTATGGTGGGTAGTTTGACTGGGGCGGTCTCCTCCTAAAGAGTAACGGAGGAGTACGAAGGTGCGCTCAGACCGGTCGGAAATCGGTCGTAGAGTATAAAGGCAAAAGCGCGCTTGACTGCGAGACAGACACGTCGAGCAGGTACGAAAGTAGGTCTTAGTGATCCGGTGGTTCTGTATGGAAGGGCCATCGCTCAACGGATAAAAGGTACTCCGGGGATAACAGGCTGATACCGCCCAAGAGTTCATATCGACGGCGGTGTTTGGCACCTCGATGTCGGCTCATCACATCCTGGGGCTGAAGCCGGTCCCAAGGGTATGGCTGTTCGCCATTTAAAGTGGTACGCGAGCTGGGTTTAGAACGTCGTGAGACAGTTCGGTCCCTATCTGCCGTGGACGTTTGAGATTTGAGAGGGGCTGCTCCTAGTACGAGAGGACCGGAGTGGACGAACCTCTGGTGTTCCGGTTGTCACGCCAGTGGCATTGCCGGGTAGCTATGTTCGGAATAGATAACCGCTGAAAGCATCTAAGCGGGAAACTAGCCTCAAGATGAGATCTCACTGGAACCTTGAGTTCCCTGAAGGGCCGTCGAAGACTACGACGTTGATAGGTTGGGTGTGTAAGCGCTGTGAGGCGTTGAGCTAACCAATACTAATTGCCCGTGAGGCTTGACCATATAACACCCAAGCAATTTAGTGACTCGAAAGGGCGCCAGATTGCGGTGTGTGAAGACGAAGTAAACCGAAAGTTTGCGATTCACAAAGCACCGAGCTATCACATACCCATTTGCTGGAGCGTTGCGCGAGTGACGACCTGGCTACCGAATTTCTTGACGACCATAGAGCATTGGAACCACCTGATCCCATCCCGAACTCAGCAGTGAAACGATGCATCGCCGATGGTAGTGTGGGGTTTCCCCATGTGAGAGTAGGTCATCGTCAAGATTAAATTCCGAAACCCCTATCTGCGTATGCAGGTAGGGGTTTTGTTTTGCCTGCGAGAAAGTGCCCTTTGGCTGCACCAACGTCCGACCGTCGTTTTGGCCGTCAAGGACAACCACTTAGGGCATTACCCCTAAAGTGCCCGCACAGTTTTTGGTATGGTGCAGCTCGTCATACTGGCAACCAAGCTGTTAGCCTTCAAAAAAACTTAACGTCGTGTCCGGGATTAGTTGACCACTGCAGGGACACCACTAACACACGATGTTTCTGCACGCGCTCCGACGTCTATAACATCATCGCGACCGCAACGTAGTCGAAAACAACATCGAAAAAGCCCCGTTCAGGATTACCTGGCGGGTTTTTTTTGAGGTGTTTTTGCAGTGCGCCCACGTAAACCCACAATTTGTGCTGACACCTATAAGGGAACGCCACAACTGGCCGATAACCCGATGGGCCGTTGTCCTGCACGACGCCTCAATGGGCGGCGAAGTTGAGCTGGTCCCTGCATTTGTCTTTGGGTTCATCTTCTTAATTGCCTGGAATCTTCGATGCTGGCGTACCACCAAAAGAGCTTTTTGATCGTCGATGATTTCTCGGATTTCCGTAGTTCAGTCAGATCGATGTTGCGTGAGTTGGGTGTCAAGGATGTCGACACTGCTGATACGGGCGAGGTGGCGCTGCGCATGTGTGCGCAGAAGCGCTACGACTTCGTCCTGCAGGATTATCACCTTGGCGATGGCAAGAAGAACGGTCAGCAGGTGCTCGAAGACCTGATGGTCGAGAAGCTGATCAGCCATGAAAGCGTGTTTCTGATGGTCACCGCCGAGACCAGTCAGGCGATGGTGCTCGGTGCTCTCGAGCATGAGCCGGATGCTTATCTGACCAAGCCTTTCAACCGCGCTGGCCTGGCCCAGCGTTTGGAGCGACTGGAGCAGCGCAAGACGTTGCTCAAGCCGATCCTGCAGGCGCTGGATCGGGGCAAGCCTGTTGAAGTTCTGAATGCCTGCATTGAGCTGTGCAAGCAAGACTCGCGCTATTCGCCGCTGTGCCTGCGCTACCGTGCCGATGCGTTGCGCGACATGAATCAGAATGAGGCGCTGGAGCGCTTGTACAACAGCATTCTGGCGGATCGCCCGTTACCTTGGGCCTATGTCGGTCTGGGGCGATTAATGTTCAAACGTGGCCAGATCGCTCAGGCAAAAACCGTCTACGAAAAGGCGCTGAAGGCTTTCCCGATGATGCCGGCGCTGTATGACGGCCTGGCCGAAGTGCTGGTGGCTGAAGGTGACACCAAGGCTGCGCAGAATGTGCTGGAAGAGGCCGTTCGCCTGTCGCCATTGGCGGTGCGCAGGCAATCGCTGTTGGGCAAGTTGGCGCTGACTAACGAAGACTTCGAAGGTGCGGCGAAAGCCTATCGTCAAGCGGTTTCCCAAGGGGCGCAGTCACGTTTCAAGGACCCGGAAAGCAATCTGGGGCTGGCGCATGCACTCATCAGTAAAGGCAGCGAAAAAGGTCTGGATACCCGCACGCGACTGGAGATCAACCAGACCCTGAGCGCTGTCGCCAAGGAAAACATCAATGATCCGGGGTTGCAGGTCCGGGCGCGATTGATGAAAGCCACCAGCCTGCTGCTCAACGATGCCGAAACCGCTGAGAAACTGACGGAGCAGGCACTGACCCATCTGGATGGCATGGAGCAGTTCATGAGCGCTGAAGCGGCGTTGCTGGTTGCCAAGCAGTTGAAGATGCTGGGGCAGACTGATGCCGGTAATTCGATGTTGAAAAACTGCGCAGAGATTTACGGTGATGACCCGGTGGTGATGCAAGGCATCGCCCAGCAGACCGACGACCCGACGATTCTCAACGCCGGTAACGCGGCGGCAGATCTCAACCGCCAGGGTGTGCGCAGTTACAAGGCGGGCGCGCTGCCTGAGGCGCGGGAGCTTTTTCGCGGTGCACTGTTGTTGCAGCCGAAGAACATCAGTATTGCTCTCAACATGGCGCAATCGCTGTTGCACGGGACCGATGCCAGCCTCGATTCAGCGCTGCTGGAAGAGTGCCGTACATGCCTGAAAATGGTGGGCATGATGCCCGAGAGCGATGCGCGTTATCCGCGTTATCAGAAGCTGCGAAGCAAGGCGTTTGGCGAATGAATGATGTTGATGAGGGGCTCGACTTTTCCACGGTGATTGCCTCCACCGTACACGACATGAAGAACTCCCTGGCTTTGCTGATGCAGGCCCACGGACAGTGGCTTGCACGCTTGCCTGCTGCTCAGCAGCAAACCGCCGAACAGGGCGTGATCGACTACGAGTTCGCTCACCTCAACGGCATGCTGGTGCAGTTGCTGGGGCTCTACAAGCTCGGCGTCAACCAGTTGCCGTTGCGCCCGGACTATCACGAACTGGACGATTTCATCGAAGCACAGTTGGCGGCTCATCAGGACGTGTTCAAGAGTCGCGGCATTCTGGTGACTTATGAGGTCGATCCCTTGAGCCCTCTCGGGTTCTTCGATCGGGAACTGATTGGAACGGTGCTGGCCAACGCGATCAACAACGCCATTCGTCATGCCCGGCATTCGCTGCTGATCAGCGTGGGTGAAGAGACCGGGCAGTTGGTGATGGCGATCAATGACGACGGCGAAGGGTTTCCGGCCCAGATGATCGAGCGCCAGACGGATTACGTGCAGGGCATTAACCCGGCCAGTGGCAGCACCGGCCTTGGTCTGTACTTCGCCGCGCGCATTGCGCAGTTGCACCAGCGCAACGGCGAGCATGGGCGCACCGAGATTCGCAATGGCGGTCCGCTGGGCGGCGGGTTGTTCAATCTCTACCTGCCCTGAAATCGGCCGCACCGAGCGCTGCTTTTTGTAGGAGCTGCCGGAGGCTGCGATCCTTTGATCTTCCGTTGTCATCAAGTACGCAAAAATCAAAAGATCGCAGCCTTCGGCAGCTCACATTTTTGTGTGCCAGTGCTTGATATTCCGAACGGCTGGTGCCTATTTTGTACACGTCGCCGTTCGCGGCTTGCGTACTACAAGGATAGAGTCATGACGACCGATGGCCAGCGTTCACTCGCGCAGCGATTGACGGGCATTGATGAGATTGAATGTGTCACTCCGGATCTCAATGGCGTGCCGCGTGGCAAGGTAATGACCGCAGAAGGATTCCTTGAGGGGCGGCGTTTGCAGATGGCGCGTGGCGTGCTGCTGCAATGCATCATGGGCGGTTATCCGTCGGCACGTTTTTATGGCAGTGACGACGGCGACCTGGCGCTCAATGCCGATCCGAAACAGATTCACCGTCTGCCCTGGAGCAAGCAGCCTCGCGCGTTAGCCATTTGCGATGCCGATGAGTTGACCGGGGAAAGCTCGCGTCTCTCGACTCGCGGGCAGTTGAAAGCGGTGATCGCCCGTTATGCGGCTCGCGGTTTGGTGCCCGTTGTGGCGACCGAGATGGAGTTCTTTGTTTTTGCACCGAACACCGACCCGACCCAGCCATTCCAGCCGCCAGTTGGAATGGACGGACGTCGCGAGGAAGGTCATTCGGCATTCAGCGTCAGCTCCAACAACGGTTTGCGCCCGTTCTTCAATGAAGTCTACGAATGCATGGCGGCCCTGGGCTTGCCGCGCGATACCTTCATGCACGAGATGGGCGTCAGCCAGTTCGAGATCAATCTGCTGCACGGTGATCCGTTACTGCTGGCCGACCAGACATTCCTGTTCAAGCACCTGCTCAAGGAAGTCGCGCTCAAGCACCATCTGACGGTGGTGTGCATGGCCAAGCCACTGGCGCATACGCCGGGCAGCTCGATGCACATTCACCAGAGCATCGTCGAGATGGGCACGGACCGAAATGTGTTCAGCGATGACGCTGGGCAGCCAACCGCAATCTTCCGTCATTTCATCGGTGGCCAGCAGGCCGGCATGGCGGATTTCACGGCGTTGTTTGCGCCGAACGTGAACTCTTACCAGCGTCTGTGCCATCCTTACGCATCACCGAATAACGCCTGCTGGTCTTACGACAACCGGGCAGCGGGTTTGCGGATTCCCGCCAGCTCGCCAGAGGCGCGTCGGGTCGAGAACCGTCTACCGGGCGCCGATGCCAACCCGTATCTGGCGATCGCCGCAAGTCTGGCGGCCGGGTTGTACGGCATTGAAAACGAGCTTGCGCCGACGCCGGCCATTCAGGGCGAGTTTGAAGTGCCGGAAAGTTTGTCGTTGCCGTGTACCTTGCATGCCGCTCTTGAGCGTCTGAAACGTAGCCAATTGGCGAAGGAATTGTTCGGCAAGGAGTTCATCGAAGGCTACATCGCTTCGAAGACCATGGAGTTGGGCAGTTTTCATGATGAAATAACTCCCTGGGAGCGGCGCGTTTTAGCGGCCCAGGCCTAACCGTTTCGTCGCTGTCGGGCTATCGTTGACGGTAGCCCGGTACTCACTGCAAGGAGCCGCTCGGAACGCCGATGCGCCAAATCTGGAAATCCTTTCGAGCGCTTTATTTCGCCTCGCTGATGATGTTGATCGGCTCGGGCCTCCTCAGTACTTACCTGGGCTTGCGCCTGGCAGCGGACCATGTCGACAGTCTGTGGGTCGGCGCGCTGATGGCGGCCAACTATTTCGGCCTGGTGCTGGGCGGGAAAATCGGCCACCGGTTGATCGCCCGGGTCGGTCATATTCGGGCCTACTCGGCCTGTGCCGGGATCGTTGGTGCAGCGGTGCTGGGGCACGGGCTGATCGACTGGTTGCCGGCCTGGCTGGTGCTACGGATGATCGTCGGCCTGGGCATGATGTGCCAATACATGGTCATCGAGAGTTGGCTGAACGAGCAGGCCGATGCCAAGCAGCGTGGGCTGGTGTTCAGCGGCTACATGATCGCTTCGTACCTGGGGCTGGTGCTGGGTCAGTTGATTCTGGTCATGCACCCGTCCTTGGGTCTGGAGTTGCTGATGCTGGTGGCGTTGTGTTTTGCGCTGTGCCTGGTGCCGGTCGCGCTGACGCGGCGGATTCACCCGGCCCCCTTGCACCCGGCACCGATGGAGCCGCGCTTTTTCATGAAGCGGGTTCCGCAGTCACTCAGTACGGTGCTCGGCGCTGGCCTGATCGTCGGTTCGTTCTATGGTCTGGCGCCGTTGTACGCGTCTCAGCAAGGGCTTTCCACTGAGCAGGTCGGTCTGTTCATGGGGAGCTGCATCTTTGCAGGGTTGCTGGTGCAGTGGCCGTTGGGCTGGTTGTCGGATCGTTATGATCGGGCGCTGCTGATTCGCAGTTTCGCCTTCTGCCTGGCGTTGGCGGCGTTGCCGTTGGCGATCATGCCGCAGGTGCCGCTTGAGGTACTGTTCATCGCTGGCTTCGCCTGCTCACTGGTGCAGTTCTGTCTTTACCCGTTGGCGGTGGCGTTTTCCAACGACCACGTCGAGGGCGATCGGCGGGTATCGCTGACCGCCATGTTGCTGGTGACTTACGGTGTGGGGGCGAGCATCGGGCCGTTGGTGGCGGGTGTGCTGATGAAGGTGTTCGGCAGTCAGATGCTGTATGCGTTCTTCAGTTTCTTCGCATTGGTGCTGGTATGGCGCATCCGGCCGAAAGCGGTGACCAATCTGCATCAGGTGGAAGACGCGCCGCTGCATCATGTGGCCATGCCAGACAGCATGTCGAGTTCGCCACTGGTGGCGGCTCTCGATCCGCGGGTCGATGAGCAGGTCGTGCATGACCAGATGCAAAATGGCGCGAGCCCTGATCCGGATCCTGAGCGGGACGCAAAGTCCGACGCGGAGGACGTCGGCGGCTCTGACGAAAAGTCTGATGATCCTGGGCCAGAGCACCCGAAAAGCTTTACCGAGGCCAGACCTTAGAGGCAAAAAAACAGGCAGTCACCGAAAGGGGCTGCCCGTTTTTTCAAGCGTCTGGATCAGATGTCGTCTTTGTCGAAGCGGCGTGCTTCGCGTTGTAACTGATAGACGAAGCGCTCGACCTGACGCTGCACCAGCCCGCTCATGTTGTGGAAGCGTACGCCGGCGAAGGTGGTGTCGATTTTCTCTTCGTGATGCAGATAACGCAGCTCGACCGGTGCGGTCATGCTGCCGAAGGGCAGGGCGGCGATGAAGCGTTCATAAACCTGACCCAGTTGAAGCCCGCTGGTAATGTCGCCATCAAAGCGCAGCTTGCAACCCGTCGCCGAGATGTCCAGCAGTTTGCCTCTGACGGGCGTCTTGAGCTTTTCGCCACCGAGTTCAATGTTCACCAGTTGTGCCAGTTTCAAGGCTGCGCGAAACGCGTTGCGACGCTGGTGATAAACCACTTCATCGGGCAGCGTGCCACGGTAGCAGCGGCCGCCGTTGGACTCGTCGATGGTCAGTGCGCCGTTGCTTTCCCAGGCAATGCGTACGCCCTCATGAAAGCCTTCAATCCGAAAAGCTTCACCGGCAAGCAGGAAGCGTTCGCCATCGCGAGGGATCATTTCGTCCAGTGCAATCATGTTGCTGTCACGATCGACATCGACCAGATAGCTCTGAAAGCGCTGGCTGCGTTCATGGAACGTGATGATCAGGGGATCATGGCTCTCTTGCAGCATCCGCAGGTTGCCGGTGATTTCCAGCGGGGTGCGGAGCACCTTGGGTGGCTGCGGAGCATCTTCCGCGCTTGAGGCGTTGAACACGGTTTATCAATCTCCAGACAGAATACGATCACACGCAAGAGCCAGCATTCTGCCAGCATGTTTCGTGCCTTGATAGAGCGCGCTTATTTATGAGTTCAAGCCTGACTGAGTGCGCGGGGCTTCGCAAGCATGGAGGTTGATCCACGGGCGTCATAAAGTGCTGGAGGCTCGCCACCGTTAAGGATTTTCAGCTGATTGGCGGTGGTGGCTTGTTGCACCTGGATCGAGCGGCCATTGAGCTCGTTGGCGGCTTGGCAGTCTGCAAGCAGTTGGGTCAGAGCGTCGCTTTGGGTCAGCAGCTGATCGCCGATACTTGAGTGAGCGGCGAACTGCTCCAGACCTGCGCGGCTGGCAGGAAGGTTCAGGCTTGCGAGAATTTCGCTGCGTTTGCGGCCATGCTGTTCCAGCAGAATGATCAGTGCCTGTTTCTGCGCCAGAATATCTTCGAGCTGCGGCATGTCGCGGCCGTGCAGGGCGAGGGATTCGGTCTTCAGCAGCTCCAGCAACTGTTGAGCTGGAGCAAAGTCATCGGTGATCAGTTGCAGTAAATTAGTGTCGTGCATGGCTGGCCTTGGGTTTTAAGCGTCCAAAAGCCTGGCGCAGGCCTTTGGCTAGCGCTGGGCTTCGAAGTTGAGCAGTTTGCTGGCTACACGGTTGCTGTCGACCTTATAGCTGCCATCGGCAATCGCTGCTTTCAACTCGGCCACGCGGGCGTTGTCGACGGCAGGCTGATCGCGCAGCTTGTCAGTGATCTTCTGCAACTGTTGAGCCTCATTGCTGAGGTGTACCGATTCCCCGCTTTTGGTGGCACTGACCTGTTCGGTCGAGGTACTCAGCGGCGCGGATTTGCCGGCATCACCGGTTTCCTTGTTGGCGCTGGTCCGCGTGCTGCTTGCGAGCGTGGGGGAGCTGTTTAAACGGCTGAAATCGATGACCATGATAAAAAAACCTCTGGGGATTTGGACGCTTGCCATGTTTTCGGCCATACCCGGAAAAACTTTAGGCTCAATATTGATGAGCTCGGGCGCGTCGGTATTTGCCCTGCGTGAGGCACAGTTTAGGGAACAGGACGGTTGCGCGCCAGTTATCTACATGGAAACTTCCACCTGCCCCGGGGCCATGACTTGCGCCTTGATGACCCGTTGAGAGTTGAGGTTTTTGACTCTGATCTGCTCGCTCAGGCCGCCATTGGAGAGCGCCTCACCCGGCATCCGCACACTGAGCGTGCCGCTGCGGGCGGTGATGACCACCTGATCGCCCTTGCGCACGACTTCTGCCTGCTCCAGATGGACGAGTGTAATGACCTGGTCGCTGACCATTGGTCGGACAAGTTTTTGTCCGATGGCTTGATCGACGTTTGTCAGATATCCCTGATTGATCAGGCTGATATCGCGCTCACGCAGCATCACGTCTGAGGGCTCGATGATCCCGGCCCGTCTGAGGGGGCGGGTGGTCGTGACGACTTCACGAAACAGGCGGACTTGAGCGGGTACGAAGACGGTCCAGGGGGCGGCCCCGTCGCAACGGACCTTCACCGTAACCCGGCCTAAAGGTATGGCCGGGCTCTCCAGTGTCGCTGTCAATTCCTTGTCGCACGCCGGCATGTACATGCGCGGGTCGAGCTTGTTGACCTCGATTTCGTAGCGCCCTTCGGTTTGACTGGTGGCCAGATAGTCTTCTACGGTGAATTCAAGAAAGCCCTGAGTGACGCCGATAAGTAGATCAGGCAAGGTAACCGGGTCAGCAAAGGCAGGGCTGCCAGCGTTCAACAGGCATACGGCTGACATAGCGCCGAGGAATTTGCGGCACATTGATGTCAGGCGTCGGGAAAATGTCGTTTTTGCGTTCATAGCAGTTAAAAAGCAAGCGCCGTGCCGTTTAGTGATGAATGTGCGTCGCAACACACTTAGCGTTGATGTAGGAGTCTGGGCATGGCTGGTGTAATGGATTCGGTTAACCAGCGCACGCAACTGGTAGGGCAGAATCGCCTGGAGCTGTTGTTGTTCCGTCTCGACGGCCAGCAGCTTTACGGGATCAACGTGTTCAAGGTTCGGGAGGTGCTGCAATGCCCCAAACTGACCGTGATGCCCAAGTCCAGTCCTGTCGTGTGCGGCGTGGCGAATATTCGGGGGGCAACCATTCCGATTCTGGATCTGGCAATGGCGACCGGCTCAGGCGGGTTGCGGGATCAAAGCAATCCTTTCGTGATCATTACGGAGTACAACACCAAGACCCAGGGGTTTCTGGTGAGGTCGGTCGAGCGGATCGTCAACATGAACTGGGAAGAGATCCATCCGCCGCCCAAGGGCACGGGTCGCGATCATTACCTGACCGCTGTGACTCGAGTCGACAATCAGTTAGTCGAAATCATCGACGTGGAAAAGGTCCTGGCGGAAGTTGCGCCAACCTCGGAGAACATTTCCTTCGGTGTGGTGGATGTCGAAACCCAGCACAAGGCGATTTCCTTGCGCGTGCTGACGGTCGATGACTCGTCGGTGGCGCGCAAACAGATCACGCGTTGTCTGCAGACGGTGGGGGTTGAAGTTGTTTCGTTGAACGACGGTCGGCAAGCGCTGGACTATCTGCGCAAACTGGTCGACGAAGGCAAGAAGCCGGAAGAGGAATTTTTGATGATGATTTCTGACATCGAAATGCCCGAAATGGACGGTTACACCCTTACAAGCGAGATCCGCAGCGACCCTCGCATGCAAAAGCTTCATATCATCCTGCATACTTCGTTGTCAGGTGTGTTCAATCAGGCGATGGTGAAGAAAGTCGGTGCCGATGACTTCCTTGCCAAATTCCGTCCTGATGACCTGGCATCCCGGGTAGTCGACCGGATCAAAGCAGCAGACAACAGCTAGTGGCCTTCGCTCCTGGCGGTCAACACGATTTAAGAGGCAGCATCATTGTCTACGGGTAATTTGGATTTCGAACAGTTCCGGGTCTTCCTGGAAAAGGCCTGTGGCATTTTGCTCGGTGAGAACAAGCAGTATCTGGTGTCGAGCCGTCTCAACAAACTGATGGAACAGCAAGGCATCAAGTCCTTGGGGGAGTTGGTGCAGCGCATGCAGACCCAGCCGCGCAGTGGTTTGCGCGAGATGGTGGTGGACGCGATGACGACGAACGAAACCCTCTGGTTTCGTGACACCTATCCGTTTGAAGTCTTGAAGAACAAAGTGCTGCCTGAGTCCATCAAGGCCAGTCCCGGGCAGCGTCTGCGGATCTGGTCGGCCGCGTGCTCGTCCGGGCAGGAACCGTATTCGCTCTCGATGTCGATCGACGAGTTCGAGCGGGTCAATATGGGGCAGTTGAAGATGGGGGTGCAGATCGTTGCCACCGACCTGTCCGGAACCATGTTGACCAACTGCAAGACTGGCGAGTACGACAGCCTGGCGATTGGTCGCGGTCTTTCGCCGGAGCGGCTGCAACGTTACTTCGATCCGAAAGGGCCGGGGCGATGGGCAATCAAGGCACCGATCAAGAGTCGGGTAGAGTTCCGCTCGTTCAACCTGCTGGACAGCTACGCCAGTCTCGGCAAGTTCGACATCGTGTTCTGCCGTAACGTGTTGATCTACTTCTCTGCCGAAGTGAAGAAAGACATCCTGATGCGGATTCACAGCACGCTGAAGCCGGGCGGTTATCTGTTCCTGGGGGCTTCCGAAGCATTGAACGGGTTGCCGGATCATTACCAAATGGTCCAGTGCAGCCCGGGGATCATCTACCAGGCGAAGTGATTGGTCGGTAGTCGGTACTGCATAAAAAAAACGGGAGTCCTCAAGGGCTCCCGTTTTTTTTTGCCTGCCAAATCTACTGCGGGAGGCGGCAGAAAAGCGGCAGGCGACGGAAATCAGTTGCCGCTTTTCTGGCATTGCCGCTTTGCCGCTGCCCGCAAAGCCCCGGTTTACGGGGTTTTATAAGCTGGCACGAGGCTTGCTACACCCCTGTTACGAAAAATCAGGTCACCCAAAGGTTTCCGACATGAGCATCAGCTTCGATAAAGCGCTCGGTATCCACGAACAAGCCCTGGGCTTCCGCGCTCAGCGTGCCGAAGTCCTGGCCAACAACATTGCCAACGCCGATACCCCGAACTACAAGGCTCGGGATCTGGACTTCTCGTCGGTGCTGGCTGCCCAGAGCGACAAGAACAAGAACGGCACCTTTGCTTTGAACATGACCAATAGCCGTCATATCGAAGCCCAAGGTCTGAGCAGTGGTGACGAGTCGTTGCTGTATCGCACGCCGATGCAACCGTCGATTGACCAAAATACCGTGGACGCCCAGCTGGAACAGTCGAACTACGCGGAAAACGCGGTCAACTTCCAGGCCAGCTTCACGCTGCTCAACAGCAAATTCAAAGGGCTGGTCTCAGCCCTGCGCGGGGAGTAATTCATGTCTCTGTCCAGTGTTTTCAACATTGCCGGTAGCGGCATGAGTGCTCAAACCACTCGCTTGAACACCGTCGCCAGTAACATCGCCAACGCCGAGACCGTCTCTTCGAGCATCGATCAGACCTACCGTGCTCGTCACCCGGTGTTCGCCACCATGTTCCAGGGCGGTCAGTCCGGTGGCAGCGATTCGCTGTTCCAGAATCAGGATGCTGCCGGCCAGGGCGTGCAGGTACTCGGCGTAGTCGAAGATCAAAGCAACCTCGAAGCACGCTACGAGCCGAACCATCCGGCGGCTGACGCCAAGGGTTACGTTTATTACCCCAACGTCAACGTGGTAGAGGAAATGGCTGACATGATTTCTGCCAGTCGTTCGTTCCAGACCAACGCGGAAATGATGAACACCGCCAAAACCATGATGCAGAAGGTCCTGACCCTCGGTCAGTGATAAGGGGCGACTTCGATGAGTGTTACCGATACCACCAGCAGCCTGAGCATGACCGACCTCCTGGCGAACTCTTCGGTCAAGAGCACCAGTACGGCTGCGAATGGCCTTGCCGCAGCCACGCAAAGTGCGACCGGCAGCAAGTCGTTGGGCAAGGATGCGTTCCTGCAATTGCTGGTGACGCAGTTGAAGAACCAGAACCCGCTTTCGCCGCAGGACAACGGCGCGTTCGTGGCTCAACTGGCGCAGTTCAGCAGCCTTGAAGGGATTACCTCCCTCAATACGACCGTGAGTTCCCTGGCCAGTAATTTCAGTTCTTCCCAAGCCTTGCAGGCTTCTTCTCTGGTGGGGCGTTCGGTGATTGCGCAAACCGGCACCGCCAAGATCAGCGACGCGAGCAAGGGCCTGACCGGTACGGTCAACCTGACATCGTCGATCTCCGACGGTACGGTGAAAATTAGCGACTCAAGCGGAAATGTCGTGAGAACCCTTAATTTGGGCAGCCAGCCTGCGGGCAGTGCCAGCTTCAGTTGGGACGGCAAGGACAGTAGCGGCGCTTTGGTTCCGGCGGGCACGTACACCTTCAAGGCCAATGCTCCGGTCAACGGCACGGCGACCGATCTGGCCACCTACCTGCCCGCAACAGTCAACAGCGTGACCATCAGTCAAACCGGTGGCGAGTTGATGCTCAATCTTGCAGGTCTGGGCGCCATCGCCCTGTCCAAAGTTCAAACCATTGGTATATAGAGCCAGCTAACGCGGCACAAAGGAGTGGAATATGTCTTTCAATATCGGCCTTAGCGGTCTCTATGCAGCCAACAAGCAACTGGATGTGACCGGTAACAACATCGCCAACGTCGCGACCTCTGGTTTCAAGTCCTCCCGCGCAGAATTCTCGGATGTCTACTCGGCGACCAAGCTGGGTAACGGCAGTAAAGTCGTCGGCAGTGGCGTACGCCTGGCCAACGTTTCCCAGCAGTTTACCCAAGGTGATATCAGCAACACCGGTAACGTGCTGGACATGGCCATCAACGGTTCGGGCTTCTTCACTCTGAGCAACAACGGCTCGACGTCCTACACCCGTGCCGGTACGTTCAAGGTCGACAAAAGCGGCTACGTTACCAACACCGACTACACCTCTCGTTTGCAGGGCTACGCGGCGGACGCCAATGGCAAGATCATCAATGGTGTGTTGACCGACCTGAAAATCGACACTTCGAACCTGGCACCAAAGCCGACGTCGACCGTGTCCTCGACGATCAACCTGAACTCGACCGCTGCGGTGATTGACGACACGATTCCCGCCAACACATTCGACCCGACCAACACCGCCACCTACACCAAGTCATTCAGTACGCCGATCTATGACAGTCAGGGCAACTCGCACGTCATGGATCAGTACATGGTGAAGACCGGTGCCAACACCTGGAAGACCTACACCCTGGTAGACGGTCGCAACCCGGATGCCACCGGCAGCGACCCGAAAGTCACCGCCCCGATCGCTACGACCATCACGTTCGATTCGTCCGGCAAACTGGTCTCGGTGGCCACGCCGCCTGCCACACCGGCAGCGCCTAACGTCGGTAACAGCATGACATTGGCTGGCTGGGTGCCCGGCAAGGTGACCAACGGTGTATGGGCCGCTAACGGTGCAACTGCCAGCGCCGCGGGCATGACCATTTCGATGACCAACACCACACAGTTCAATGCCGACTCCGCCCGCTCGATTCCGGCTCAGGATGGTTACGCCACTGGCGAAATCACTAACCTGACCATCGACGGCACCGGCACCCTGTTCGCCAACTTCAGCAACAACCAGAACAAGGCGATCGGCCAGGTTGCCTTGGCCAGCTTCACCAATGAACAAGGTCTGCAAGCGGTCGGCGGCACCAGTTGGAAAGAAACGTTCGCCTCGGGTATCCCGGGTTACGACGCGCCGACCACGGGCACTCTGGGGGCTATCGCTTCCAACTCGCTGGAAGAATCCAACGTCAACCTGACCAATGAGTTGGTCAACTTGATCAAGGCGCAAGGTAACTACCAGGCCAACGCCAAGACCATCTCGACTCAAAGCACCATCATGCAGACCATCATTCAGATGACCTGATGCCGGTGGGCGCGTAACGCTACACAAGGAGCCCCTCGAAAGAGGGGCTTTTTTGTGGGTGGGCGTTGGTGGGGAGCAAGGATCAAAAGATCGCAGCCTGCGGCAGCTCCTACATTGGGATGGCGTACACCCGTAGGAGCTGCCGCAGGCTGCGATCTTTTGATCTTCCTGGAGGCAAAAGAAAACCCCCGACCAGTCCAGAAGACTGATCGGGGGTTTCAGGTAAGCGCCTTGCGGCGCTTACTGGTTCAGCTTATTGGCAGGCTTCGCAATCCGGCTCGTCGATGGCGCACGCCTTCGGCACTGGAGCAGGGCCGGCTGGAGCCGCCAGGACCGAGTCGTCACCGTGGTTGCCGCCGCTGGAAACAGCGTTCAGCTTGCCGGTGTTGATGGTCGACTTCTCGGTGCTGGTTGCGGCCAGGGCACGGAGGTAGTAAGTGGTTTTCAGGCCGCGGTACCAAGCCATGCGATAGGTCACGTCGAGCTTCTTGCCCGATGCGCCGGCGATGTACAGGTTCAGTGACTGAGCCTGGTCGATCCACTTCTGACGACGGCTGGCCGCGTCAACGATCCACTTGGTGTCGACTTCGAAGGCCGTCGCGTAGAGCTCTTTGAGCTCTTGTGGGATGCGTTCGATCTGCTGCACGGAACCGTCATAGTACTTCAGGTCGTTGATCATGACCGAGTCCCACAGATCGCGAGCCTTGAGGTCGCGAACCAGGTACGGGTTGATCACGGTGAATTCGCCCGACAGGTTCGATTTCACATAGAGGTTCTGGTAGGTCGGTTCGATCGACTGCGATACGCCCGTGATGTTGGCGATGGTCGCGGTGGGTGCGATGGCCATGATGTTGGAGTTACGAATACCTTTCTGTACGCGAGCACGAACCGGTGCCCAGTCCAGGGTTTCGTTCAGGTCAACATCGATGTACTTCTGGCCACGGGCTTCGATCAGGATTTGTTGCGAATCCAGCGGCAGGATGCCTTTGGACCACAGCGAACCCTGGAACGTCTCGTAAGCGCCACGCTCGTCAGCCAGGTCGCAGGACGCCTGGATCGCGTAGTAGCTGACCGCTTCCATCGATTTGTCGGCGAACTCGACAGCAGCGTCGGAACCGTAAGGGATGTGCTGCAGGTACAAAGCGTCCTGGAAGCCCATGATGCCCAGGCCGACTGGACGGTGCTTGAAGTTGGAGTTCTTCGCTTGTGGCACCGAGTAGTAGTTGATGTCGATCACGTTATCGAGCATGCGAACGGCGGTGTTCACGGTGCGTGCAAGCTTCACGGTGTCCAGCTTGCCGTTGACGATGTGGTTCGGCAGGTTGATCGAGCCCAGGTTGCAAACGGCGATCTCGTCCTTGTTGGTGTTCAAGGTGATTTCGGTGCACAGGTTCGAGCTGTGAACCACGCCAACGTGCTGCTGTGGGCTACGCAGGTTGCATGGGTCTTTGAACGTCAGCCATGGGTGGCCGGTTTCAAACAGCATGGAAAGCATTTTGCGCCACAGGTCTTTGGCCTGGATGGTCTTGAACAGCTTGACCTTGCCCGGGTACTCGGTCAGGGCTTCGTAGTACTCGTAACGCTCTTCGAAGGCTTTGCCGGTCAGGTCGTGCAGGTCCGGAACTTCGGACGGCGAGAACAGGGTCCACTTGCCGTCATCGAAGACGCGCTTCATGAACAGGTCGGGAATCCAGTTGGCAGTGTTCATGTCGTGGGTACGACGACGGTCGTCACCGGTGTTCTTGCGGAGTTCGATGAACTCCTCGATGTCCATGTGCCAGGTTTCCAGGTAAGCGCAGACAGCGCCTTTGCGCTTGCCACCCTGGTTAACGGCGACAGCGGTGTCGTTCACTACTTTCAGGAACGGTACGACGCCCTGGGATTTGCCGTTGGTGCCCTTGATGTACGAGCCCAATGCGCGAACCGGCGTCCAGTCGTTGCCCAGGCCGCCAGCGAATTTCGACAACATGGCGTTGTCGTGGATCGCGTGGTAGATGCCCGACAGGTCATCCGGCACGGTGGTCAGGTAGCAGCTCGACAGCTGTGGACGCAGGGTGCCGGCGTTGAACAGGGTCGGGGTCGAGGACATGTAGTCGAAGGACGACAACAGGTTGTAGAACTCGATCGCACGGTCTTCTTTGTTCTTCTCTTCGATCGCAAGACCCATGGCTACGCGCATGAAGAAAATCTGTGGCAGTTCGAAACGCACGCCATCCTTGTGGATGAAGTAACGGTCGTACAGGGTTTGCAGGCCCAGGTAAGTGAACTGCTGGTCGCGCTCGTGGTTGATCGCCTTGCCGAGTTTTTCCAGGTCGAAGGACGCCAGAACCGGGTTCAGCAATTCGAATTCGATACCTTTCGCGATATAGGCAGGTAGCGCCTTGGCGTACAGGTCGACCATTTCGTGGTGAGTGGCGCTTTCAGCGACTTCCAGGAAGCTCAGGCCTTCGGCACGCAGGGTGTCCATCAGCAGGCGTGCGGTGACAAACGAGTAGTTCGGCTCACGCTCAACCAGCGTACGGGCAGTCATTACCAGTGCGGTGTTGACGTCGGTCAGGGCCACGCCGTCGTACAGGTTCTTCAGGGTTTCGCGCTGGATCAGGTCGCCGTCGACTTCTTCCAGACCTTCGCAGGCCTCGGTGACGATGGTGTTCAGACGGCCCATGTCCAGTGGTGCAAAAGTGCCGTCGGCGCGGGTGATGCGGATCGACGGGTGAGCCTGTACCGCTTCCTCGGCAGGTGCGCGAGTGGCGCGCTCCTTGGAGCGGCCGTCACGGTAGATCACGTAGTCGCGAGCCACTTTCTGCTCGCCGGCACGCATCAGGGCCAGTTCGACCTGGTCCTGGATTTCTTCGATGTGGATGGTGCCGCCCGATGGCATGCGACGCTTGAAGGTCGCGGTGACTTGTTCGGTCAGGCGGGCAACGGTGTCGTGGATTCGCGACGAGGCAGCAGCAGTGCCGCCTTCAACTGCGAGGAACGCTTTGGTGATGGCGACGGTGATTTTGTCATCGGTGTAAGGAACGACAGTGCCGTTACGCTTGATCACGCGCAGTTGGCCTGGCGCGGTGGCGGACAGATCCGGATTCGAATCAGCGGCCATCGGCGCGGTGCCCTGCGGGTTCTCGCGAGTTGTGTCGGTTTGCATGGGTGTCTCCACGTTCTCTATGTTTGTTTGGGCACCATGAAGGTGCCCACCGTTCCGTCCTGAAGCACTACAACCAGCAAGCGCCGGGTATAACAACTTCGGGACAGTCAGGAAGGGGGGCTGTCGAGCACCGCTTCCTTGCCGAAGTCTTTGGTCCAGCCTGGGGCCGAAAACCGAATTCCGTTTGGGTGACAGTGATTGACTGCAACACCCGTACCGTTTTTGCCGTTGGCGGCTGAAAAACAGTAGCCATCCGCGGGTGCGGTTTGGGCTTCTGAAAATGTGTTTGGTTCAACCAGACAGAGGCAATAAAAGCGCTTGAATTTGGTGTCTGATTTGTGTTTGGTTTTTTGCGTAAAACCCTACATGTAGGGTTTTTTTGAGCGCTAGCTACAAGATAATGCGTTTTGGGGGGTGATTGCAACGTACTACCTGTGGATAAAGCTGTGCGTAAAATGTGTATGAAACTGTCAATCAGCGTGTAGGCCGCAACCCTGCTGGGGTGGACCGTTTGTCATGGAGTTTTGCCCTGAAAAATAGCCTGGGGCGGATTTTTGCGGGCGCGAACCCTATCACAAAAAAACGCAGTTACCGAGCGCATTTGCCCGCTTGTGTTCTCAAGGCAAGGCGTTGCTACAATCGGTCCCTGCATGCGCAGTCTTATCCACTCCAATCATTACAAAAAGACGAGTGGAGGCTTCCTTAATAGTGTTCGGCAAAGAGGTCACCCGTGGAGCAAGAAGCCTGGCAGGTATTGATTGTCGAGGATGACCAGCGCCTGGCCGAGTTGACCCGTGAGTACCTCGAAAGCCACGGTCTGCGGGTCACCATCGAAGGCAATGGAGCGCTGGCGGCGGCGCGGATTATCACCGAGCAACCGGACCTGGTGATCCTTGACCTGATGCTCCCCGGCGAAGACGGCCTGACGATTTGCCGCAAGGTTCGTGATCGCTACGACGGGCCGATCCTGATGCTCACTGCGCGCACTGACGACATGGACCAGATCCAGGGGCTGGACATGGGCGCCGACGATTACGTGTGCAAGCCGGTGCGTCCGCGTTTGCTGCTGGCGCGGGTCCAGGCCTTGCTGCGGCGTAGCGAGGCACCAGAGCCTGCGGCACCGGAAAAACTCCGTCGTTTGCAGTTTGGTCCGCTGGTGGTCGACAGCGCGCTGCGCGAGGCGTGGCTGCATGACAATGGCATCGAGTTGACCAGTGCCGAGTTTGATCTGCTCTGGCTGCTGGTGGCCAATGCCGGGCGGATTCTGTCCCGCGAGGAGATTTTCACGGCACTGCGCGGCATCGGTTATGACGGCCAGGACCGCTCGATCGATGTGCGCATCTCGCGGATCCGGCCGAAGATCGGTGATGACCCGATCCATCCGCGATTGATCAAGACCATTCGCAGCAAGGGTTACCTGTTCGTTCCTGAAGCCTGCGTAGACCAGCCCCTGTGAACTCGATCTTTCTGCGCATTTATGGCGGCATGTGCGCCGCGCTGATTTTGGTGGCGGTGCTCGGCGTACTGGCCTTGCACCTGCTCAATCAGGTGCGCAGCGAGCAATACCGCGAGCGCCTGGCCCACGGTACGTTTTCCTTGATGGCCGACAATCTGCAACCGATGAACGAGACCGAACGTCATCGAGCGTTGGTGGTGTGGGAGCGTTTGCTGGGCATTCCCTTGAGCTTGCAGACCTTCGCCCAGACCGACCTCGACCTGAGCCAGCGTACGCGGATACTGCACGGCCAGGCGTTGGTGGAACAGACCGGCCCGCACGCAGCGAAGGTCTACCGGTTGGTCAGCGAGAAAGAACAGCTTGTTCTTACGGGGGAAGTTCAGCAGATCAGTGAGCAACTGGCGCGGGCGACCATTTATCTGTTGGCCGATGAGTTGGTGCGTTATCCGGTGGCCGAGCAGCCCAAGCGTCTTGAGGCGTTGAAGAAGGACAAGGGCTTCGGCTTCGAGCTGCAACTGATTACGGTCGATCAGGCGGACATGGACGAGGACCAGAGCCGTCGGGTCTCTGAAGGCGACACGGTGATGGCGCTGGGCAAGGGCGGCGATTCGATCCGGGTGTTTGCGGGGATGGTCGGTACGCCCTGGGTGCTGGAAATCGGCCCCTTGTATCAGATGAACCCGTACCCACCGGAGTGGCTGGTCTTGATCGCTGCGCTGGGTCTGAGCCTGATCGGGTTGATCGTTTATTTGCTGGTGCGCCAGTTGGAGCGCCGCTTGCGAGGTCTGGAGTCGGCCGCCACGCGGATCGCCAAAGGCAGCCTGGAAACCCGCGTGCCGGCACGTGGTGCGGATTCGGTGGGGCGATTGGCGGCGGCGTTCAACGGCATGGCCGAGCACTTGCAGCAACTGCTGGCGATTCAACGGGAGCTGGTACGCGCGGTGTCCCATGAGCTGCGCACGCCTGTTGCGCGGTTGCGTTTTGGACTGGAGATGATCAGCACGGCGAGCACGCCACAAGCGCGGGAGAAGTACCTGGAGGGTATGGATCACGATATTCAGGACCTCGATGGCCTGGTGGACGAGATGCTCACGTATGCGCGGCTGGAGCAGGGATCGCCGGCGCTGAACTTCCAGCGCATCGACCTTGATGCCTTGGTCAATCAGGTGATCGGCGAACTGGCACCATTACGCGCGAATGTGACGGTTCATCGCGGCCTGTGTCTGTCGGCTGCCGATTGCGATGGCGCCTGGGTCGAGGCTGAGCCGCGCTACCTGCATCGGGCGTTGCAGAATCTGGTGAGCAACGCTATGCGTCATGCCCAGTCCCAGGTGTCGATCAGTTACCAGGTGGGGCAGCAGCGTTGCCGCGTCGATGTTGAAGACGATGGGCCGGGCGTGCCGGAAAATGCCTGGGAAAAGATCTTCACGCCATTTTTGCGTCTGGATGACAGCCGCACCCGGGCATCCGGGGGGCACGGCCTGGGGCTGTCTATCGTGCGTCGGATCGTTCACTGGCATGGCGGCCGGGCGTTGATCAGCAAGAGTAAAAGCCTTGGCGGGGCGTGTTTCAGTCTGAGCTGGCCACGTCATCAGGAAAAGCCCTGAAGCGCTTCAGGCCTTGATGCTGACCAGGCTCAACAGGTGTCCATCGTGCACGCCAAATTGCGCATCCAGTTCCGTGCCGTAGTGCCATTCGTTGGAGAGGTCGGTCAACAAACGCAGGCGCACATGCCCGTTGTCGGTCCATTCCAGCACCTCGGCATGTTCGAAATAGAAGCGTTTTTGCACGATGGGGTAGAGCGCCTTGAACAGACTTTCCTTGACCGAGAAGGTCAGGGTCACCCAGAGCGCCAGTTGATCTTGACGGCCAGCGGCCATGCGTTCGAGCTCGGGCGGGGTCAGGATCTCTGCGGCCAGACGCTCGGCACGTTCGGCGTTAAGCAGGTTTTCCAGGTCCATGCCCAGGCCGCGCCAATGCGTCTTGCGCGCAACGATGGCTGCGGCGCGGCCGGTGCTGTGGGTGATCGAGCCACAGATATGCGCGGGCCACACGGGTGCACGGTCCTCGCCAATCGCTGGAATGCAGTCCAGGCCCTCCAGTTGCTGCAAGGCGGCCCGGGCGCATACCCGTCCGGCGAGAAACTCGGCCTGACGTTTGGCGACCGAGCGTTGGATACTGGGAGGCGGTTCGATCGTGCTGCGCAGGAAGTCATCGAACGCCAGCAATGACGGATCGAAATGAGTGCTGAGCAGCACCGTGTCGGGTAGCACATCAGGCAACGGCCAGTGGGCGTCGAGCGGCGTGCAGCAGGCGGGAAGAGCGGGGGGTGGATTCATACCGGCATTTTGCCGGGTTGCCCAAGAGCTGGATAGCCTCGGTTAAACCTGTACATCGTAGGAGCTGCCGCAGGCTGCGATCTTTTCAGCAGACGATGGAGTCTTGGGACGCTGCAAAGATCAAAAGATCGCAGGCTTCGCCAGCTCCTACATGGGGCAGGCCAGTTGTAGATAGTTGATCAACCAAAGATTTTTTTGAAGAACACCCGCATATCCGCCCACGAGCTTTCATCGGCGACTTTGTTGTAGCCGATGTCCGGGCCGCCGTGGTCGCCGTGGCTCAGGCGATCAGCGTCCGGATTGCTGAAACCATGCTTGGCCCCTTCCAGGCTGACGAACTTATAGTCGACGCCAGCCTTGTCCATTTCGGTTTTGAACGCTGCCACCTGATCCGCGGTGACCATGCTGTCCAGCGCGCCGTGTTCTACCAGTAGCTTGGCCTTGACGCTGCCGGGCGTCGCCGGAGTGCTGGTCGCCAATGCGCCGTGAAAACTCACCACACCCGCCAGCGGTGCCCCTTGGCGTGCCGCATCGAGAACGATCTTGCCGCCGAAGCAGTAGCCGATGGCTGCGAGTTTGTTCGGGTCGGTCTGCGGTTGCTTCTTGAGCAAATCAAGCCCGGCATTGAAGCGAGCACTGGCCGTGGCACTGTTTTTTAACGCTTGCTCCATGAACGCCATGGCATCGTTCGGGTGTTCGGTGTTTTTTCCATCGCCATACATATCGATTGCCAGTGCGCTGTAACCCAGCCCGGCGAGGTCACGAGCCCGGCGCTTGGCGTAGTTGTTGAGTCCCCAGAATTCATGGACCACCACGACGCCCGGGCGAGCCCCCTGAATGCTGTCGTCATAGGCGTAATAGCCGATCATTTCAGTCCCGTCGGCACTCTTGTAAGGGATCTCCTGAGTCTTGATTGCCGCTTGGCCGAGGCCGCTCAGGGCAAGTAAAACGAGTGCGATCACTACGCGCATGGTTGATGCTCCTTTAAAACACGTTCAGACAGCCTAGTCGATCCTGTTCAGTCCGAGTTCAGCGGGTTGTGGTTAACCTACAGTCACAACTGTGGTATCGGTTACTTCGTCAGTGTTGTCCGGGATGATGCAGCAGGTTTCGCCAAACACCTTGGTTGAACCGGGTTACCGTTACTGGCGTATTTGCAATCGAGGTGCGAGGTGCCTGTGGAGACGTTGATTTTGCCTGGGAGAGCGTTATGAAACTGCTGGTCGTCGAAGACGAAGCGCTGCTGCGTCATCACCTGCAAACCCGCCTGACCGACAATGGCCACGTGGTCGAGTCCGTGGCCAACGCCGAAGAGGCCTTGTACCAGACCGGGCAATTCAACCATGACCTGGCGGTGATCGACCTCGGTCTGCCGGGCATGGGGGGGCTGGACCTGATTCGTCAACTGCGTGCGCAAGGCAAGACCTTTCCGATCCTGATCCTGACCGCGCGCGGCAACTGGCAGGACAAGGTCGAAGGCCTGGCCGCCGGTGCCGATGATTATGTGGTCAAGCCGTTCCAGTTCGAAGAGCTGGACGCGCGCCTGAACGCCTTGCTGCGCCGCTCCAGCGGTTTTACCCAGTCAACCATCATTGCCGGGCCGTTAGTACTGGACCTCAATCGCAAGCAGGCGACCCTTGACGAGCAGCCGCTGGCATTGACCGCTTATGAGTACCGGATCCTCGAATACCTGATGCGTCATCACCAGCAGGTGGTCGCCAAGGACCGTTTGATGGAACAGCTCTATCCGGACGACGACGAGCGTGATCCAAACGTGATCGAAGTGCTGGTCGGCCGCCTGCGGCGCAAGCTTGAAGGGCCGACCGGCTTCAAGCCGATCGATACCGTGCGTGGTCTGGGCTACCTGTTCAATGAGCGCTGCCGGTGATTCGATCGCTTCGTCTGCGCCTGATGCTCGCTGCCACGACGCTGGCGGTGCTGTTCATGCTGGCGTTGTTGCCAGCGATGCAGGGCGCGTTCAGCCTGGCGCTGCAAGATTCGATCAAGCAGCGCCTGGCCTCGGATGTCACCACGCTGATTTCTGCTGCGCGGGTTGAAAACAACCGATTGCTGATGCCCACGCAGTTGCCGGACGAGCTCTTGAACCTCACCGACAGTCGCCTGCTGGGCTACATCTATGATCGCGAAGGTCATCTGGTCTGGCGCTCGCGGGCGACTCATGAAGAAGACATCAGTTACCGGCCGCGTTACGACGGACACGGCGATCAATTCGCCCGGATTCGTGAGACCAACGGTCAGGAATTCTTCGTCTATGACGTTGAGGTCAAGCTGCTCGGCGGCAAAAGCGCAGCCTTCAGTATTGTCGCGCTGCAGCCGGTGCGTGAGTATGAGCAGACACTCGACGGCCTGCGGGAAAATCTCTATCTGGGGTTTGGCGCCGCGTTGGTGGTGTTGCTGTCGCTGCTGTGGATCGGCCTGACCTGGGGTTTGCAGGCATTAAAACGCTTGAGCCAGGAACTGGACCAGATCGAGAACGGCGCTCTTGAAAGCCTCAGTGAAGAACACCCTAGCGAACTGTTGCGCCTGACCGGCTCCCTCAACCGTTTGCTGCGCAGCGAGCGTGAACAGCGCAGTCGCTACCGCGACTCTCTGGATGATCTGGCCCACAGCCTGAAAACCCCGTTGGCGGTATTGCAAGGGGTCAGTGAAGACATGGCCCAGCGACCGGAAGATCGGGAGCAGGCGTGGGTGCTGCAATCGCAGATCGAGCGCATGAGCCAACAGATCAGCTATCAGTTGCAGCGCGCGAGCTTGCGTAAAAGCGGTCTGGTGCGCCACCAGGTGCGGTTGCGGCCGGTGCTGCAAAGCCTTTGCGATACGCTGGATAAGGTCTATCGCGACAAGCAGGTACGGACCTCATTCGACCTGCCGAACCCGTGCTACGTGCCGATCGAGCAGGGCGCCTTGCTGGAAATGCTTGGCAACCTGCTGGAGAACGCCTATCGCCTGTGCTTGGGCGAAGTGCGAATCAGCCTGCGGCAAACCATGAGTGGTGTTGAGCTGTGTATCGAAGATGACGGCCCGGGTGTGCCGCCGGATCAACGTGCGCGGATTCTTCAGCGCGGCGAACGGCTGGACCGCCAGCACCCGGGACAGGGCATCGGCCTTGCGGTGGTCAAGGACATTATCGAGAGCTACGGTGCACAGTTGACCCTGGGGGACTCAGCCTTGGGTGGTGCGGTATTCCGGATTCATTTCCCGACGGTGTGAGATAGGGGCTCGAAAAGATCGCAGCCTGCGATCGTTTGATCTTAATTCTCCTGTGCGCGATAGGCGCCGGGCGTCAATCCCGTCCACTTCTTGAACGCCCGGTGAAACGCCGACGGTTCGGAAAAGCCCAGCTGTTCGGCGATCTGTTGCAACGACAGATCGGCACGGCTCAGGTGATATATCGCGATGTCACGGCGCAACTGGTCCTTCAATTCCTGAAAGCTCGAGCCCTCTTCACGCAAGTGTCGACGCAAGGTCTGCGGACTGATGTGCAGGTGGGCGGCAACCGCTTCAAGGTCTGGCCAGCGCGCACTGTCGCGGCTGAGCAGGCGTCGTAACTGGCTGCTGAGGCTGTCGCCGTCATCCGGACGCGACAGCAGATCGGCGGGCGAGCGATCGAGGAAATGCTTGAGGGTTCGTTCGTCCTGCAACAACGGCATGTGCAGGTAACGGCTGTGAAACAACAGACTGCTGTGCCCGGCCGAGAACACCAGCGGACAGGGGAACAACAGGTCGTACTCGGCACTGTGCCCGGGTTTTGGGTAGCTGAAACAGGCCTGCTCAAGGCGAATGCGTTGACCGATCAGCCAACTGCCCAGTCGATGCCAGATCACCAGCTGACATTCGCTGAAAAAGTGATCCGGGTCCCACAGCTGAGAATCATCCAGGCTCAAACGAACCATTTCACCTTCGCGGGTCAGGGTCAGGCGCGGAGTGTCGGGGAATAGGCTATAAAATAATAAGCCGCGACTGAGTGCTTTCTCGAGGGTGCGGCAGTGAATCAAGGCATGGCACATCATGGCAAAAGTGCCGCGTTTGCTTGGGCCGTGGGCAAAGCCCAGGTATTCATCATCCAGCGCTTGCCAGAGCCCTTGCAGCAGGCCGGTGAACTGTTCAGGTGCGATCCTTGCGCGAGGTTCGTCGAGCCATTCGGCGCTGATCCCCAACTGCTGCAACAGAACCAAATAGTCATAGCCGCGTCGGCGTGCGCCACCGAGGGCCGCACGAGCAAAATGACTGGCGATGGTACGTTCGCGCATTGGGGTCTGGTCCGTCCATTGAGTGGCGGATCTTAGCCACCGCCTCGTGGCGGGACAAGGCGGATATCCGCCAAATTGCAGGACGAGAGCCGGTCGGTGGGCGGGAATCCGCCATCTCGGTCGGGTGATCAAGGCATGAAGGGACCCCGCAAGCCCTTATGGCAAAAGGCTTTTGGGCGATTTGGCAAAGGTGGCACGGGCTTTGCGATAAGGGCGATAGGTCTGCCAGCGCGCAGCTCGACAAAACAAATCCCTCCGGTGCAGGAGGGTTCGCACTTTAGGTGTCGCCTGCGTCAGATGGATGATTGCAGCGCGGTGCTCTTGAGGAACTTTGCAATGACGACTCGTCAGCCACTGTACAAATCCCTGTATTTTCAGGTGATCGTTGCCATCGCTATCGGCATCCTGCTCGGTCACTTCTACCCGCAGACCGGTGTGGCGCTCAAGCCGCTGGGTGACGGGTTCATCAAACTGATCAAAATGGTCATCGCACCGATCATCTTCTGCACCGTCGTCAGCGGTATTGCTGGCATGCAGAACATGAAATCGGTCGGCAAGACCGGCGGTTACGCGCTGCTGTACTTCGAAATCGTTTCGACCATCGCATTGCTGGTGGGGCTGGTGGTGGTCAACATCGTGCAACCCGGTAACGGCATGCACATCGATGCCAGCACCCTGGATGCCTCCAAGGTTGCTGCCTATGTAGCGGCCGGTGCTGATCAAAGCGTCGTTGGCTTCATTCTGAACATCATCCCGACCACCATCGTCGGTGCGTTTGCCAACGGCGATATCCTGCAAGTGCTGATGTTCTCGGTGATCTTCGGTTTCGCCCTGCATCGCCTGGGCTCCTATGGCAAGCCGATCCTGGACTTCATCGATCGCTTCGCCCACGTGATGTTCAACATCATCAACATGATCATGAAGCTCGCGCCAATCGGTGCCCTGGGCGCCATGGCCTTCACCATCGGTGCCTACGGCGTTGGCTCGCTGGTGCAACTGGGTCAGTTGATGGCGTGCTTCTACATCACTTGCATCCTGTTCATTCTGATTGTGCTGGGCAGCATCGCGCGCGCTCACGGTTTCAGCGTGCTGAAGGTGATTCGCTACATCCGTGAAGAGTTGCTGATCGTGTTGGGTACTTCCTCTTCGGAATCGGTACTGCCACGCATGCTGATCAAAATGGAGCGTCTGGGCGCGAAGAAATCCGTTGTAGGTCTGGTGATCCCGACCGGTTACTCGTTCAACCTGGACGGTACTGCCATCTACCTGACCATGGCTGCGGTGTTCATTGCTCAGGCGACTGACACCCACATGGACATCACCCACCAGATCACCTTGCTGGTCGTGCTGCTGCTGTCTTCCAAAGGCGCCGCCGGTGTGACCGGTAGCGGCTTCATCGTGCTGGCCGCCACCCTGTCGGCGGTCGGTCATTTGCCGGTTGCCGGTCTGGCGCTGATTCTGGGTATCGACCGCTTCATGTCCGAAGCCCGCGCCCTCACCAACCTGGTGGGTAACGCGGTTGCCACCCTGGTCGTGGCCAAGTGGGTCAAGGAGCTGGACGTCGACCAGATGCACGCGGAACTGGCTTCCGGCGGTCGTGCAATCACCACCACGCATGGAGAAGACGATGTGCATGAGGCTGAAAGCCCAGCCCCGACATCGGTGAAGTAATTCATCGAGTTGATGAAAAACCCGCTTCGGCGGGTTTTTTATTGCCTGTGGTTTGAGCGCAAAGGTCAGTCCGGCTGATGGTTAAGGTGATTGCCGCCAGGCCATCGGCTACCTAGGCTTGAGGCATCGCTGAAGGAGAACGCTTATGCTCGGCCCATTGGCATCACTCAAGGTTCTGGATTTTTCGACGCTGTTACCGGGGCCGTTCGCCTCTCTGTTGCTGGCGGACATGGGCGCCGAGGTGCTGTGCATCGAATCGCCAGCCCGCATGGACCTGCTGCGAATTTTGCCGCCCTTTGATCAGGGCACTTCTGCCAGCCACGCCTACCTCAATCGCAACAAGCGCAGCCTGGTGCTGGACCTCAAGCAGCCCGCAGCGCTGGAGGTGGTCAAGCAACTGCTGCAAGACCACGACATCCTCCTCGAGCAGTTTCGCCCGGGGGTGATGGAGCGTCTGGGGCTGGGTTACGAGGTGTTGAAGGCGATCAATCCACGGCTGATTTACGTCTCGATCACCGGTTACGGTCAGACGGGCCCCTACAAGGACCGCGCCGGTCACGACATCAATTACCTGGCGTTGGCAGGCGTGGCCAGCTACACCGGGCGCGAGGACAGCGGGCCGTTGCCGTTGGGCATTCAGGTCGCGGACATTGCCGGCGGTTCGCTGCATGGGGTGATCGGCCTGTTGGCGGCGGTGATTGCCCGTCAGCACAGTGGTCAGGGCCAACACCTGGACGTGAGCATGACCGATTGCGCATTCAGCCTGAACGCCATGGCCGGCGCGGGTTATCTGGCCTGTGGTGTGACGTCGGGGCGCGAAGATCAAATGCTCAATGGCGGTAGCTTTTACGACTATTACCGCACTCGCGATGGTCGCTGGATGTCAGTCGGCAGCCTGGAGCCGGACTTCATGCAGCCGCTGTGCACGGCGCTGGGTCTGCCTGAGCTGGCGGTACTGGGTTTGTCGCCCATCCCCGAGCAGCAAAAGGCACTCAAGCTGGCGCTTCAGATCGAGTTCGAAAAGCATGACTTTGCTGAGCTCTGCCAGCTGTTTGCCGGGCTCGATGCCTGTGTTGAGCCGGTGCTGAGCCTGGCCGAGGCGGTCGAGCATCCACAGTTGAAGGCTCGGGAACTGGTTACTCAGGTGCCACGCAGCGACGGCACCATTCAGGCGCAGATGGCCTGTCCGTTGAAGTTTTCGGAGGGCCTGCCCGAGCCCCGACATATTGGCGCGGCACTGGGCGAACATACCGATCAGGTGTTGGCTGAGTTGGGGTATAGCGCTGAGCGAATAGAAGCATTACGCACGGCAAAGGTGGTGGGGTGAATGTAAAAGATCGCAGCCTTCGGCAGCTCCTACAAGTGTACGCCATACCATCGTAGGAGCTGCCGAAGGCTGCGATCTTTGGGTCACTCGACCCGTGACTCGCCGGTAAACACCAGGGTGTTGCGGCAACGCCGACACAAATACCGTCGCCCTTGACGCACCAGGCTATGGCGCTGGGCCGAGAACGGGAAATCGCTGTTGGCGCAGGGGCAGCGGTAGATGTAGCGGGTCACGCTGCGGCGTTTGATTGCGTAGGTGTGGCAACGGTTGGGCGGCAGCTCGTACACCCCGCGCATGATCAATTGCCATTCTTCGCCATGCGGTGCAATGCGATCGCCGAACAGCTGATGGGCGATCAGGTGCGCGACTTCGTGAGCGACGGTCTGTTTGAGAAAGTCTTCGGCGTTTTCCCGGTACAGCTGCGGATTGAAGCGCAGCAGGTTTTCATGCAAGTGCGCCACGCCGGCTTTCTGGCCGCGCAACTTGAGACTGACGACCGGGCGTTTGAAAGGTCGTTTGAAAAAGGATTCGGCTTGTTGGAAACAGTCTTCGACGCGGGTATTGAGTTGCTCGGGCATGCTTGGCGGATCTCCAGAGGCGTCGAGTATGCTGCAAACCGTGAACATTGCGAATCGCTCAGGCGCCGAATGGTCGTTGCACAATTTAGAAGGCCGCCTTGCGGCGGCCTGTGTTGGCAGATCCTTGTTTGTTTTGTTGGCGGCGTCCTTTGCTCGCTTCATTTGCCCGTTCTAATTGGTATAGACCGGGCCCACGCCCAGGCCCCAGACAATGACGGTGAATGCCATGATCGCAACCAGCACCACCAGCCCTACGGCGAGCACTGAACTTGAGAACAGAAACCCCTCGTCAGACGGAATGTTCATGAAAGTCGGTAGCCCTACATACAGCAGGTACACGGTGTAGCAGATGGCCGCGGTGCCGATGACCATGCCCAGCCACATGTGCGGATACAGCGCCGCCAGACCGCCGATGAACAGTGGCGTGGCGGTGTAGGTGGCAAACGCGACACAGCGCGCCAGGCTCGGGCTGGCGTCATAAGTGCGAGCCATCCAGTGAATGAACGCCCCCATCACTGCGACCCCGCCGAGCATCGCCAGGTACGACATGATGGTCATCCAGAGTGCGCTTTCCTGGGTCAGCATGACCGGCGCGCGGCTACCGATGACCCAACCGACCTTGGTGGTGCCGATAAACGCCGAAATAGCCGGTATTGCCGCCAGAATCAGCGTGTGGGTGAGGTACATGTGGCTGATACTTTCTTCTTGGTCGCCACGGATTTCTTTCCATTCTTGATCAGGGTGGGTGAAAAGCCCCACGACGTGATGGATCATAGTCAGTCACTCCTTCGTGATTGCTATCGCCCCCCAGCGGAGCGCCTACAGGCCAGCGGCCAAGTAAGTAGAGGTCTGAAATGCATGCGACCTTATGTCGCAGTATAGAAAGGACTTGCTGTCACAGGTGGGGGGCTTTAGAGCAAATCGCGCTGTAAACCCTGCGGTTAATCGCAGTTGGATAGCAAAATCAAAAGATCGCAGCCTGCGGCAGCTCCTACACCGGTTCTGTAGGAGCTGCCGCAGGCTGCGATCTGTTCGGCTCTTCGCCCGGCCAGCGTTTTTGCGTAAAATGTCGGCCTTTCGTCACACCTCGCGGATTTCAAGCGCCATGGGCACTCTTACGGTCAACCAGAACAAGCTGCAGAAACGTCTACGCCGGCAGGCCGGTGAAGCCGTTGCCGATTACAACATGATCGAAGACGGCGACAAGGTCATGGTCTGCCTGTCCGGTGGCAAGGACAGCTACACCCTGCTCGACGTGCTGATGCACCTGCAGAAGGTGGCGCCAATCAAGTTTGAGATCGTCGCGGTGAACATGGACCAGAAACAGCCAGGTTTCCCTGAGCATGTGCTGCCGGCCTATTTGAAAGAGCTGGGCGTGGAATACCACATCGTCGAAAAGGACACTTACTCGGTGGTCAAGGAGCTGGTGCCGGAAGGCAAGACCGCCTGCTCGCTGTGCTCACGCCTGCGTCGCGGTACGCTCTACACCTTCGCCGACGAAATCGGTGCGACCAAAATGGCCCTCGGTCATCACCGCGACGACATCGTCGAGACGTTCTTTCTGAATATGTTCTACAACGGTTCGCTCAAGGCCATGCCGCCGAAGTTGCGCGCCGACGACGGCCGTAACGTAGTGATTCGCCCGCTGGCCTACTGCAACGAGAAAGACATTCAGGCTTACTCGGACTTCAAGCAATTTCCGATCATTCCGTGCAACCTCTGCGGTTCCCAGGAAAACCTGCAACGTCAGGTGGTCAAGGAAATGCTTCAGGAATGGGAACGCAAGACGCCGGGCCGCACCGAAAGCATTTTCCGTGGTTTGCAGAATGTCATTCCGTCGCAGCTGGCGGACCGTAACCTGTTCGATTTCACCACCCTGCGTATCGACGAAACGGCTGCGTCGCGTTTCGTGAATGTGGTGAACCTCTGAGTGCTTAAACCGTTCTGATCGACGGCGCTTGCGGGCGCCGTTTTTATTTCATGGCTCAGGAGAGGGCATGCGCGATTACAAGTGGCTGCACGAATACTGTTTGAACCGTTTTGGTTCGGCAGCCGAACTGGAAGCCCATCTGCCCGTGCCCAAGACCCCGGCACAACTGCGCAAGATCAGCGATGACCGCTACCTGTCGACCTTGGCGTTGCGGGTGTTTCGCGCAGGCCTCAAGCACAGTCTGGTGGACGCCAAATGGCCGGCATTCGAAGAAGTGTTCTTCAAGTTCGATCCGGAAAAGGTCGTGCTGATGGGCGCCGAACACCTTGAGCGACTGATGCAGGACGCGCGGATCATCCGCCACCTGGGCAAGCTCAAGAGCGTGCCGCGCAATGCGCAGTTCATACTGGACGTAGCGAAAGAGCAGGGCAGCTTCGGCGAGTTGATCGCCGAGTGGCCGGTGACCGATATCGTTGGCCTGTGGAAGTACCTGGCCAAACACGGGCATCAGTTGGGCGGGTTGTCGGCACCGCGGTTTCTGCGGATGATCGGCAAGGACACCTTCGTGCCCAGTTATGACGTGGTGGCGGCATTGAATGCGCAAGAGATTATCGACAAGGTACCGACCAGCCTGCGCGATCTGGCGACGGTGCAGAACGCCTTCAACCAATGGCACGCCGAGAGTGGCCGGCCGATGTGTCAGATTTCGATGATGCTGGCTTACACCGTGAATCATTGAAACCGAGGTGATCCCAAAAGATCGCAGCCTGCGGCAGCTCCTACAGAGATAGCGTGCGTAGGAGCTGCCGCAGGCTGCGATCTTTTTCACTTAGGCGACTGATATCTCGCCTTCACCCGCCAACTTGCGATTGAGCTGAAACCGCCAGCGCACATACAGCAGCGCTGAACAGAACACCGCCAGGCTCGCGGCCATTTCCAGCAGACCAAAGACCTGTCGATTCGGGTCGAACGCGGCAGTCGCGCCCTTGATGAAGTACAGGTTCACCACAAAGCACATCCATGAATGCCCGCGTGCGCTGCCGCTGATCATGCCCGGTGCCAGTAACAACAAGGGCACCAGTTCAATCAGCAGGATGACCCACGGTCGCGCACCATGCAGGTCGGCGATCATCAGGTAATAGGCGCAGAGCAAGCCCGCCAGACCGAAGTAGCACAGCAGGCTGATGATGCGCATCGCCCGAACTCGCGGTTCGAGCCACTCGATGGAGGGCAGAATCTTCGGTTTCCTGGCCACGTTAGCGCTCCAGTTTCTGGGCGGTTTTCGCCAAACGCAGACCCAAGGCCCGGCACAGTGCGACTTCATGCTCGTTCAAGCCGCTTTTGCCGTCAGCACCGGCATGATGGCTGGCGCCGTAAGGCGTGCCGCCACCGCGGGTTTCGAGCAATGCCGATTCACTGTAGGGCAGGCCGGTGATCAGCATGCCGTGGTGCAGCAATGGCAGCATCATCGACAGCAAGGTGGTTTCCTGGCCGCCGTGCAGGCTGGCCGTTGAGGTGAAGACTCCGGCGGGCTTGCCCACCAGTGCGCCGGTCAGCCACAGGTTGCTGGTGCCGTCGAGGAAGTACTTCAGCGGCGCCGCCATGTTGCCGAAACGGGTCGGGCTACCGAGGGCCAGGCCCGCGCAATTTTTCAGGTCGTCGAGGCTGGCATACAGCGCGCCTTCGTCAGGAATGTCCGACGACACCGCCTCGCATTCGGTGGAGATCGCCGGCACCGTGCGCAGGCGTGCTTCCATCCCGGCCTGCTCAACGCCACGGGCAATTTGCCGGGCCATTTCATTGGTCGAGCCGCTGCGGCTGTAATACAAAACCAGAATGTACGGCGCACTCACGGCAGAATCTCCAGCACGCTCTCTGGCGGACGGCCGATGATGGCTGTGTCACCGACTTCGAGAATCGGTCGCTCCATGAGTTTCGGATGTTCGGCGATGGCGGCGATCAATTGTGCTTCGCTCAGGCTGCTGTCGGCCAGGTTCAGGGTTTTGTATTCGTCTTCGCCGGTGCGCAGCAATTGGCGGGCGCTGATACCGAGTTTGCCCAGCAGGCCTTGCAGCTGCGCGGCGTTCAGCGGGGTTTCCAGGTAGCGGACCACGGTTGGCGTCAGGCCACGGGCTTCCAGCAGTTCCAGCGCACCGCGGGATTTCGAGCAGCGCGGGTTGTGATAAAGCGTCAGATCGGTCATGTGCGGTTCGCATCTTGCGTAAGGTGGCGGCTATTCTACCTGTGCGGCGAGCAGTCCTGAACCTTGAGAGGCGATGGGTCGCAGCAGAACTTATTTTTTTGAGTAAGGATGATCCCATGACAAGGCGACTGACAGCAGCATTGGCCCTCTTCACAACCTTGCTGCTTGGCGGCTGTGGCTATGACTACGGCACCGATCAGTTGGGACAGAAAGTGGCGTCCGAGCGGTTGGATGGCCAATGGTTTGTACTTAATTACTGGGCCGAGTGGTGTGGCCCGTGCCGTACCGAGATTCCAGAATTGAACGCGTTGGCTGAACAGCTCAAAGGTCAGAAGATTGGTGTGTTAGGGGTCAATTTCGACAATGTGCAGGGCGAAGAGCTCAAGAGCGCCAGTGAAAAGCTCGGGATCAAGTTCACCGTGCTGGCCCAGGACCCGGCCGACCGCTTCGAATTGCCGCGCAGCGAGGCGCTGCCGGTGACCTACATCGTCGATGACAAGGGCAAGGTGCGCGAGCAGTTGATGGGTGAGCAGACGGCCGCGGGGGTGATGGCGAAGCTCAAGGCGTTGCAGGCAATGAATTGAGGCGCTACTGAAAAGATCGTCCGAACGCGGCCCGAACCTTCGGCAGCTCCTACATGGATCGATGTCTGTAGGAGCTGCCGAAGGTTCGGGCCGCGTTCGGACGATCTTTTTTGGCTGGAAGAGGGAGGGTTAACCCTCTTCAAGCCACCAGCGCAGCGGCTTGCCTTCAGCGGGCCAGAAGCGCATTTGCTCGATCGGTGAAATGTCCCAGCGCTGCACGGTTTCCAGCGCTTGCAGGAAGCGTTTTTCCTGTTCCATCAACGCCGGTGCACACATTTTACGGGTGCTGCCGACTTTGCCGAAGCTCAGCTTGTCGCCGTCCAGCGTGTAGGGCGCGAACCAGTGGTTGCAGCCACCATTGCCATAAGCTCGACCGTCTTCACCCAGGGTGATGGTCAGGTGACTGGAGTCAATCAGTGGGCGTTCGCCGATCCACTCCAGGACATAGCTGCGATCCTGCTGCAATTGCACCGGCTCAGCGGCGCAGCCCAGCAGGCTGACACCCACCATCGCGGCCAGAACGAGGTGTTTCATTACGCAGGCTCCTGGCATTTCGGGCACAGGTGCTTCTCGCCGGATGTGGTCCAGCCCAGCTCGGCAATCCGTGCGGTGGCGGCCGGTTTTTCTGCCTTGTTGCCCAGCTTGGCGTCGACCGCGAACTCGAATCTCAGCTCTTTGGTGCAGCTATCGCAGTTCACTTGCCAGTTGTGAATCGCCAATTCGCCGAACACCGGACCACTGGCCACGGCAACCCACTGGCCCATGGGCTTGAGCAGGTGGCGAACGTTTTCAACGGTCAGGCGCATGGACAAGTCCTTGCTGCCCTTGAGGGTTACCAATAACACGTCATCGGCGCGGATCGAGCCGCCGTTGCCGGTGACTTGATAACGCCCCGGCGTCAGCGCGCGGCATTCGGTCAGTGTGTGTTGCGGGTTCATCAGGCTGTAGCGGAAATCGTGTTCGACCATGGGTCCTCCAAATATGCGCGATATGCTAGCACGCGAAAGAATCAGGCATGGCCCATGGATGCAACCTTCGATCAGACCCAGTCAGCCTTCGACCTGATTGTGTGGTGTGCCAGCGGCCCAGTCGGTGATGTTCTGCAAGGTGGTCGTGGCGATTGCGGCCAACGCTTCGTGGGTCAGGAGGGTCTGGTAGTTGACCGTTTTTCAGTGCGTCGATCAGCGCCGCCGTGTCCAGGCTCAGGCGCGCAGACTGGAAGTGCAACTCGATACCGGCGGGCAACCTGGCTGCAAGAAAGCTGTCGCGGTCGTACGTCTGACTGCTGAAGAGAATCGTGCGCATCGTGTCCTCCTGGAAATCTCACGTCATTCATCGTTCCCACGCAGAGCGTGGGAACGATGAAGACAGTTGCTGCTACGGAGTTTAACCCTCAACGACCGCCGCGCCATTGAGCGGGCTCAAGCGCCAATACGCGCTTGCGAGGCCAGTCGGTTGATTGCCCGTTCAAGTTCCTCCAGCGCCACCAGGGCTTTGGGGTCTTGTTGCTTGAGCAGGGTTTCACTGCGCTGACAGGCCGCGCGCAACTGCGGAACGCCGCAATAGCGCGTCGCGCCGTGCAGGCGGTGGACCCGTTCGATCAGGGCATTCTGGTCATTGCTTTCGCGGGCGACGCGAATCGCCTCGCGGTCGGCTTCCAGCGAAGCCAGCAACATCGCCAGCATGTCGGCCGCCAGATCGGCTTTGCCAGCCGCGAGGCGTAGGCCTTCATCGGGGTCGAGCACCAGCAGGTCGCTGGTGTTGCCATAGGCGTCGGCTCGCTCCGGACCGTGATTGCGCAGGGCCAGCCCGGTCCACTTCAACACCACCTGCGCCAGTTGGCGTTCGCTGATCGGTTTGGTCAGGTAATCGTCCATGCCACTTTGCAGCAAGGCGCGTTTTTCGTTGGCCATGGCGTGTGCGGTGAGGGCGACAATCGGCAGCGGCGTGCAATGCCGTTCGCTTTCCCATTGGCGAATCGCTTCGGTGCTCTGACGCCCGTCCATGCCCGGCATCTGCACGTCCATCAGCACCAGGTCGAAGGCTTCGGTCTGCACGGCCTTGATCGCCGCATAACCGCTTTCGACTGCCAGCACCTTGGCGCCCATGTCTTCAAGCAGCGTCTGCACCAGCAGCAGGTTGGCCGGGTTGTCATCGACGCAGAGTACTTTGGGCGCGCGGCTGGAAACCGGTTCGCCCGGTTCGTTGCGCAACTGGCGCGGGTTGACCAGATCCGACAGCGCCCGACGCAACTTGCGGGTGCAGGCCGGCTTGGCCTGCAATTGGCTGTGGGGGTTGGGCACCGAGAGATGGAACAGCGTCTGTTCGGTGGTCGGGCACAGCACCAGCACTTTGCAGCCCAGGTGTTCGAGGTCCCAGATATGCTGATTGAGCCGCTCCGGTGGCATGTCGTTGGAAGTGATGCCCAGCACCGCGAGGTCAATCGCCTGCTCGGTCTGATGGGCGCCGGTGACGCCGTTGGTCAGGCTTTCCAAGGTGTTGAACGGTGTCACTTCAAGACCACAGTCTTCCAGTTGATGCTGTAAGGCCTGGCGTGCCAGTTCGTGGTTCTCCAGCACCGCAACGCGCCGTCCGAGCAACGGTGGTGCTGGCAAGTCTTCGGCATCGTCGCGGGTTTTCGGCAAGCTCAGGCTGATCCAGAACTCCGAGCCTTCCCCCGGCGTGCTGTCGACGCCAATCTCGCCACCCATCTGCTCGATCAACCGCTTGGAAATCACCAGTCCCAGGCCCGTGCCACCGGGTTGTCGGGACAACGAGTTGTCGGCCTGACTGAAGGCCTGAAACAATGCGCGTACGTCCTGATTCGACAGGCCGATGCCGGTGTCCTGAATGCTGATGCGCAGTTGCACGCTGTCTTCGTGTTCTTCTTCAAGCATGGCGCGGGCGACGATGGTGCCTTCGCGGGTGAACTTGATCGCGTTACTCACAAGGTTGGTCAGGATCTGTTTGAGTCGCAGCGGGTCACCGACCAGCGACAGCGGGGTGTCGCGGTAAACCAGGCTGACCAGTTCGAGCTGTTTGGCGTGGGCGGCCGGGGCGAGGATGGTCAGCGTGTCCTGGAGCAGATCGCGCAGGTTGAACGGAATGCTGTCGAGCACCAGTTTGCCGGCCTCGATTTTCGAGAAGTCGAGAATCTCGTTGATGATCCCCAGCAGGCTGTCGGCGGATTTTTCGATGGTGCCCAGGTAGTCGAGCTGACGCGGCGTCAGTTCGCTTTTTTGCAGCAAGTGGGTGAAACCGAGGATGCCGTTGAGCGGCGTGCGAATCTCGTGGCTCATGTTGGCGAGGAACTCGGACTTGATCCGGCTCGCTTCCAGGGCTTCCTTGCGCGCCAGGTCCAGCTCGATGTTCTGGATCTCGATGGTTTCCAGGTTCTGCCGGACGTCTTCGGTGGCCTGATCGATGCTGTGCTGCAATTCTTCCTGAGCATTTTGCAGGGTGCTGGCCATGCGGTTGATGCCCGAGGCCAACTCGTCCAGCTCCTGGCTGCCGAGCGGTGGCAGGCGGGTTTCGAGATGACCGTCCTTGAGTTGCGCCACGGCCTGCTTGATCAGGTTGAGCGGTGTATTGATGGTGCGCCCCATACGCAATGCCAGCAGCGCGGTGCCGACCAGACCTGCGGCGATCAACAGCACGCTGGCGAACAGGCTGCGGTAACCGCGCAGCAACATGCCGTTGTGGGAGAGTTCCAGCTCGACCCAGCCCAGCAAGCGATCGGACTCATCGGGGATCAGATCGCCGGCCAGGTTGCGATGCCTGCCAAACACCGGCAGCAGGTAACGGGTGGCGTCGTTGCCAGTGCGTTGCAGCATATGCGTGCTGTCGCCGGTGGGCGGCTGGTTGAGCATCAGCGGCCCGGCGTGCGCCAGTTGCGTGCGGTCCGGCGCCAGGAACGACACAGCACGCACGTCCGGTTGCTCCAGTGACTGGGTCGCGATGCGTTCCAGCAGGTCGTCATTCTGATGGCCCATGGCCGGGGCGACCAGGGGTGCCAGTTGTTCGGCGATCATTTCGCCGCGTTGCAGAAGTTGGGTTTGCAGGTCGGACTGCTGCATCCAGGTGAAATAGCCGCCCAGAACCAAGGCCATCAGGCTGGTCGGCAACAAGGTCAACAACATGACGCGACCTTTGATCCCCAGTTTTTTCAGCACGTCACTCTCCTGCTATCACGCTGTTTATAGATGGCCTATGCGTGCATCCGGCACGCAGCACCTGCGCAGTGTAGCGATTTGCATGCGGGCAATCTCGGCAAATTACCCAGCGATTTGTGACGGTTTAAAGGTCTCGGGGGCTGCGACGAAACTCGTGGGTTGCTCACTGCCGGGCAATCTTGAATAATCAGTGATTGAGAATGACTTGCAGAAGCTAATGAATCCCGTATCTGTTGGCTCCCCTCGTATCCTGGCGATTGAAGACGACCTTGTATTGGGGGCTTATGTTCATGAACATCTGGGGCGCTGTGGCTTTCAGGTGACCTGGTGCCAGAACGGCGAGGAAGGGTTGGCGATTGCTCGTGAGCACACCTTCGATGTCGTGCTGATGGATATTGTGCTGCCAGGTATGGATGGCTTGGCGGTATTGACCGATCTGCGGACCCGCGATTCCACCCCGGTGCTGCTGATGTCGGCACTGGGCGCCGAAGCGGATCGCATCAGCGGTTTTCGTCTGGGCGCCGACGACTACCTGCCCAAGCCTTTCAGCATGGCCGAATTGCGGGTGCGTATCGAAGCCATCCTGCGACGGGTGGACCTGGAGCGTCGGCCTGTGCCGCCCTCGTTCAACGGCGACGTTCACCGCCTGCGTTTCGACGATGAACGGTGTGATGTTCATTATGCTGAGCAGTGGGCCGGGCTGACCCGCAGCGAATACCGGCTGCTGGAAACCCTGAACCGCAATGGCGATGAAGTGCTCAGCAAGGCCTTCCTTTATCAGCAGGTGTTGCAGCGCGGCTACGCACCCCACGACCGCAGCCTGGACATGCACATCAGCCAGATCCGCCGCAAACTCAAGGCCATCGGCTACATCGAGTGCGAAGTGCGCACGGTCTGGGGCAAGGGCTATGTATTGAGTGCTCTTGATGAAGTGGTTTGATCGGGTGGTGCCTTTGAACAACCTGGATGAACAGGCCCGCGCTTTCGATCAAATGTCCGAACGCCTGCAAAGCAACTTGGCTGTGCAGCAGCAACTGCTACGCAACTTGTCTCACGAACTGCGCACACCGTTGAGCCGTCTGCGGGTGGCCAGCGAAAGCGAAGAGGACCTGCTGCAACTGCGCGAGCGCATCGGTCGCGAAGTCGATGGCATGCAGCGGCTGGTAGAAGACACCCTGCAACTGGCCTGGTTCGACACCGAATGCTCGCCATTACCGGATGAGGCGATCCAGATTCAGGCCCTCTGGGAAATGCTCACGGAAAACGCCTGCTACGAAAGCGGTTGGCCTGCTGAGCAACTGCACTGCGCGGTGGATGCTTCGTGCTGGGTTCGCGGCAATCTGAACACCCTGGCCCAGGCGCTGGAAAACATTCTGCGCAACGCTATCCGCCATTCTCCGAGCGGTGGCAGCGTGCGTCTCGACGGACAGCGCGACGGCGATTATTGGCAGCTGTGGCTCGAAGACCAGGGCGGCGGTGTCGCCAAACACGACCTGGAGCGTATTTTCGATCCGTTCACCCGACTCGACGGCGCGCGGCAGGGCAATGGCGGCTTTGGTCTGGGCCTGAGCATCGCGCGCAACGCGGTGCAGCGTCAGGGCGGATGCTTGTGGGCGGAGAATGCAGGGCACGGGTTACGGCTGAATATGCGGTTGCTGGCAGATCTTTAGGGTTGATCGTTCCCACGCAGAGCGTGGGAGCGATCTGAGTCTGCTTATTCCCTTAATGCATAAGCCCCATACTTTGCGTGATATGGCCTGCGCACGTTTGCCGGTATGATGGGCGCCCCCGCAGTCTGGATTGCGAATACGCCATGACCTTGCAGTACCCAACCATCGCCGATTGCGTCGGCAACACTCCGCTGGTTCGTTTGCAGCGCCTGCCCGGCGCCACCAGCAATACCCTGCTGCTCAAGCTCGAGGGTAATAACCCGGCGGGTTCGGTCAAGGACCGTCCGGCGCTGTCGATGATTACCCGTGCCGAGCTGCGTGGGCAGATCCATGCCGGCGATACATTGATCGAGGCGACCTCCGGTAACACCGGGATTGCCCTGGCCATGGCCGCGGCGATCAAGGGTTACAAGATGATCCTGATCATGCCTGACAACTCCAGCGCCGAACGCAAGGCTGCGATGACCGCTTATGGCGCCGAGCTGATTCTGGTCAGCCAGGAAGAGGGCATGGAAGGTGCTCGCGACCTCGCCGAGCGGATGCAGGCTGACGGCCGTGGCAAGGTGCTCGACCAGTTCGCCAACGGCGACAACCCGCAGGCGCATTACACCACCACCGGCCCGGAAATCTGGCGCCAGACCGAGGGCACCATCACTCATTTCATCAGTTCCATGGGGACCACGGGCACCATCATGGGGGTTTCGCGTTACCTCAAGGAGCAGAACACCGCGGTGCAGATCATCGGTCTGCAACCGATGGAAGGCTCGGCGATTCCGGGTATCCGTCGCTGGCCGCAGGAGTACCTGCCGAAGATCTATCAAGCCGATCGGGTTGACCGGATCGTCGACATGGCCCAAAGCGAAGCCGAAGACGTGACCCGTCGTCTGGCGCGCGAAGAAGGCATCTTCTGTGGTGTGTCCTCGGGCGGGGCCGTGGCAGCGATGCTGCGCTTGTCCAAAGAAGTTGAAAATGCGGTGATGGTCGCGATCATTTGTGACCGTGGCGACCGTTACTTGTCGACCGGCATTTTCGACGCGCCCAACTGATGGCCAAGCAAGAGAGAGGCCTGCGCTTCCAACCCACTGGCGGCAGCAAGGCCCCGCAAGTCCCGACCGGCAAAAAGCAGCGACTGACCATTGAGCGCCTGGCCAATGACGGTCGCGGTATCGCGTTTTTCGAAGGTCGTACCTGGTTCGTCATTGGCGCTTTGGCGGGTGAAGAAGTCGAGGCGCGAGTCCTGGGTGCCCATGGCAAAGTTGTCGAGGCGCGCACCGAGCGCGTCTTCGTCGCCAGTGAATTGCGTCGCCCGGCGCCGTGTGCCCATGCCGGGCGCTGCGGTGGTTGCAGCGTGCAGCATTTGCCCCACAACGAACAGCTCGCCCTGAAACAGCGCATGCTCGCCGAGCAGTTGTCGCGGGTGGCGGGTGTCGAACCCGAGCAGTGGGCAGCGCCCTTGAGCGGTCCTGAATTCGCCTATCGACGTCGCGCCCGGGTGGCGGTTCGCTGGGACGTGAAGGCGAAAAAACTCGAAGTCGGTTTTCGCGCCGCCGGCAGTCAGGACATCGTCGGCATCAATGATTGCCCGGTGCTGGTACAGCCCTTGCAGCCGATCATGAGCTGCTTGCCGGAAATGCTCCGGCGTTTGAGCAAGCCTCAGGCGTTGGGTCATGTGGAATTGTTCGCCGGTTCATCCCTGGCCTTGCTGTTGCGCCACATGGCGCCACTGTCTGAAAACGACCTGGCCATCCTCAAGGAATTCTGCGCATTCCATGATGCTCAATTGTGGCTGCATGGCGAAGGCGAGCCGCAACCGGTCGATGCCGATCAGGCGCTGGGTTACCGACTTGAACAATGGAATCTTGAGCTGGCGTATCGCCCGGGTGACTTCATTCAGGTGAACGCCGGGGTCAACGAAGCGATGATCGCCCAGGCGCTGGAATGGCTGAAGCCTGCCGCTGACGAGCGCGTGCTCGATCTGTTCTGCGGCCTGGGTAACTTTGCCTTGCCGCTGGCGCAGAAAGTCCGTGAAGTGGTGGCGGTGGAAGGCGTGCAGACCATGGTCGAGCGTGCTTGCGCGAATGCCGCTAGCAACAATCTGCATAACGCGAAGTTTTTTCAGGCCGATTTATCCCAGCCTTTGGCTGATGCCAAATGGGCCAGCGAGGGCTTTTCTGCGGTACTCTTGGACCCACCGCGCGACGGTGCTTTCGAGGTGGTGCGCACGCTCGCATCGCTGGGTGCCAAGCGCTTGGTTTATGTGTCGTGCAACCCGGCAACTCTGGCCCGCGACACGGTCGAATTGATCAAGCAGGGCTACCGGTTAAAACGTGCCGGGATCCTCGATATGTTTCCTCAGACGGCACATGTCGAGGCCATGGCGTTATTTGAAGCGAGCTAGGATGGCTCGTCGGGTCCGACCAGACCGCTCATGCATCAGCCGCGTCAGCCCAGCGAGGGCGCATGAGCAACGAAGGTCAGCGATTTGACGCATTGAATCTGCGTCGTAGGGAAGGTAAGCAAGATGGTACAGGTGAGAGCACACCAGCCGATCAATACCGACGGCAGTATCAATCTCGAGGCTTGGCTCGATCATGCGGTCAGTGTCGATCCGGCACTGGATCGTGAAGCCTTGAAAGAAGCCTGCGAGTTCGCTCGTCAGGCCGAACAGCAGGACAACGCAGCGAAGAATCTCTGGTCCGAAGGTACGTCGAGTTTTCGTACGGGCCTTGAGATCGCAGAGATTCTCGCCGACCTCAAACTCGATCAGGATTCGCTGGTCGCGGCGATCCTTTACCGTGGCGTACGCGAAGGTCAGATCCAACTGCCAGCCGTCAGCCAGCGCTTTGGTCCGGTGGTCTCCAAACTGATCGATGGCGTGCAGCGCATGGCGGCGATCAGTGCCAGTCTGAGCCCGCGCCAGTCGTTGGTGCTGGGCTCTCAGGGCCAGGTGGAAAACCTGCGCAAGATGCTTGTGGCCATGGTCGACGACGTCCGCGTCGCGCTGATCAAACTGGCCGAGCGCACCTGCGCGATCCGTGCGGTGAAAACCGCCGATGACGAAAAGCGCAACCGGGTCGCCCGGGAAGTCTTCGACATTTATGCACCGCTGGCTCACCGACTTGGCATCGGTCATATCAAATGGGAACTGGAGGACTTGTCTTTCCGTTACCTTGAGCCTGACCAATACAAGCAGATCGCCAAGTTGCTGCACGAGCGACGTCTTGATCGCGAGCGGTTCATCAGTGATGTGATGAACCAGTTGCAGAGCGAATTGCAGGCCACCGGCGTCGATGCCGACATCAGCGGCCGGGCCAAACACATCTATTCGATCTGGCGCAAAATGCAGCGCAAGGGGCTGGAGTTCAGCCAGATCTACGACGTGCGTGCGGTGCGCGTGCTGGTGCCGGAAATGCGCGACTGCTACACCGCGCTGGGCATCGTCCACACCTTGTGGCGGCACATCCCGAAAGAGTTCGACGACTACATCGCCAACCCGAAAGAGAACGGCTACCGTTCGTTGCACACTGCGGTTATCGGCCCTGAAGGCAAGGTGCTGGAAGTGCAGATCCGCACCCACGCGATGCACGAAGAGGCCGAGCTGGGCGTCTGCGCGCACTGGCGCTACAAAGGCACCGACGTCAAATCCGGTTCCAATCACTATGAAGAGAAAATCTCCTGGCTGCGTCAGGTGCTCGAGTGGCACGAAGAGCTGGGCGATATCGGTGGTCTGGCGGAACAGTTGCGGGTCGACATCGAACCGGACCGGGTATACATCTTCACCCCCGACGGTCACGCGATCGACTTGCCAAAAGGCGCCACACCGCTGGATTTCGCTTACCGCGTGCACACCGAAATCGGTCACAACTGCCGTGGTGCGAAGATCAACGGACGAATCGTCCCGCTCAACTACAGCCTGCAGACCGGTGAGCAGGTCGAGATCATCACCAGCAAACACGGCACGCCGAGCCGCGACTGGCTGAACCCGAACCTGGGCTACATCACCACCTCGCGGGCACGGGCGAAAATCGTTCACTGGTTCAAATTGCAGGCGCGCGACCAGAACGTCGCGGCGGGTAAAACCCTGCTCGAACGCGAACTCAATCGCCTCGGTCTGCCGCAGGTGGATTTCGAAAAGCTGGCCGACAAGGCCAACATGAAAACCGCCGAGGACATGTTTGCCGCGTTGGGTGCCGGCGATTTGCGTCTGGCGCAACTGGTCAACCTGGCGCAGCAACTGGTCGAGCCGGAACGCGGCAACGAACAGCTGGAACTGATCCCGCGCAAAGCCACCGGCTACAAGCCCGGCAAGCGCGGCGACATTCAGATCCAGGGCGTCGGTAACCTGATGACCCAGATGGCCGGCTGCTGCCAGCCATTGCCGGGCGATGCGATCGTCGGTTACATCACCCAGGGCCGTGGCGTCAGCATTCACCGTCAGGACTGCGCGTCGGTGCTGCAACTGGCCGGGCGCGAGCCAGAGCGGATCATTCAGGTCAGCTGGGGCCCGGTGCCGGTGTTGACCTATCCGGTGGACATCATCATTCGTGCCTACGACCGTTCCGGTCTGCTGCGTGACGTGTCGCAAGTGCTGCTCAATGAGCGGATCAACGTGCTGGCGGTCAATACCCGTTCGAACAAAGAGGACAACACCGCGTTGATGTCCCTGACCATCGAGATTCCGGGGCTGGACGCATTGGGGCGGTTGTTGGGGCGTATTTCCCAATTGCCGAACATCATTGAAACCCGGCGTAACCGTACCCCGTGACCCGAACCCTCGTAGGAGCTGCCGCAGGCTGCGATCCTTTGATCTTGCTCTTGAAAATCAAAAGATCGCAGCCTTCGGCAGCGCCTGCGCAGAGCCGCGTTTGAGCGAGATTTATTGATGTACAGCCTTCAAGACTTGCTTCATTTGATGAACCGGCTGCGGGATCCGCAGTTCGGCTGCCCGTGGGATATCAAGCAAACCTGGCAGACCATCGTCCCGCATACCCTGGAAGAAGCGTACGAGGTGGCCGATGCCATCGAGCGCGGCGACTTCGATCATTTGCAGGGTGAGTTGGGTGATCTGCTGTTCCAGGTGGTGTATTACAGCCAACTGGCGCGGGAAGAGGGGCGTTTCGAGTTCGATGGCGTGGTCGACAGCATTACCCGCAAGTTGATTCGTCGTCATCCTCACGTATTCCCGACCAGCGATCTTTACGCGCCGCAGGATATCCCGCGGCTCAGTGAAGAGCAGGTCAAACAGCGTTGGGAAGAGATCAAGGCCGAGGAGCGGGCCGAGAAGTCCCAGGCCCCTGAGCAGTTGTCCTTGCTTGACGATGTTCCAGCGGCGCTGCCGGCGCTGTCCCGTTCTGCCAAGCTGCAAAAGCGTGCGGGGCAGGTGGGTTTCGACTGGCCGGACGCGTTGCCGGTGCTCGATAAAGTCCGCGAAGAGCTTGATGAAGTGCTCGAAGCCATGGCGGATAACGACTCGGCGGCCATCAGTGACGAGGTCGGCGATCTGCTGTTTTCCGTGGTCAACCTGGCGCGTCACCTCAAGGTTGATCCAGAAACCGCATTGCGCGGTGCCAACAGCAAGTTTGAAAGACGCTTCCGATTTATCGAACAGGCATTGCGCGACACCCGCCGTCCCATGGAAGATTGCACCCTCGAAGAGTTGGACGCCTTGTGGGGCGAAGCCAAACGTCAGGAAAAGAATTTGCCCAGCTGCGGCTGAGCTGTTGCCTAAGTGAGTAAGCACCATGAGCCTTTCCCTTCGCGACCAGTTGCTCAAAGCAGGGCTGGTCAACCAAAAGCAGGCCAAACAGGTCGGCAAAGACAAGCAGAAGCAGCAACGTCTGGCCCATAAAGGTCAGATCGAACTCGATGACTCCCAGCAGCGTGCGGCCCAGGAGGCCATGGCCGAGAAGGTCAAGCGCGATCAGGAACTCAATCGCCAGCAGCAGGAGAAGGCCGAACAGAAGGCCCGCGCCGCTCAGGTCAAGCAATTGATCGAAGTCTCGCGCCTGCCGAAGCTGACCACCGAGGACTACTACAATTTCGTTGACGACAAGAAGGTCAAGCGCATCTCTGTCAACACCCTGATGCGCAACAAGCTCAGCAGCGGCTCCCTGGCGATCGTGCATCACGCGGGCGGCTACGAAGTGATCCCCCGTGAAGCGGCCCTGAAGATCCAGGAGCGCGATCCACAGCGCATCGTGCAACTGAACACCCAGACCGAAGAAGTCGATGCAGACGATCCGTACGCGGCCTATCAGATCCCTGACGATCTGATGTGGTAAGCCTTTAAAGGCTGCCACAACGACAAACCCCGCATGAGCGGGGTTTGTGGTTTTCCAAGTCTGTAATTTCAGCGTTCAGGCTTCGCGCTTCTGCTCTAGATTTTCCAGTTCGGCCTTATAGCTGTGGGCATCACTCTCGGAGTGGAACATTCCCACCAGCATGTCTTGTTGATGTACGTCCCAAATCCGGATACCGGCGGCTACGCCTTCGTGGGATTTATGTGAATCGTCGCGTTCAGTTACTTTTACAGTCATCTGCTGGCTCCAATCTCAATTGATCTGCAGCAAGGCGTGTGCAGGCCTTTGTTATATGTTTTGTTAGCTTGCTAAGTAAATGCCTTCGTTCGGTAATGGTCTTTTGCAGGAATTGGAAAAATCCCGCAGCCCTTACAGGCCGTGACATTCGGTCGCAGGGCGTTGAGTTTCATGACAAAGGTTTCATGTATTGAGATCAAAAGATCGCAGCCTGCGGCAGCTCCTACGCGGATCGATGTTTGCTGTAGGAGCTGCCGAAGGCTGCGATCTTTTCAATTTGAAGGCGAAAAAAAGCCTCGCAATTGCGAGGCTTCTTCACTTCGATCCAACTCAGCTGCCTTTGACAGCCTTGCCGTCGACCGTACCGTCCAGGAGCATGATGTTGTACTCCTTGCCGTCGGTCTCGACCTGACGCAGGGCTACCAGAATGTAGCCCCAGTCCTTGGCGAACCACATTTCGGTGATGCGCTTGTTCTGTGTCGGGTCGCGAACACGTTCAACCTTGATCGCATCAACCGAACCGGCCTTGGTCTGGACTTTCTCCTGGCCAATCACGCGGAAGTCGTAGGTGTCTGTGTCTTCACCTTCGACCACTTGGTAGCTCATGCTTTTTTTGCCGGCTGCTACATCGCGCTGCAGGGCCAGTTGGTAAGTGGACTTGTCCAGCATGCCGGTGTTGAGCGGTACCTTGACCGGATCGCCGCGATCAGTACCGGTGACCATCTTGGTGGTCCAGTCGAAGTCCAGATTGACCTTCTTGGCTTTGCCCAGACCGCCGCGTTCGAAGCGATATGACTGAGGCAGCAAGGCGTCCTTGTCCAGCTTCAGGGTGCTTTCCTCGGTCAGACTGGCGACCAGCATGGAAGCCTTGAAATTCAAGGTCCAGGAGCCGTTGTCATTTTTCGACAGGCTGCGTTCGGCCGAGCCGCTCATCGGAAGCTGCTTCCAGTCGGCGGTGTAGCTGGCGGAGAACGGTTGAAGGTCTGCCGCCTGCGCAAGGGGCAGAGCGAACAGAGCACAAGCGAAGAGCAGGGCGCGACGCATAAAATCTCCTAGTTTCGAATCAAGTGACCGCTGGTCGCGAGTAACTGACCATCCAGTAAAGCACCCTGTTCGCCAAGGCTCAGTCGGCCCTCGGCAAACCAGCGTACGGCCATCGGGTAAATCTGGTGTTCGCAGGTATGAACCCGTTGCGCCAGACTTTGCGGCGAATCGTGCAACTCTACCGGTATTACTGCCTGTACGACCAGTGGTCCGCCATCGAGTTCCTCGGTGACGAAGTGCACGCTGCAGCCATGTTCGGTGTCGCCGGCTTCCAGCGCTCGCTGATGAGTGTGTAACCCTTTGTATTTGGGTAGCAGCGAAGGATGGATATTAAGCAGGCGACCCTGATAGTGACGGACGAAATCAGCGCTGAGAATGCGCATGAAGCCGGCCAGTACCACAAGCTTGGGTTGGAAGGCGTCGATCAGTTCGATCAAGGCGGCATCGAAGGCCTCGCGACCTTCGAAAGCCTTATGATCCAGGGTGCGGGTGTCGATACCCGCGTCTCTGGCGCGCTGAAGGCCGTAGGCATCAGCGCGGTTCGAGATCACCGCGCGAATGCGCACAGGGTTGTCCGCGTTCTGCGCGTCGTCGATCAAGGCCTGCAAGTTACTGCCGGTGCCGGACAACAGCACCACCACATCACAGGTGACGGGCATCTGCTCTTGCATCCGCTCGTACATCAGTGTGCCTTGAGGTTCTTCAGCTCGACCGAGGCCGCGCCTTCGGCAGCGGTAGCGATCTGGCCGATGACCCAAGGCTGCTCACCGGCTTCACGCAGCACGTTCAGCGCGGTTTCAACGTGTTCCTGGGCAACGCAGATCACCATGCCAACGCCGCAGTTCAGCACGCGGTGCATTTCGGTTTCGTCAACGTTGCCTTTCTCTTGCAGCCAGTCGAACACCGCCGGACGGGTCCAGCTCGCTACGTCAACCACGGCCTGAGCGCCTTTTGGCAGAACGCGAGGGATGTTGTCGAGCAGGCCGCCACCGGTGATGTGGGCCATGGCTTTGACAGCGCCAGTGTCTTTGATCAGCTTGAGCAGCGGCTTGACGTAGATACGGGTTGGCGCCATCAGCAGGTCGGTCAGCGGCTTGCCGTCGAGCTGGATGTTTTCGATGTCTGCACCGGACACTTCGATGATCTTGCGGATCAGCGAGTAGCCGTTGGAGTGAGGACCGGAAGACGGCAGGGCGAGCAGGGCATCGCCAGCCGCGACTTTCGAACCGTCGATGATTTCCGACTTCTCGACCACGCCCACGCAGAAGCCGGCCAGGTCGTAGTCTTCGCCTTCGTACATGCCTGGCATTTCAGCGGTTTCGCCGCCAACCAGCGAGCAGCCGGACAGTTCGCAGCCAGCACCGATGCCGGTGACGACTTGAGCAGCGGTGTCGACGTTCAGTTTGCCGGTGGCGTAGTAGTCGAGGAAGAACAGCGGCTCGGCACCGCAGACCACCAGATCGTTGACGCACATGGCAACCAGGTCGATGCCGATGCTGTCGTGCTTGTTCAGGTTCAGCGCCAGACGCAGCTTGGTGCCGACGCCGTCGGTGCCGGATACCAGCACGGGCTGCTTGTAGCCAGCCGGGATTTCGCAGAGGGCGCCGAAACCGCCCAGGCCGCCCATGACTTCCGGGCGCGCAGTGCGCTTGGCGACGCTCTTGATGCGTTCGACCAATGCTTCACCGGCGTCGATGTCTACACCGGCGTCCTTGTAGCTCAGGGAGGGTTGCTTGCTCATGATCCAGGCCTTTAGGGGGGATTCAGGGGTAACGACCGAGTTCGGCGAGTGCGCTGAAATACGTGTGGCGCGATTGCCGCGCAAGCATTTCAGAGTACCCAGCCGTTGCCGGTCTACGAAGGCGCGCGATTTTATCAGGCTTGAGGGGCAGCGGCCATCCTCGGGCCGACGGGCAGAGGCATATCGCGTTAAAAAAACCGAAAATGCCGGTGCTGGTGACGTCGCTCGTGGCTGTATAAGGTATAGCCGTTAACCGGCTATCGTTATGACAGAGTGAAAACTTCCATCGATTGCGTGAATGTTTTGCTTGGGCGCGTGGTCACAGCCTTGCTCATGTCTGTTCATGCGGTCTGTTCCAGCCGCTTTTTGTCGTCGGGAATCCTCCATGCGTTTGTGTAAATTACTTTTTGTGGGCTGTTTGTCACTGGTCAGCCTGGCGAGTCATGCCCAAACCGTTAACGGTCTCTATCAAGTGCGCGAGCCGGTCAGCAGCCAGACCCCGGAGGAGCGCGATCAGGCCACCCAGCGTGCGCTGGAAACCCTGGTGCTGCGTCTGACCGGTGACGCCAAGGCTGCACAGAACCCGGGGCTGGCGGCGATTCGCAAGGACCCGCAGCAGATCATCAGCCGATATGGCTACGATGCCGGGCCGCCGGAAAGCCTGCAAGTCGATTTCGATCCGGCCAGTACCGATCGGGCGCTGCGTCAGGCGGGCCTGGCCTTGTGGAGCGCCAATCGGCCGTCGATTCTCGGTTGGTGGCTGAACGATTCGACCGAAGGCTCAAGCCTGGTGGGCGACGGTCAGGCCAGTGCTGCGCCGTTGCGGCGTGCCGCCCAGCATCGGGGGCTGCCGTTGCGCCTGCCGATGGGTGACCTGAATGAGCAGATCGTCGCCACCGCGCCGCATCTTGAAGGCAACGATCCGGCGCCGCTGCATGGCATCTCTGAACGTTACGGCGCGGACGCTCTGTTGGCCGTGCATGCGCGGGAAGAGGGCGGTCAGTGGCAGGCCAAGTGGCATTTATGGCTGGGTGATCAGCGCGAGCAAGGCAGTGTGCAGGGGGCCGATAGTGCGGCGATTGCCGATGCGGTGTTGCTGGCGGTGAGTCAGCGCCTGGCGTCTCGTTTTGTCGCCAGGCCGGGAACGTCCGCCGAGCAGTTGCTTGAGGTGCAAGGCATGAATCTGGAGCGCTACGCGGTGCTGGGGCGCTTGCTGGAACCATTTGGTGCACACCTGCAAAGTGTCGAGGGCGACCGGATCGTGTATCGAGTCAATGGCAGTGCCGATCAACTGCGAGCGCAGTTGAGTCTGGCGAAGTTGCAAGAGGTGTCGGCGGGTGTTGCGCCTGCATCGGTTCTGCCTTCGGTTGGCGGTGGGGCACCTGCAGTTGCCCCGGCACCCGCGCCCAAAGCGCAGTTGAGTTTCCGTTGGTAGATTTTTCTTTCCTTATATAGAAGCTGGAGTGATTCATGGCCGATACGCGGCGTTGGGTATGGCTGGGTGGGGTAGCCCTGCTGTGCGCATTTGTGTACTTATTGCATCCGATCCTCACGCCGTTCCTGGTGGCGCTGTTGCTGGCCTATCTGTTCGACCCGTTGGTGGATCGCCTGGAGACATTCGGTCTGTCGCGGACCTGGGGTGTGGTCGCGGTGTTCGCGCTGTTCACCTTGGTCGTCATGACGCTGCTGCTGGTATTGGTGCCCATGCTGGCCAAACAGCTGTTCCGCTTGTATGAGCTGGCACCCCAGATGCTCGATTGGTTGCAGCACACGGCGATGCCCTGGGCGCAGTCAAAACTCGGGTTGGCGGATGGGTTCTGGAAGTTCGACAAGGTCAAGGCCGCGATCAGCGAGCACATGGGGCAGACCACTGACATCGTCGGTATCGTGCTGAGCCAGGCCACAGCATCGGGTTTGGCGTTGATCGGTTGGCTGGCTAATCTGGTGTTGATCCCGGTGGTGAGTTTTTACCTGTTGCGCGACTGGGATCTGATGATGGCGAAGATCCGCAGTCTGTTGCCGCGTGATCGTGAAGAGCGTGTGGTATCGCTGGCGAACGAGTGTCACGAGGTGCTTGGCGCATTTGTTCGTGGGCAGTTGCTGGTGATGCTGGCGTTGGGTGTGATCTACGCGGCGGGTCTGATGCTGGTCGGACTGGAACTGGGGCTGTTGATCGGTCTGATTGCCGGTCTGGCAGCGATCGTGCCGTACATGGGCTTTGTGATCGGGATCGGCGCGGCGTTGATTGCCGGGTTGTTTCAGTTTGGTGGCGACCTGTATCCGATGATCGGGATTGTCGCGGTGTTCATGGTCGGTCAGGCGCTCGAGGGCATGGTGCTGACGCCGTTGTTGGTGGGGGACCGGATTGGTCTGCACCCGGTGGCGGTGATCTTTGCGATTCTTGCGGGTGGAGAGCTGTTCGGTTTCACCGGGATCCTGCTGGCGTTGCCAGTGGCGGCGGTCATCATGGTGCTGGTGCGCCATGTGCATGATTTATATAAGGATTCTGGTATGTACAGTGGCGTGGAGGATTCGGATTGATCGGGGCTGTCGATTAAGCGCTCAAGGTCGCCCGGCGCATTGCCGGGCAGGCCTGTAAAACTCTCCCGGCTGTTACATACGCCGTCAAACAAACCCAGGCGATACCTGCAAGTTAACGCAAACCTTTGATTTTGCTTATGGTCTGCTGCATTGTGCGGCTGGCGTCACGGGTATAAACTTTGCAAACTTTACACAGAGGCCACTAACGGTTCGTTTGGAACTGTTCAGTCAGCATGAAACCGATTCAGCTGCCCCTAGGTGTGCGTCTGCGTGATGACGCTACCTTTATCAACTACTACCCCGGCGCCAATGCCGCTGCACTCGGCTATGTCGAGCGGCTGTGCGAAGCCGACGCCGGTTGGACCGAAAGCCTGATCTATCTCTGGGGCAAGGACGGCGTAGGGCGTACGCACTTGCTGCAAGCCGCGTGCTTGCGCTTCGAGCAGTTGGGGGAGCCGGCGGTGTACTTGCCGTTGGCCGAGTTGCTGGATCGCGGTATCGAAATCCTCGACAACCTTGAGCAGTACGAACTGGTCTGCCTGGATGACTTGCAGGCAGTCGCAGGGCGGGCTGATTGGGAAGAGGCGTTATTCCATCTGTTCAATCGCCTGCGTGACAGCGGTCGGCGCCTGCTGATCGCCGCCTCAACCTCGCCACGCGAGTTGCCGGTAAAACTGGCTGACCTCAAATCCCGCTTGACCCTGGCATTGATTTTTCAGATGCGGCCGCTGTCCGATGAAGACAAGTTGCGTGCGCTGCAATTGCGTGCGTCGCGTCGCGGTCTGCACCTGACCGACGAAGTCGGGCATTTTATTTTGACTCGCGGTACTCGTAGCATGAGCGCGTTGTTCGAGCTCCTCGAACGCCTCGATCAGGCTTCCCTGCAGGCTCAGCGCAAGCTGACAATCCCCTTTCTCAAAGAAACCCTGGGCTGGTAAAACTGCGGCCTGTAGCGCGTTTCGGCTTCTTCCAGGCGTCAAAAAAACCGCTTCCGGAAGGGCTTTCGCGGCGCGTGCAGATTTAAAATGGGCTTAAGCGCTTAGATGTTGGCGAGAAACTGATAAGTCACATTTGGGTCGATTGAATTTGCAAATGAGGACGATAGAAGGCATAGTCTCGCCTTCTTTACAACTTCAGCCACGGTCGTGCCCATGCTAAATCGCTTCGCACCCCTCGTGCCTCTCGCACTTGTCACCCTGCTTTTTGGTTGCGCGGTTCATTCCCCGGTCTCGCAACAAAACGATCAGCAGATTAAAAATTCAGCGACTGCCCAGTCTTCCGTTATTTATCAGGAAGAGTTGGCGACCGAAAAAGAGCTGGCCGATTTTGCCAGCAGCAAGCCTTACCAGCTTCCGGTTCTGGCCGACAGCATTCTCGAACGTGGTTTGTCCCTGGTCGGTACCCGTTACCGTATGGGCGGTACCTCTGAAGCCGGTTTCGATTGCAGCGGTTTCATCGGTTATCTGTTTCGTGAAGAGGCTGGCATGAACCTGCCGCGCTCCACTCGCGAAATGATCAACGTGAATGCCCCATTGGTCTCCCGCAACAACCTGAAGCCTGGCGACTTGTTGTTCTTCGCCACCAATGGTCGTCGCGGTCGCGTCAGTCACGCCGGGATTTACCTGGGTGATGACCAGTTCATCCATTCCAGCAGCCGCCGCAGCGGTGGTGTCCGGGTCGATAACCTGGGCGACAGCTACTGGAGCAAGACTTTCATTGAGGCCAAGCGAGCGCTCGCCATGGCACCAACGACGGTCACGGCAAGCAAGTAAGCGGACTTTTTGTAAGGCTAACTTAAAGTCTTACTTGAAGTTTGGCGCGTAGCCGCTAGAATCCTGATCTATTGTTGACTAACTAACCGCGTAAGCCCTGCTTACGCGGTTTTGTTTTCAGTCTCTCGGCAGAGAAAGCCGCAGCCAGATCAGGATGTTCTGTATATGACGATGTCGGCCCGCCTTGTACTTATCTTCTTCGCAGCGCTGCTCAGCGCCTGTGCCAGTCGTACTCCGCCGCCTGTTAAAGTCGTTCGCGCCCCGGTTTTTGCTCCCGTTCAATCTTTCTCGCCTGCCGCTGAAGACGTGCTGATTCGGGCACTGGGTCTGGTCGGTACGCCTTATCGTTGGGGCGGCAATACGCCGGATTCGGGTTTCGATTGCAGCGGCCTGATCGGCTACGTCTACCGCGATGCGGCGGGTATTTCCCTGCCGCGTTCAACTCGCGAGATGATCGGCATGCAAGCGCCGAGTGTCGGCCAAGAGGCACTGCAGACCGGTGATCTGATCTTCTTCGCCACCAATGGCGGCTCGCAAGTCAGCCATGCCGGGATCTACGTTGGTGAAGGTCGCTTCGTGCATGCACCCGCCACGGGGGGTACGGTGAAGCTGGACAGTTTGTCCAAGGCCTATTGGCAGAGAGCCTACCTGAGCGCCAAGCGTGTTATTGAGCCCGAACATCTGGCGCACAATTTCTAGTTCGCAGAGGTTGTCATGACCGCTCGCACACTCAATCTCGACGAATCCCTCTACAACTACCTGCTCGACGTATCCCTGCGCGAAACACCGCTGTTGCGCCGCTTGCGTGACGAAACCCAGGCGCTGCCCATGGCGCGCTGGCAGGTGGCGCCCGAGCAGGGGCAGTTTCTCGCGTTGCTGGTCAAGCTTACGGGTGCCAGACGCTTGCTTGAAGTCGGCACCTTTACCGGCTACAGCGCCTTGTGCATGGCGGCCGCCTTGCCGGATGACGGCGCGTTGATCTGCTGCGACATTCCCGGAGAGTACAACGCCACGGCGCGCCGTTACTGGCAGGAGGCAGGCCTCGCTGGGCGCATCGATTTGCGTTTGGCCCCTGCGCTGCAAACGCTGGCCCAACTTGAGCAGCAAGGGCTGGGTGGTTGCTTCGATCTGATGTTCATCGATGCCGACAAGGCCAACTATCCGGCCTATCTGGAAAGCGCCTTGCGCCTGTTGCGAAGCGGTGGTCTGGCGGTGTTCGACAACACGCTCTGGAGTGGACGAGTACTGGAAGAAAATCCCGCGAGCGAAGACACCCGAGCCATCCAGGCACTTAATCGTGCCTTGAAGGATGACTCGCGTGTCGATCTGTCGTTGTTGCCTTTGGGTGATGGTTTGACGCTGTGCCGCAAAAAATAATGGGCTGATGGCAACGATCGCAGCTCCGGCGGTCGATCTGCTTTTGATGAGCCCCCGGCTTTAATTGACGCTCCACCCCCAACCCTCTAACCTTCGCGACTTGTTTCAGGTGCTCTGTGACCCAGTGGTCGACCGAGTGAAACAGGGAAGCCGGTGAGGGCGCGTTCTTTGACAGAACGGGCGACGATCCCGGCGCTGCCCCCGCAACGGTAAATGAGTAAAAACTGTGCTTTGAGCCACTGTGTCGTAGATCGATATGGGAAGGCGCGCAGTCAGGCGCAAGCCGCTCATGAGCCCGGAGACCGGCCTGATTCATCCAGCGGCATCACGGTGGGCGATGCCAGGCTTCTTGCCGTCTATTTCTATGCCTGCCCGCCGTTATCCAGCCTCAACGGAGAGCTCCCCCATGACTGATTCCCCCGATCGTGACGAACGCCATCTGGCGCGCATGCTGCGCAAGAAAGCCGTGATTGATGAGCGTATCGCCAACTCGCCGAACGAATGCGGCTTGCTGCTGGTTCTGTCCGGCAACGGCAAGGGCAAAAGCAGTTCTGCGTTCGGCATGCTCGCCCGGGCAATGGGCCATGGCATGCAGTGCGGCGTGGTGCAGTTCATCAAAGGGCGCAGCAGTACCGGCGAGGAACTGTTCTTCCGTCGCTTTCCGGAGCAAGTGCGCTTCCATGTGATGGGCGAAGGTTTCACCTGGGAAACCCAGGATCGCCAGCGCGATATCGCCGCCGCCGAGGCCGCGTGGGAAGTCTCCCGTGAATTGCTGCGTGACTCAGGCGTTGGTCTGGTAGTGCTCGATGAGCTGAACATCGCGCTCAAACATGGCTATCTGGACCTCGACCAGGTGCTCAGCGACTTGCAGGCCCGTCCGCCGATGCAGCACGTGGTAGTTACCGGTCGCGGGGCCAAGCCGGAGATGATCGAGCTGGCCGACACGGTCACCGAAATGGGCATGATCAAGCATGCCTTCCAGGCCGGGATCAAAGCGCAAAAAGGCGTTGAGCTGTGAGCCTCTTTATATGAATAGCAGTCGTTATTGCCCGGCGGTATTGATTGCCGCGCCGGCTTCCGGTCAGGGCAAGACCACCGTCACTGCCGCGCTGGCCCGTTTGCATCGCAATCAGGGGCGCAAGGTGCGGGTGTTCAAATGCGGCCCGGACTTTCTCGATCCGATGATTCTCGAGCGCGCCAGCGGTGCGCCGGTCTATCAATTGGACATGTGGATGGTCGGTGAGCAGGAAAGTCGCCGTTTGTTGTGGGAAGCGGCCGCTGAGGCTGACCTGATTTTGATCGAAGGCGTGATGGGCCTGTTTGATGGCACGCCGTCCAGCGCCGATCTGGCGCGGCACTTCGGCGTGCCAGTACTGGGCGTGATCGATGGCACTGCCATGGCTCAGACCTTCGGTGCGCTGGCGTTGGGGCTGGCGCGTTATCAGCCGGATTTGCCGTTTGCCGGTGTGTTGGCCAACCGCGTCGGCACCTTGCGTCACGCGCAACTGCTCGAAGGCAGCCTGACCGAAGGCCTGCGTTGGTATGGTGCCTTGTCCCGGGAAACCGGGATCGAACTGCCGAGCCGTCATCTTGGATTGGTTCAAGCCAGTGAATTGAATGACCTCGATCTGCGCCTCGACGCAGCCGCCCAAGCGTTGGCCAGCAGCTGCGAAGTGGCGTTGCCGCCTGCCGTCGAGTTCGCTGCGCCGGAAGAGATCGTTGCCGAGCCATTGTTGGCCGGTGTGCGAATTGCCGTGGCTCGCGACGAAGCGTTTGCCTTCACTTATGGCGCGAGCCTCGATTTGTTGCGGGCGATGGGCGCCGAGTTGCGATTCTTCTCGCCGATCCATGACCGCGAACTGCCAGAAGCTGACAGCCTGTACCTACCCGGTGGCTATCCGGAATTGCACCATGTGGCGTTGGCTGAAAACAGCACAATGCTCGATGCCATTCGCGCGCACCATGCTGCCGGCAAACCGTTGCTGGCCGAATGCGGCGGCATGCTGTATTTGCTCGACTCACTGACCGATGTCGATGGCACGCGGGCTGAGTTGGTGGGGCTGCTGGCGGGTGATGCGGTGATGCAAAAACGCCTGGCGGCGTTGGCCCTGCAAGCGGTCGAATTGCCCGAAGGCGCGCTGCGCGGCCACACTTATCACCATTCGTTGACCAGCACCGAGCTTGAGCCAATCGCTCGTGGTCTGAGCCCTAACGGCGGGCGCGGTGCCGAGGCGGTTTTCCGTGACGGGCGGATGACGGCGTCCTATGTGCACTTTTATTTCCCGTCCAATCCATCGGCGATCGCCGCGCTGTTTGCGCCAGACCTGAACCCTGTGGGGGCGGGCTTGCCCGCGAAGCAGCCATGACCGACAACGCATTTTCCGAGGCCGAGCGCGAAGCGGTTTATCGCGCGATTGCCGAACGTCGCGACATGCGTCACTTCAGTGGCGGCAGCGTCGAGCCCGAACTGCTTCGGCGATTGCTCGAAGCGGCGCATCGGGCCCCGAGTGTCGGCTTGATGCAGCCCTGGCGATTCATCCGCATCAGCGACCGAGCGTTACGCGGCAAGATCCAGCAACTGGTGGAAGAGGAGCGGGTACACACTGCGCAGGCGCTGGGTGAACGCACCGACGAATTCATGAAGCTGAAAGTCGAAGGCATCAACGACTGCGCCGAAGTGCTGGTCGCCGCGCTGATGGATGATCGCGAGCGGCATATCTTTGGTCGTCGGACCTTGCCGGAAATGGACATGGCGTCGTTGTCCTGCGCGATCCAGAATCTGTGGCTGGCGTCCCGTGCCGAAGGTCTGGGCATGGGCTGGGTCTCGTTGTTCGAACCGCAGGCATTGGCGGATTTGCTCGGCCTGCCGCCGGGGGCCAAGCCGCTGGCGGTGTTGTGCCTGGGACCGGTCAAGGCGTTTTACCCGGCGCCGATGCTGGTCCTTGAAGGCTGGGCGCAGGCGCGTCCGCTGAGTGAACTGTTGTACGAAAATTTTTGGGGAGTGAGTCAATGAGTGTGGCGTTGCTGAGTGTCGCCGGGGTCGCGCTGGACGCGCTGCTGGGCGAACCCAAGCGCTGGCATCCGCTGGTGGCGTTCGGCCGTTTTGCCGATCGTATCGAGCAACGTTTCAACTCCGCCGGCCGTGGCTGGCGCAGTCACGGTGTCACGGCCTGGGTGATTGCGGTGTTGCCGCTGACCCTGTTGATCACTGCATTGTCCTGGCTGCCTTACATCGGCTGGATCATCGAGATTCTCGCGTTGTATTGCGCCCTTGGCCTGCGCAGCCTCGGTGAGCACGTCGAGCCGGTAGCTCAAGCGCTGCGCAGTGACGACCTGGATGAAGCACGCAAGCGTGTCGGCTATCTGGTCAGCCGCCAGACCAGTGAGCTGGACTCGACCGAAGTGGCCCGCGCCGCCACTGAATCAGTTCTGGAAAACGGCAGCGATGCCGTATTCGCCGCACTGTTCTGGTTTGCTGTCGCCGGTGCGCCGGGGGTGGTGCTCTATCGGCTGAGCAATACCCTGGACGCCATGTGGGGTTATCGCAATGAACGCTTTGAGCGCTTCGGCTGGGCGGCGGCGAAAATCGACGATGTGCTCAACTATATTCCGGCGCGTCTGGTGGCGTTGACCTACGCGCTGCTGGGCAAAACCCGTTTGGCATTCAAATGCTGGCGCACGCAGGGGCCAACCTGGGACAGCCCGAACGCCGGGCCGGTGATGGCCGCTGGCGCTGGCGCCCTGGGGGTCGAGTTGGGGGGGGCGGCGATCTATCACGGTGAGCTGCATCAGCGTCCTCAGTTGGGCGAAGGTCTGCCGGCAGACGCCAATTCCATCGATCGCGGCTGGCAACTGGTTCAGCGCGGGGTAGGGTTGTGGCTGCTGATTCTCTGTGTGGGAGCCGAGCTTTATGCTTGAGCACGGTGGCCGCTTGCGCAAGGCGGCGTTGCATTACGGCATCGCCGAAGCCGATTGGCTCGACTTGTCCAGCGGTCTGGCACCCTGGCCGTGGGCGATCCCGGACATCCCGTTGCGGGCCTGGGCGCGTTTGCCGGAAACCGATGACGGCCTGGAGCAGGCCGCGCGCGAATACTACGGCGCCACGCAGGTGCTGCCGGTCGCTGGCTCTCAGGCGGCTATCCAGTTGCTGCCACGTCTGCGTCGAACCGGCAAAGTCGGCGTGCTCTCGCCGTGTTATGCCGAGCACGCCGAGGCCTGGCGCCGCAACGGCTACATCGTGCGTGAAGTGCTGGAGCAGGAAGTCGACTTTTTCCTCGATAGCCTCGACGTGCTGGTGGTGGTCAATCCGAACAATCCCACCGGCCTGAGCCTGACCCCGGAACGCCTGCTCGACTGGCATGCACGGTTGGCGCAGCGCGGCGGCTGGCTGGTAGTCGACGAAGCCTTCATGGACAACACCCCGCAGCTAAGCCTGTCGTCTTATGCCGATCAGGTCGGCTTGATCGTCTTGCGTTCGTTCGGCAAATTTTTCGGTCTGGCCGGGGTGCGATTGGGCTTCGTACTGGCTGAGCGCAAGTTGCTCAAGCTGCTCGCCGAGCAGGTCGGCCCTTGGGCGGTCAGCGGGCCAACCCGGGTGTTGGGTCAGGTCTGTTTGCGTGACACCCAAGGGCACGCTCGCCAGCGCGAGCGCACTGAAGAGGCCAGTCAGCGTCTGGCTGAAGTCCTTGAGCGTCACGGCTTCAAGCCGCAAGGTGGTTGTGCCTTGTTTCAATGGTTGATCACCGAGCGCGCAGAGCAGCTGCATGAGTTCATGGCCAGGCAAGGCATCTTGCTGCGTCTGTTCGCCCACAACAGCAGCCTGCGGTTTGGCTTGCCGGCCGATGAAGCCGATTGGCAGCGCCTCGAGCACGCTTTCGACGCCTACGCCAAGGAAACCCTATGACCACGCTGATGGTGCAAGGCACCACCTCGGACGCCGGCAAAAGTACCCTGGTAACGGCGCTGTGCCGCTGGCTGACGCGCCAGGGTGTTCGCGTGGCTCCGTTCAAGCCGCAGAACATGGCACTCAACAGCGCGGTGACCGCCGACGGCGGCGAAATCGGTCGCGCTCAAGCCGTGCAGGCTCAGGCGGCCAACCTTGAGCCGCACACTGACATGAACCCGGTGCTGCTCAAACCCAACAGCGATACCGGCGCGCAAGTGATCATTCACGGACGTGCCGTGACCACCATGAACGCGGTCGCCTATCACGACTACAAAGCCATCGCCATGCAAGCGGTGCTCGCTTCTCACGAACGCTTGAGTGCAGCCTATCCGGTGGTGATGGTCGAAGGCGCAGGTTCGCCCGCCGAGATCAATTTGCGTGCCGGCGACATTGCCAACATGGGCTTCGCCGAGGCCGTGAATTGTCCGGTGGTGCTGATCGCCGACATCAATCGCGGCGGGGTATTCGCGCACTTGGTGGGCACGCTGGAGTTGCTGTCAGCCACTGAGCAGGCGCGGGTCAAAGGCTTCATCATCAACCGTTTTCGCGGAGACATCGCCTTGCTGCAACCGGGCCTGGACTGGCTGGAAGAGCGCACCGGCAAACCGGTGATCGGTGTACTGCCGTATGTCATGGACCTGCACCTGGAAGCTGAAGACGGCATCGATCAGCGACAGACCGATAAAGCCGAGCAGGTGCTCAAAGTCGTGGTGCCGGTGTTGCCGCGAATCAGTAACCACACTGACTTCGATCCGCTGCGTCTGCACCCGCAGGTCGATCTGCAATTCGTCGGACCGGGACAGCCGATTCCGCCTGCCGACCTGATCATCCTGCCCGGCTCGAAAAGCGTGCGCAGCGACCTGCACTACTTGCGCACCAACGGCTGGGACGCGGCCATTACCCGCCACTTGCGTTACGGCGGCAAGTTGCTCGGGATCTGCGGCGGCCTGCAAATGCTCGGTGAGCAGTTGCATGACCCGCTAGGGTTGGAGGGTGCGGCGGGTTCCAGTGCCGGTCTTGGTTTGCTGGCGTTTGAAACGGTGCTCGAAGAAGAGAAGCAGCTGCGCAATGTGCGCGGGCGTCTGACTTTGGAGAGCGCGGAAGTCAGCGGTTATGAAATTCACGCTGGCGTCACCACCGGTATTGCTTTGGAGCAGGCGGCGGTGTTGCTGGATGACGGTCGCAGCGACGGTGCCCAAAGTGTCGACGGACAGGTGCTTGGCACGTATTTGCATGGTCTGTTCGAATCTCCGGCTGCGTGCAGCGCGCTGTTGCGCTGGGCCGGATTGCGGGACGTGCAGGAAGTCGATTACCACGCCTTGCGCGAGCGCGATATCGAGCGCTTGGCTGATTTGGTGGAGAAGCATCTGGACACTGGGCTGTTGCGTGAACTCTGTGGAGTTTGAGGTCGGTTGTTACACCGCCATTTAGAGGTTGATGACTATGTTGCAATTGATCCTCGGCGGAGCCCGCTCCGGTAAAAGCCGTCTGGCTGAAAAGCTTGCCGGCGAAAGCGCTCTGGCGGTGACGTACATCGCCACCAGCCAGCCGCTGGATGGCGAAATGAATGCCCGGGTGGCTCATCACCGCGAGCGCCGTCCGCCTGAATGGGCGCTGATTGAAGAGCCGCTGGAGCTGGCCCGGGTGCTGCGCGAAACCGCCAGCGACGAGCGTTGCCTGCTGGTGGATTGCCTGACCTTATGGCTGACCAATCTGCTGATGCTTGAGGATCCCGAGCGTCTGGCGCATGAGCGTGAAGCCCTGTTGGATTGCCTGGCCTCGCTGCCGGGGGAAATTGTTTTTGTCAGCAACGAGACCGGTCTGGGTGTCGTGCCGCTGGGCGAATTGACTCGCCGCTATGTCGATGAAGCCGGTTGGTTGCATCAAGCCCTGGCTGAGCGCTGTCAGCGTGTCGTGTTGACCGTCGCCGGCCTGCCCCTGACTTTGAAAGGTACTGCGTTATGACTCATTCCTGGTGGTTGAACCCGTGCAAGCCAATCAATGCGCAAGCGCATGAGCAAGCGGCGGCCCGACAGCAGCAACTGACCAAACCGGCAGGCTCCCTCGGGCAGCTGGAATCGGTGGCGGTGCAACTGGCGGGGTTGCAGGGCCGGGTCAAACCGAGCCTGAATCAGCTGTGGATTGCGATTTTCGCCGGTGATCACGGGGTGGTTGCCGAAGGGGTTTCGGCGTTCCCGCAGGAAGTCACCGGGCAGATGCTGCACAACTTCGTCAGCGGTGGCGCGGCGATCAGCGTATTGGCGCGACAACTTGAGGCGCGACTGGAAGTGGTCGACCTCGGTACCGTTACACCTTCGTTGAATCTGCAGGGTGTACGTCATCTGCATATCGGTCCAGGCACTGCAAACTTCGTTCACGGCCCGGCGATGACGCAAGCCCAGGGCGAGCAAGCCTTGCAGGCCGGCCGCGACAGCGTGTTGCGGGCGATCGATGAGGGCTCCGAGTTGTTTATCGGTGGCGAGATGGGTATCGGCAATACGACTGCCGCCAGCGCTGTGGCTTGTGCATTACTCGATTGCCCGGTGGCGCATTTGACCGGGCCGGGCACCGGTTTGAGCGCGGCAGGTGTCAGCCATAAAGCCCAGGTGATTGAGCGCGCCCTGGCGTTGCATGCCGTTCAGCGCGGTGACGTGTTGCAGACGTTGTTCAATCTCGGCGGTTTTGAAATCGCCGCGCTGGCCGGCGCTTATCTGACCTGCGCCCAAGAAGGATTGGCGGTGCTGGTCGACGGCTTTATTTGCAGTGTTGCAGCATTGGTCGCGGTGCGCGTGAATCCGGCTTGCCGCGAGTGGCTGCTGTTCGGTCATCGTGGAGCCGAGCCAGGTCATCGGCATGTACTGGAAACGCTGAATGCTGAGCCTTTGCTGGATCTCGGCTTGCGTCTGGGCGAGGGCAGTGGTGCCGCTCTGGCGGTGCCGTTGCTGCGTCTGGCCTGCGACCTGCACGGGCAAATGGCGACTTTCGCTGAAGCGGCTGTGGCCGATCGCCCGGCATGACGTTGCGTCTGGATTTGCTGCGCCACGGCGAAACCGAACTCGGGGGCGGGTTGCGTGGCAGCCTGGATGACGCTCTGACAGCCAAGGGTTGGGAGCAGATGCGCGCGGCGGTGATTGACCAAGGTCCATGGGATCGCCTGGTCAGCTCGCCGCTGCAACGTTGTGCGCGTTTTGCCGAGGAACTGGGCGAGCGGTTGGGCTTGCCGGTCGTGTTGGAGAAAGATCTGCAGGAGCTGCACTTCGGCGCCTGGGAAGGACAGAGTGCCGCTGCGTTGATGGAAACCGACGCCGAAGCGTTAGGGGCGTTTTGGGCTGATCCCTACGGATTCACGCCGCCCGAGGGTGAGCCGGTGAGCGCATTTTCCGCGCGGGTGCTGGCGGCCGTCGAGCGCTTGCATCAGGCCTGTGCAGGCGAGCGGGTGCTGCTGATCAGTCACGGTGGGGTCATGCGTTTGTTATTGGCCCGGGCGCGTGGATTACCGCGTGAACAGTTGCTCAACGTTGAAGTGGGTCATGGCGCGCTGTTTTCGTTGCGCGTCGAGGCTGATGCGGTGCTCAAGGAAGAGGGTTGAACATGCTGCCGTTCTGGATCGCCTTGCAGTTTCTCAGCAGCTTGCCGATTCGTCTGCCGGGCATGCCGGCGCCTCAGGAACTAGGGCGCTCGCTGCTGTTCTATCCGTTGGTGGGGCTGCTGTTTGGCGGGCTATTGTGGGTGCTGAACTGGCTGTTGCTCGGTACACCCGCGTTGCTGCACGCGGCGTTGCTGTTGAGTGTCTGGGTAGTGCTCAGCGGTGGCTTGCACCTCGACGGTCTGGCCGACAGCGCCGACGCCTGGCTCGGCGGTTTTGGCGATCGCGAACGCACATTGACTATCATGAAAGATCCGCGCAGTGGGCCGATCGCGGTGGTCACATTGATGTTGGTGCTGTTGCTCAAGTTCACGGCGTTACTGGCATTGATCGATCAGCATTCCACGGCCGGTTTGATCCTCGCACCGGTAATCGGTCGCAGTGCCTTGCTGGGGTTGTTTCTGAATACACCTTACGTGCGCTCTGGTGGCCTGGGGCAGGCGCTGGCCGATCATCTGCCGCGCAAGACCGGTCTGCAGGTGTTGTTGCTCGGTGCGCTGGCGTGCGTGCTGATCGGTGGCTGGAGCGGTATGGTTGCACTGGTGTTGGCGGCTCTGATGTTCTTCTGGTTGCGCCAGGTGATGCTGCGGCGTCTGGGCGGGACCACGGGCGATACCGCAGGGGCGTTGCTGGAGCTGCTGGAAATGGCGGTACTGGTGGGTTTGGCACTGCTCTAAAGGGCAGCTCCTACGGTCATTCGATATTCACATCTTGCTTTCTGTCAATCGCGGGTATATACACGCACTATGCTAGCCTCTCAATGTTTATGCACCAATCTGCGTCGCGCCGCTCGTGGCGTCAGCAGGCATTACGACGGCGCCCTCGACGGCTTCGGGATCAACGTTGCGCAGTATTCCTTGCTGTGCAATTTGCAGCGTCTCGATCAACCGAGCATTTCCACCCTGGCGGAAGCCATGGGGCTGGATCGCAGCACCTTGGGGCGCAATCTGCGGGTGCTGGAGGGAGAAGGGCTGGTGATGCTGGTTGAGGGTGAAGACCAGCGCAATCGCATCGTGCAACTGACCGAAACCGGGCGTGAACGCTTGGCAGCGGCCTTACCGGCTTGGGAAGCGGCACAGCAGCGGCTGATCGACCGTCTGGGCGCGGAGAAGCGCGCAATCTTGCTGGCCTTGCTGGATGAACTGGCCTGAGGCGGCGGGCTTTTCCGAGCATTAGCCCGAATTTAAGTGGGTATATACCCGCTACTGGAGAATAAGAATGACATCGATGTGGCGTACCAGCGGTTGGGTTCTACTCGGGAGCGCACTGATTCTTGCGCTGTCGCTTGGCGTGAGGCATGGCTTTGGGCTGTTTTTGCCGCCGATGAGTGCGCAGTTCGGCTGGGGGCGTGAAGTGTTCGCTTTTGCCATCGCTCTGCAGAACCTGATCTGGGGGCTGGCGCAGCCATTCACGGGGGCGCTGGCGGACCGCTTCGGCGCGGCGAAAGTGGTGCTGGTCGGTGGTGTGCTGTACGCGGTGGGTTTGGTGTTCATGGGCTTGTCCGACTCGGCCTGGTCGCTGTCGTTGAGTGCCGGGCTGTTGATCGGCATCGGTCTGTCCGGTACGTCGTTCTCGGTGATTCTTGGCGTGGTGGGACGTGCAGTGCCGCCGGAGAAACGCAGCATGGGCATGGGGATCGCCAGCGCTGCCGGCTCCTTCGGCCAGTTCGCCATGTTGCCTGGCACGCTGGGGTTGATCGGCTGGCTCGGTTGGTCAACCGCGTTGATGGTGCTGGGCATGCTGGTGGCGTTGATTGTGCCGCTGGTCAGGATGCTCAAGGACAAACCGCTGCCAGTGCTCGGGCATGAGCAAACCTTGTCCGAGGCGCTGCATGAGGCGTGTTCGCACTCGGGTTTCTGGCTGCTGGCGTTCGGCTTTTTTGTCTGCGGTTTTCAAGTGGTGTTCATTGGTGTGCATTTGCCCGCCTATCTGGTCGATCAGCACCTGCCCGCGAGTGTCGGCACCACGGTGCTGGCGTTGATCGGCCTGTTCAATATCTTCGGGACTTACACTGCGGGCTGGCTCGGCGGGCGCATGTCCAAGCCGCGTCTGTTGACAGGGCTCTACGTGCTGCGTGCGGTGGTGATTGGTCTGTTCATCTGGGCACCGGTGACGCAAACCAGTGCTTATCTGTTCGGCATGGCCATGGGGTTCCTCTGGCTGTCGACGGTGCCTTTGACCAACGGCACGGTAGCGACGCTGTTTGGTGTACGAAACCTCTCTATGCTCGGTGGTATCGTTTTTCTCTTCCACCAATTGGGCTCGTTCCTTGGCGGCTGGTTGGGTGGAGTGGTTTACGACCGAACAGGAAGCTATGACTTGATCTGGCAGGTAGCGATTCTCCTCAGTCTGTTGGCGGCAGCCTTGAACTGGCCCGTGCGCGAGCGCCCGGTGGCGCGGTTGCAGGCTCAGGCGAGTGTTGCATGAGCAGGGGCGGAGCATGGCTCGCCGCCGCCGGAGCTGGCGCGCTGCTGTTGGCGTTGGCCTGGTGGGGCTGGCATCAGGGCGGTCTGGCACTGATGCAACTCGGTATGGGTTCTTGCTGAGTCAGCGCCTACTAAAAAGCCCCGCCTCTGTACAAGAGAGCGGGGCTTTTTCAATTCAGCGGGTGAGTTGTTCAGGCTCGCCGTGAATCAGAAGCGGTAGGTAGCGCCGACACCAAAACCATTGGCGCTGTTTTCGTACTTGGCGCTGTAACTGTCGACTGCGTTGGAGCGATTCACCGTGACAGCTTCTTCCTTGAGGTAGGAGTAGGCGACGTCGATGGTCAGATCATTGGTGACATTGTAGCCGGCACCAAGGCTGAAGATAGTGCGGTCACCCGTAGGAATACGTGGGGAACGGTCAGTATTGTTGGTAGGCGACTGGTCAAAGGTCAGGCCGGTGCGCAATACCCACTGCTTGTTCAACTGGTAGGAAGTACCGATGGCGTAGGCCCAGGTATTGTGCCAGTTCTGCTCTTCCGTAATGGTGCCGAACAGGGCAGGGGACAACGCACCGCCTTGTGCCGCCGTTACACCTTCGTTATTCACGGTGATGTCTTTCAGGCGGCTCCAGCGAGTCCAGGTGGAACCTGCATACAGGGTCCACGCATCCGTCAGCTGTTGTGTTACGGAGAAGTCGACCGATTCAGGTGTTTCGATTTTCAGCGAAGCATCGTATCGATTGCTCTGCAGGAAGGCGGAAGGAGCATTGGCGCCTGCGGTGATATCGGTATGACCTTCGAGCTTGTAATTCACTTTCGAGTGGTAGGTCAGGCCGACGCGAGTCGTGTCGGTTGCTTGCACCAGGACCCCGAAGTTATAGCCCAGAGCGGTATCGTCGCCTTTGATTTTGACGTGGGTATCGCCAAAGAGCGGTACATCCGACTCGAGCGTGCCGCCGATGCGGTTAATGGTCGGGCCGAAACCGATCGATACTCTGTCGTTAAAGGCGTAGCTGACGGTAGGTTGGAAAGTCACAACCTTGACTTCACTCTTGCTGCCGAAGCCGCCACCCTGGAAGCCACTTTCATAGTTGGTAATCAGACCAAAAGGTGCATAGACGCCGAGGCCGAATGCCCAGTGATCATCGATCGGCTTGACGTAATAGCCCATCGGAACGGCTGTGAATGGCACCATGTCGCCTTTGTTGGTACCCGGATGGGCGCCTTTGGCGTCTTTGATATCACTCGAAGCATCGATAGCTGCCAGCCCGCCAGTGACTTCCTGGCGCTTGATTCGCGACATGCCGGCAGGGTTGCCAAATACAGTACTTGCGTCATCGGCAGATGAAGAGCGTCCCGCAAAACCAGTCCCCATCCCGCTGATGCTCTGTTCGTTGAGGGCAAAGCCACTTGCGAAGATCTGCGTGGATGCCAAGGTAACGGCGAGGCTAAGGGTGGTTTTGAGTATTACTTTTTTCATTATTAGAACTCCTGATGATCACCGGGGCGAAAATTACCAACATTTTCGTTCCAGCGCTATAGGCTGTATGGCTTGAGATAGAGCGCTTTTGTAGGACAATCAGACCAAATTCGCGTCTATATGCGCGATCTTGCAAATTGCCCGGTTAACAGGCGATCTGATTCAGTGGTGATACACAGGTTTGCCAGGCGCAGGTGAAGTCACGTAGACGACCTTGCGGCTGGAAGGTCTGGCGCCAGATTCGGGCCATGCCCAGCAGGTCATCGGCTTCGGGGAGCGGGGTGTTTTGTTCTTCTATTAATAGCCAGGCGATGGCGGTGGCGTAGCGCAGGTTGACGGTCAGTTCGAGGTGCGGGCCGCTAAGAAATGCATGCTGGCTGGCGAGGCCGCGAACCAGGCTGGCGCGCTCCGGGTCCAGTGCCAGGTAGTGATCCCAAAGCGCCTGGTGACGAGGTTCGGCAATCCGGTACAGGCCATGCCCGCGGCGGTCATGCAGGGCGGAACCGAGAGCGGACTGACTGGCGGCAACACCCAGTAGCAGGGATTCGGCTGTAGTACTGTGGCGCCCGAGGTAAATCAATGTCGGACGGATCACATAACGGCACAGTTCGCTGGCGGCGATACCCATAAAGCCCTCGAAACGTGAAGTGGGCGGCGATTCCTGAAAGGGGGGCTTGGCAGCGGTGGATCGACTCAGGATCGCCGGAAGCGGATCAAGCCGCTTGAGTTGAAGTGTAGTGTCATATTCGTGCCGTAAAGGCCTGTTTTTAAAATATTACCGGCACCGAGTTATAACCGTTATATCGCTTGGTGCTTAAGCCGGTACAGCAAATGGAGAAATATCAGGCAATAAAAAGCCCTGCTTTTTAGGCAGGGCTTTTGAAGTTTTCAGCCTTTCTGGTGCTTCAGGCAACCAGTGCCTGACGGGTACGCTCGATCACGGCCTGCAGCGGCTCGGCGCTGGAGTATTGATCGGGGTACAGGCGTTCGCTGTGACGAGCGATGCCGTGTTCATTGACCAGGGTGAAGCTGAAGCAGCCTTTGCGAGCAGCCATGATCAGGCAGTTCATTGGTGCAAAAGCGTTGGTTAGGGTGCGAATGGCATCCTGAGTGTGGATTTGAGTAGACATGGTTATTGGGTGTTCCTACAAATGACACGGATAAGAACCGTGCAACGTTAAAACGTTCCAGTAACGTCGATCACCATTGATCGAACGAAGAACCCGACTGGAACAAAGCAGCCAGTTGAAGCGCTATGATTTTTGCGCGCTTGGGCCGGCAGGTAGGTACTTAGGAGGGCAGGCAACACATCAAGGGCAAAGGTTCTGGGCCCAGGGTGAAGATCCTGATCAATTTGCAGGTTGGTTCGGTCAGAGTAAGTGAGCTTCGCAACACCCTTTGCTTTCGATTCAAAGGCGGTGTTGTCGCAAGCGTTACCTGGAAACCATCGAGGTGGTCGATCCCGTGATGTCGGTAGAGGCTTCTCTTTAGGGAAGGTATACCGCAGGAGTTGTTCGACCAGAATTGACTTTCAGCTTGGTACTAACGCCGCGGATACTAACGGATTGAATTCAAGAAAGGAAGTGTGTTAGGCAAAAAAACCTTTATTTGTGCTTGAATCGCTCTGCTCGCTGATGGGAATTTGCCGTATCTGGAGCATCTGCAGTCGCGGGTAAAACGTCGCGGCAACAGTAAAGCACACAATTGGGTCGCCAAGTGTCCGGTGGCGTCAGTCATCGCCTCGCTTGAAACTCAGGTACGGTGGGGCTCGATGTGACCGATTGCCTGTAAAACGCACGAAAAAAGAGCGGTGATATAACCACCTCAAAGGTACTTGTGCACATTAGTTGCGCGGGCTGTCATCCGCCTGTCATTTCACCTTCAAGCGCGGTGGGTGCCTGTAGTGGAAATTTAAGTCAATGAAAAACATCGCTTTTTTTTACTGGTGAAAAAATCGTCAGTTTGACTGCGGGCCCCATTCCACAGGGCTTCTGGCGAGTTCAGGACGGGTTGTCCACTGAGTTATCCACAGCTTCTGTGGATTGTCCCAAGCGCTTGCTCTAGGACGGGCGTGCAGGCTTTTTTCGACTTTACCCGCACGAAAAAAGGAGTAGAGTGGCGCGCCTTCCGATCCGTCCCACAGTGTTTTATGAAGTTTCGCTCAGTACCAACCTCTGTTACCTCCATAACCTCGGGTGTTACTCCACCCAAGCGCTTTTCGATGCGAGTCGCCGAATGGCTGCTCGACAGCCCTCGCCTGGGCGATAACCCCAACATCAAACATTTCGCCGGGCGTTTGCTCAAGGCTCCAGCTCGTGAAGGGGTGGTGGCTGCGCAAAGTCGTCTGGGGCAATTGATGTGCCGCGAATGCGGCAATGCCCGGGATCGGCGCATTGGCCAGGACCTGCTGCGCCAAGCCGCGCGTGCCGGCGACCGGCGTGCCCGGCAGGAACTCGGTCAGATCGAAGACTGAGCTGTCCAAGCCCCGACGGCTTGGTTAACCTTCGCGCTTTAATTCATCGGCAGGAGTCGTCATGGCTATGGACGTGACCAGTGTATTGCTCGGTCTGGCGGGTGCTGCGCTGCCGTTGTTGGTGCTGGCGTGGCAACTGCAGCGACGCTTGAGCACCGGGCAGTCTGAGCTGTCGCTGCTTGAAGAGCGCTTGGGGACTGCGCAATTGGCGCAGGACGGTCTTAATGCGCAACTCGATGCCTGCCGTGATGAAATCAGCGACCTGAGTCAGGCCAACGCCGCCAAACAAGCCGATCTGGCTGCCGTGCGCCGTGAAGTCGAACTGTTGCAAATTGAGCGCGACAACGCCCGTGATGCGGCCCATGCCTGGAACCTGGAACGCAGCAGTAAAGAAGCCGAGTTACGACGGCTGGACGCTCAGGCCGCGTCACTGAATGCCGAGTTGCGTGAGCAGCAGGAAAGCCATCAGCAACGCCTGAGCGACCTGCAAGGCTCGCGGGATGAGCTGCGGGCGCAGTTTGCCGAGTTGGCCGGGAAGATTTTCGATGAGCGCGAGCAGCGCTTTGCCGAAACCAGCCAGCAGCGCTTGGGTCAGTTGCTTGACCCGTTGAAAGAACGCATTCAATCCTTCGAGAAACGCGTCGAGGAAAGCTATCAGGCTGAAGCCCGCGAGCGCTTCTCGCTGGCCAAGGAGCTGGAGCGTCTGCAGCAACTGAACCTGCGCTTGAGCGACGAGGCAACCAACCTCACGCGAGCGCTCAAGGGACAGAAAACCCAGGGCAACTGGGGCGAGTTGATTCTCGAGCGGGTGCTGGAACACGCAGGCCTGGAGAAGGGCCGCGAGTACCAGACTCAAGTCAGCCTCAAGGGGCCGGATGGCGAGCGCTTCCAGCCCGATGTGCTGATTTATCTGCCGGGCGACAAGCAGGTGGTGGTCGATTCCAAGGTCAGTCTGACGGCTTATCAGCAATACGTGGCAGCTGACGATGACGCGCTGGGTCAGGCGGCGCTGAAACAGCATGTGCTGTCGTTGCGTAATCATGTCAAAGGCCTGTCCGATAAGGACTATAAGCGTCTGGACGGATTGCACAGCCTGGATTTCGTTTTGCTCTTCGTGCCCATCGAAGCGGCCTTTTCCGCGGCATTGCAGGCTGAGCCTAACCTGTTTCAGGAAGCCTTCGATCGCCATATCGTCATCGTCAGCCCGACGACCTTGCTGGCGACGTTGCGCGTCATCGACAGCCTGTGGAAGCAGGAGCGCCAGAGCCAGAATGCCCGGGAAATCGCCGAGCGTGCAGGCTGGCTGTATGACAAGTTTGTGCTGTTTATCCAGGATCTGGACGAGGTCGGTAATCGCTTGCAGCAGTTGGACAAAGCCTACAGCGCCGCACGCAACAAACTGACGGAAGGCCGCGGTAATCTGGTCAGCCGCAGCGAGCAGCTCAAATTGCTCGGCGCACGGGCCAGCAAAAGCTTGCCGGCAGATCTGTTGGAACGGGCGATGACCGATGTCGATGGATTGGCGCAATTGCCGGAATAAATCAAAAGATCGCAGTCAGATTTGTAGGAGCTGCCGAAGGCTGCGATCTTTACAACGGCAAATGTCGACTCAGCAATGCCCGCAACGCCGCCGGTTTCACTGGTTTCGGCAGGTACTCCAGGCCGGCCGCATGCACCTGGGCAACCATCTCCGGTCGCTCGTCAGCGCTGATCACCACACCTGGCACCGGCTCACCCAGTTGGGTGCGTAGCCAGGCCATCAACTCGGTGCCGGTTTCGCCATTGTCGAGGTGGTAATCGACCAGCGCCAGCTGTGGGCGCATGCCGTCGCTGAGCAGTGCGGCACAGTCATCGCGATTGCGTGCGGTATACACCTGACACCCCCAGCGCGAGAGCAGGCTGTTCATGCCAATCAGAATGCTGTCTTCGTTATCGATACACAGCACCTGCGCCCCCGTCGGCAGTCGGCCATTGAGCTCGGCAACTTTATTCGGCGCACTGGTTTGCGCGTGGGCCAGTGGCACGCTGACGCTGAACACACTGCCTTTGCCTGGCCAGGAACGGACTTGCAGTTGATGGCCGAGCACTCGGCACAAGCCGTCGGCAATCGCCAGGCCCAGGCCCAGACCTTTTTCGGCGCGGGTCTGGTGGCTGTCGAGGCGCTTGAACTCTTCGAAGATCACTTGGCGTTTGTCTTCGGGAATCCCCGGGCCACGGTCCCAGACCTCCAGGCACAGCTGATTGCCCTTGCGTCGTACGCCCAGCAGTACGGGGCCTTTGGCGTAGCGAAAGGCGTTGGTCAGGAAGTTTTGCAGTATCCGCCGCAGCAGTTTGATATCGCTGTCGACCCGTAAGCGACTGCCGCACAGACGGAATTTCAGCCCTTGCTCCTGCGCCAGCGCCTTGAATTCGGCGCCGAGGGTGTCGAACAAATCATTAAGCACAAATGGCTTGCGATCCGGGTTGATCTTGCCGTTTTCCAGGCGCGAGATGTCGAGCAGGTCGCTGATCAAGTCCTCGGCCGAGCGTAGCGAACTGTCCAGATGCTGCACCAGTTGCCGAGTCTCGCGGGAGAGATCGTCGTTCTGGTGGGAAAGGGCGGCCGAGAACAGCCGCGCGGCGTTCAATGGCTGCATCAGGTCGTGGCTGACGGCTGCAAGGAAGCGGGTTTTCGACTGGTTAGCCGACTCGGCGGTGCCTTTGGCTTCGGTCAGCGCGATGTTCAGTTGCGACAGTTCATGGGTGCGCTCGGTGACGCGTCGCTCCAGGCCCTCGTTGGCTTCGGTCAGCGCCTGCTCGGCTTCGCGAAACGCGGTGATGTCGGTGAAACTCATGACAAACCCGCCGCCAGGCATTGGATTGCCAATCAGCTCGATTACTCGACCGTTGGGAAACAAGCGCTCCGAGGTGTGGGCGCGCCCTTGACGCATCCAGTGCAGACGTCGGGCAACGTGGACTTCCGCTTCGCCGGGGCCGCACAGGCCCCGTTCGGCGTTGTAGCGAATGATGTCGGCAATCGGCTGGCCGACGCTGATCAGGCCGTCCGGGTAGTTGAACAGTTCAAGGTAGCGCCGGTTCCAGGCCACCAGCTTCAGTGACTGGTCGACCACGCTAATGCCTTGGGTGATGTTCTCGATCGCACCTTGCAGCAAGGCGCGGTTGAATTGCAGCACTTCCGAGGCTTCGTCGGCGATTCGCACCACGTCCTCAAGCTGCATTTCCCGACCTTCAATGGCCGCTTTTACTACGGCGCGGGTCGATGAAGCCCCCAGTACACCGGCGAGCAAGCGTTCGGTGTGAGCGATCCATTCACCATCGGCATTCTGATTCGGGTTGAAGCCTTTGCCTTGACGGTAGGCGAAGCGGATGAAGCTCTGGCGTGCCCGTTCTTCGCCGACAAAACGCGCCGCGAGTTGCAGCAGATCGTCGATTTGCACCGCCAGCATCGAACGCGCGCTCGGCCGTGCGCTGATCTCCTGACCAATGAAACGCCCGGCCTGCCAGTGTTCCGAGACCCGTGTGCGGGACAGCACCGACACCCAGGCGAACAAGGTGAAGTTACCGGCCAGCGACAACACCACGCCTTGGGTCAGCGGGGAAATCGGCAGGTTCAGCGGATTGCCGTGCAACCAGCCCAGCCCCGGAAAACTGTGTAGCGACCAACCCAGGCTACGGGCGGCGATCGGCAGGATCAAGGTGTAGAACCAGAGGAAGGTCCCGGCGGCGAGACCGGCGAATACCCCGCGGCGGTTGGCCTGTTTCCAGTACAGCGCGCCGAGCATCGCCGGCGCCAGTTGGGTCACTGCGGCGAACGCGATCTGTCCGATGGTGGCCAGGCTGGCGGTTGAACCGAGCAGGCGATAGGCGACATAGGCCAGCAGCAAAATCACCACGATGCTCACCCGACGCACCGAAAGCATCCAGTGGCGGAACACCTCGAACGGCCGCTCGGCATTTTTCCGGCGTAGCAGCCATGGCAGCAGCATGTCGTTGGAGACCATGGTCGACAACGCCACGCTGGCAACGATCACCATGCCGGTGGCGGCCGATGCGCCGCCGATAAACGCCAGCAACGCCAGTGCCGGATGGGCCTGGGCCAGTGGCAGGCTGATGACGAAGGAGTCGGGCAGTACCGAACTCGGCAGCAGCATTTGCCCGGCCAGCGCAATCGGCACCACGAACAGTGCAGCGAGTGCGAGGTAAACGGGGAACACCCATTTCGCCAGGCGTAAATCCTGCGGCTCGATGTTCTCCACCACGGTCACATGGAACTGTCGGGGCAGGCAGATGATCGCCATCATCGCCACGCCGGTCTGCACCACCATCGATGGCCAGTTGATGGTTTCTTTCCAGTATTCCTCCAGGCGAGGCGCGAGCATGGCCTGATCGAACAGGTCATCGAAGCCATCGTATAAACCATACGTGACGAAGGCGCCGACCGCGAGGAAGGCGAACAGCTTGACCAGTGCTTCGAAGGCAATCGCCAGCACCATGCCACGGTGGTGCTCAGTGGCATCGAGGTTGCGGGTGCCGAAGACGATGGTGAACAGCGCCAGAATCAGCGACACAATCAGCGCCGTGTCCTGGGCACGGGTGCCCATGGCGTCGGGGCCCGCGCCGATCAACAGGTTTACCCCGAGGACGATGCCTTTAAGCTGCAGGGCGATGTAGGGCAATACGCCCACCAGACAGATCAGCGCCACCACCACCGCCAGCGATTGCGACTTGCCATAGCGGGCAGCGATAAAGTCGGCAATCGAGGTGATGTTTTCCTGCTTGCTGATCATCACCATTTTTTGCAGGACCCACGGCGCGAACACCAGCAGCAGGATCGGCCCCAGATAAATCGGCAAAAACGACCAGAGTTGTTCGGCGGCCTGACCGACGGCGCCAAAGAATGTCCAACTGGTGCAATAGACCGCCAGCGACAGGCTGTACACCCAGGCACGCATTCGCGGCGGCAGCGGCGTGCCGCGGCGGTCGCCGTAAAAGGCGATGGCGAACATGATGGCCATATAGGCCAGGGCGACGGCGGCAATCAGCCCGCTGGACAGCGACATGGTAACTCCAGGCAAAAGACACCCGGGACGCAAGCCCGGTCTGACAGTCTCGCACGACCACTTCGGTTAGTCAGTGTCGACCAAGGTCGTGGCGTGGTGGGGTGTCGCAGGGTGGGGCGGGCCCCGTATTTCTGCGGTGGATCGTAATCTCCCGTAGGAGCTGGCGCAGCCTGCGATCTATTGATCTTGCGGTTGCGACTGCTGCAAAGATCGCAGGCTGCGCCAGCTCCTACGGGGCCAGTGCGATATCGATCAACCGATGCAACTCTTCAACTTCAAGTGCTGTCGACGCGAACAGGATGCGGAACACTGTCGGCGCCACCGCCATGTTGATCAGTCGGTCGACACTGGGCTTTGGCTCATTTGGATAGCGGTCCAGAATCGTTTGCAATTGACCGCTGAGAATGCTTACGCAATACCCCGGCGTGGCGCTCGATTGTACGTCACGCATCATGTTGCGACCGGGTTCCGAACTCATCTCGTCCAGATACTGCTCGGCCCAGGCGCGTAGGTCGCCACGCAGGTTGCCGGTCTTGGCCGGTTCGCTGTCAGGACGCATGCGCGCCAGCGCGACGTCGGCCAGCAGTGCCGACAAGTCGCCCCAGCGTCGGTAGATCGTCGACGGCGTAACGCCTGCGCGGGCGGCGACTTGCGGCACGGTCACGGTTGAGCGCTCCTGCTCTTCGAGGAGTTCACGCACTGCCGAATGAATCGACTCTTGGACCCGAGCACTACGACCGCCCGGGCGTAAACCTTCTTTAATAGCCATGCATCGAACCTTAACACAAAGAATTTGCTTTAAGCCGAAGCCAGTAGCACGCTCCGCAAAAGCAAAAAATTAGCTTTTGCGGGGTGTGCCCATGTTTAGTTCTGTCTCAAGCCGTTCCAGTCTGGTGTTCCTGGCGATCACCTTACTGAGTTTTCTCGCCGCTTCCAGCGCGCCAACACCGCTTTATTACCTGTACCAGCAAGCGCTGCAATTTTCTCCGGCGACCCTGACGCTGATTTTCGGGGTGTATGCCTTGAGCCTGCTGGCGGCGCTGCTGACGGTCGGTTCGCTGTCGGATCACCTGGGGCGCAAGCCGGTGATCTTCGCTGCATTACTGTTGGAAATGCTGGCGATGTTGCTGTTTGTCAATGCCGACAGTGTGGCCTGGCTGATCGCTGCGCGGGTGCTTCAGGGTTTCGCCACCGGCATGGCCACCAGCGTACTCGGCGCGGCGTTGCTCGATACCGACCGACAGCAAGGACCGCTGGTGAACAGCGTTGCGCCGCTTCTGGGCATGGCGTGCGGGGCATTGGGCAGCGGAGTGCTGGCGGAGTACGCGCCGCAACCCCTGCAGTTGGCCTACTGGGTTCTATTTGGGCTGTTCCTGCTGCAAGCCCTGTACGTTTGGCGTCTGCCAGAAAGTGTCAGTCGGCAACCCGGCGCCTGGGCATCGCTGCGTCCAACCTTGCATGTGCCGCCTCGGGCGCGACGGGCGCTGTGGCTGGCGCTGCCGGTGGATGTGGCCGTCTGGGCGGTGGGTGGATTCTTCCTGTCGCTGGCGCCATCGTTGGTTCGTGCGGCGACCGGTTCAACCTCGAACCTGATCGGCGGAAGTCTGGTGGCCGTGTTGACGGTCAGTGGCGCGTTGATGATCTTCTCGTTGCGCAATCGCCCGGCAGACAAAGCCCTGCGCTTGGGCGCGAGCTTGTTGGCGATCGGCATCGCGCTGATTCTGACAGCCGTGCACAACGCCAGCCTGCCGCTGTTTTTCTTCGCTACCCTGGTGGCCGGCAGTGGCTTTGGTGCCGGCTTTCTCGGCGCCTTGCGCAGCGTGTTACCGCTGGCCCTGCCCCATGAACGCGCGGGGTTGATGTCGGCGTTCTACGTGCTGAGTTACCTGGCGTTCTGCCTGCCATCGCTTGCGGCAGGCAACCTGACCCGGACCTTCGGCCTGATCGCCACCACCGATGGCTATGGCGCGGTGTTGATCGTACTGTCGCTGGGGGCGTTGCTGGAATTGATGCGTCAGCGACCGGGCAAACTCTGTGGGGTGGCGGGAAATGCCTAGTGCGGCAGAGACGTCCTTGTGCGCTTGAGTTAGCCTTGGCGCCTGATGCGTAACCGCTTGGTTTTTACTCAAAGGATTGACCCCCCTTATGAAGATCATCCGCAGCAAATCGTTCACCGGTGACCGCGCCTGGGCCGCGTTGGATATTGCCAACATGAATGGCATCACCACCCGTTTGCACTGGACCGATCAGCCGTACAAATGGCACGTCAACGACGGTCAGGAAGTGTTTGTCGTGCTCGATGGGCAGGTGCAGATGCGTTATCGGGAGAACGGTGTCGAGCAGGCTACGCTGTTGGAAGTCGGTGATATCTTTTATGCAGCAGTCGGCACCGAACACGTTGCCCATCCGCAAGGTGCGGCGCGGGTATTGGTGATTGAGACGCAAGGCAGTGTTTAATGCCTATATCTGCAAAACAGATAACAGTTAGAGAAATTACCCGTTATATAGATATTCGATTCGGTTCTACCATGAGTTCCACCTCACCCGAGGACAGGAGTTCACGATGCAATGCCCCAACAGCAACAAAACCGTTAACCGGCCTTTGAGCCATTTGCAGCACCCTCGCGAAGTAATTCGCCAGTTCACCCCGAACTGGTTCGCCGCGACCATGGGCACCGGGGTCCTGTCCCTGGCGCTCGCCCAATTGCCGGTGTCAATCCCCGGTTTGCATGCCTTCGCCGAAGGCCTGTGGATGTTCAACATTTTCCTGTTTCTATTGTTCAGCGGGTTGTATGCCGCACGCTGGGCGTTTTTCTTCGACGAGGCGCGACGGATATTCGGCCATTCCACGGTTTCGATGTTTTTCGGCACCATTCCCATGGGCCTGGCGACCATCATCAATGGCTTCCTGCTGTTCGGTTTGCCGCGTTGGGGGGAGGGCGTAGTGCACTTGGCTGAGGTGTTGTGGTGGCTGGACGTTGCCATGTCGCTGGCCTGCGGCATCTTGATTCCGTACATGATGTTCACCCGTCAGGAGCACAGCATCGACCAGATGACCGCTGTCTGGCTGCTGCCGGTGGTGGCTGCGGAAGTCGCAGCGGCCAGTGGTGGCTTGCTTGCGCCGCACCTGACTGACGCCCACTCGCAACTGGTGGTGCTGGTGACCAGCTACGTACTGTGGGCGTTCTCGCTGCCGGTGGCGTTCAGCATCCTGACCATCCTGCTGCTGCGCATGGCCCTGCACAAACTACCCCACGAAAACATGGCGGCGTCGAGCTGGCTGGCGCTGGGGCCGATCGGCACCGGGGCGTTGGGTATGTTGCTGCTGGGCAGCGACGCGCCAGCGATTTTTGCCGCCAATGGCTTGCCGGGTATCGGTGAAATTGCCGCCGGGCTGGGCCTGGTCGCCGGGATCACACTGTGGGGCTTCGGCTTGTGGTGGATGTTGATGGCGGTGTTGATCACCCTGCGTTACCTGCGTGGCGGGATTCCCTTCAACCTCGGCTGGTGGGGGTTTACCTTCCCGCTGGGCGTCTATTCGCTGGCCACACTGAAGCTGGCGAGCACCTTGAACCTGAGCTTTTTCAGCCTCTTTGGCAGCGTATTGGTGGTCGCACTGGCGATCATGTGGCTGATCGTCTCCAAGCGCACCGTTCAAGGCGCCTGGCGCGGCGAGTTGTTTGTTTCACCGTGTATTGCCGGATTAACGAAATAATTCGCAAAGTTTAGGTAAGGTTGTGGCCTGGATCGCTGTACGACATTCCAATAAGAGCCTCCAAGCCACACAGGGACATGGAAGATGAGTCACCCTTCGCAGTTCACCTTGCTTCGCAAGCGGCGGTTTCTGCCGTTTTTTGTTACGCAGTCCCTCGGGGCGTTCAACGACAACATTTTCAAGCAGTCGTTGATCCTCGCCATTTTGTACAAGCTGACGATCGAGGGTGACCGCTCTATCTGGGTCAACCTGTGTGCGCTGCTGTTCATCCTGCCGTTCTTTCTGTTCTCGGCGCTGGCCGGGCAGTTCGGTGAAAAGTTCGCCAAGGACGCGCTGATTCGCCTGATCAAGCTCGGTGAGATCGCGATCATGGCGGTTGGCGCAGTCGGTTTCCTGTTCGATCACCTGTCGCTGATGCTGGTGGCGCTGTTTGCCATGGGTACCCACTCGGCGCTGTTCGGCCCGGTGAAGTACTCGATCCTGCCACAGGCCCTGCACGAAGAAGAGCTGGTGGGCGGCAACGGTCTGGTGGAAATGGGCACCTTCCTGGCGATTCTGGCCGGGACCATCGGCGCCGGGATCATGATGTCGTCCGGTCACTACGCACCGATCGTCTCCACGGCGATCATCGGTGTCGCGGTGCTGGGCTATCTGGCCAGCCGCGGCATTCCACGCGCGGCGGCGTCGACCCCTGAGCTGCGGCTGAACTGGAACATCTTCAGTCAGTCCTGGGCGACCTTGCGTCTGGGCCTTGGGCAAACGCCCGCAGTCTCACGTTCGATTGTCGGCAACTCGTGGTTCTGGTTTGTCGGGGCGATTTACCTGACGCAGATCCCGGCCTATGCCAAAGAGTGGATGCACGGCGACGAGACCGTGGTGACGCTGATTCTGACGGTGTTCTCGGTCGGTATCGCACTGGGTTCGATGCTCTGCGAGAAACTCTCCGGACGCAAAGTCGAGATCGGTCTGGTGCCGTTTGGCTCTTTTGGGCTGACGGTGTTTGGCTTGCTGCTCTGGTGGCACTCCGGCGGTATCCCGGAAAGCCTTCAAGGTCATGGCTGGATCGAAGTGCTCGGCTTTGGCCATACGTGGTGGGTGTTGCTGGATATTCTCGGGTTGGGGATCTTCGGCGGTTTCTACATTGTGCCGCTGTACGCATTGATTCAGTCGCGCACCGCCGAAAACGAGCGGGCGCGGGTGATCGCGGCCAACAACATCCTCAACGCACTGTTTATGGTGGTTTCAGCGATTGTCTCGATTGTGCTGCTGAGCCTCGCCAAACTGTCGATTCCCCAGCTGTTCCTGGTGGTGTCGCTGCTGAACATTGGTGTAAACGCCTACATCTTCAGCATCGTTCCCGAATTCAGCATGCGTTTCATGATCTGGCTGCTGAGCCATTCCATGTACCGCGTTCAGCACCGCAATCTTGAGCTGATTCCTGATGAAGGCGCGGCGTTGCTGGTTTGCAACCACGTATCGTTCGTCGATGCCTTGCTGATTGGTGGCGCGGTGCGTCGGCCAATTCGCTTTGTGATGTATTACAAGATCTACAACTTGCCGGTGCTGAACTTCATCTTCCGTACTGCGGGGACCATTCCGATTGCCGGGCGCCAGGAAGACATCCAGATTTACGAACGGGCCTTCAAGCGCATTGCCCAGTACCTGAAGGATGGCGAGTTGGTGTGTATCTTCCCGGAAGGCAAGTTGACCGCCGATGGCGAAATCAATGAGTTCAGAGGCGGGCTGACGCGGATACTGGAAGAGACACCGGTGCCGGTGATTCCATTGGCCTTGCAAGGGTTATGGGGCAGCTTCTTCAGTCGTGATCCGAACAAGGGGTTGTTCCACCGCCTCTGGTCGCGGGTGACCCTGGTGGCCGGGCCGGCGGTGGCGGTTGAGGTCGCGCAACCGGCACAGTTGCAAGCACTGGTCGGCGAGCTGCGTGGCGTGGTTCGTTAGGTTTACTGGCTGAAAAAAAAACGCCCGCATGATTGCGGGCGTTTTCATTGTTGGGTATTCGTCAGGCGGCGCTGACTTTCAAGCCAATCAACCCGACAATGATCAGCGCGACGCTGGCCAGGCGGAACAGCGCCATGGATTCACCAAACAGGATGATTCCAGCGATGACCGTACCCACCGCGCCAACGCCGGTCCAGATTGCGTAGGCAGTGCCCAACGGCAGATCCTTCATGGCCAGACCCAGCAACCCCAGGCTGATCACCATGGCGCCGACAGTCAGTACGGTGGGAAGAGGGCGGCTGAAGCCGTCGGTGTATTTCAGGCCTACGGCCCAGCCGACTTCAAACAGGCCGGCGAAAAACAGAATGATCCAAGGCATGAAGACCTCCATCGATTGACGGGGTCGTCCCCAGATTAATAACTCGATCGAGCCGCGAGGTCGTCCTCGCGATGCGCACTATAGTGCCCATGATTAACCAGGGGATCAAGTTCGAGGATCAGTCGATTGCTTGTTGGGCTGCCAGTTCGCGGTCCTGTTTCTCGCTCATCCGGCGGAAATAGGTCGAGAGCAACGCCCCGGAAATATTGTGCCAAACGCTGAACAGCGCGCTTGGCACCGCCGCCAGTGGCGAGAAGTGGGCGCTGGCCAACGCCGCACCCAGGCCGGAGTTCTGCATGCCAACTTCCAGGGCCAGGGATTTGCGTTGCGCCAACGGCAGCTTGAACACGCGTCCGGTGAAGTAACCCAGCAGAAAACCAAAGCTGTTATGCAGCATCACCACAGCCATGATCAGCAGGCCGGACTCGGCAATCTTTGCCTGACTCGCCGCGACAACGGCGGCGACGATGATCACGATGCTCACCACCGAAATCAACGGCAGCACCTCCACCGCGTGGCGCACCCGATCTCCCAGCACACGCTGGGCGACCACGCCGAGCACGATCGGCAGTAACACCACCTGCAGGATCGACCAGAACAGTTCCATGAACGATACCGGCAACCAGGCGGAGGCCAGTAACCAGATCAGGGTCGGCGTCAGCAATGGGGCGAGCAGGGTAGTGACGGCGGCAATCGCTACTGACAGCGCCAGGTCACCGCGGGCCAGCCAGGTCATCACGTTCGATGAGGTACCGCTCGGGCAACAACCGACCAGAATTACCCCGACGGCGATTTCTGGCGGCAGGTGAAACGCCTGGCAGAGCAACCATGCCACGCCGGGCATGATCACGAAATGTGCGACCACGCCCAGCGCCACGCGCCATGGATGGCGGGCAACTTCAGCGAAGTCTTCACGTTTGAGGGTCAGGCCCATGCCGAACATCACCAGTCCCAGCAACGGCACGATCGCGCCTTTCAAGCCGATGAACCACCCCGGTTGCAGGAAGGCCACCACGGCGAAGATCAAGACCCAGTAAGCGAAAGTGTTGCCGACAAAGCGACTCAGTGCTGCCAGTGCACGCATGACCTGTTCCTTCCTATATCGTCTGCAAAAAGATCGCAGCCTGCGGCAGCTCCTACAGAATTTAAGCGTTTCTCTGTAGGAGCTGCCGCAGGCTGCGATCTTTTTCTTTCAGGCGCCGCCGATTCGACCGGCGCCCATTAGCGCGATCAGATCCCCTGCGGAGTCTCTTCGCCGCCCAACGCTTCAACCAGCGCCGGGAGGAATTCGCCGAAGGTCAGCATCATCAGCGTAAAGCTGGCGTCCAGTTGGCCGAGGGCTTCATCGCCACCGTCCTGTTCTGCCTGATCCTGCAGCAGGTCTTCGAACTTCAGACGCTTGACCACCATCTTGTCGTCAAGGACGAAAGACAGTTTGTCTTGCCAGGCCAGGGACAACTGAGTGACCACTTTACCGGTGCTCAGGTGCAACTGGATTTCTTCGCTGGTCAGGTCCTGACGCTTGCAACGAACGATGCCGCCGTCTTCGTGGGTATCGCGCAGTTCGCACTCATCCAGTACGAAGAAGTCGTCGGCGGCTTTCTGGGTGGTGACCCACTCAGTCATGGTAGCGGTCGGGGACATTTTTACCGTCAGCGGACGTACCGGCAGCGTGCCGATCACTTCACGCAGAGTGGAAAGCAGGTCTTCGGCGCGTTTCGGGCTGGCGGAGTTGACCAGGATCAGCCCCTGTTTGGGTGCGATGGCGGCAAAGGTCGACGAACGACGGATAAAGGCGCGCGGCAGGAACGCCTGGATGATTTCATCCTTGATCTGGTCACGCTCCTTCTTATAGACCTTGCGCATCTGCTCGGCTTCGATCTCTTCGACCTTTTCCTTGACTGCGTCACGCACGACGCTGCCTGGCAGAATGCGTTCTTCCTTGCGTGCGGCGATCAGCAGGAAGTCTCCGCTGACATGCACCAGGGGTGCATCTTCGCCTTTGCCAAACGGCGCGACGAAACCGTAGGTGGTCAACTCCTGGCTTGCACATGGACGCGCCAGTTTGGTGGCCAGTGCAGTTTCCAACGCCTCAGCATCAAAAGGCAGATCTTGGGTCAGGCGATAGATAAGCAGGTTTTTGAACCACATGGGGTGAGTCTCTCCTTTATACAAAGGGGGGCATTATTCTCCGCGCAGCGTCATAGGCCAACCCTCAGCTAAGCCTTTGGAAGGCCTGAAAAAATTATTTTAAAAAGTGCTTGCCAGAGGTGGGGCTGCTCCGTAGAATGCGCGCCACACCGAACGTGAAGGGTGATTAGCTCAGCTGGGAGAGCGTCTGCCTTACAAGCAGAATGTCGGCGGTTCGATCCCGTCATCACCCACCATTCGCATTCAGTGTTACGCGCAGCGGTAGTTCAGTCGGTTAGAATACCGGCCTGTCACGCCGGGGGTCGCGGGTTCGAGTCCCGTCCGCTGCGCCATATTCGGTAACCTGGAACGCTGAACGCCAGGTCACCACAGAAAGCCCGCTAACGCGGGCTTTTTGCTGTAAGAGTTCCACGCGAAGTGCACTGTTTCATCGAAATTCAGCTTTTTTAATATTTTTCTTAATTAAATCAGCACGTTATGAATTTTTGTGGCACAATGCGCCCCGCAACGAAGGTAAAGGGTGATTAGCTCAGCTGGGAGAGCGTCTGCCTTACAAGCAGAATGTCGGCGGTTCGATCCCGTCATCACCCACCATTTACTTTCAACGCTACGCGCAGCGGTAGTTCAGTCGGTTAGAATACCGGCCTGTCACGCCGGGGGTCGCGGGTTCGAGTCCCGTCCGCTGCGCCATATTCGGTAACCTGGAACACTGAACGCCAGGTCACCACAGAAAGCCCGCTTAATGCGGGCTTTTTGCTGTCTGGGGTTTTGTTAAGTCATGGCCCCTAATAGAAAAGCGACCCTGGGTCGTTTTTTTCATTCTGGTCTATTGCTCGGTATTGCGCGCGTGCCGGTAATCACTGACCGCTTCGTACACCGCTTTGCGTAGCCGATTGATACCGCCGATAGGACGATGAGCTTCCAGACCAAACCAGGGGTTGAAGGACTGGTTGTCGCATTGCAGGTTCAGCGCTGGCGTGTCGAAGTCCTGGGCGGGAATCTGGATCCGCGCCACGGTTTCGAACGGTGCATCGCTTTCACGCCATTCGATGCTGGTGTCCTCGATCGGCATGTGTCGGGTTGGGTCCTGGCGCTGGACCTGCAAGACAAAACACGCGGGTACCCGATCTGTCGACAGTTGTTGATTCAGTGCGCTGCGCAAAAAGTTTGGCAGCGCTTGATTCTGTGCAGGCAGGGTATAGCTGGGGCAGCTTTCAGGATCTGGCGCAACGCGAAACTTGGCATTGGCCGTACCGAATTTATACGGCGAGACGGAAAAGTAAGTGGTCTGGGTCGGGCTGGCTGGCACTGGCGCCAAGGTCGCCAAGGCAATGAACAGGTGACGAACCTGCCAGCTACGCGGATCCCAATTCGGGAAGAACGCCATGACTTGCTTGCCGTCGGCCTGAGCTGCAATGTTCTGACGGTACTCGGCGACGTTGCTGACGAAGAAGTTAGGATGGCTGAACATCACGAAGTCCTGCTCGCCGCGGCTCTGCTGATCCTTGAGCAACTGTTTTCCCGGCACATCAAGCAATTTGATCGCCATACCTCGGGCATCGCGGACGCTGTCGAATTGTGGATAAGCGTTGCCGTTGGACAGTCGCAGGGTCGCTTGCCAGGTTTTGCCTGCTTCGGCGAAAACGCCTTGGCGCAGTTCAGGCGTCAAATCGGCCAGTACCTGAACTTCGGCTTTTACACAGCCATGAGCCTTGGCGTGGGCATCGCGCAGGTAGCGGGTGTTTTCGCGGTGCTGGTCGACGATGCGCACGGCGGTCTGGATGATGTCCTGCGTCATTGCCGCTTCATCGGTCGGGATGTGTTCTTTGGCTGAGACCGGGCCGCTGTAATGCCAGGCGAACCAGGCCGTCGCCACTGCCCAGCCCAGCAAGCCGACGCCCAACAAGAACAGCAGGGTCTTGCCGAGCAATACGCCGATGCGCAGCCAAAGAGTGATCAACATGCACGAGTCCTTTGGGCCGGGGTGATGGTCATGGCAGTTGCGATTCCAGCGGACCGCCTAGCACCTTCAGGTATTCCAGTAACGCCCAGCGCTCTTGTGGCTGCAGCAGGCGGCCGATGACCCCATTGCCCCGTTGACCTGTACGAAATTCGTGGCCGCTGTTGTGGTTGCCGGTGATTTGCGTATCGAACACAAAGCCGTTGCTGAAGGCTTCAGTGCGATAACCCAGGTGCTGCGGGTCGTATTCGAACGTGCCTTTGTAGAAGGTGGTTGCGCGCTCATCCTGCGGCGAGAGCAGTTGGTAGATGTTCGGTACCGAACCGTTGTGTAGAAACGGCGCGGTCGCCCAGACGCCTGCCAGCGGTCGGGCCTTGTACGCTCGTAGCTCTCGAACGCCAATCGGCAGGCCGAGTCCATCCATGGCGGGGCGCTCTTCAGCTGTGACGTTGGCGTCACGGTAAGCGCGGTTCTCTACGAAGGCAGTTACGTAAGCCAGTCCTTTGGCAACCGAGAGCTTGCTCAGGTCCGGTGGCCCAGTGGGTGTCGGGTGCAATTTGACATCCAGTTTCGCCAGTTCGGCCAGGTCCCATTTGAGCGCGCTCAGGTCGAAACGGTGGTCGGCAATGTTGTTGGCAGCACTCGGGTCGGTGCCAATGACATCCACCGGCAACATTTTCAAATTCTGCTCAGGCCGGCCATTGGTCGCCGTCACCTTCGGTACATGGCAACCGGCGCAGTTTTCGCCGAACAGCGTGCGGCCCTTGGCGGCCAGTGGTTTGTCGATGCTGCCGAGCAATGCTTCGGGCCAGGCCGGAGGTTTGAGTCGCTTCAGGGTCTCTTCGATCAGTTGCAGGTCACGTACTCGCACGCTGGAAGGGTAACGATCATCGCCCTTGAGCGGCTGGCCGGCAGCATCGAAGAAGTTCAGCGTTGCGCCGACGCCCAGGGCTTCACCGATGTTGCGCGCCATGGGTTGTTGGGCTGAGCCGTTCCACTGTACCCAGTCGAAGCTCCAGATATCCCACAACTGCGGGTAGTCCACCGGGGCATTGGCCACTCGGTAGTTGTTCGGCGAAATAGCGTCGCCGAAACTGGCGTTGGCGATACGGCCGAAAGCGTCGGTACGGCCTGGACCTTCTTCGGTGGGATAGAGGCCGCGGTGGGTGTCATTCCAGGCAGCGCGCAGGAAGGAATCCAGCGAAGTTTTGAAGTCCTGGCGCAGTTGTGAGTACTGGGCGTCATAGTCCTGACCCAGTACGTTGTGTGCGAAGCGTTCGAATTTCCAGGGGTTGTAGTAGGTCGAGGCGAGGCTTGCGACCAATGCCTGACCGAAACTGCCGCCGCGCAGAGTGGGGACGCTGGAAGGCAATACGTGTTGTGCCGAGCCGCCGTCGATGCGTACTGCCTGGCCTTTGAAGCGCAGCTCGCCGGTGTGGCAGGCGGCGCAGGTAATATCCAGAAACTCTTCTTTACTGCCTGGATTCTGATGACGGGCGAAACCGACGGGCAGGTTGCCTGGGTTGTTCAGCGTGGTTTTTTGCGCGGGATCCACTAGAAAGCCAAAGCGTGCCAGGTATTCGGGCACTGCAAAACGTTGCTCCGAGAACGGCAGTTCAAGTGCTGTGAACCAGTTGTAGCGCAAGCCCTTGACCTGTGCACCCTGCGGGGTGAAGTAGTAAGTCTGGCGGTCGGCGGTGTCCCACTGCTCGAGGTAATGCACCTGTTCGACTGGCGTATAGACCGGCAGTTTCGGGTTGGCGACGTAATACAGGACCACCGCCAGAGCGACTGCCAGCAGGGTGATTATCAGCAGCAGCACACGGATCAAGAGGCGCACGTTAAACATCCTTGTCGATTTATAGCCTTGTTATGCCTTAGGTCCGGGTATGCGGCAAGTGGCCATTACGCCAGACGTTGTAGGAACCGACGTCTATTGCACTGAGAAGACGCTGACAGAAGCTTCATGACCACTACTCGCAAAATGCGTTAAAAGACCTGAACTTATCGGAGCTTTCCTGCTCTCATGCCGGTAGCCATTGGTCGTGGCGGCCTGATAAGCTCGCGGCTTTATTCGATTGCCCTTTAGGCGCATGAACAAGGAAATAGCATGAAACAGCATCGGTTGGCGGCGGCGGTGGCCCTGGTTAGCCTGGTACTTGCGGGTTGTGACTCGCAGACCAGCGTTGAGCTGAAAACCCCGGCGCAAAAAGCTTCCTACGGTATTGGCCTGAACATGGGCAAGAGCCTGGCTCAGGAAGGCATGGATGATCTGGATTCCAAAGCCGTAGCCCAAGGCATCGAAGATGCCGTCGGCAAGAAAGAACAGAAACTGAAGGATGACGAACTGGTTGAAGCTTTCGCTGCGCTGCAAAAGCGCGCTGAAGAGCGTCTGGCCAAAATGAGCGAAGAGTCGGCAACTGCCGGCAAGAAGTTCCTCGAAGACAACGCCAAGAAAGCCGGTGTCACTACCACGGCTTCCGGCCTGCAGTACGAAGTGATCAAGAAAGCCGACGGCCCTCAGCCCAAGCCGACCGACGTCGTGACTGTTCACTACACCGGCACCCTGACCAACGGCACCGTTTTTGACAGCTCCGTCGAGCGCGGCAGCCCGATTGATCTGCCGGTTAGCGGCGTGATCCCGGGTTGGGTTGAAGGTCTGCAACTGATGCACGTAGGCGAGAAGTACAAACTGTACATCCCTAGTGATCTGGCCTACGGCGCACAAAGCCCTAGCCCGGCAATCCCGGCCAACTCGGTGCTGGTATTCGACCTGGAACTGCTGGCGATCAAAGATCCGGCAAAACAAGACGCTGCCAAGTAATCAGCGTCTGGTATAAAAACAACGCCCCGTTCATACGGGGCGTTGTTGCATCTGGCGTCCAGCGGTCGACAATTCAAGCGAACGGACGCCGTGCAGTGGAGTCATAGCATTGAGGGCGCCTCAGCTAAACGCAGTAGGTTGCCAAGTCAATGAAATGTTGGGTTTTTTTATGTGAGTAAAAAACGCCCGATCTGAGCTGAGCCCTTGTAAAGCGGGGCCTTCAGGCGTGAAAAGCGGCTCTGTTCACAAGGTTATCCACAATTTGTGTGGATAACATTTCAGCGGGAGAAATGATGAAAGCACCCTGGAATTTCGCTCGATTTCTACCTTTGGCTGGAAGGTTGCTCAGTCGTGGGCGTTTACCGGCCCTGTTGTTTGCCGTCGCCAGAAAAGGTGCGAGCCAGGGCGACCGGTTGGGCAAGCTTAAAGACGACCTGCGATTGCTGCAGGCATTGTGCCTGGCGTACTGGCGCGGCGAGTATCGGGACATCAGTCGCAAGTCGATGCTGACAGTGGTGGCGGGGCTGATGTACTTCCTTAGCCCGCTTGATGCCATTCCGGATTTCATCCCGGTATTTGGCATGCTGGATGACATCGCTGTGCTGGCCTGGGTGATGAAAACCCTCGATGACGAACTGAGCGCTTTCCGAGCCTGGCGCGACCGTCAACAGCCGGAAAAGCTCGCGATCATAGAGCGTCTGCCTGATACGCCAGAGCAATTGCAACTGCAAGGCCCGAAAAAAAACTGAGCCGATTCAGGCTCCTCCAAAGATTGATACCCCCTCGCGACCTTGGCGGCTGTTAGGATTACACTTCTAGGGAAAGGTGCCGACTCGCTAAGTGTTGTTGTCCTACGGGGTAGTCATGGATATTCAGATAATTGCACGCGATGGCGAACCCGAATACGCGGTTCTGCCGTGGGCTCAGTATCAAGCGTTATTGAAAGCAGCAGGCGTCACTGAACAGCCACCGCGTGAAGCTACAGTCCGCCACGCGGCCACAGCAGACCAGGTTCTTCCGGGTCTGGATCAACTACGCAGTTTGCGCGAAGGGAAGGGCATCGCCATCGAGGCGCTGGCCCGCACGGTAGGCATCAGCCCGTCTTATCTGGCCTTGATTGAAAGTGGCGAGCGTCAACCTGACGCTGCGATTCGCCGCAGCCTGGCCTGGGAGTTGACGGTGCCGGGATGGAGGGATGAATCGTGAGCGTACGCATCAGTCGTCAACATTGGGACGGTTTAATCGGCGAGCTGGATCAGGCCCGCCGTCAGCGTCATCTTTTGACTTATCGCGCCTTGCTTGAGCGTTTGCAGTTACCAAGCCCGGCCATGCAAACCTTGACTGCCGCCCTTGAGCATCTGGCGGCTCTGGATGCTCGGGCCGAGCAGCCACTGCGCAGTTCGCTGGTCATCAGCCAGGGCGCTAGCCGTTTGCCGCGCACCGGGTTCTTCGAATGCGTCGAGCGGTTGGGGCGTTTCTCCGGGCCTTCCGATGGCGTGGCTGCCGCGTCCTGGCATGCGTCGGAAGTGGTGCGGGTGTTTGAGTACGAATACCCCGAATCTGCGGAGGCCTGAATGCTTTGGCGACTCAAAGCCCGTGCCAGTTACTGGCTGGCACGCAGGCTGTTTCATTGGTCTTGGTTTGTCCGCCAGCCACGCGGCTGGAGCTGGCTTGAAGGCCAGTTCGCACGCATGGCGAACCTCGGCGATGTCGGCGCGCAAAGCTTCTATGGCCACATCCTGACGTTCCGTGGTCAAGGTCTCGGTGCCCGCGAGGAGGGCGTACGTTTGTTGCGTCTTGCCGCACGGGCGGGGGATGGTAAAGCGGCCTATCAGGTCGGCGTGATCAGCCTTGCCGGAACACCGAGCAAGGCCCCTGACGCTGCCGAGGCAGCGCGTTGGTGGCAGATGGCGGCCAAGGCCGGACATCCGCTGGCCGAGATCAAGCTCAAGGAGCTGGCGTCACGTGATGTTTGACGGCCACTCTCACGCGGGCTGACCCGGTTTGCCCGCGATCGCGGGTAAGCACTCTCCTACAGGCGTTTGTAAGGTATTCGCCGATAAAGCAGTGCCCGCTCTGCTTGATTGACCCATTCCCTCGGCTTTAACGAAATACCCTACATCATCCTCCGTTTGTCCTGACTTCATTCCCCGCGAAATCCCCGCACAGTCTCGCGTCCCACAGCGACCGCGCGAAGGATTGTGAATGCTCGATCCAAAAAAACTGCAGACCTTGAACACCGCCATTGGCCATCTGGTCATTGCTGCGCTGAACCCGAGAAGCCCGGATATTGCGGCGGTCTTCAATGACTTTCGGCACTGCCTCAGCGATTACGATTCTTGGGCCGAAAGTTTCTGGACGGGCGCAGCACTGGATGTCGAGCAGGTGTTCAAGGTCGGCAGCGAAGTCAGCCTCGCCGCACCGAAGCATTCGACCACACCGATCAGCGCCACCGTTGCGTCCTGTCCGGCCGGCGGATCATTGACCCTGGTGCACATGTTCCAGGCTGCGCGTTTCGTGCCGATCGGCAATACCCCGGTGATGCTTGAAGTTTTGATCGATGGGCCGGGTGGGGATGAGGTGGACGGCGAGCCAATCCACGTAATTATCGGCCCCAGCGGCCTCCTTGAAGTCCCCGAGTGCTGGCGTGGGCAGCGTCACCGAATCACCTTTTACCCCAACGTCTCTCAGGATCACGTCAAGGCGCTCTACGCCTCTTATCAAACCACCATTGCCGATCTTGAAGACTGGCTGCGAAGCGAGTGGACGAACGAGTTCCAGCCGTTGTGGGCGAGCTTTTCGCAACGCGGTTTTATCGAGCGCTACAACGCGTTGCAGCAGGCAGATCAACGGGGTGTTGAAAGCGCCTTGCTCGACCTCTGGGATGACGTTCAGCAGCTCTATCAACTGCTGGCCGACCTGCAAGCCAACAGTGAAAAACTCCTCGAGTACCTGACCCAGGCCGAGCTCGAAACCCTGCTCAACGCTTCCGCAGAAGCGATTGCCAATGGCTTGTTGGTGCTCAGCGATGAACCGTTTCTGTTCATCTATCTGACGGCCGTCACCAGTTGGCTGCGGATGCTGCCGCCGCAGTACGAAGCCGAAGTGATGGCCGAGATTCGCACGGGCGTGCTGATCGGATTGCTGCTGGCTTGCGTGACCGGGCCGATGGGGCTTGGGGCAGGCGTGAGCGCCAAAGTGCTGGGGAAGATCAAGTCACAGCGTGCTCGAAAGTGGCTGGCAGCCTTGAGCGTCCGGCTGGCGTTGGTGTCGAGCAACCAGCGTTTCAACAGTCACGCCGATGCGCTCAAGCCGCTGATGGTGAGCGCACACAAGGCGCCGCTCGCACCGACGCCCCGCGTGCCGTTGAAGATTAGCCCTGGTGACGCGCCGACCCTTTACGTGAAAAATCCGGCGGCCATCGCACGCGACAAATCTGGGCCCAGGACCCGCCTGAGCAAGCAGGAGCATCACGACAACGCCCCGGATCAGGCGAAAAATCCCAACGGTGCCAGCGCCGACACTACGGATAAAACCGCCACCCACAACTGCCCGGTGTCGATGGTCACCGGTGAAGAACTGCTGACCCTCACCGACGGCGAACTGGACGGCGTGCTGCCGTTCGCCTTCACCCGCTTGTACCGCACCAGCGCGGTGGAGATCGACAGCGGGCTGGGGTTTGGCTGGAGCCACTCGCTGGCGCATCGCCTGGAAATCGACGGCGATAACGTCGTCTGGATCGACCACGAAAACCGCCGCACGCGCTTCCCCAAACCCAGCGCCGAACGTCCGACGATCCACAACAGCCTGTCGCGGGCGGCGATTTACCTGGGCGACGACGTCGATGAACTGATCCTCGCCCAAGCCGGTGAGGCGACGTGTTTCTACCATTTTCGTGACGGTAACCTCACGGCCATCAGCGACCCTTACCACAACCGTCTGCGCATCACCCGCGATCGCCAGGCGCGGATCAAACGGCTGGACAACGGTGCTGGTCGCGCCTTGTTGTTGTGTTACGACCGACGACATCTGATCGCCGTCGACTATCAAGTCTATCGTGCGGCGGCGAATCCGGATGAAGCCTGGCACACCGAGCTAACCCTGGTCGCCTATCGCTATGACGACCGCCATCGACTGATCGAAGCCATCAACGCCGCTGGCGAAAGCGAGCGCTACGACTACGACGCTCAGGCGGTGATTCTCCAGCGGCAACTGGCCGGCGGCGCGAGTTTTTTCTGGGAGTGGGAGCGCGAAGGCAAAGCCGCTCGCTGCGTGCGTCACTGGGCGAGTTTTGCGCAGATGGATTCGCGCTACGTCTGGGACGACGACGGCAGCGTCACGGTACACAACGCCGATGGCAGCGAAGAGGTTTACGTCCACGACCAGCAGGCACGGTTGGTGCGCAAGGTCGGGCCGGACGGTGCCGAACACCTTAAGGCGTACGACGATAACGGTCAGTTGGTGGCCGAAAAAGATCCTCTCGGCGGCGTCACCCAATATACCTATAACGAAGCCGGGCGGTTGCTGGAGGTCATTGCGCCAGAAGACGAACCGACTTACTACGAGTATCACAACGGTTTTGTTCGGGTGATGCGTCGGGGCAAGGCGCGTTGGAAGTACCAGCGAAACATTCAGGGTGATATCACCGAACACATCGACCCTGATGGGCACATCACCCATTACCAGTACGATGATCGGGGCCGACTGTTGTCGATCCGCTATCCGGATAACAGTTGTCACGTCCTCACCTGGAACAACCTCGGGCAACTGACCGAGGAGCAACGACCGGACGGTAGTCGGTGGTGTTTCGCTTACGACGCGTTGGGTCGGCAAAGCCATCGTCAGGACGCACACGGTGCAGTCACCCGGTATCAATGGGACGTTGTCGGCCGACTGATCCAGACCACCTTGCCCGGTGGTGTCACCCGCGCCTTCAGCTATAACGCCTACGGCAAGCTCAGCGCCGAGCGCGATGAGTCGGGCCAGGTCACGCGCTACGAATACGCCGATGACCTGCACCTGGTCAGCCGTCGGATCAACGCCGACGGCACTCAGTTGCGCTATCGCTATGACAACGCACGGCTGTTGCTCAGCGAGATCGAAAACGAAGCAGGCGAAAAGTATCAGCTGGCGTACGGCGTCAACGGGCTGATCGAGCAAGAGACCGGTTTTGATGGTCGACGCACCGCGTACCGCTATGACCTCAACGGCCATCTGCTGGAAAAAACCGAGTTTGGCGACGATGGTTCACGGTGGATTACGGGTTATCAACGTAATACCGCTGGACGTCTGTTGGTCAAAACCCTGGCTGACGGCAACCAGGTCAATTACCACTACGATGCCTTAGGCCGGCTGGTCAGCGTCATTGACGGCAACGACTGGCCGCTGGAGTTCGAGTACGACCCGCAAGACCGGTTGATCACTGAGCATCAAGGCTGGGGCACCCTGCGTTATCGTTACAACGCTTGCGGTCAACTCGATCAGCTGCGCCTGCCGGACAACAGTACGCTCGACTACCACCACGCCAAGGGCGGGGTGCTGACCGCCATCGACCTCAACGGCACGCGGCTGACCACGCACATCTTTGACGCTGGACGCGAGCAGCAACGCCAGCAGGGCCAACTGCTCAGTCGGTATCATTACGATGAACAGGGCCGGTTGCACGCCCACGCCGTCTCTCTCGCTGAGCAACCACGCTATCGCCGCGATTACGTCTACAGCGCCAACGGCAACCTCGACCTCATCGCCGACAGTCGTCACGGCCAGCGCAATTATCACTATGATCCGCTGAACCGCCTGGTTCGTGTACGCCATTCCCGCGATCCACACCCGGAAAGCTTCGGCCATGACCCGGCTGGCAACCTGCAGATGCAGGATCGTCCGGGGCTGGCGACGATCAAAGGCAATCGCCTGCTGCTGCAAGGCGACCGCCATTATGACTACGACGCCTTCGGCAACCTGATCCGTGAGCGTCGTGGCACCGCGCAGAAACTCGTCACCGAATACCGCTACGACTGCCAGCACCGGTTGATCGGCGTCACGCGGCCGGACGGCAGAACCGCCAGCTACCGCTATGACGCCTTTGGCCGTCGCATCGCCAAAACCGTCGACGGCCACACCACCGGGTTCTTCTGGCAAGGCGACAACCTCGTCGCCGAAAGCGGCAAAGCACACTACCGCAGCTACCTCTACGAACCCGGAAGCTTCCGCCCCCTGGCCATGCTCGACGGCAAAGGCCCGCGCAAGGCCTGCCCGTTCTACTACCAACTCGACCACCTCGGCACACCGCAAGAGCTCACCGACTACAGCGGCGAGATCGTCTGGTCCGCGACCTACAAGGCCTACGGCAAACTCGCCAGCCTGAAGCACTTTGGCGAAGAACAGCGTGAGCAGCCGTTGCGGTTTCAGGGGCAGTATTTCGACGCCGAATCAGGCCTGCATTACAACCGGCATCGCTACTACAATCCAGATATCGGCCGCTACCTGACACCCGACCCGAGCAAGCTGGCGGGTGGGATTAACGGGTATCAGTACACCCCGAATCCGACGGGGTGGGTGGATCCGTTGGGGTTGAGTGACTGCCCGGGGGCAGGTAAGTGCAAGAAGCCGGGGGAGGCGGAAAATCCGGCGGGGAAGGCGGGGGTTGATGAGGGTGAGGCTAAACTTCCCACATATCCAGAAGAAAAGTATTTATATCGTGGGGATGGACGTCATCCCGATGAGATTTTTGAACAAGGTTTTAAACCTAAGGGGGATAGCAATGATTTACTGCTTCACTCGCTTGATAGTAACAAGCCTCCGAGCAATTTTGTTAGTACCTCTCCCGTTAGAGACGTAGGAATAGATTTTGCGACGAAATTCAATATGAGAAGTGGCTTTTTGTACACGATGCGGATGATCCCGGGTAGAGATCTGAAGATTGAGTTAGGCAAGAAGTATAAATTTCCAAGTGAGCGAGAGATAGCAATACAAGGTGGTATTAGACGTAAGGATATTTTAGGTGTTACGCCCATTGGTGCTGATGGTCGTAGCGCGCGTTACACTATCTTGAATCCAAACAAGGAGTAGAGAGTGGACTGTGTAGAGATTGTAGTTATCAAAAACGGTAGGCGTGAGCTTGCTAAGCTTTTCTGCGACTCGAAAAAGTTGACCATTAATTTTGTTATGGCGGATGGATATAGCAAAATTTATTCTGGAACGGACTTTTACAAATGTTTCGGGCATGTTAGAGAGGGTCACCCTGATGTGGTATTTTTGTGTAAGGGCGCCAAAATAAACGTGCATCCTTCTAGCATGTCTTCTCAGATGTCGCTCGGAGTAAAAGCATATGAACTCACAATGGGGAAGTACGCTTTGAGAAGCGATGTGGTGAATATATTCGATTATGAAGAGGAAAATTTGACCAACGACCCGAATGTGCAAAGAGACTTCTATATGCGCTGGGTCGAATCAGACATTTCGGATGAGTAGCGAGTCCGGAAAAATAAAAAATGGAGAGGGCTTTTTAATCTAAAACCGCTATGCATCCGATTACCAACGCGCCAATTTCTACAAACTATGCAGTTGAGGTGCTACCCCCAAACTATCAATCACATAAACACTACCCCCTGCACATTCTTCGCATGGTGCTTGGCCTGTGAGGCCATTTCTGCGAGTTGGCTGGCGTCGAGTTGTCCGCAGGCCTGTGGGTGTAAATGCACCACGCCGATCGACAGCGACAGCAGCGCGAATTCCTGGCGCACGCCCTGACGATTGGGCGCGATGAAGCAGCCGGCTTCGAGGTGTTCGCTGCGGTAGAAGCGTCGGCATTGGCTGTGGAAGTCCTCGAGCAGCTGGTTCAGGCGCTTGCGCCAGTCTTCCGGGCCGAGGACCAGCAGAAAATCATCGCCGCCGATATGGCCGACGAAATCGCGGCTGGGGTCGACGCGGTCGTTCAGGCATTGCGCCAGACACAGCAGGACTTCGTCGCCGCGGCCGTAGCCGTAGATATCGTTGAACGGCTTGAAACTGTCGATGTCGACGTAGCAGATCACTGACTCGCGGCTCTGTTGCAACAGCCGGGTCAAGCACTGCTGGATCGGCACATTGCCCGGCAACAGGGTCAGCGGATTGGCGTAGCGGGCTTGTTGGATTTTCAGTTCGGTAATCAGTTTGAGCACGTCGATTACCCGACCCAGGCCCAGATAGCCGCCGTTGAGGGTGATGATGAAATCCTCTTCGATGCGCTGCCGGGCGCGGCTGGTGATCAGGCGGCTGACCTGTTGCAGCGACTGGCTGAGCTCGACGGCGAGGAAGTCGTCGTTCATCAGTCGGCTGATCGGTTTGCGCGCGAACAGGTCGGTGGCAAACGGCTTGAGCAGCGCATCGGACAGCGAATGACGGTGGACGATGCCACAGGGCTGACCGAGTTCGTCGAGCACTGCCAGCGAGTTCAGGTTGGCCTGACGACGGAAGGCTTCCAGTACGTCAGCGGTAGGTGTATCGCGGTCAACCGCCGGATGTTCGTTGAGCAGGGCGCTGAGGTCACTGCCTTCATCGTTGAGCGCCACTGCGCTGCTGTCGTGCTTGGGCATCATTGTCCGGGCGTCCCGTGGCGGATGCTCCTGCGGACGGCACAGCAGATAGCCCTGCACCAGGTCGACCCCCATCTCGGTCAACACCGCGAGTTCTTCCGGCAGTTCGATACCTTCGGCAATGACTTGTGCCCGCGAGGCTTTGGCGATCTGCAGGATCGAGCCGACGAATTCGCGCTTGAGCGCATCCTGATGAATGCCATCGATGAAATGCCGATCGATCTTCACATAATCCGGACGCAACTCCGACCAGAGTCGCAGGCTCGAATACCCGGCCCCCAAGTCATCCAATGCAATCGAAAAACCCATGGCTCGGTAGTGATGCAGCGCGTTTTGCAGCAACTGAAAATCGTCGGTCGGGGTTTGCTCGGTAAGCTCGATCACCACCTGACTGGGCGGGATGCCGAAGTCCTGGAGCATTTGCAGGGTTCTACCGGGTTGGTGGCCGGCTTCGAGCAACGATTCGGGAGAGACATTGAGAAAGAGCTTGCCCGGTAACTGTTGTTCATTGAAGCGACGACAGGCGCTGTGTCGGCAGGCCATTTCCAGTTCGCTGAGACGGCCAGCCTGGCGGGCCACGGCGAACAACGCGATGGGCGAATGCAGAGGGCTGTTGGAGGGACCGCGACTGAGGGCTTCGTAACCGAGGATGCGTCGTTCGGACAGTGAAACGATCGGCTGGAACAGGCTGTGCAAGCCACTTTGAGCCAGAATTGAACTCAAGGCACTCAGCTGTTCGGTCGTGGTCATGGCGATCTCTGGCGATAAAAAAAGGACTGGGCCCGCTCTTTTTCAGAGAGCGCGCCCAGTCCTTTATTTCACGACAGAATGATGACTGTTTGATGACGATCCGGGGAGCGTCAGCATTAAATTGCCATCACTTTTTGTTGCTGGCGACCGCGGTGTTCAGCTTCAAGTAATCCAGCAGAATCCGCCCGGTTTCGCTCAGGTAGGCATCGTCTTCCGGTTTGGTCTTTTCTGGCTCGGCCGCGATGGCGTCTTCGTCTTCTTTCTTCAGTTCTTTGAGCGGCTCTTCGCCCTTGGCCTTGCGGCGGATGTTTTCCATCACCAGCTGCTTGGCTTCGATATCGGCGTGTTGCGCGCGACGTTCGGCTTCATTGAGGCTGATGGTTTTTTCTGCCATCAGCTTCTGGGCCAGCGCCAGTTTGTCGCGAATGAATACAAACTCAGCGTCTTTGGCCGAACGAGCGTCATGCTCGGACTTGAGCTGCGCCAGGTACGGTTTGAACGGGTCGACTGCCGGTTTGATGGCCGCGCGAATGGTGTCCCACGGCATGGATTCCGGCAGGGCACTCTCGCCGATTTCCTTGGTGTCGATGATCGACGGGAAGTCGACATCCGGCAGCACGCCCTGATGCTGGGTGCTCTGCCCGGAAACCCGGTAGAACTTGGCCAACGTCAGTTTCAGCTCGCCATGGTTCAGCGGCTGGATGGTTTGCACGGTGCCTTTACCGAAGGTCTGGCCGCCGATGATCAGCGCGCGGTGGTAGTCCTGCATGGCGCCGGCGAAAATCTCCGAAGCCGAAGCAGACAGGCGGTTGACCAGCAACGCCATCGGGCCTTTGTAGAAGGCGCCCGGGCTTTCGTCTTCCAGTACATCGACCCGGCCGTCGGCGTTACGTACCAGCACGGTCGGACCTTTGTCGATGAACAGACTGGTCAGCTCGGTGGCTTCCTGCAAGGAACCGCCGCCGTTGTTGCGCAAGTCGATGACCACACCGTCGACCTTGTCTTTTTGCAGTTCGGTCAGCAGCTTCTTGACGTCGCGGGTGGTGCTCTTGTAATCAGGATCACCTGCGCGGAAGGCCTTGAAGTCCAGGTAGAAGGCCGGGATCTCGATGACGCCGAGCTTGTAGTCCTTGCCGTCCTGTTTGAGGCTGAGGATCGACTTCTTCACCGCCTGATCTTCAAGCTTTACCGCTTCGCGGGTGATCGAGACGATCTTGGTGGTCTGGTCGTTTGGCGCATTGCTGGCCGGGATCACTTCCAGGCGCACCACGGTGCCTTTCGGTCCACGGATCAGCTTGACCACTTCGTCCAGGCGCCAACCGACGACGTCGACCATTTCTTTGCTGCCTTGGGCAACGCCGATGATCTTGTCGGCCGGTGCAACCTGTTTGGTCTTGTCCGCCGGGCCTGCCGGCACCAGACGTACGACTTTCACCTGGTCGTTATCGCTCTGCAACACGGCGCCGATGCCTTCCAGCGACAGGCTCATGTTGATGTCGAAATTCTCCGCGTTATCCGGTGACAGATAGTTGGTGTGCGGGTCGTAGGACATGGCGAAGTTGTTGATGTACGCCTGGAAGATGTCTTCCGGACGGGTCTGATCCAGGCGCGACAGCTGATTCTTGTAGCGCTTGGTCAGGGTTTCCTGAATCTGTTTAGAGTCTTTGCCGGCGATCTTCATCCGCAGCACTTCGTCCTTGACGCGTTTGCGCCACAGGTCGTCGAGCTCGGCAGTGGTCTTGAGCCACGGGGCGTCCTTGCGATCGATCAGCAAGGTTTCCCGGGTGGTGAAGTCCATCTTGTCGACGCCTTTGCTCAGCTCGACCAAGGCGAAGTCCAGACGCGCTTTGACGCGGTCCAGATAGCGCTTGTAGATGGTGAACCCGGCGTTCAGGTCGCCGCTTTTGAGAAACTCGTCAAACTGGTTTTTCCATTTGTCGAATTCGGCAATGTCGCTGGCCAGAAAATAACTGCGCGACGGATCCAGCAGCTTCAGATAGCTGTCGTAGATGATCGCGGAGCGCGCGTTATCGAGCGGCGGCTTGCTGTAATGGTGGCGCTTGAGCAACTCGACGACGTTAAGGCTGGCAATCACCTCATCACGATCGGGCTGAAGGTTGTCCCAGCTATTGGCTGCGAACGTAGTGGGCGACAGCGACAAGCTGCCCAGGCCAATGAAAAGCGCGAGTGCGGTGCTGGGGAACAAATGCTTCATGCTGATTCGACGCGGGGGCAATTGATAACGCATATTAGGCCGTCTTTAAAGTCGCCGGTTCCACAAGGCTCTACGCAAACTGCTCGCGTCTCGATCATGCTGAGTCAAAACAGCCTGATCACCACTCGGTGAGTTTTCGTACGACCTTGGGTCGGTCGCATAATGCAAAAAAACCCGGCGCTACAGCATCGGGCTCAGTCCAGACTCACTATGGAGGCACTGTGAAAGCATTGCAAGGCGTTGAAGGTCGAGTGGCGTGGGTTGAAGAGCCCAGTCCGACGTGTGACGTAGGACAAGTTCGCATTCGAGTGGTGGCAGCGGGCCTCAATCGAGCCGATTTGTTACAGAAAGCGGGGCTCTATCCACCACCACCGGGAGCCAGTCAGGTCCTGGGTCTGGAGTGTTCAGGCGTGATCAGCGAGGTCGGCGCGGGGTCGTCCTGGCAGGTCGGTGACCGGGTCTGTGCACTGTTGGCGGGCGGTGGGATGGCCGAAGAAGTGGTGGTCGATGGCCGTCACGTATTGCCCGTGCCCGAGGGCTTGTCGCTGGTCGAAGCGGCAGCGTTGCCAGAGGTCTACAGCACCGCCTGGCTGAATTTGTTCCAATTGGCTGCGCTCAAACCGGGTGAGAAAGTTCTCCTGCACGCCGGGGCAAGTGGAGTGGGTTCAGCTGCCATTCAGCTATGCAAGGCATTCGGCAACCCGTGTTGGGTCAGCGTCGGTTCCGCGGATCGGCTGGCCTACTGCGAGGCGCTGGGTGCGCAAGGCGGGGTGGTACGCACCGATGGGCTGGAGGGTTTGCGTGACCTGGGGCCGTTCGATGTGATCCTCGATCCGGTTGGCGCCAACTACGCCGCGCTGAACCTGAAGTTACTGGCGCGCGACGGCCGCTGGGTGTTGATCGGTCTGATGGGGGGGCGTGAAGCGCAGCTGGATTTGGCGCAAGTACTGGCCAAACGGATTCAGTTGCTGGGTTCGACCCTGCGCAGCCGCGACGAGCAGTTCAAGGCCGATCTGTTCAGCGATCTACGCCTGCATGTCTGGCCGCTGTTCGCCGAAGGGCGCCTGAGCCCGCAACTGGCCAGGACCTTCCTGATCAAGGACGCTGAAGCAGCATTTGCCGAGCTTGCGACCAATCAGGTGTCGGGCAAGTTGGTGCTGGTGATTGACGAGAGTCTGGTCTAAGCCGCGAAAAGATCGCAGCCTGCGGCAGCTCCTACAGAGGAAGTGTGGTCCACGTAGGCGCTGGCGAAGGCTCGGGCCGCGTTCGGACGATCTTTTGCTTTTACGTCCAGAGATGAATCGGCCAGCCGGCCTTTTCAGCGTGCTCGAGCAGTACCGGATCCGGGTTGACCACATGCGGATGGTCGACTTTGATCAGCAACGGCAGATCGTTGCGTGAGTCCGAATAGAAACTCGCGCCTTCAAGGTTCTCCTCTTCGGCGTCCAGCCACTCCAGCAAGCGAGTGATCTTGCCTTCGCGATAAGTCAGGGTGCCGACTGTGTTGCCGCTGTAGACCCCGTGAGTCACTTCCAGCTCTATACCAAGGATCTCGTCAATGCCGAGGCGTTTGGCAATGGGTTTGACCAGGTGTGTGCCCGAAGCGGAGATCACCAGAATCCGGTCGCCGGCCTTGCGGTGCTCGGCGATGGCTTTGCAGGCGTCGCTGAAGATGATCGGTTCGATTACGTCCTCGACCCATGGCGCCACAAGGTGCTCGACTTCTTCCGGGGTGCGTCCGGCCAGCGGTTCCAGGCTGAAGGCCATATAGTCCTCCATGGCCAGATGACCCTTGCCATAGGCATCCATCAATTCCCTGTCGCGACGCAAGAACGATTCGCCGTCGACCCAACCGAGGCGAACCATCTGCTCGCTCCACAGCGAGGCGCAGTCGCCGTGGATCAGGGTTTCGTCCAGATCAAAAATTGCCAAAGCCATCAGTGCTGCTCTCTCTTTAACATCAGTGTGCACAGCGAAAACATCAGGCTACCTCACACAGGGCCGTCGGATCGATGGAAAGTGCCAGCCGTTGACCGTCGGCATGCAGATCGGCCGCCGAACGGTTCAGTACATCCACCACCAGTTCCACGCCACGGGCCTCGACTCGATAGCGGATCACGTTGCCCAGCAGGCTGTGGCTGCGGATAAGCGCATTGGGCTCGCCATGGCGGCTCAGTTCGATGGCTTCCGGGCGAATCGCTATGCGGCCATTGATCGGGCGTTGCAGCAGCTTGCTGGCGCTGGTGGCGTCGAGCAGGTTGTAGTTGCCGATGAAGCCGGCGGCAAACACATCGACCGGCGCGGTGTAGAGCGTTTCCGCATCGCCGCTCTGGACGATCTTGCCCTGGTTCATCAGGAAGATCCGGTCGGACATGGTCAGGGCTTCTTCCTGATCGTGCGTCACGAAAATCGTGGTCAGCCCCAGCTCGCGCTGGATCTGCCGGATCTGCTCGCGCAAGTGTTTGCGGATTCGTGCATCGAGTGCCGACAGCGGCTCATCGAGCAGTAGCAAGCGTGGTCGGGTGACCAGCGAGCGGGCGAGGGCGACACGCTGGCATTGGCCGCCAGACAATTGATGCGGGTAACGGCTGGCAAAGTCGTTCAGCTCCACCAGTTGCAACACTTCGAGCACGCGCTTGCGGCTGTCGTCGGCGTTGACCTTTTGCATGCGCAAACCGAAGGCGACGTTCTGCTCCACGGTCATGTTGGGGAACAGTGCGTAGCTCTGGAATACCATGCCGATCCCGCGTTTCTGCGGGCTCAGCGGCACCAGGTCCTGGCCGTCGAGCAGGATCTTGCCGTCGTCCACGGCTGTCAGCCCGGCGATGCAGCGCAGCAGGGTCGACTTGCCGCAACCGGAGGGGCCGAGCAGGGTGACGAACTCGCCTTTCTGGATTTCGCAGTTGATGTCGCTGAACACCGGAGTGCCGGCGGAGCCTGTTTGTGAATAGCTTTTTTGCAGGTGTTGGACGCTGACATAGCTCATTGGCTTTTGTCCTTGTTCAAGATATTGGCCGCCCAGGTCAGAACCAGCACAAAGAAAAAGTAGGAAATCACCAGTGCGCTGGTGAAGTGACCGCTGCTGTTACGCATGTTGTTGAGGTAGACCTGCAGGGTTTCGTAGCGCGTGCCGACGAGGATGTTGGCGAACACGAACTCGCCGAAGAGGAACGAGAACGACAACAGCAACGCCACCATCAAGCCCTTGCGCAGGTTCGGCAGCACTACCAGGAATGCCGCCTGCCAGGTGCTGGCACCGAGCAGTTGGGCGGAGTCCATCAAGTCGCGCAGGTTGATCGCCTGCAGGTTGTTAGTGATCGCCCGGTACATGAACGGCAGCGCCACGGTGAAGTAGCAACCGACCAGAATCCACGGTGTGCCGACCATCGCGAATGGTCCCGATCCATAGAGCTGCAACAGCCCCACCGAAGACACCACCGGCGGCACTGCGAAGGGCAGCAGGATCAGGATGTTCATCAGCGCGTCGAGTTTCGGGAAGTGGTAATGCACCACGAACAGCAGCGGCAGAATCAGCACCACTGACAAAATCAGCGCACCGATGCAGACCAGTAGCGACTGGCCGAAGGCACCGAGAAAACGCGGGTCGCTCCACAGCTGGATGTACCACTTGAAGGTAAAGCCGCTGGGCAGAACGGTTGCCGACCAACTGCTGGCGATCGAATAGATCAGCGTCCCGGCCAGCGGCAACAACAGAATGGCAAACAGCAGGTAAACCACCACTCGGTGATAGACACCGGCGGGGCCCAGTTCAGCGCGAGACATGGTAGCTCCTCTTCAACAGCAACTGATGGACCACCGTTACCAGGGTCATCAACGCCACCAGCACAACGGCCAGGGCACTGGCCATGTTCGGGTCCAGGGAAATGTCGCCCGAGACCATCGCCGCGATGCGGATCGGCAGCACGTTGAAGTTGCCGGTGGTTAGGGCGTAAACCGTGGCATAGGCACCGAGGGCGTTGGCCAGCAGGATCACGAATGTGCCGAGCAAGGCCGGGGTCAACACCGGCAAACCGATGTGTCGCCAGAACTGCCAGCCGTTGGCGCCGAGCAGGGCCGCCGATTCGCGCCAGTCTTCACGCAGGGCGTCGAACGCCGGGTAAAGCAGCAGCACGCCAAGGGGTATCTGGAAGTAGGTGTAGAGGATGATCAGCCCGGTTTTCGAGTACAGGTTGAAGTCCTGAATGATCCCGGCCTGTTTGAGCATGATGGTGAAGCTGCCGTTGAACCCCAGCAGGATGATGAACGCAAAGGCCAGTGGTACGCCGGCGAAGTTGCTGGTCATGTTGGCGAAGGCGTTGACGAAGTTGCGAAGCTTTGAGTCGACCCGGCGCAGCGAGTAACTGCCGAGGATCGCAATGACGATACCAAACACGCTGGACCAGAAGCTGATCTCAAGGCTGTACTGGATCGCCTGCATATAGAACTTCGAGCTGAAGATCTTGTTGAAGTTGGCCAGGCCCCAACCGAACTCTTCCGATTGCACACTGTTGATCAGCACCCAGCACAGCGGGGCGATCTGGAACACGATGAAGAAAATGGCGAAGGGCACCAGGCACAACGCCGCCAGCCATTTGCCACGGGTGATTGAGTTCACTTGAGCAGCTCCCGGCAGACAGGTTTGTCGTGGGCAACACCCAACAACTCGCAGACCGTGCCGCACAGTTCGGTTTGTTTGGGGGCGGCGTCGGGATTGAAGCTGAAGGCATCACCGATGACGAACAGCGGTACTTCACGTTCTTCTGCGAGCAGGCCGTTGTGGGAGCGGTCGTTGTTCATGCCGTGGTCGGCGGTCACCAGCACCTGATAACCGGCGTCGAGCCAGCCTTGCAGGTAGTCGGCGAGGATGATGTCGGCCGAGCGGGCGCTGTTGCGGTATTGCGCAGTGTCGAGGCCGTGCTTGTGCCCGGCATCGTCGATGTTCATGGGGTGAACCAACAGAAAGTTCGGCGTATGGCGCAGACGCAGGTTTTCGGCATCGGCGAACAGGTGCGAATCGGGGTAGTGATCGGACCAGTAGAAATGCGCGTGCTGGATCGGCAGTTCAGTGTTGTCGGTGTGGCGGTCGCGGGCCGCGATGAACGGCGAGCGGTTATACAACTCGCTGACCCAGTGGTAGGCCGCAGCGGCGGTGCTGAGCCCGGCGGCGGTGGTGTAGTGGAACACGCTGCGCTGGTTGGACAGGCGCGACACGTTGTTGTGGACGATGCCGCTGTCGATCGGCGTAACGCCGGTCAAAATGCATTCGTAGAGTGGGCGCGAGAGAGACGGAAGTTCGCATTCGAGTTTGTAGAGTGCGGCTTTTTTGGCGTTGGCGTAGGCCTGCAAATGCCCCATGGCATGCCGCGCGACCTCGTAGTTCAGGCCGTCGAGCACCACAAGGATGACGTTGTGCTTCATGGGGGAGGAAACTCCAGAATCAGGTGGCCGTAGGAGCTGGCGAAGCCTGCGATCTTTTGATCTTTGCCTTGAAACTCAAGAGAGCCCGAGAAAAAGATCGCAGCCTTCGGCGGCTCCTACGGATGCAGCATTACTGCATATTGATGATGACTTCTTCCTGCCACTTCTGCGGCAGGGCCTTGGAGGTTTTCTCCCAGGCGTCGGCATCTTTGATCGATTTAGGCTTGGCTGCTTCGTATTGCGCGGCAGGGATCAGGTTTTTCTCTACATCAGCCGGTAGTTTCAGGCCCGTTTCAGCACGAATCGGGCGAGCATTACCGCGCGCCAGGTTGATTTGGCCGGCGTCGCTGAAGATGTACTCGCGGGTCAGTTTGGCAGCGTTCGGATTCTTGGCGTATTTGTTGATAATGGTGGTGTAGCCGGACTTCACCGAACCATCGGACGGGATCAGCACAACGTAGTCATCCGGGTTTACCATCTTGGCTTTATAGCTCAGGCCGTTGAAGTCCCAGACCACACCGACTTCGACTTCACCCTTTTCCATGGTGGCAATGGTCGGGTTGGCCAGCGACAGGCGACCTTGCTTGGCGATCTCGGCGAACATCTCCAGGGCGGGTTGAATGTTCTTTTCATCACCGCCGTTGGCGATGGCGGCGGCCAGTACACCGTTGGCGGCTTGTGCAGCGGTGCTCACGTCACCTATGGACACCTTGTATTTACCGGTTTTCAGGTCAGCCCACTTTGTCGGGGCTTCGGAACCGTGCAGCAGCTTCTTGTTGACGATGAACGCGATGGTGCCGGTGTAGGCCAGCGCCCAGTTACCGTCCTTGTCCTTGGCCCAGTCCGGAACTTGCGCCCAGGTGCTTGGTTTGTACGGTTGAACCACGCCTTGCTTGACTGCGATCGGGCCGAAGGCGGCGCCGACGTCGCCGATATCAGCACTGGCGTTGTCTTTTTCGGCAGCGAACTTGGCCACTTCCTGGGCCGAGCTCATGTCGGTGTCGATGTGCTTGAGACCGTACTTTTTGGAGAGGTCTTCCCAGGTTCCTTTCCAGTTGGCCCAGTCATCGGGCATGCCGACGCTGTTGACGGTGCCTTCCGCCTTCGCTGCGGTTTCCAAGGCTTTTAAATCGGTATCAGCCGCCATGGCTGCGGTGCACATGGCAATGGTCGAGCCTAACAGTGATGCCAGGAAAAGCTGTTTCATCCGAAGCTCCTTTGGGCGTATTCAACGCTGCGCTTTTATCTACGTTTGCGGTTGGGTTGGTCTAGGTCAGCAATACCTGAGCCAATTTAGGTGAGCTGGATGACACTTTGATGTCGGTATCAGGCGCGCTCGCATTCTTTTCGCTCGGGAGTACAGGCTGCGAGCTAAGCGTAGACCATGGTCAGAAGGCCGGTTTGCAAGGATTTGGCCGCTTATTTGCAAAGAACTGGATCAGCCGTTCGGCGACTTTGTCATCGATCAGTCATATGGATTGCCTAGGCTTGCAATACGTTTCAGGACGCGTTTTTTAGCGCAGTCCTGCCCCGAAACAGTGCTGGTCTAGTCCAGATAGGTAACGTTGATGCGCGAAGAGGCAACGAAAGCGGTGACAGCCATCGGCCAGGTGCTCCAGGAGCAGATCGACCACGGTCTGTTGGCGCCCGCGAGCAAGCTGCCGGCCGAGCGCAAGCTCAGTGAGTTGTTCGGGACCACGCGGATCACCGTGCGTGAGGCGTTGTTGCAGTTGGAGGCGCAGGGGCAGATTTATCGCGAGGAGCGGCGCGGCTGGTTTGTCTCGCCACCGCGACTGGCCTATAACCTGATACAGCGCAGTCACTTTCACGCGATGGTCAGTGCGCAGGGGCGGGTGCCGTCGACCGAGGTGATTTCGGCGCGCTTGCAACCGGCGTCAGCGGCGGTGTGTGCCTGGTTGCAGTTGCCAGCGTTGTCGAGCGTGATTCAGATCTGCCGTTCAAGGCGTATTGATGGGCGGTTGGTTTTGTATGTCGAGCACTATTTGAATCCGCAGTTTTTTCCGGGGATTCTGGCGTTCGATCTCAATCAGTCGATTACCGAGTTGTATGCGCGGCATTACGACTTGCACTATGGGCGGGTGCGGTTCGAGATTGTACCGACCTCGTTGCCGGTGGACGCGGCGGCGGCGTTGCGGGTGTCGCTGGGGAGTCCGGGGTTACGGATTGCGCGGGTCAATTATGATCAGCATGGGCGGTTGATCGATTGTGATCTGGAGTTTTGGCGGCATGATGCGATTCATGTCGGGGTGGATGTGGTCTGAGGTCTAGGCGAGCTACCGCTCGGCCTGGGGCATGGTTTGGGTTGTGTGTATATCCTGCACTTCGGTAACGGCGGCTTATGGTTTCGCCCTTACGGCGAGTCCCTTTTGTCAGACGCCACAAAAGGAACCAAAAGGTCTCGCCCCGAGCGTCCGGCCCCTCGCTTAGGCTCGGCGTTCCTTCGCTCCGGCATTCATCAGGGGGCATCGCCTACGGTCTGCTTCGCGACGACCTCCTCTCGATGTGTCCGGCTGCGCCGTACGGCGCTGCGCGCCAACCCCCTGATGAACACCTCCACTCAGCCTCCCGATGGGGCGGGTGGATCAAGATCAAAGGCTGCAGGCGAGCTAACGCTCGGCCTGTTGAGTGGTTGGGGCGTGTACGGCTTTAGATGCTGATCGTTCCCACGCTCTGCGTCTGCTTTTTGCGTTATTCCTTCTCTAAACCGCCGCCGGCCGTCACCACTTGAATGCTCATCCTCGGCGTCGCCAGATCCAGCCCGGCTTCATCCAGATGGCGTTTGAGCGACAGGTTGAACGCTCTTGAAACTTCCCATTGTTTGATCGGAGCAGTCTTGAACCGTGCGCGCAGAATGGCACTGCCGGATTCAAAACTCTCGACGCCCTGGATTTCCAGCGGCGACCAGATGTTGCGGCGCTGGATGGGGTCGGTGCGCATTTTCTGGCCGACTTCGCGCATCAATTTGATCGCGTCGTCGATTTCCATGTTGTAAGGCACCGCCACCCGGAAGATCGCGTAGCCGAATTCCCGTGAGTAGTTCTTGATGCTTTTGATTTCACTGAACGGGATGGTGTGCACGATGCCGTCGATGTCCCGCAGGCGCACGGTGCGGATAGTCAGGCCTTCGACGGTGCCCAGGTGGCCGCCGACGTCCACGTAGTCATCAATGGCCAGGGAGTCTTCGATGATGATAAACAGCCCGGTGATCAGGTCGGCAACCAGCGACTGCGCGCCGAAACCGATGGCCAGGCCGATCACGCCGGCACCCGCCAGCAGCGGCGTGACGTTCATGCCCATGTTGGCCAGCGCGACAATCATCCCGATGATGAAGATCGCCACGAACAGCACGTTGCGGATCAGCGGCATCATGGTTTGCGCCCGCGCATTGGCTTGGCCTTTGCGTGAGCGGGTGAGGGCGTGGTGCACGGCGGTGTCGCTGAGAATCCAGATCAGCCACGCGAAGATCAGCGTACCGCCCAGGCTGAACAGTTTGACGCTGACTTCATGGCCTTCACCTTCGGTGAAGCGGATCAGCGACATGCCCCAGACCCGCAAGCCAAGTTCGATGAACGCCAGCCATACGCTAAGGTGCGCTAGGGTATAGAAGAAACTCTTGAGGCGGTCCGAGTAAAGTGCGTGACGCTTTACCCCGCGTTGCGGCTTGAGTGCATGGCGGCGGACTAATCCGTTGATGACCATGCACAACACGAGCAGCACGGTGCAGATCAGCGATTGGCGCAGCGCGGTGCTGGTGTCGCCGGCCGAGACGAAGGTGGCGAACAGCGAAATCGCCACCAGTACCAGCGCTGGCAGGTACCAGAAGGTTCCGAGAATCTCGATCGTGTCGCTCAGTGCGCGGCGAGTCAGGCGCCGCGACAGCGGCTGGTTGCGGATCAGGTGGGCAATGGGCCGGCGGAATCGCAGAATGAACAGACCGGTGAAAATCGCTGCCAGCACATTGGCGATGGTCGCGGTGGTGTGGGCCAGGTGAATACCGAGGCTGGTGACCATCCGTGGGTCGTTCAAGGCTTCACCGAAGGCCGCAAAACTGCCGATCAGCCACAGTGGGCGAAAGGCCTGGTGCCGCAGGATGTACAGGGCACGATGCCGATGCGGGCCGTCGAGCACGGAGAACGCGATCACGCAGATCGCCGAGAAGCAGGTTCCGACCACCAGCGCATAGGCCAGCACCATGGCCAGGTATTTACCCAGCGATGATGGCAAGGCGTAGCTCATGTAGACGGTAATCAGCAGCGCGATCAGCCAAGGGCCGAGTTTGCGCAGGGCAAAGCGCAGCATGTCCCAGGTCTTGGGGTGCTGCGGCAGTTCTTCGGTAAGGCCGAAGCGCGTTCTGACGCGATGGCCGAGCCAGATCAGCGCGGCGGCGAGCAGGCTCCAAAGCATCAGAATCAGGGCGAAGGCAAAGAGCATCGGCAGCCATTCGCTGGCCGGCAGCATCAGTGCGCTCAGTTCATCCTTGGCCAGATCTAATTCTTCGGACCAGCGAGTGAGCGGGCTGTCGGCGCCGGAAAACTGTTTTTCGAGGCTGGCCAGGGTGCCACCGATCAAGCCAAGCACACCGTCTTCTTCGGGTGTCTGGGCTTTTTTAGTGGCATTGCGGAGTTTCTTCAGGTCGGCCAGCAACTTGGCTCGTTGCTGATCGTTTTCCAGTGATTTGATCACTTCGTCCAGCGATTGCCCCAACGGTTCGGTCGCTTCCGGTTGGGCTTTTGGTGAGCCGTTGAGCAGGCTCGGCAGGCCGACGGCCTGAGCAGGTGCCATGGGAAGCAGCATCAACAGGCAGATGAACAGCGTAGACGGCAGGACGAAAAGACGAGCGAACACTAGGTGGTCAACCTCAACAGGTGCAGGTCGAGGGAGTGTACGAGCGGGGCAGAACCAATGCGAGCGCAGTGGATGCTTTTATTCGTTCAGTTTGGCGAGGATTTTGTAAATCACGGTGGCGAGGATCAGCAGCATGCCGATCCACATAGAGAACACCCCGGCATTTTTGTCGCGAAAGTTGAAGCCGATGGCCAGCAGGATCATTCCCGAGAGTATTGGAATGAGCATGGAGTTGAAAACAGACATCGAGATCATGGCGACAGCCCTGTCCTGGGAGGTGATGTAAGTCTAGGTGTTTTTCAAAAGATCGCAGCCTGCGGCAGCTCCTACAGCGTTTGTGTCCGGCGTAGGCGCTGGCGAAGGCTGCGATCTTTTCAAGCGGTTACGGCAACTCGCGGCACGCGTAGAAAGCGCTCAACACTTTGACCAGGTGCGCCAGGTCATGGCTGCCGCAGAGTTCACGGATTGAGTGCATGGCAAACGTCGGCAGGCCGATGTCCACGGTGCGCACGCCCAAATGGCTGGCGGTGATGGGGCCGATGGTCGAGCCACAGCCCATGTCGCTGCGTACCACGAAGCTTTGCACCGGAACTTCTTCGGCCATGCACAGATGACGGAAGAACCCTGCAGTTTCGCTATTGGTGGCGTAGCGCTGGTTACTGTTGACCTTGATCACCGGACCGGCATTGAGTTTCGGGCCGTGGTTGGCGTCGTGCTTGTCGGCATAGTTAGGGTGCACACCGTGGGCGTTGTCGGCCGAGACCAGCAGCGATTTCTGAATGGTGCGGACGAACTCGTCGCCTTCAGGCAGCAAGCGACGCAGGGTTTGTTCGAGCATCGGGCCGTCGGCACCGCACGCCGAGCAGGAGCCGACTTCTTCGTGATCGTTGCACACCAGCACGCAGGTCTCATCGGTTTCAGCCGTCAGCAAGGCTTGCAAGCCGGCGTAGCACGACAGCAGATTGTCCAGGCGCGCACCGGCAATGAAGTCGCCGTGCAGGCCGATGACGGCGGCGCTTTGGGTGTCGTAGAAACTCAGCTCGTAATCGAGCACCACGTCGGCATTCAGGCCGTGTTCCCGGGCCAACTGATCAGTGAGCACGGCACGGAAGTCCACACGCTCGTCACCGGCAAATTGCGCAAGGATCGGCGGCAGCTCGGTCTGTGCGTTGATCGCCCAGCCCATGTTGGCTTCACGGTTGAGGTGAATGGCCAGGTTGGGAATGGTGGCAATCGGTGCCTTGAAATCGATCAGCTGGCTTTCGACCTTGCCGTCGCGGCGGAAGGTCACGCGACCGGCCAGCGACAGGTCACGGTCAAACCAGGGGGCGAGCAATGCGCCGCCATAGACTTCGACGCCCAACTGCCAGAAACCCTGACGTTGCAGTTCCGGTTGTGGCTTGACCCGCAGGCATGGGCTGTCGGTGTGGGCGCCGACCAGGCGGATGCCGTCGTGCAGCGGGGAGTTGCGACCCATCTTGATGGCAACGATCGAGGAGTCGTTGCGCGTGACGTAGTAGCGACCATTGGCTTCGGTAGTCCAGGGCTCGCGCTCGTCAAGACGCTGATAACCCGCCGCTTCCAGGCGCTGAACAAGGCTGGCGGTGGCATGGAATGGGGTAGGGGAGGCCTTGAGGAAGTCGATCAGGCCTTGGTTCAACTCTTCGCGCATAAAGTGGCTCCAGACAGCAGTGCCGCGAGTTTAACGTATTGGCTCGGGGCATTGGGCAAGTGCTTTGATGGGACTGTCACGAGGCAGGCCCGCTAGCTCGTTTCGGATAATCGCTTTTGCAGATACGCAATGATTGCCTGCTTATCTCCCGGTTTTGTTGGCTTGGGCAATTGTTTCGGCCAGTGGTCCTGACCCAGTGGCAAGAACGTTCTCTTTTGGCTCTCGTCCCAGCGCAGAATTTCCCGAGACGCGCTTTCCCACCATTCATGTCGGCAGACCGCGTAATACGGGTGATCAGGCACGGCACTTCCGTACAGAAGATCGCGACCGACCTTCCTCAAGCTTCCACGCTTGTTGCGCAATTGCCATTTGATTCGCAGGCGCTGCAAGGCTGAAGGGAACGGTTTACTGCGAGGAACCTCACGGCAAAGTCCCGGCAACTGCGGGCTGAACTGTTCGCCATGCAGGGCAAAGAAGTGCTTGTGCATGGCGTGAAAGAATCTTTTCTCGGCAAAGTAGTGATAGATGGACTTCTTCACCTCTTGCACGGGGCTGTCGCGCATGGCGAATGACAGGGCAATTTGTTCAATGGTATGGATATCGAACGAACCTTGAGTCCATTCATCGATCAGATTGATCGTCTCTTCCAGCAACGGTGTATCGCTGTCCGTGACACCGCACAGACCACTGTTGTAAAGCTTGAAACTGTTGTTGGGGCTGATGCCGTGGGCCTGTAGGCACGTGCCGAGTTTCACGTAGTCCGGGCGTTTGCAGACGTAGCTCCAGTCGTACTCGAAACAATCCATCAGATACTGCTGAGGCTGAATTCGTTTGAGGATCAGAGTGGGGTTTTCGAGGAACAGCGTGTCGGTATCAACGAACAGGGTTTTTTCAGCCAGCTTCAACCCGGCAGCAATGGCGCAGGCCTTGCGGCGATGGTGGTAGCCGTTCTCGCCTTGCCATGAGGTCAAGGTTTGCTCATTCAGGGCCAGGGTTTCAACGGGCCAGCCGGCATAGTCTTCAGGTCTGTCAGTAAAGATCCTGATGCACAGGGACTCGCCTTTCTTGAGCTGCGACAAAGCGGTCAGAATACTGAACTTGGCTTCTTTGCGGTAAACGTCCTGGTCGCCATACACCAGGTACAGCAGTTGTTGCGGCGCTTTTGCGAGGGCGGTTGAGTCGGGGGCTTTATGCGTCACCGGGTTCCATGTCCTTACGATTATCGATGGCTGCTGCGACGGGCTGATCACTATCGTTCAAAACGGTGCCGGGCACTCGAAGCGCAGCCGTTCGCCACTTTGTGGGTGGGTGAAGCTGAGCATACTGGCGTGCAGGCACAAGCGTGGCCAGGCAGCCAGGGCTTGAGGGTGAGCGTAAAGTCCGTCACCCAACAGCGGATGACCGATAGACAGCATGTGCACGCGCAACTGATGCGAGCGACCGGTGATTGGCGTCAGTTCCACCCGGCACCAGTCGCCGCAACGTTCCAGCACGCGCCAGAAGGTCAGCGCATGTTTGCCGAATTCATGGTCCACCACGTGGCGAGGCTTGGTCGGCGGGTCGTAGCGCAGCGGTAAGTCGATGCTGCCGCTGTCCAGTTCCGGCTGGCCCCAGCACAGTGCGGTGTAGGCTTTTTCGGTTTCGCGGTCGTGAAACTGTCGAGACAGTTCGCGATGGGTGTCCGGGTCGCGGGCCAACAGGATGATCCCGGAGGTTTCCCAGTCGAGTCGATGGACGATGCGAGCTTCCGGATAGCCGTTTTCTTGCAGTCGGGTGATCAGGCAGTCCTTGTTGTCATCGGCGCGACCGGGCACGGAGAGCAGCAGGGTAGGCTTGTTCACCACCAGTACGGCGGCGTCCTGATGGATGATGCGGATATTCGACAGCGGCATTAAAACAGCCTCGTAACAAACGCCAACGGCGGCTCAGAACCCTCAATGTCCAATGTAGGAGCTGCCGCAGGCTGCGATCTTTTGACCTTGTTTTTTAGATCAAGAGAAGATCAAAAGATCGCAGCCTGCGGCAGCTCCTACAGGGAGACTGAAGAGTCTGAGCCGCCGTGGCTCCAGCCGAATCGACTCAGCGATCTGGCAGGGTGATATTGAGTTCCAGAATCGAGCAACTGCCCTGGTTTTCCAGTGCAACGTGCACGTCGTCGGACCCGATATTGACGTACTTGCGGATCACCTCGACCAGTTCCTTCTGCAAGGCTGGCAGGTAATCAGGGGTACTGCGCTGGCCGCGTTCATGCGCCACGATGATCTGTAGACGCTCTTTCGCTACCGACGCGGTGCTTACTTTTTTGTTGGCACGAAAGAAGTCAAAAAGATTCATTATCTACCTCCAAACAGGCGCTCGAAGAATCCCTTCTTCTCAACGTCAAGGAACCGGTGTTGCACGGTTTTGCCCAGCAGACGATCGACGGCATCGCTGTACGCCTGACCGGCGTCGCTCTGGTCGTCGAGAATCACTGGCACGCCTTGGTTGGAAGCCTTGAGTACGGCTTGCGATTCCGGAATCACGCCCAGCAGGGTGACCGCCAGAATTTCTTTGACGTCTTCGACGCCGAGCATTTCGCCGTTGCTTACGCGCTCTGGGTTGTAGCGGGTCAGCAGCAGGTGTTCCTTGATCGGGTCTTCGCCGTTTTCGGCGCGACGCGATTTGCTCGCCAGCAGGCCGAGCATGCGGTCCGAGTCACGTACCGACGAGACTTCCGGGTTGGTCACGACAATCGCTTCATCAGCGAAATACATGGCCAGGTGGGCGCCTTTCTCGATGCCCGCCGGAGAATCGCAGACCACGAACTCGAAGTCTTCTTTAAGTGCCATGAGCACTTTTTCCACGCCTTCTACGGTCAGCGCGTCTTTGTCGCGCGTCTGACTGGCAGCCAGCACGTAGAGGTTTTCCAGACGCTTGTCTTTGATCAGGGCTTGCTGCAGGTTGGCTTCGCCGTTGACCACGTTGACGAAGTCATACACCACGCGACGCTCGCAACCCATGATCAGGTCGAGGTTACGCAGGCCGACGTCGAAGTCGACGATGACTGTTTTGTGACCGCGCAAAGCGAGGCCGGTACCGATAGCGGCGCTGGTGGTGGTCTTACCCACACCACCCTTGCCGGATGTAACCACGAGAATCTTGGCCAAGGTGTTTCACCCCTAAGGAAAAAGGACTTTTAGCCCCTGAAAAACATCTCCTGAAAACTACTGCAGTCGGACAGCCTTGGCTGGAATCCGGTGTTGGGCGGGGTTTACCTCAGGTAAACGCTGCCTTGTACCCTTTTCCTACTTCGTTTGAGCCGTTTTCGCTACGTTTTAGAGATGCTTGGAAAATGCGGCAGTATCCGTTAAAGCCGAATGATGTTCAACACGTCGCCCGACAGGCTGACTTGTACGCCAGAACCCCACAGCGGGTCGCGGCGCAAATCTTCGGAAACCTTGTAATGACCGGCGATGGAGAGTAGTTCAGCGCTCAATTGCTGACAGAAAATCCGTGCCTTGGTGTCACCTTTTACGCCGGCCAACGCACGACCGCGCATCGGCCCGTATACATGGATGTTGCCATCGGCGAGAAGTTCCGCCCCCGGGCTGACCGAGGAAACCACGACCAAATCGCCACCTTGGGCGTAAATCTGCTGACCACCGCGAATGGGCGAAGTGATTATCCGGGTCGGTTTGATGGTCGGTTCAGGCGGTTTTTCCGGCTTTTTCCTGATTTCACCTTCGTGCGGGTCAAGCGCACGCTCGCGCGCGCCAGATGGCGGCAACACCGGCAGGTCGACGGCAATGGCGGCGGCGATGTCTTCGATGCGGCTGGCGCGGATGGCCAGCGTGCGCAAGCCATGGTGGCGGCACACACGCATCAGCGCAGGCAGGTCGACAGCGCCTTCAGTGGCCGGGAGTTTGTCCAGGGCGAGTACCAGCGGCGCATTGCTGAAAAAGTTAGGCGCCAGGGCGACCTTCGCGGCCAGTTGTCGGTCGAGGCTTTCGAGGTCATTGCGGGCCAGTTCCAGCACCGTAATGGCGAGCATGCTGCCCTTCAACTGGAACACGGGATCTTGGTCTAGCGGTTCGGTTTGGCTCATGGTCGGCATAAAACGGCTTGTCACTAAAAGTGCCGAGACTTATAACGAGAACGCCCGTAAGCCGCAAGCCGGGTCGAACCGATGTAGAATGCGCGGCCTTGTTGTCTATCCGGAATCGTTAATGGATCGCCCGCAATTTCGAGCTGCATTTTTTCTTCCGCGTTTTTGGCCGCTATGGTGCGGTCTAGGGCTGCTGTGGCTGGTCGTTCAGCTGCCATATCCGCTGCTGCTGCGCATTGGTCGTCTGCTGGGTGGCGGGATGTATCGGGTTGCCACCGATCGTCGGCGCATTGCCAAACGCAACCTGGAGCTGTGTTTCCCGGAAAAAACACCGGCCGAGCGCAAGCGTCTGCTCAAGGAAAACTTCGCCTCGACCGGCATTGCCTTCTTCGAGATGGCCATGAGCTGGTGGTGGTCCCGGGCACGCTTGGCGCGCTTGGCCCAGGTCGAAGGGCTGGAGCACCTCAAACAGGCTCAGCGCGACGGTAAGGGTGTGATCCTGATGGCGTTGCACTTCACCACGCTGGAAATCGGCGCGGCCTTGCTCGGCCAGCAACACACCATCGACGGCATGTACCGCGAACATAAAAACCCGCTGTTTGATTACATTCAGCGGCGCGGTCGTGAAAGGCATAACCTCGATTCGCTGGCGGTGGAGCGCGACGACGTACGCGGCATGCTGAAATTGCTGCGCGCAGGCCGGGCGATCTGGTATGCGCCGGATCAGGACTACGGTGCCAAGCAAAGTATCTTCGTGCCGTTGTTCGGCATTCTGGCCGCGACCGTTCCTGCCACCAGCAAGTTTGCCAAGTTGGGCAAGGCGCTGGTGGTACCGTTCACTCAGGAACGCCTGGCCGATGGCAGTGGTTACCGTCTGGTGATCCATGCGCCGCTGAGCGATTTTCCGGGTGAAAGCGATGAGGTTGATTGCCTCCGGATCAACCAGTGGGTCGAAGGTTGCGTGCGCGATTGCCCTGAGCAATACCTCTGGACCCATCGACGCTTCAAGAGCCGCCCACCCGGCGAGCCGAAATTGTATGCCAAGCGTGGTTGAACCTACCCCGCTGGATTGGAAGCCCCAAAGTGCCATGGAGTGTTGCGATGAGTTCAGCTGAGCCGGTTACAGGGTTGATTCTTTCCGGCGGCGGGGCTCGGGCGGCGTATCAGGTCGGGGTACTGGCAGCGATTGCCGAGCTGCTGCCGGCAGGTTCTGCCAATCCGTTTCCGGTGATTGTCGGCACTTCGGCCGGGGCGATCAATGCGGTGAGCCTGGCCAGCGGGGCGATGGACTTTACCGGGGCCATCGAGCGGTTGACCGCATTCTGGCAGGGCTTTCGCAGCAACCTGGTGCTGCGCAGCGATTGGCCGGGGGTGATCAGCCAGGCCACTCGGTTCGTCAGTCACAGCTTGTTGGGGATTGGCGCAAAGGTACCCGTGGCGCTGCTCAATAGTTCACCGCTGCGCGATTTGTTGAGCGACAAGTTGCACCTGTCTGGAATCAATGAAGCCATTGCACAAAAACAACTGCACGCCGTGGCCGTTACCGCATTCGGTTATGAGTCCGGGCAAGCGGTGACCTTCTATCAGGGCGGCCGGAGCATCGATGCCTGGCTGCGCCATCGACGTATTGGTGTGCCGACTCAATTGACGGTCGACCATCTGCTCGCCAGTTCGGCGATCCCGCTCTTGTTTGCGCCCGTGAAGATCGACAACGAGTACTTCGGCGACGGTGCGGTGCGTCAGTCGGCGCCGATCAGCCCGGCCCTGCACCTGGGGGCGAGCAGGGTGCTGGTGGTGGGCGTCAGTGGTAACCCGCGCGGCGTTGATCCCGAGAGCCCGTTGCAGCGCACCTACACCGGTCAGCAACCGTCGTTGGCACAGATCGGCGGACACATGCTCAACAGTACGTTCATTGACAGCCTGGAGAGCGATATCGAGCTGTTGGAACGCTTGAACCAGTTCAGTCACCTGTTACCAACGAGCACGCCGGCCCGCAGCCTAGGCGTGGCGCCGGTGGACGTGTTGGTCATCGCGCCGAGTCAGCCGATCGACGAAATTGCCGCTCGGCATCGGCAAGAGCTGCCGGCAGCGTTGCGACTGTTCTTGCGTGGTCCGGGTGCGACCAAGACCAGCGGGGCCGGGGTATTGAGTTATTTGCTGTTCGAGGCGGGGTATTGCAGCGAGTTGATCGAGCTTGGCCGCCGCGATGCATTGGCCAAGCGCGAAGAGTTGTGCCGGTTTTTGGGGGTGGCGGTCACAGCGTAAGCCAGTGTTGCCTGAAAAGATCGTCCGAACGCGGCCCGAGCCTTCGGCAGCTCCTACGTCGGGATTGTGTACACCCGTAGGAGCTGCCGAAGGCTGCGATCTTTTCGCGGGCAACGCTGCAATCAAGCGGTCAACCGGTCATCGCGAAAATCACGCAACGCCTGTTCGATCTCGTCCCGGGTATTCATCACGAACGGCCCGTACTGCACGATCGGCTCACCCAGCGGCTTACCGGCAATCAACAGCACTCTGGCCCCGGACTCGCTGCTCAGTTGCAGCTCGCCTTCATCCGACAAACGGACCAGTTTGCTGACGCCGACGCTCTGAGTTTGCCCCGGCAACTCCACGCTACCGTCATACACATACAGCAGTGCCCGATGCCCATCAGGCAGTTTCGGCGTAATACCGGTGCCGGCCGGTAAATGGAAATCAAAGTAATACGGTTCGGTGTCTGGCCGTTGCACCGCGCCAGTTTGTTTAACGGTGCCGTCGTCGAACAGACCGGCGATCACCACCACCTCGACGCCTTGCGCGGTTTTCAGTCGTGGAATGTCCGCTGGCTGAATGTCCCGATAACTGGCCGGATCGAGTTTGTGCTTGCCCGGCAGGTTCAGCCACAGCTGGAAGCCGCGCATCACGCCTTCTTCCTGCTCCGGCATCTCGCTGTGGATGATGCCCTTGGCGGCGGTCATCCATTGCACGCCACCACCCTGGAGCAAACCGACGTTACCCAGATGGTCTTCATGGCGCATACGCCCTTCGAGCATGTAGGTCACGGTTTCGAAGCCACGGTGCGGGTGGGGTGGGAAGCCTGCGATGTAGTCGTCGGGATTTTCCGAGCCGAACTCGTCGAGCATCAGGAACGGGTCGAAGCGTTCGACGCCCGCACCGCCGAATATGCGGGTCAGCTTGACCCCGGCGCCATCGGACGCGGGTTGGCCGGTGTGCAGGCTCAGCACTTTGCGAAATTGAGTCATCGGTGCAACTCCTTTCCTTGATCAGAGTGGAATGGCGTCATGCTATGCCAGACGGATTGATCAATGGTTGCAAATTTTGCGGAGGTTCAATCGGCTTGTTCGATGTGTTGGCGGTAAAGAAAAAGATCGCAGCCTGCCCGGCCCTTGCACTCGATGCGCTTGTGCAGGGGCTGGCGAGGTCTGCGATCTTTTAACTGTGGATCAAAAGTGGTACTTCACCAGCAAGCTCGTGGCGCTTTGATTGGTTGTGAAGTCTTGCGTGTCTTCGATGGCGTACTTGTTCTTCCAGTAGTCGTACTCGATACCGACGTACAGCTGCTTCTCGCCCCAGTGCAAGGCTTTGCCCAAGTCGTATTTGATCTGTGGGTTGAAGTGCAGGTTGGCGTGGTAGGTGCCTTGGCTGTTCTTGTCGTTGTCGACCACCCAGTCCATGTAACCGTCGATCAGCACGCTGGAACTGCCCACCGGGATGGTGTAGGACCAGACCGGGGTGATCTGCCAGATGTTGTTACCCGGACGTTTGTCGTCGGTGTGGCGATTGTAGAAGTTCAACTGGAAGTAATCGAAACCGGGAATGGCCAGGTCGAAGCCCGGACCGATCAGGTAGGACTCGACATCGCCTTTACCAAACTCGTAGGTCATGGCCAGCAGGACGTCCTTGATCGGGCCGAACTCGAGTTTCTGGTCGAAGATTTTGCCGAACGACAGGCGCGGGCTGAATTCACCGTAATAGCTATTGTTGCCGGCCTGGTCCGGTTTGCCGTTGTAGAAGGTCTTGTCGACAAACAGGAAGTCATCCCCGTACTTCCAGGCGTCGGCGTGCTCGAAGGTCACGGTTTGCTGGATACTCGGGTTGACTTTAAAGTCTTTGCCATAGAGATAAGTCAGGCTGTTGTTCTGCCAAAGCAGCAGATCGCCGGCCATTGCCTGGCCCCCCGCCAGCAAGGATCCAGCGAGCATCAGGCTAGTGCACGTACGGTTCATTCGGTTGCTCCCAAAGTAAGTGGTTCCACGTTTTTTTTTGAGTCGGCGCTCTGGTGTGGCGCCTTTTTTTCGTTGCTGCAAAAAATCATCAAATCGGTCGGCTTCAGAACTCTGGCAAGCACTGAACCAAGGCTTTTAAAAAGCACAAGAACGCCCATTCGGCTGTCCGGAAACAGTCGATCAAGCGTCCATTCGGTTTTTATTGGGGTGTGCCTTGTGACCGTCCAGAGTCGCGATAAGCTGGCTTTTTGGTCAGGAATTAAATCCGGGCTTTTTTTTAGTGCCGATTCAGGCGGCCGCGGAGAATACTGGCTCCCGCACCATGGCTCAAGCGCCCCGCAACGGAGCGCCGCTATCAAGTCTGTCATCGTGTTGCTCCTCGATTGTTTTTATTGTTAAGGCGCAGGCAGCCGCTGACGGCGACGGGTCGTATCGTCGATCGGCCGTCATGCGGGTATTTCGTGTCACGGGTGAAACCGGATAACGATGGAAGGACAGGCGGACCGTCCTGTTATCCGTCAGCGCTGATGAGCGTGGCACTCGTGGGGGGCGGGTGCGTCGGGGATGCGTGCTTCGGATGACACGGACATGCAACACCTCGGATTTTTTTTATTCTTGTGATTGTGTGCATCAGGTGGACCGCGTTGCGGTCATTCGCGAGCAGGCTCGCTCCCACAGGGGGTGTGCTAGAACTGTGGGCGCGAGTTTGCTCCGGGCGGCGTTCCGACGATGTTTTTACTGCTTAATTGGTCCGGGCTCCTTGAACAATCCAGGCGCCGATCAGGTCACGTTCCTGCTGGGTCATCTGTGTGATGTTGCCCAGTGGCATGATCTGGCTGGCGACGGCCTGGGCCTGAATCCGCGGGGCCAATTGCTGGATCTGCTGCGGGGTATCGAACATCACGCCGGCCGGTGCCGCGCTGAACAGCGGGCTGGTCGGTTTGGCCGAATGGCAGACCGCACAGCGTTCCTGAATCACGCTGTGTACCTTGCTGAAGTCCGGACCGCTTGCTGTCGAGGCTTGCGCCGGTGCAGCGGGGGCGGCCGCAGGCGCTGCTTCAGCGGGTTTGGCACCACCACCGAGGGCGGTTTCCGGCAGCGGCTGGTACTCGATCTTCGCCGGTGCCTTGGCTACTTCCGGGCTGTTCATGGGTGCCGGGCCAGTCACGTAGGCGAGGCAGATCATGCCCACTGCCGCGACGGGCAGGGTCCAGGCGAACTTGTGGCTTTCGTGGCGGGTGTTGAAGTAGTGACGCACCAACACCGCGAGTATTGCAATCCCGGCCAGGATCAACCAGTTGTACTGGCTGCCGTAGGTGCTCGGGAAGTGGTTGCTGATCATGATGAACAGCACCGGCAAGGTGAAGTAGTTGTTGTGGCGCGAACGCAGCAAACCCTTGGCTGGCAGTGCCGGATCCGGCGTGCGGTTCTCGGCAATGGCCGCGACCAGTGCCCGTTGGGCCGGCATGATGATGCGGAACACGTTACCGACCATGATGGTGCCGATGATGGCGCCCACGTGCAGGTACGCACCGCGACCGCTGAACACCTTGCTGAAGCCGTAAGCGGCGCCAATGATCAGTACGAACAGGATTCCACCGAGCAGGGCAGGGCGTTTGCCCAGGGCCGAGTCGCACAGGAAGGAGTAGATGAACCAGCCGATGAACAACGAGCCGAGACCGATGGCCACGCCTTCTGGTCCGCTCAGGCTGCTGCCCGGCGCCAGCAGGTACAACGTCGGGTTGGAGTAGAACACCACGCACAGCAGCGCGATCCCCGACATCCAGGTGAAGTAGGCTTCCCATTTGAACCAGTGCAGGTTGTCCGGCATGGTCGGTGGGGCCAGTTTGTATTTCTCCAGGTGGTAGATCCCGCCACCGTGAATCGCCCAGAGATCGCCCGCCAGACCGTTTTTCGGGTTGACCCGATTGAGGTTGTTTTCCAGCCAGACAAAGTAGAACGACGCGCCGATCCAGGCCACGCCAGTGATCATATGAACCCAGCGCACGCTCAGGTTCAGCCATTCCAACAGATGTGCTTCCACAGTCTTTACCTCTCGCCTGCCACTCTTGTTGTCGAGTGATCAGACCTTCTCTTATTGGTGGGGGGCGAGGATCAAACGCTCATCCTCTTTGAAAAAATGCTCATCGCAGTTATTGCCTGTGCCACTGCGATCAACCACCAGGAAGTCATCCCGCTTTTCGATCGTCAGCACCGGATGGTGCCAAACGCCGCGATGGTAATTAATGCCCTGCCTGCCGTTGGTGACGAAGGCGCGGACCAAGCCTGATACAGGTTCATCGCCAAGTGGCGCGACCACGATCAGAAAGGGGTTGCCGAGCAGCGGAATGAAAGCCTGGCTGCCCAGCGGATGGCGCTCCAGCATGCTGACGGTCAGTGGCATGTCCTGCGCGTCGGCGCGGAAGATGCTGATGATCGCCTTGTCCTCTGGCGTGGCGGTTTCCACCGCGGCCAGTTTGTGGAAGCGCATGGTCGAACCGTTGTTGATCATGAAGTGATCGCTGCCATCGGTTTCGATTACGTCACCGAAAGGGGCGAAGGCTTCTTTGGTCAGCGGTTCAATCGTCAGTGTGCGCATGCTGGTCTTCTTGTCTTTGAAATTCGTTATTGGTTCACTGCATTTGCGCGATCCCTTGCAGGAGCTGCCGCAGGCTGCGATCTTTTGATTTTTGCCTTAAAAACAAGATCAAAAGATTGCAGGCTTCGCCAGCTCCTACGGTCTCAGCATTACTTCGCGACCTTGCCCAGTACGCGCAGGCGACTCACGCCACCGTCCGGGAACACGTTCAGGCGGATGTGGGTGATCGGGCCCAGGGCTTTGATCTGCTCGGCGAAGGTGTGTTCGGCGTGCATTTCCAGTTTCTGCGCCGGCAGCAGTTCGCGCCAGAACAGCGATTGGGTTTCGATCTGGCTGTCGGTGCCGCCCTTGACGAACGCGCCCTGGATCGAGCAGGTGTCCGGGTAGTTGCCCTTGAAGTGCAGGGTGTCGACGATGATTTTTTCGATCTCGCCTGGGTGGCCCAGCGCGACGATCACCCAGTCATTGCCCGGGGTGCGACGACGGGCGGTTTCCCAGCCATCGCCCATGTTGATGCCACGGCCCGGGTTGAGGATGTTGCTCATGCGACCGAAGTGTTCATCGGAGCAGGCCAGGGCGCGACCGCCGTTCAGGGCGGCAGCCAGGTCCACTTGCTCGTTGTCGCCCACGGCCGACCAGTCGCGGAACGGAATGCCGTACACGCGCAGACGGGCGACACCGCCGTCCGGGTAGATGTTGAAGCGCAGGTGGCTGAAGGCCTGGTCGTTGTGGATTTCGTGGAAGTGGTGGCTGTTGCCTTGCAGCTCGACAGCCGACAGTACTTCAACCCACTGGGTGGTTTCGGTCGGCTCGCCGGAGGCCACGAAGCAGGCTTCCAGGGAAGCGGACGGCGGGAAGTTGCCGGTGAAGAATGAGGTGTCGATGTCCACGCCCTTGATCGAGCCCGGCACGCCGAGGCGGATCACGGCGCTGTCGTAGCCTTCGAAGCGCTTGCGGCGCGACTCCCAGCCATCCATCCACTTGCCGTTGTCATCGAACACGCCTTCTTTCCACACGGCCGGGGTCGGCTGGAACAGGCGGTTGGCATCAGCGAACCAGTCATCGGTGACTGAGATGATTTTGGTGCCCAGACGGGCGTCGGCCAGGTTGACGAACTTCTCGAAAGATACGGCGTAAGCTTTCATTCTTCTAGTCTGCCTTTAATAAAGTGGCTTGGGATGCTTGCAAGGCTCTGTGCTGTCTCGGCGTTCTTGAGTCAGCTCAGGCCAGGTTCGCTAAAGAGTCAGTAATCGGAACAGGGCGATCTTGTTGATCTCCGCCAGCGCGCACTTGAATTCGGTGTCGACCGAATGGTGAATGCGCGTTTCGAACGCTGCGAGGATCTGATGCCGGTTGCTGCCTTTTACCGCCATGATGAAGGGAAACTTGAACTTGGCTTTGTAGGCGTCGTTCAGCTCGGTGAAGCGCTGAAACTCCTCGCTCGAGCATTGGTGAATACCGGCGCCAGCCTGTTCATTCGTGCTGGCTTCGGTAAGTTGGCCCTGGACGGCGGCTTTGCCTGCCAGGTCCGGGTGAGCGTTGATCAGTGCCAATTGGCTGGCGTGATCGGCACTCAACAGGATGTCGCTCATGCGCTGGTGCAGGGTTTCGATCTCGTTGATCGCCGCGTCCTGGCCCAGGTCGAAAGCCTTTTCGGCGACCCATGGCGAATGTTCGTAGATGTCGGCAAAGGCTTCGACGAAAGCGTCGCGGCTCAGGGTCGATGGTTTCAAGGTTTGGAAGGTAGTCATTTCGAAGCCCCTGGGTACGGATGGGTTTCGTGCCAGTGACGGGCGATATCGACCCGGCGGCTGAACCAGACCTGCTCATGGCTCTTGGCGTATTCGATAAAACGCTTCAATGCGGCCAGGCGGGCAGGGCGGCCGATCAGGCGGCAGTGCAAACCGATGGAAAGCATTTTTGGCGATTCGGCACCTTCGGCGTAAAGCACGTCGAACGCGTCCTTGAGGTACTGGTAGAAATCGTCGCCCTTGTTGAAGCCCTGAACCTGGGTGAAGCGCATGTCATTGGTGTCCAGGGTGTACGGGATCACCAAGTGTGGTTTGCCGGTCGGGTTATTCGGTTCCCAGTACGGCAGATCATCGTCGTAGGTGTCGCAGTCGTACAGGAAACCGCCTTCTTCCATCACCAAACGGCGGGTGTTCGGCCCGGTGCGGCCGGTGTACCAGCCCAGTGGGCGCTCGCCGCTGATTTCGGTGAGGATGCGGATCGCTTCGAGCAGGTGCTCGCGCTCTTGCGCTTCGTCCATGTACTGGTAGTCGATCCAGCGATAGCCGTGACTGCAGATCTCGTGGCCGGCTTGAACCATGGCGCGGATCACGTCCGGGTGACGCTGGGCGGCCATCGCCACGGCGAAGACGGTCAGCGGGATGTCGAATTCCTTGAACAGCTTGAGGACCCGCCAGACGCCAGCACGGCTGCCATACTCGTACAGCGACTCCATACTCATGTTGCGCTCGCCTTGCAGCGGCTGCGCCGAGACCATTTCCGAAAGGAAGGCTTCCGACTCTTTATCGCCGTGCAGGATGTTGCGCTCGCCGCCTTCCTCGTAATTGAGCACAAAGGATAAGGCGATGCGGGCATTGCCCGGCCAGTGTGGATGGGGAGGGTTACTGCCGTAACCGATCAGGTCGCGTGGGTAGTCATCGCTCACTGCAGTCTTCCTTCTTGTTCGGGGTTGCTTATTCGCGATAAGGGGTGTGTGGCGGCCTGAAGGTGAGGTGGCAGGCTGGCGTCACAGCGATGGGCTGATTGTATACAACTTTATATTCACTTTGTAAGCCTGATTTTTTGCATTTTTCATCAATTGTCATCTTTGAAGGGTACTGCAAGAAACCTGCCTGAGTGGTCAGCTAATGGATGGAAGGTTCACTGATCTTATGGTTCGGCGTGAGTTTCGTCGAGAATCCCTGAAAGGCGGGGGTGGCGGTAGGAATGTCGTTTTTATTGTGTACAATTTTTTTAAAAAGTGTCTTAATCGGTCGCTCGCCGCCGCTTTTCGTGCTCCGAAAAGCGGCGGTCTCCTTTTTAACTGACTCCGGGAGGTGCGAGGTCTGGCTGCTGCAAACGCAGGCGGACGCGCAGAATCAATGGGACGTTTGACTACACACGTTTTGGACGCAGCACACGGTTGCCCGGGCAGCTCGATCAAGGTCGAGTTGTACCGCGTTGAGGGTTCGCAGCTGGAATTGGTCGCCAGTGCACTGACCAACAGCGACGGCCGTTGCGACGCACCTTTGTTGCAAGGGGATGACTACCGCACCGGGGTCTATCAGCTGCAATTTCATGCCGGTGATTACTACCGTGCGCGCGGTGTACAACTGCCGGAGCCGGCCTTTCTGGATGTGGTGGTGCTGCGGTTCGGCATCTCTGCGGAACAGGATCACTACCATGTGCCTTTGTTGATTTCGCCGTACAGCTATTCAACGTATCGAGGAAGCTGATTCCCCAAGCAGCTTCCTCCACATAGAAGCGACTGCGCATATAGCTTCTTTGGTCTTTCGCCCGCTCACACTGCGGGCTTTTTTTCGCCTGTGGAAAAGATCGCAGCCTTCGGCAGCTCCTACAAGCAGGCATCGATCCGCGTAGGAGCTGCCGAAAGCTGCGATCTTTTAATCTTGTTTTACCTTAACGGCTCAACAAGGATGCAGCCCCTGCGCCACTGAACAACCCGGCACTGATCCGGTTAAACCAGCTCTGGCCCTTGCCGCTGCGCAGATACCGAGCCGCACCATGCGCGCCGAGGCCGTAAGCCAGCTTGCAGCACAGGTCGAGCACCGTCCAGGTCGCAATCATCACCAGCAACTGCGGCAGAAACGGTTGCTCGGCACTCAAAAATTGCGGCAGGAAAGCGGCGAAGAACAGAATGTCTTTCGGGTTGCTCGCGCCCAGCACAAACGCGCGTCCGAACAGTGCACGAAAGCGCGGCACTGGCGCAGCCTGAGGCACTTCGGCGCCGAGGGAAGGCTGACGCGATTGCTGCCAGCTCTGCCAGGCAAGGTAGAACAGGTACAACGCACCGACAATCTTCAGCGCACTGAAGAGTTGCTCCGAAGCCAGTAACAACGCACCCAGCCCCAGGGCCGAAGCACTGAGCAGGCAGATCGAGGCAAGCACGCCCCCCAGAAAGGCCGGGTAAGAACGGCGCAAACCGAAATTCAGACTGTTGCTGATCATCAGCAGCGACAGTGGCCCCGGGATCAGGATCACCACCAGTGCAGCGCCGCTGAACAGCAGCCAGGTTTCCAGACTCATCACTTTCCTCCATGTGTGCAAAAGCCCCACCCGACGGGGTGGGGCTGATTTGAAACGCGTAACGCTTACAAGAAAATGAACTTGGCGATAAAGATTGCGCAGAGGACCCAAAGACTGATGGAAATTTCCTTGTGTTTACCCGTACCGGCCTTGAGCACCACGTAGGTGATAAAACCCAGAGCGATGCCGTCGGCAACCGAGAAGGTCAGCGGCATCATGATGGCCGTGACGATCGCCGGAATGCTGTCGGTGGGTTCACTCCACTTGATGTGCTCCAGGCCGCTCATCATCAGCATGGCCACGTAAATCAGCGCACCCGCAGTCGCGTAAGCGGGGATCATGCCAGCCAGCGGCGCGAAGAACATCGCGGCAATGAATAGCACACCTACGGTCACCGCGGTAAGACCGGTACGACCACCGGCGGCCACACCGGCAGCACTTTCCACGTAGCTGGTGACGGGGGGTACGCCGACCATCGCACCGAACACGCTCGAAGCGCTGTCAGCTTTCAGCGCGCGGGAGAGGTTTTCGATTTTCCCGTCTTCGCCTACCAGACCCGCCCGTTGCGCCACACCCATCAGGGTCCCGGCGGTGTCGAACATGTGCACGAAGAGGAAAGCCAGCACCACGCTGATCATGCTGACGTTGAACACGCCGGCAATGTCCATGGCCATCCAGGTCGGTGCCAGGCTCGGCGGCGTCGACATGATGCCGCTGTAGTGCACCAGGCCCAGGCCCCAACCGGCGAGGGTCACGGTGATGATGCTGATCAGGATCGCACCGAACACGCGGTGGTAACTGAGTACTGCAATCATCAGGAAACAGACAGCGGCCAGCAGCGGGCCAGGCTCACGCAGGGAGCCGAGTTTGATCAGCGTGGCCGGGCTGGCGACGATGATGCCGGCGGTTTTCAGGCCGATGATCCCCAGGAACAAGCCGACGCCCGCGCCCATGGCAAAGCGCAAACTCAATGGAATGCTGTTGAGCAGCCATTCCCGAACGTGTGACAGGGTCAGGAACATGAACAACACACCGGAAATGAACACCGCGCCCAGCGCAGCTTCCCAGTGGTAGCCCATGGTGCCAACTACGGTGTAGGTAAAGAAGGCGTTCAAGCCCATGCCTGGCGCGAGGCCAACCGGCCAGTTGGCGTACAGACCCATCAACAGGCAACCGAGTGCAGCGGCGATGCAGGTCGCAACGAAGGCTGCGCCGTGATCGATCCCGGCGTCCGCCATGATGTTGGGGTTGACGAAGATGATGTAGGCCATGGTGATGAAGGTTGTAATACCTGCGATCAGCTCGGTCCTCACCGTGGTGCCATGCACGCTGAGTTTAAAAATGCGCTCCAGCCAGCCATTGCGTAACGGCGGCGAGAGTTCCAGCGTCGAGGCTTCGGATTTGCGGCTTTCCACAGCGAGTACTCCTCAAGAGTTTTATTGTTATTTCCAGAGCCGGACACATGAGGTGGGCAGCGGCTCTTTGAGGTACTTGCGAATTTGTTGACCGATTGGTCAGGAACTCGCACGAAACGGATTATGCTTTTGTATACAAATAAAGCAAATAATGTTTTTGATTTTGTAGACGGAAATGTTGGTAATAGGGATATATCGCCTGCGGATAATCGTTCCCATGCACAGCAAAGGAATGCCGCCATGGACGCTCCGCGTCCGCTGTCGAATGCGACGCAGAGCGTCGCGGGATGCACGTCAGGCACAGGCTGCTCAGGCCGCGTGAGGGCAGGGCAGGGCAGGTAAAAAGAAACCGGCCAAAATGGGCCGGTTCCTTTTTGTCTCGGATTTATCGTTCGGGCTTAAGCGGCCGCAAACCGCTTATCCAGATAATCGATGATCACCTTGGATTCATACATCCAGGTGGTCTGGCCGTTTTCTTCAATGCGCAGGCACGGCACTTTGATCTTGCCGCCTTGCTCCAGCAGGGTTTGGCGATCCTGTTCGTTGTTCTTCGCATCACGCAGAGCCACCGGTACATTCAGGCGGCGCAGGGTGCGACGGGTTTTCACGCAGAACGGGCAGGCGTGGAACTGATACAGCGTCAGGCCTTTCGCTGCGTTTTCGACCTGGGCTTGAGCGGCGGCGGGGCGCTTCTTTTTGCTCGGGCGGGTGAGGAAGTCGATGAAGATGATCAACTGGCCGAGGCCGACACGAAGCGCTTTAACGAACACGATGTAAGCCTCACAGGCGATAGGAAAGGCGCGCAGCTTACCTGATTTTTCACAGGCGAAAAAAAACCGGCGATGAGTGCCGGTTTTCTTCGTGCTGCGGATTACTTGATCAGGCTGAGAAACTCGCTGCGGGTCGCCGCGTTTTCTCGGAACTCGCCGAGCATCACCGAGGTGATCATCGACGAGTTCTGTTTCTCTACACCGCGCATCATCATGCACATGTGCTGGGCTTCGATCACCACAGCCACGCCCAGGGCGCCAGTCACTTGCTGGACCGCTTCGGCGATCTGCCGGCTGAGGTTTTCCTGGATCTGCAGGCGGCGGGCGTACATGTCGACGATCCGCGCGACTTTCGACAGGCCCAGGACCTTGCCACTCGGGATATAGGCAACGTGGGCCTTGCCGATGAATGGCAGCAAATGGTGTTCGCACAACGAGTAGAGCTCGATGTTCTTGACCAGCACCATTTCGCTGTTGTCGGAGCTGAACAAGGCACCGTTGGTGACTTCTTCGAGCGTCTGCTCATAACCGCGGCAAAGGTACTGCATGGCTTTGGCGGCACGCTTTGGCGTGTCGAGCAGACCTTCGCGGGTGGCGTCTTCGCCAAGCTGGCCGAGGATCGCCGTGTAATTCTGTTCCAATGTCACAGAGCGTTATTCCGTATGGGTTCTAGAGGGGTACGGTTTCAGTCTGTACCAATTTTGTACCATTCAGGCTTTGTTCCAGCTTCCCGAGTTCGCTCCAGTCTTCGCTGGAGTTGATCCACCGGGCATAGGTCGACAGTAGCATTTGCACACTATGGCCGAGCTGATTCGCGATGAACCCGAGGTTCATGCCTGCCATTAGGCACATAGTAGCGTAGGTGTGCCGGCAGTTGTATTGCCGTCGGGCACGGATCTTCAAATCAGTCAGGGCCGCCTTGAAGTGTTTGTCCGTGACGCTGGCCTGCTGGATGAACTCAAAGTTCTTGGTCGGCGGGAACACGTAGGGCGACTTCTTGTGGTGCCTACGACTTTGCGATGCCCGTAATTTCCCCACTTCGGCGGCCACCTCAATGGCATTCAACGCCCTGCTGTTCAGCATGACTCGCCGCGTCTCGCGTGTTTTCGTGCGCTCCTCGATCTTGTAATCAGCCACAATCCTGCACACGTTGGCGACTCGCCCCTCCTGATCCACCTCATCCCAGCGCAGCGCCGCTATCTCCCCTGGCCGCATTCCGGTATAGAACGCGAACTCAAAATAGGCCGCGTAAATCCGCATTGAACCGGTCAGCACCTTATATAGGTGCCCAACAATCGAATCAGCCTCTGCAACAGTAAAGGGGTCCACGGCTTTCTTCGCTTTCACTGGTAGCTCAATCGAGTTGGCCGGGTTGCGGGTGATTAGTTCGTCCTTTACCGCCGTTTCAAATAGCGTGGTGAGGCGCTGAATCGCCGACCGCTTGACCGTCGATGACTTCCATGGCGTCTCGCTGACGATCTTGCGCAGCAAGGCCGACGTGATCTGATCAACGGGAATCGGCGCCAATACCGGCATCCAATAAAGGTTGAGGGATATCCGGTAGTTTTTGCGGGTTCCGTCGACTACCTCCCGACCATCCAGCCAGGTTTGTGCGTACTCCCCAAACAGGGGGGTGGGCGAGTAAGTCGAGTAGGTCGAATTCGGGAACAGCTCGGCGTAACGCTGGTCATCCATCACGCCGTGCTTTATCAGGCTGGTTACTGTAGCGCGTAGATCAGCGGCCGCTTTGATGCCCTTTGGCGTTTGGGGATAGGCGAGGGTCTCGCAGCGCCTGAACTTCCAGGTAAAGCGAATCCGGACTGACTGGCCCGCAAATTCAACTCCGGCGGGCAGTCCCACAGGCTTTCTAGCCATTCCTCGTATCTCCTGATGCTGTAGTAGACCTGACCATCGAATTCATTCCATACGCCGAAAGGGATAACTCCCCGAGCGCGCTTGCCCTGAAGGGCTCTGCGAGTAGTTCCGACCATTTCCGCGAAGTTCTTCTCGGGGACTTTGTCGGATAGGTACTCTTCTGGTAACTGTTCGGCTGCTGCCATAGTGATGCTCCATGCCGCACGTGGCGGCAGAAGGTGGTTATTGGGTGGCTTTGGCGATGGCGGCGCGCGCATCAAACATCGCGTAATACAGGCGATGAAAGATCGCGCAGCTTGGATCTTCGTGGTCGTCGCCGCCGTGCTCAGAAACTCCGTCGATGGTGCCGCTGTAGTTGCTGGCGATTTGCTCGCATTCGCCGGCAACCCCGGTCAATTTCATGAGTGCTTTCAGCAGCCCCACGGTCTGTGCTCGCTCCTCGCGTCCGATATCCCAGAGTCTTTGTCCCCAGTGGCCGGCTGGCGGTGCGTTGCTGTTTTGTGCGCCGAGGGCCAGTGAGCCAACAACTGAATCAAGCAAGTCGCGCTTGTAGGCGTTGTCGCCGTCGATGCTCAGCCCCGCGCGCCGCAGGGTGCTCAATACCTCGTTGAGGTCGATGCCTTGATCCTTGAGGACGATGTCGAGCTTGGGCTTTCCAGGCTCGTAAACCACCAGAGCAAGCTTGGCGCCCGGCCAAAGGTGCTCGCTGATGCGAACCAATGAGTCGTTCGCTACTTCGTGAAAGCGTTCTGTTGCGGACATAGGAATTCCTCGCCCGCCGTTCGCCGGCAGGCTGTTGAGTTGGGGTGAGGGTTAGGAGCGGAAGTCTCGGAACGATTTCTCGATACCCAGATGATCTAGATAGACCGAAATGCCTGTCGCGAGGGAGGCGAGGAACATCAGGTCTTCATTGAGGAACATGGTGAGGCCGATCAGGATCAGTGCCAGGAGCGCGGTGATAAGGCTTAGCACGAACCAGTAGTTCATCACCGTGGCCCCGTGTAGATGAGCCAGGCCATGTAGGCGAGGGCGATCATGGAGTCACCTCACGGCGTGCCCACCAGCAGACCGGGCCATCGTCGGTGTCATGGATCGCCAGGCAGAACCAGTCTTCGCCATCTGGGCGATCAGGCTCCCAGTAGATGCAGTCAGGGTCGCCGGCTTCAAAGTAACGGTCGGCAATCGCTTCGTCAGCGTATTCAAGGCTGACCATTGCCACGGCCAGGGCCTGCTCAGAGATCCACTCCTTGCATTTTTCGCCGTCGCCCTCGTCAAAGTCGGGCATGTCTGGGTGTTGGTACATGCCGTTTTCGTCGCGCACGACGGGGGCTGGCTGAATCAGTTTTATCGTTTCCATTGGCAATACCTGTCCTTTGCCGCTATAGCGGCTGACTTTGAAGGGGGAGGGAGTTACGGGTAGTTCGTGCTGATGCGCTTGGCGATGGCTTCGAGTTGCTCGGCCATGCCGTACATGTCGTTGTTGTCGCGGCGAGATACGACGGCGGAGCGGTGCACATTGCGGCCGCTCAGGATGTTCGCAGCCAGCAGGATCAGCCTGGCTTCGAACTTGCGACGAATGAAGCGCCTCACGGCTTTTCTCCTGCGAGTGCTGCCTTGGCAAGTCTCCAGCCTGCAAAAATATTGGTCGTGTCGATCGCATGCTCACGCTCATGCGCGCGACCATTCATCGAGCGGTACGCGTCCAGATCGGCGCTGTAGTAAACGCCTCCTGGAATTGAGTAGGCCTTTTCAAACTCGGTGCGCTCATCCGCCATCGGCTCGCCTTGGTGATCCGCGGCTGGCTCGGCGACAAACACCTCCGAGCGGATCAGCTCGAACTGACCAATCAGAAAGTCGAGCGATTGGAGACCGATCAGCTTTGCCCGTTTTCCGTTCAGGTGGACGTACAGGGCGCCATTGCTGCGTTCGATGTGATCGTCCGTACCGACTCCGTAGGCATAGGATGTCGGTGCGTCTATTGGGTAGCGCTTTGGTTCTTCGCTCATCCTGCAATCTCCATCGATACCAGATCATGGGCATTCACAACCGGCTTCGGCGTGTAGGACAGCGTGCCGTCGAGGATCGCCGCTTTGATGGCTTCGAACTCCCAGGCGTAATACTGGGATTCGACGTAGACGCGCATTTCGCCGTAGTCGTGTTTCTTGCGGCGGATGAATGCCTCTGCGGCATCCTTGGTGAAATGGCTGTTCACGATCTCCCAGCGCTTGTTCCAGCCGGTGACTGTGTGGCTGTCCAGCTCGCTTAGGATTTCCCATTGGTCGTCCTCATCGAGGTCGAGGAAGCTGCATTCCCGGTCAGTCATGACTTGATCGTTCAATTCCCCTTGCTCATTTTCGTCCAGGTCGCCCCAGTATTCATTTGGGCTGAACCATGAACGATCCTCAAGGCACACGACTCGGCCTTCGGCATAATCAATGTCAAAGCCGTAGTCGATTCGCTTGGTCTGGACGGTGAACAGCGCGGCGGCAGTGTGGTGCCATTTCACGCCAGCCCCATCGCAGTCATGGCGAAGGCGCTGAACGAAGTCGGCCCAGGTTGATTTGTTGAGGTCGTGGCCGGTTGCCAAGCTCGGAATCGGCTCGGCCGGTTTGTTTTCTGTGGGCATGGGGAGACCTATCCGCCGTATGATCGGGCGATTTAATGGAATGAGGTTTTTATGAATCAGGCTTTCACTGTTCTTTCGATGATTGCTGGAGCGCTGTCGGCTATATGTTGGGTCTGCTCGGCAGCCTCCAAAGTTAAAACCGAGAACGCGACGACTCGAGCTGCCGGTAGTACATTTGATGACGCGCAAATCAGTTCAGATGGACATGACGTCATTGCAACCCTGAAGCTTCAAGGCAAATGGAACAGCGCAGCGGCAGTGCTTGCCGCTGTAACGATGGGCTTTCAGGTGGCCGCCTCCTTCTATCCTTGCGGGTGCTGAGTGGATCCCGCTGCGGCCTTCAGGGCGGGTTTTCAGTGGACTCCATGGCCAATCCTCATGAGGTGCTACGATGCGGTCACCGCAAAAGGATCACCACATGACTAAGCACGATATTTATGACGAGCACGAAGGACTTCGGCTCTGGAACTATATGGAGTGCGAAACGCTGGAGAGCGGCCAGGAGGTCTGGCGAATCAACGTCGAGGTGAAGCGCGTTGATGGGGTGGTGATTCCGGTTGTTGCTGGTGACCAGACTTACCCTGATCGTGGGCTGGCGCAGGTAGCTGGCCGGGAGCTGGGTGCGAGGATGGTGTCGGAGCGCGGCCTATAGGTTTTCTGTGGGCATGGGGATATCCTTGGCCTGGGTTCTGCTTCAGTTGAAATTTCATCCACAAAGAGTGCTGCAAATGGCGTGTCTAATCTGTGGGGCTACAGCGATAGAGCTATTGTCGGCAGGCCATTTTGTGGAGATGGACTGTCCGGAATGCGGGTACTACGGCATCCCGAAAGAGTTGGTCGATGAAATATCGATAAGGGAGCAAAAGTTGCACGTTGAACGCACCAGGGCTTATTTGGCGATGCGCGCCGAGAACAAGCAGTCTCCGTGGATAACGCCGGTCGATATCAACATTCATCAGCTATTTGTCATCACGCCTGTCTAATCCTTAAAGCAAGACGGCGCGGGCGGGTGATTTGGTTTTCTTTGGGCATGGAGCGTCCTATGCCGGGTCATGCCCGGGCGGTGGAGGGAGTTGTGTTGGAGGTTTATAAGTCTGCGTTCTGCATTTCCGAGTGGGAAAGTCCCCACGGAGAAAATGTATGGCGAAGCTTACGGAGTGGGTGGTCTTGCTCAGCGCGGCAATCACGCTGATCAATGAAATCCTTCGATACCTGAATCCTTAACCAGTAACGAGAACGGAAAATAAGAGGCGGTACGATGAGCCTTCTCTGAAACGGGAAGGCTCATGCCGGGACTTACATCGGTCAGGCTTCAATCTGTCGCAAGATCCGAATCCCGAGCCAGCGGACCACGGTTATGGCTTTGGAATTTCCTATCGCCTTGTAGCGCGGGCCGTCAGGACAGTCCTCGGCAGGCTTGCCGCGCCAAGGGATCAGCGTGTAGTCGTCGGGCATCCCTTGGAGGCGTTCGCACTCGCGGGGGATTAGGCGGCGGACAGAAGCTCCGACCTGAGCCGAGGGCATGCCTTGGCCAGCCTTTCCACCGCCTCCGCTGAGCGAACCGGTAATGCCGCCGTCTCCATCCTCGTAACGCAATTCGGCTCGGGAGTTCTCGGCAAATGCCGCGACAATAGGCTGTCCGCGACCCGTGCCGTCCTCGCTGCCGTCGGCTTTCAGTGTGTGGGTGATATCGCCGGTGATGCACACCGCAACTTGGCCGCCGGCGTTGGCATGGCTGCCAGAGTGGTTCATGGCTCGTAGAGTTGGTGATATTGCCCCGGCATCTGCGCCGTGATCCTTGCAACTGAAGGCGAGAACCGCATTTTCCTGACCGTTGTTTCGCCCAAGCGCGAATGCGGTGGAGCTACTGACGCCAGGGTCTTGCGTGCCATGCACAACGAGCAAGCCTGATTCCGCGTCCTGCTGAGTGGCGCTGCCGGCCGCCTTGCCGTTTGCGTTGAGCGTGCCGGCCACGATGAAGGCCTCAGAGTCGGCACGATGGCTGCACTGAGCCTGCGCCCGAAGTGCCGGCGCGGTAATAGGGATGTCGTCGAGCGAGTACCCTCCAGACTTGCGACCACCGCCAGCGAGTGTCGGCGCGACAAAGAACGTCTCGCTTTCAAAGTCCTGCCGGCCACCATGATGGGTGAGGGTGCCTGATCGCTCGACCGAGCCAGAAGCTTTGCCGGCGCCGAAGGCCGGGATGCCGCCGAACATCGTCACCGCCGGGCCTTCGTCGCCCTCGCAGTTCATGCAGCCGTACGCTCCGAGTTCTTCGCCGAAGACGTACCCGCATCCGCACTGGAGCGCAGGGCCGAAAGGAGCTGTTCCGGTAACGTCTTGCCCCTCGCCTCGGCGCGGCGCAGTATCCCGGCGCACGCCTTCTCGCTCAAAAAGTACCTCGGTGGGATCGAATCCGTCTCGAGCACTTGCGACAACGAACACACGACGGCGTCGTTGGGCCAAGCCGAAATATTGGGCGTCCAGGACCCGCCACGCGATTGTTCTTTTGGGTCCATACACACAACCAGCGTCTGTCCATTTCTTCCCTGAAGGCTGCAATTCGCAGTCTTCCCCAGCAAGCGCGCCAAGAAAGCATCCGAAGGCGTTCCCTTTGTCACTGAGGACGCCGGGGACGTTTTCCCAAACGACAACGGAGGCGGGCTCACCTCGGCTGGCGCGAACATAGTCAGTTGCATCTGCAAGCTCCACGTATTTGATGGTGAGGGCGCCTCGGGGATCGAGCATCCCCTGGCGCATGCCGGCGACGCTGAAGGCCTGGCACGGTGTTCCACCTACCAGCACGTCAGGCGCTGAAATCTTGCCGGCCAGCACCTGGGCGCCGAGCCGGGTCATGTCGCCGAGGTTCGGCGTGTTGGGGTAGTGGTTGGCCAGCACCGCACTGGGGAAGGGCTCAATCTCGGCGAACCAAGTGGCGCGCATGCCGAGTGGATGCCAGGCCATGGTCGCGGCTTCGATGCCCGAGCAGACCGAGCCATAGGTAATCTGTTTCGGTGCCTGGCTCTGGAAAGCGGACATAGGGGATCCTCGCCGGCTGGCGTGAAGAGGGTTTGTGGGCTATTGGTTAAGGCCCCGGCATGAGGCCGGATCAAGGAGACTAAGATGGGAATTAAGGTTGACCGGCCCACTGCACACATTCACGAGTACAAGAAAGAAAGACTGATACTCGCTTTCGGCTGGACTAAAGGATCGAACATTCCAACAAGCGTAGTAATCTGCCCAGCAACCCAGACTTCAGGTGAATTGGTGATCTTCGAAAACCTTCGAAAAAACTGGGGTAGTGAAAAGGAAGCCTTAGAGCTGGGAATTAAAGCGGCTGAGCGCTTCATTGATGATCATTGGGAGTATTGAGTTGTAGTGCCGCCTCATCGCTAAGCGTCAAAGGTGAGGGTGGGCGCGGATTCTCGCTGACGGTCGATGCCGATATTCCGGAGGTCAGGCCGCCAGCTCAACCTTCACCGGTGGCCACTCCGTAAACCCAACCTTCGGAGCCTTCGTCTTCGGGTTGATGATCGGCTCGCCCTGGGCGTCGACCAGCACTGCCTTGGCCCTGATGTGCATATCGCGACACTTCAGGGTCTTGCGGGCCAACTCAATGAACTGCTGGGCGTACTGTGGCGCGTCGAATAGCGGGCTGAGCTGCCTCACCTTGCCCCCCCCATGATCTGATCGGCGCGCTGGCCGACCTTGTAGAGCCAATCATCAACCGACAACTCGATGTACTGGCCAATATTCTTCGGATCAGGCCGGGTGGTTTTGACTGTCCTCTTGGCTTCAGTCATGGCGACATCACGGGTCATTCCGAATACGGCAAACGTGCTCATGGGTTATCTCCAGTCAGGAGCCTGCCTCGCCGGCTGGCGTGATTTGAGTTTGTGGGCTATTGGTTGATGTCCCGGCATGGGGCCGGATCAAGGAGAGCGAGATGACAGATGAAGAAGTCGCGTACAGACAGGCGTGCATAGCTTTCATGGCTGAAGCAATGAAGGCAGGTGTCGACACCGACGAGATCCTAGAGCGGGCGAAGGCTGGCCTCCTGGGTAATGCAATTTACCGCTGGGTCCAACATCCTCACGTGACGAATTCGATCAGGGCTTTGGACGAGTTTCACGCTGGCGCGCTAACAGCTTTGGCGTAAGTCAGGCTGTAATTGCTATTGACGTGGCGGCTCGGGCTATAGGCGGTGACCGGCATGGGGCAGGATCAAGGAGAAGTACTTTTGAATATTCATGATTACTACGAGCAAATTCGCCGTTTTAACGATGAGCTGGAGGCCAAGAACAAGGTAGTTGCCGACTTTATGGCCAGCAACCCAGACCTTGGGGATGACGATGTATATCAAAGGTTTTGGGTGCTACAGAACCAAGCAACAGACGCATATAAAGAAGGTTGGGAGTTCCAGGAGAACAATCGCGGGGAAGTTACCCAGTAGGACTGACGCCAACCTTTTTATCTAGTCAGGCGCCGCCCTCAGTCCAGAGTGCGGCGTTGAGGCGAATGTCAGGCGGCAGCGCGCTTGAGCTGATCGGTGAGTTGGGTTGGCAGACCACGCAACATCAGCGTGCCGCCGTCTGCATCGAACTCGATCTTGGAGCCGAGCAGGTGCTGCTCGAAGCTGATCGACAGGCCCTCGGCGCGACCGGTGAAGCGCCTGAATTTGTTCAGGGTCTTCTTGTCGGCGGGGATGGTGGGTGACAGGCCGTAGTCTTTGTTGCGGATGAAGTCGGCGAACGCCTTCGGCTGATCTTCGTCAATCAGTTCCGACAGCTCATCCAGGGTGATGGGCTCGCCGATCTTGGACTGGGCCATGGAGTAGCTGACCAACGCGTGAGTCTTCTCGCGGGCCGACTCTTCCCCCAGGTCTTCTCTTTCCACGAAGTCGCTGAACGCCTTGAGCAGGGTTCGAGTTTCGCCCGGGCCGTCTACGCCTTCTTGGCAGCCGATGAAGTCTCGGAAGTAATCGCTCGCTTTGCGGCCATTCTTGCCCTTAATGAACGATATGTACTGCCGTGACGCCGGGTTACTCTTCCACTCGCTGAGGTTGATTCGGGCGGCCAGATGGATGTGATCCAGATCCAGGCGTCGAACTGGCCGCAGCGTCAGTACGTCGGTCATCACAACCGCTTCGGTTTCCTGCATCAGGCCAATGATCAAGTAGTCGGTCATGCCTTGCCGGTAGTGGCAGAACAGGGCATTGCCGCCGACCGAAAGGTTCGACTCTTCCATCAGCTTCGTCAGATGCTCGACGGCGTTGTCGCTGAAGGAAACGAAGCCATCGTTGCCGGCCAGGTATTTGCTGAGCCATCCACTGAAGGGAAAGGCGCCAGATTCGGCATGAAAGAACCCCCAGGCCTTGCCGGCCTTGGCGTTGTAGCTTTCGTTGAACTGGTTGATCAGCTCGTCGCGGGCTTGGCTCTCGACCAATTCGGCACCGCTGTAGTGCAGGACAGCTGGGCTGCCGTCGGGCTTCTTGTCGATCTTATGGATGATGCTGTGGAGAACAGGCATTGCGATTACCTCGGGTAGGCGCCGCCCTCCGTGACCGGATGCGACAGCGGGGTGGGTGGTGTATTCCTGGTTGGTCTAAGCTTTGGGCTAAATCTCAATGGCCGCTGCTCGAAGGGACTCATATGAAATTCAATATCATTACCTTGGGCCTGCTCGCTGTTCTGGCGGGCTGCACAACCGCTGGCCCATATGTCACCAACATCTCAAGTGACGGGCGTAATGGTCTAAATATTGAGAAGTGCGCTGTGAAGATGAATGCTTTCATGGGGACTGTTAGCACCACTGAATGCACGACCCAGAATTTGCAGCTCAGTCGAGGTAACTGATTGCAGGTGTGGCAGCTCAGGGCGCGAAGTGCTCGTCACCTGGGTCTTTGCGTAATTCGCGCAGGCTTTCATTCAAGAAAGTGCGCGACACGTTTTCGCTAAATACGATTTCGTGTCGCGGAATATGCAGATACCTGGCAGAGCCCTCCGGCCCGGCCGCATGAGCGCACAGAATCAGCAACTTAATCACATGCTTTTGGCTGGCCCCGTGTAGGCTCTCGGCGATCTCATTCAGCCGGTCGAGAACGCCAGGCCTGACGTGATGCCGGATCAATCCAGGTGGTGACGACGGAAGCTCAACTGCGGCCTGCGATAGAGCCGCAACCGGGTCAGCATTCAAGATCAGCAGTTGCAACGCTTCGCCTGCTTCCTCGATCTCGTTCCAGAGCATTAGATCGGCCAGCATCTGCGTGATGCCGTCGCGCACTTTGTGGCGCAACTCCACTTCCTGCTTCGCCTTCCGCTTCAATGCCGCCTTGGCAGATCGCGTCCTTCCATCCACTGCCATGGCCTACCTCTTCCATTCCGCTGGCCGGCATCGCGAGCCACGTTTGTCTTTTGCGTTGCTGCGGGCGAGTTTTGAACCTGTTCATGATCACGCACCTAACCGATAGGCTTGCGCGCGAGCTTTGTCTGCGACTTCATCAACCATGCGATTCAGTTCCAGGTTGAACTGGACCAGCTCTTTGTGCAGGTTGGCGATGTAGTCTTCGTCGCGGTGAATCGTCTCGATGTAGAGCTGACACTCTTCATCTTGGCGAGAATCGAACGACAGAAAGTCCCACCATTTCCGCCCCGTAACGAACATGCAGCCCTGAACCTGCGGCATGTGTTCCTCAGGCATGCCTTCGAGCCACGTCTTGACGTGTATTGCCTCGTTGAAAGGGCATTTCGATTCGGTTCCCCCGTCATCGTTGATCAGGCCGTCTGGCGAGCAGCCGAGCCAGTCGTACTTCGGGTGGACGATGAACTCTGACGGTATGACGATGTTGCCGGTCAACATCTCGTAGGCGTCCTGAGCCTTCTGTTCTTCGGTGTGACCCCACTTCATGGAAGCACTGCTGACGTTGTGCTTGGACTTCTTTGCCAGTCGCTCGAAGCACAGTTCGCGCATGTATGAGGTGCGCGCCCCCATAGGCTCGCGCTTCCCATTTTTGTCAGGCTTCCCCCAGGCGATCACATCTTTAAACCGGCTGGCTGTGACTCGGCCAGATCGGTCTGCATGCCACTTTTCAGTGCCCTGAAGTTCTGTTCTCACTATGCCGCTTCCTCGGCCTGATTCAGGTCGTCGTTGGCGCGGGCCATATCGGTAAAGTCGGCATCAACGGTCGCCGCCATGTTCTTGAGCGCTTCATGGCATTCCAGGCCGATTGCAGCGCGCTGCTTAGGCTTGAGACCTGCCCAGGCTGTCGCATAGGCTTCGATGTCCTGACGCTTTGCGACGACCAAAAGGTCTGCGAATACCCCGTCGATTTCCGGCGACGGGGATTTCGGGCCGAACGACACACCAGTAGCAGCAGCGGTGTTTGAAGCCTGCTTCGCAGGAGTGATATCGATTTCGCCGCCGTATGAGTCTTCGAATTCATCGGGTGTATAGACGCCGAGGATGACGTCAGGGCAAAAGAGTCGCGCCCATTTTTTTGTCACCAGGTAAGCAATCTGCTGCTTGGGGTCTTCCGCCCAAAGCGTAGAGTTCCGCGTGCGGACCTGGGTGAGCAGAAGTTCCAGAATGCGTGGCTCGTCTTCGCCTTTGAAGGTTGCCCAGACTTTGATCCCGAGACCTTTCTCGTCGTCAAAGCTCCAGGCCGGAACCCGGTACTTTTTGAACTCGCCAGTATCCTCGTCCTTCTTGGTCTTGCTGGTGACTTCGCGCATCTTCCCGATGACGTTTTCCCAGGTGCCGAACCACTCGAAATTCAAGCGGCCTTTGACTGGTGCCTTGGCGGTGATCACTGCGTTGACGAGCTGCGCCTCATAGCTCAATGCACCGCCGTTGACGATGAATGTCTTCTGCGCAACAGCGAATGGGTTCATCTGCCACTGCATTGCTTGTAGAACTACCGCCATGCAGTCAGCTTGATTACCCTTCAGATGCTTGGGGACTGTTGTCACGCCCTTCGACATCATCAGCGCGAGGTCGCTCATCGACTTCATGGTGCCTGGATCAAGTATGAGCGCTGCAGCGTTGTGCGATGGATCGTGGTATGTGGCGAGGCCGGTTTGTGCTTGAGTGTCTGAATCGGACATTGCGTTCTCCGTGGCCGACAAGGAGTGGGTCGACCTTTAGATGGAAAGGGTGGTTAGAAGCGGATGGCACGAAGCCAGGCGCGAGCGGTATCGATACTCACGTCGAAGCCCAGGGCGACAACCTCGACGATGTCGTCAACCGATGGGGCGGTCGTAGTCACGTCGTCGGATTCAGCAGCGTCTGCATGTGCGCTGATAGGTGCGACTTCGATCTTCTCTGCGACCTGAGGCGAATCCGCAGGAGTGACCGGAGCGGGTGCGGCAGCCTGGGCGCGCAGACGGACCAATTCTTCCTGGTCCCGCTGATACTGGGCGTCGCGTTCGCGTTGCTGGCGCTGTTGCTCTTCCTGCTGCTCACGCTGTTGGCGTTGCTGTGCTTCCATGTCGCGGCGCTGCTGGTCCAGATGGTCCTGCTGCTTCTTCAAACGCTGGCGGTCTTCCTCGGCTCGTTGCTTGCGCAGCTCCTCGGCTTCAGCGTCGGCAATACGTTGCTTTTCGCGCAGTTCGTCGAGTTCTTTCTGCTGGGCCAGCAGCTTGGCGGCAGCCTCTTCTCGTTCAACGGCAGACTTATGTAGCGCTTCAAGCTGCTCAATTGCGTTGTCGCGAGCGATGGTGCCTTCAGCTTCGAACTCGGCATATTCTTCGGGCGGGATCAGCGACTCCTTAACGCCTTGCAGAATCTTTGCGACATCGGCCGCGCTACGGTTTGCATATGCGGCAGCTACAGAGCTGAAGCGGGTGATTTTTGCCCGGGTGGCTTCGACACGCTCAGCCTCGACACGATCGCGCTCGGCCTTGGCGTCAGCTACGCGTTTTTCCTCGGCCTTAATTGCTTCGTCGACAGGCGTTTCAATTGCCAGCACACGATCTTTCAGCGCCTCGCCAAACTCCTTAACTTGGTTGACGCGAGCCTGGGCATCTTTGACTTTCTGTTGATAGGGAACGAGCGCTGTCTTGGTGGTGTTCGCCAGGGCATAACGCACATCGCGGATATCGACGCGAACTTCCTTCGCATTCGCCAAACCTTCGCTGGTCGAGCAGTCAACGACCAGCTTCGCGTAAGTGGTCTCCAGACGAGCGATCTGTTCTTCGTGTGGGCGATATTCGGCGATGTCGGTGACGGCTACCGCAGGGGCTACAGCGTTAGATTTTCGCGCATCGCCGGTTTCGTTCATTTCGAGCGATTCTTGTGCGAGTGCTTGTTTGGTATTTGCGGACATGACAATTCCTTGCCGCGCGGTGCGCAGCCTTGAAAGGAGTGAGAGTTATTGGGTGACGTGGTCAGCGAGAGCGCTAAGCAGCACCAAGAACGCAAATGATGGTCATGCTGCGGCTCCTTGCTTGATCGATTCGTTGTAGGTGGCGTAGATCTCGTCGATGCGGGCTCTGTAGCGCCGGTGCTCGTTGTTGTCGATAACGCGCAACAAGTAGGCCAGGGTGATGACCGACGTTGCCGCCGAGCTGGCGTTTGGCTTGCCGAGGTCGCGGATCATGTTGCCAATCTCGCCCTCGATCCAGGTGATCGCGGTTTGATGGTTGCGTTGTTGGATGTTCACTCCGTGCCTCCTACTGGTGGGCAGATCACCTCCATCTGCGTCATGGCTAAACCAATACGGCGCTTGAGGCTGATGCGGTCTGCTGCTTCCTGCTCGCGTCTGGCAGCGAGATCTGCTTCATTGTCGTAGTCGTGCGCAATCTCAGCGAGGGTGGCTCGCGGCTTACCCCAATCATCGAGGCGCTTATCCCACTCACGGGCCTGGGCACTGTCTGCGTAGCTGGTTGCCATCGCAGCTACTCCTTTTCCTCAAGCTGGCGCGCCAGGGCGCATGCTTCATTGTGATTGCGGCGAAAGCCCCGGACCTTGCCGGTGCGACTGTCCACCACATGGAAGAAAGCTTTACCCGCCATCCTCACTACGAAGCGCGGCGGTGCGCCAGGCACCGGTTGGCCGATCAACTCGTAGAAGTCGGCGATCGCGATATGTGAGCGTTGACGCAGTGCCTTGCGAACATCGTTTGCGAGCTGAATGGCTGGGTGCATGGTTGCCTCCATAGTGGTGCTGCGTGTATTCGTCAGCACTCGGGCTGCCTGCTGGTTGCCGATGGGCGCAGGGGAGAGTGCTGACGGATAAAGGCAGGCGTAAAAAAGCCCGATCGGAACCGGGCTGTTGTTGTGCGCCACACAGACCTCCCTATGTGAGCGCCTCCCAGGCCCGCTACTGGCGACGGCCTGGGTTTGAATCATCAGCGGTGACCTGTAACTCTGGGTGGCCTACCGATTTCTCGGCCGGTGCGCGGTAACACCGTTGGCCCAGATGTCCGCTGCCTGTCAGGGTGTTGGGCGCAGCCTTCAGGCTTACTGCGCCACGCAGGTGGATCGCTTACTGGTGCATGGGTGCAAATCCTCCGTGCTGGGTAAGTTGATGAGTGCAGGTGGCCGGTATAAGCTGGGGATTCGTCCGCATTGGAGAGAGCCGGAGTGCTGTAGGGGTGCGCATCACCTAGGATTGCCCGTGACCACCAGCGCTGTACACGGGCGCTTCGCCCGACTCTCTCCGATGCGGCCTGGTGCTGGGGAGGACCAGGTGCTCGGGCAGTTAGCGTCAGGCTGACGCGGCGCTGGTTGTTCAGTCGTCGAAGCCGTAAGACAGCTCGTCCTCTTCGCAGTCGATCAGCAGTGTCGCGTTGCCGAAGTACAGCGAGGCCAGCATCCGTTCCCACTTGGTGCGAACCTTCATGCTGACGGCAATTTTCTTCTCGTCGAGCTTCGCGCCAATTACCTCACCGAACTCAACCCGCGGCTGGAAGCGGTCGCCGGTTTCGCGTTCACCTTTGACCATGACGTGCAGTGAGTGCTTGAGCTCGTGGTCGCTGCGACGCGTGTCGCGGAAGCTGTATCGGTTCCCACCCTCGGGCTGAGGGTCGAAATGGATTTGGTAGAACTTGCAGCGACCGCTTTCGCTTTCGGCGATCCGGATTTCCGGAGCGCTCCAACGCTCTTCGGCCGCCTCCTCCTTGTGTTCTTCGATGAATGCTTCCAGCAGCGCCCTCAGCGAGACCTCGGCGGTAAGCAAGCCCTCACCGGTCAGCACTTCGGTAATGGATTCGTCGGCCTGCTTAAGGATGGCCGATTCCATGCCGGCAGCTTCCCAGCGCTCGCGCAGGGCGTTGGCGATCATGGCGTTGTAGCGCTGAAGCTCGAACGCGTCGGATACGTTGGCGGGAAAGGCCTCCTTCACGGCGGCTTTGATCGATTCGCCGATGGTGCCGTACGAACGGAAAGCGTCTTCGACTACGCTCTTGAACATCTTGTCGATGCCTTCGTCGATAAGCTCACGCGGACGGTCGGATGCGGCATAGGCGGTGACGCGCTCAGCCAGCAGCGCTTGAAGTGTTTGCTCGCTCATTTGGTGCTCCGTGCATGTTCGTTGATTTCCCGTCTGGTCCTGCTTCCAAGACCAGCTAGTGAAATCTGTGTTTCGGTCATACGGCCAGGGCAGGGCATTCGGCACGCCGCACCATCCGGACTTGAGCTGTACGACGATCAGGCACGCGGCGATCACGACGCATCGATTCGTCATCAAGCATTGAATGGATGGCGACCAACGCCGCCAGGACAAAGCACATCGGCGTGATGATCTGCCGCTTCATGGCTTCAGCCACCAAGGCAGTACGCCGCGTGACACCAAGCTTGAACATGGCGTTAGTGAGGCGCTTTTTGACGGTGCCGGCTTCGATGCCTGCCTCTCTGGCGATCTCTTTCGAGGTGAATCCCTGGGCGATCCAGAGAAGGAACTGAAGCTCTCGCGGCGCAAGGCCGCGACCGAGGTGGCCCTTCCATGCGCCGTTGATGATTGTTGCTTCCATCGTCGTGACTCCTGGTTGGTTTCCCGCTGCCACCGTCTCCAGTGGCAGAAGTGAAAATTTCCGCAGCAACCCGCTACTGGCGTCGGTCACTGGCTTGAATCGAATGTCGTTGCTCACCGTTGCGTCGGCACGCCGGGCGCCGCAGTGAATATTTCGGTATTGCCGTCTCGCTACGCATATCTGGGTCATTCGCCAGTTCGGTATCCCTCGTCCGCCGCAGGTTCTCCCTGCGTTTCCTTCCATCGCCCCAGTCACTCCCGGGGCGGTAGGTCAGATCGGATCGCCGGTCTCCAGTAGAGGCGTAGCGGCCAATCGTTAGGTTTTGTTGAGAGCCTTTGCATCGACCCTCCCTGTCCTTGCCGGACAGGAGGCCCGCAGCTTTTCAGCTGGCGGAAACTTTCTCGGTTGTTAAAGAGCGGTCGCGGCTTTCGCTGCTGGGCCGGTGATGCGTTGGCTTGGAATTAAAAGTAGCACTGCTGATATATATTGGTCAACAGCACTGCTGTTATTTAATTCTGAAGTCGTAAAAAAACCCGCGCTAGGCGGGCTTCCTCTATTCAGCTTCGGTCAATCTTCCTTCGGCACAACCCAAGAAATCTGCACTCCACCACTATCCTGGTGCGTCACGGTCACATTGTCAGCCTCGGCGATATCCTCAAGCAGCTGCGCCCAATCATCTGGCGATTCGTCTGGAGCCTTGTAGATGACTGCTCGCTTCGAGGTCTGCGCGCCAGTCGAGTTGATGATCTTCTGGATGCGAGTACCAAGCAGCTCGTAGGAGGAGGGAAGCTTTGGTGCTGGTTTTGCCTTTGCCATGACTGTCGCCCTAGTTTGCTGTATGTATGTATGTACAGTATAAGTTCACTGGCGTGACTGGCAAGGCCTGCCAGCTAAAGAAAGTCTTGGCGCATTGGGATTGACGCTTTTGTAGCCTGCAACTAAAATTAGTCGCATACAAGGAGCCCAAATGTCCAAGCAAGAAAAGCTGCTAGCCAAGCTACTGAACAAGCAATCCGGGTTCACTTGGCAGGAATTGGTCTCGCTGTTAAAGGGCCTCGGATTTAGCCAGATCGAGGGTGACGGCAGTCGAGTGAAATTCAGCAACGACGATCCGCAGGCAATGATCAACCTGCACAAGCCGCACCCCGGTAACGAACTGAAGGCCTACGTCAAGCGTCAGGTTATTGAGCACCTGAAGGCAGAAGGATTGATTTGATGAGTACCATGCTGCAGCACCGAGGCTATTACGGATCCATTGAGGCCAGTCCCGAGGACAATTGCCTGTTCGGCAAGCTTCAATTCATCCGCGCGCTGGTGAGCTATGAGGGGGAGACGGTAGCCGAGCTGACTCAGGCATTCCGCGCCGCAGTGGATGATTATCTCAACACCTGCACTTCTCTGAGCCAAGAACCTGAGGTCCCGTGCAAGGGATCGTTCAACGTAAGGATAGGGCACGACCTGCACCTGGCCGCGAGCGTGGCCGCGACCCGCCATAGTATTTCCCTGAACGATCTGACTCGGAAGGCTCTGAGCGAGTACCTGGAGCATCACGCCTGACTGGCGGTGCGAAAGCCAGAATTGAAAAGCCCGGCGCTGGGCCGGGCCGCTTGCCGGAGGGCTGCTGCGCGACTAAGTCGACTTCAGCCTGGCCAACCCCGCAGCGCCAGCTACTCCTGCTTACCTCGCACAATCCTTCCCGCCTTAACCTCATCCGCATAACCTGCAAGCTTGTCCTCGGCATCCGGAAAGCTCGTCGATATCTTGAGCAACTCCCAAGCTTCAGCCTCGTGACCAGCCTCCGAAAGCCGTACAGCCATCTTCATCAGATCGACGCCTGACCACTTGAGCAGGGCAGCAACCTCTTTCAGGTCGTGCCGGAGTTGCTGGTTTGGCTTGGTGAGTGACATGGTAAGCTCCTGCTGCGGAAGCTGGTTCAGCTCAGTATCCAGCCTTGAGTATCGTTACGAACCTGCGTAGACGGTCGCTCGACTCGGCATATCCACCGAAATCAGGCGAGTCAACGAATCTCCAAGCGTCATCACGCCATTCAGCATCACGATTGGTCGGCTTTTGCGGATCAAAAACCACCTCGCAGTCACCAAGTCCTAGGGCTTGTTCGTGTATCGTCGAAACAACGGCGCGGACTTGGCCGATAGCTATCCACTGACCCAGCCTAATTTCAGGACGCTCAGACATGACCGACATGACCCCAAAAGAAAGAGTGTTTGGCACGCTCAAAAACTTGTTAAAAATTACCGATTCCGGCACCAGCCTTGATGCTGAGCGCGCTCGTATCAAGCTCGCACTTGAGCGATGCATCTCATGGGAGTGTCAGTTCAGAAATATTGATGACACAGACTGCGCCCAGCGCAAAGCTTCATAGGTCCCCGCCGCGCCAGATCACTCTACCCAGAATGCGGTGCTCATGAATCTCACCGTTGGGAAGCACCTGGTCGCCAAAATTGATCTTGTCCGGGTTATCGCTTCGGATGATCCAGCCATCGACATCGGACTGAATTAGACGCTTTACGATCGTTCCTTTGGTCTGGCTGAACATCACAAATATCTGTCCATCCGATGGATCTACTCGCGACTCATCAACGAGCAGAACATCGCGATCACTGATCGTCGGCCACATGCTGTCACCGTGGGCATAAATGACTTTCAAGTTTTTAGGGGCGGCACCCTTCATCCGAAGCCAGTCACGTTTGAATGCCAAGGTATTTCGCAAAACCACATGGGTATTGTCGTAGCCGCTGCCGGCCGCTGCCTTGGCGTCGTACTGATCTATGAAAGCGTAGTCGTCCCAGTTGGTAGATTGTGGATCTCCAAGCGGGGGTGGAGTAGCACTGCTAGGCGGCTCGGAGGCAGAGTTATCCCCTCCGCGCATCCTGACCCCAGCAGCTAAGGCTGGGCTGACGTCGGACGGCTCAAACCCGATTGCCTTGGCGAGCTTTACCAATGCATCCAAATTCAACGCGACCTTTCCGGTCATGTATTGGCTAACGGTGCTCTGCGGTGAATTCCAGCCGCATCGCTCACCTACCTCGGTTTGAGTAAGAGGAGGATCGCCCGGCCGCTCTTTCGCTTCCCGCGCCTTGACCTTGTAAATATCACTCAGTCTTTTAGCGTCGGCTAGTTGATCCGCACTCAGCGGGGTTCTGATCGGCTTTTTCATAAGTGCGATTTAGTAGCAGAGCTGCTTTTTTAGCAAACAGCAGTGCTGATCATTCCCTTGTTTTGCGTGAAACAGCAGTGCTAATATTGCGACAAATTCAAATCGAGCTGAAGCCCATGAAGACCATAACCCTTGGGGAGTACCTGCTGTCATACGGCACCCAGAGCGATCTCGCCAAGGCGCTTGGCATCCAGCAGAGCGCGGTATCCCAGATGTTTCGCTCCAAGAGAAACATCTCTATCACCATCCATGTTGATGGCTCCGTGGAGGCTAGCGAGATACGACCTATACCGGCTCGGAAGACCGTCGCTTGACGTCCGTATCGCCGATCCATGTAGCCAGTATCGGCCTTGCCGGTCTGCACATATAGAAACCCGAAGTCGCTGTTGATTCATCCAGTACTCAAATCCCAGACACAAAAAAGCCGACGGAGAGGTCGGCTTATTCGCAAAACTAGAGAGGGCCGATTATGCAGAGCCAACCCAATTCAAGCAATACCCCGATCCATGTCGCGACACGTTTTCATAATTCGCAAAACGTGTCGCGTACCGTTTCGATGAGCAGCTCTGAAATTGCAGAGCTGACTGGCAAGCAGCACAAGCACGTCATTCGCGACATCAGAGAGATGCTGGCAGAGCTCGAAAAAGATGGTCCAGTTTTGGGCCATGTCCGGGAGGACAAGGATTCTCGGGGCTACACCGAGAACTTTCATCTCGACCGCGAACTGACAGAAACCCTGGTCACCGGTTACAGCATTCCTTTGCGCCACAAAGTCATTCGCCGCCTGCACGAACTGGAAGAGAAGGTCGCCAAGCCCGCCTTCGATCTGGCAGCGCTCAGCGACCCGCGCACTTTGCTGGCCTTGCTCACTCAGAACGTGACCAAGGTCGTCACCTTGGAAGCGGACAACTCCGAGCTTTCCCACGAAAACCTGATGCTCGAGCAGAAGGTCGCCGCCGATGCGCCGAAGGTGGGCTTCTTCGACGCCGTGACCGTCACTCATGAAACCTACTCGGTGGCCGAAGCCGCGAAGCTGATCGGCACCGGTCAGAACCGCCTGATGGCGTTCTTGCGCCAGCGCCGCTGGGTCACCATCCGCAAAAACGAACCCATGCAAGGTCCTATTGAGTCGGGTTATCTGGCCTCGAAGCTCAGCACCTTTGAGCATCCGGAGAACGGCAAAACGACTGTGGTCACTCCTCGGGTGACCGGCAAGGGACTGACAAAGCTTCAAGCAATGTGGTCTCGCCGCGAAGCTGATCTGCTGGGAGGTGCGCAGTGATCACTACCGAGCGCCTTCAGCTGTCTCTCCGCGTTGCCGATCGAGCGATGGGCCACCAGCGCGCTGTCGACGATCTTGTCGAGGCTCAGCGCCGGCTTGATCAGGGCTACACCGACTTCTTCGAAGAGCATGGCCGCCCATTTGACGATCGCCGCCCAATCAATCCGGAAGTCGAAGAGTTCCTTCCGGTTATCGACGCGACTCGTCACCTCTACATCGCTCGCTGCAACGCCCGTCAAGCCGCCAACACCGCGAAGCGCAGGCTAAAACTGGCCGTTCGTGCCGTCGAGCGCTATGACGCGGACACCACCATTCAGGAGGCCGCATGATGGCCCGGATACGCACCGTAAAACCTGAGTTCTGGTCGAGCGAGCAGGTGATGTCATGCCGTCCTTTGGCGCGCCTGCTGTTCATTGGTCTTTGGAATTTCTGTGATGACGGGGGCAATCACCCGTTGGCACCGAGGACCATCAAGGCGCTGGTCTTTCCGGGCGATGACATCACAACCGACGAAGTCAGCGAGCTACTGGGTGAACTGGAAGGCGCGAACCTGACTGAAAGCTACACAGTGGACGGCAAGATTTACCTGCATGTCAGTGGCTGGAAGCACCAGAAGATCGAGAAAAAGAACTTCAAGTATCCACCCGTTCCGCTACCAATCGTCGAGCCACCGGAGAGTGGTGGCAGAGGAGTCGACGACCAGTCGTCGAATGGTCGTCGACCGCTCGACCCCGTAATGGAAGGGAATGGAATAGGAGAAGATCAACACAACACACAAGGCGCGTGTGAGCCAGAGCCGATCGACCCCAACGCTCCTGTCGAAATGTCCCTCGAGTGGATTCCTGACGAAAAGCTTCTGGAGGCCTATGCGTTCCGTATGAGTCTCCCGGTATCCCTGTTTACCGAGGAAGCCATCGGCGCGTTCGTTTGCCACTACACGGCGAGCGGCCGGATCGAGACGCAGGTGTCTTGGGTCAGTCTGCTGGTGAAGTGGATCAAGCGCGATGCCGTCACGGCGCTGTCGAGCAATGTCCGTCAGTTCCCCATGAAGCGCCAAGTCAACGGCCCGGACTTTGACGACATCACCTGGTCTGACGACTTGGGTGACCTGTGAACAAGGTCAAGGCGCCACAGAGCGCCAGCAAACTCATGAGCAAGATGGGCAACCTGCCGCCGGTTGTTCCGGTCATCCCGAAGCAACTGCCGCCCGGTACTACCGATGTGGTCAACGCGCTGTTCAAGGAGTTGCAGGCGATCTTCCCCGCGTGGAAGCAGGCTTGGCCAGATGACGATGCACTGCGTGCTGCCAAGCGCAGCTGGATCAAAGCTTTCATCGTCGCCGAGATCAACACCCTGGAGCAGATCCGATACGGCCTTCAGAACTGCCGCCAGCACGGCAACGACTTTGCGCCGAGCGTTGGGAAGTTCATCAAGTGGTGCCTTCCGACGCCGGAGATGATGGGCATTCCGCCGCACGACAAGGCGTTTCGTGAGGCTCTGCTGAATCTGCATCCAGCTCGACGAACTTCTCGTGAGTGGTCACATCCAGCAGTCAGGCACGCGGCACTCCACTGTGAAATGCACAACCTTGCCGACCTGACATCGGAGAAGGCCAGCAAGATCTTCGACCGGGCCTACGACATCACGATTCGGATGCTGGTCAACGGCCAACCGCTGGAAGACATCGCCATCGGCATTGGCCACGACAGTCAGAAGAGCGAGGTGGAATTGGCCGAGGAGTTCGGCGCTGCGCGACAGGCTCGGCTACTGGCGATCCAGGGGATTCCAACATCCGGTGGAGCAGCTCGTGCGCTGCTGCTTGCCAAGTTTGGCAAGAACCGGGGAGGGCATGTACATGGCTAACCCAGTACAAAAACTCACCCCAGCCTCAGAAGATCTGGTCCGCCTGCGAGACGAGATCGCCATGCAAGCACTGAACGCCATGATCATCAGCGGAACGTGGGGTTCGACTTCGCCAAACGGCACTTTTACCAAGCACAAAAACTACAGAGATCATTCCGAAGCTGCGTATCAGCTTGCTGACGAAATGCTGGCTGCACGGGAGCGCAGGTGATGACCGATTACAGCGAACTGAAGAAGGCAGCCGAGTACGCCCAGGACTTCAAAAGCCATGCTGATGAGGCTGAAGAGATGCGTGCGCTATCGGCATTTTACGACGAGGTTGCTCCTGCTGATGTTCTGGCTTTGATTGCCGAGCGTGATCACCTGAAGGCAGAGAATGCCGGTCTTCGTGGCCAGGCTGAGGTAGCTCAGAAGGGCGCAGGTCAGCTCAAGGTCGACCTGCAGACTGCCGACACTGCCTGTTTCCTGAGTATCGCGGAGAACAAGAAGCTCAAGTTTGAGAGCGAGGCGCTGCGCAAGGATGCCGAGCGGTACCGCCGAATGCGCGCTATGACATTAAAGCAAATCGATGACACCCCTGATGAGTTCGATGCTGAGTTCGACAGTCAGCTTGGCGCCGCCATGAGCAAGGAGGCTCCCCATGGCTGAGCTCGCACTGATCCGCACCGCCCAGGGCCTGGTACCGGCTACCGAAGCTGATCGCGAAACCGTCCAGAAGTGGAAGGCAGGTCAGATCATTCACGGCAAGTTCACCCGCATGCGCAACGGCAAGTTCCACGGCAAGTTCTTCTCGATGCTCGATTTGGCGTGGGAGTACTGGGAGCCGGTCGGCGGCCTGATCCCGCAACAGGAGATGCGCGGCATTCATGGGTTGGCCAAGTTCTTCGAGGCGCAGAGCGGAAAGCCGGGGCAGCTTTCGAATGCGGTCGCCGCGTACATCACCGGGTTGGAGCAGGCTCGCGCGGAACGCTTCCCGGCAGTCGACAAGAGCCGTGAAGCCTTCCGTGAGTGGGTAACGATCGAGGCCGGTCATTACCACTTGGTGCACACGCCCGAAGGAATTCGCAAAGAGGCCAAGTCGATCAGTTGGGCAAACATGGATGAGTCGGCCTTTGAGCCCCTTTACCGCGACGTCTTCAACGCCTGCTGGCGGTTGGTGTTGTCTGCGATTTTTGAGAATGAGGCTGACGCGCTGGCTGCGGCCGATCAGTTGGGGAGTTACGCATGATCTTCAATTACGAATCAGCCATGCGTGAAGCGCGGCGCATGAACGAAAACGGCGGCGACGGTGACTACACCATCAAAAAAGTCTGGTACGGATGGATTGTCATTGACCGCACTGAGCGGGGGCGGGGCGCATGAGGATTGCCCTAAAGGAACTCCGCAAGAAGAAGTGCCGCAACGCTGCGTGCCGGACGGAGTTCGTTCCGGTTCGCTCCATGCAGGTGGTGTGCAGCCCCCTGTGCGGCCTGGCGGTTGCCAAGGCCAAGCGCGAGAAGGATCGGAAGTCCATCGACCAGCGCGAGCGCCGGGAGATCCGTGTAGCAAAGGAGCGCATTAAGCCAAAGGCGGACCATATGCGCGAGGCTCAGCAGGCGTTCAACGAGTTTATCCGTCTGCGCGACAAGGACCTGCCCTGCGTGAGCTGCGGTCGGCACCACGAGGGCCAATACCACGCCGGGCACTACCGCACTGTAGGTGCGAACCCTGAGCTGCGCTTCGAGCCGCTCAACGTGTGGAAACAGTGCGCGCCGTGCAACAACCACAAGTCCGGCGACATCGTGAATTACCGCATCACCCTGGTGCAGCGGATCGGCGCCGACAAGGTTGCCTGGCTCGAGGGACCGCACGAACCGAAGCGCTACACCATTGAAGTACTGAAGGCCATGAAGGCCGATTACCGGGCAATGATCAGAGAATTGAAGGGGGCAGCATGAAGATCAATTCCGCACGCCAGGCTTGGCATGACTGCAACTACAACCCGGCCCCCGGCCAGACTTCTGATGCCGCTGAGCTTGGGGTGGTGGTGCAGAAGACTGAACGCGGCCCGACGGCCAACCCGGCGATTCACGGGGCGCTGGCTGGCCACATTCAGTCAGCAATAGCGAGGCTTCACTTTCAGTTGCGTGCCTTCGGCAATGCAATGTATGCAGCCGAGCCAACCGACGATGATCGTGAGGAGGCCGAAGACGCGGTATTCAACCTGGTTTGCTCAAGAGCCGGGCGAATGACGGCCAGCAAGAGGGAGCGAGCTGAGTTCGTCGCCAAGGGTGTGTTTCGGCGGTATCGCTACATGCACCAGGGCGGGCAGTCGTCGAATCCAGACCCTTTGATCAAGCCCGAGGTGTTTCGCGCATGGCTGAAAGGTGAGTATGGGATTTGCCTTGTCTCGGACCGATGGGGCCGCGATTGGGAGCCATTTGTTCAGCTCTGCTTCGATGCGTGTTACGACATTGACGCCAAGGCGCTAAGTCCAATTGGCGGGGTAATTTACAAGATGAAAGAGGCCGCTTGACTTCCCGCCCGGCTGGCGGCATCATTTCGCCATAGTTAGTATTTTGCCTACGGCAACTTGCTCTCAGATAAAAGAAAATCCGGCCACCGAGCCGGGTTTTTTGTTAGAGTCTCCAGCCGCATTGTAAAACCACTCCTGACAGGGTAAGCAGAGCAATGCGGTATAGACCCGGCCCTCAAAGCCGGGTTTTTTATTGCCCAAAGAAAAGATTCCACTGCATCCAGGGCAGCCTTCGGGAAGGCCTGGACACTGCTAGCCGGTAGTGCAGTGCTACGAGAAAACACCGGCAGCCCGCACACCCTGACCTGACTTGTGCTTCCGGGGTGGTGTGAGACCGATCGGCGAGACTGGTGCAGAAGGGCGCCGGCGTCGTGAAGGTCTTTGGCGGACGGCGGGAAAGACCGCAAACCTATTTCGAGCCTCGGCATTTGCCGGGGCTTTTTCGTATCTGGAGCACAGCAATGCAGAGTCACGACTACGTGCCGGGTGTCTCCGGCTGGAAGCTGCACAAGAATGGCAGCTTCGAAATCAACGCTTCAACGATCACTGTCGGAAGTCTGCCGAGCGAGCCGCAGCTGATCACCGTGACCGCCGGCGAGTGGCCGGATCACGATCTGCCAAGCAACGCCCTGGTGCGCATGAAGTTCATGGCGGGCGAGCTGGACAAGATCCCGGCCGAGTATCGAGACAGCGCTGAGCTCGTGACGGAGGATCACTCCTTTGATCGCGATGGATCGGACATTCGCACCAGCCTAACCTATGAGCGGCCCGAGACTACCGATGAGGTGGCTGCGCGCTTGGAGCGGGTGGAATCGTCCGGAACTCAGATCAAACTCACCGAGGGCAGGATCACTATCTCGAACGGCTCCGGCGTTCCGCTGGCGATCCTCGGGAACCTTGCCGAACCGTTCGTGGTTACTGATGACCAGGTGCTCATGAGTCATGCGTTCATCGAGGACGTGACGACCACCAGCGGCAAGCTGTTGGCCAAGTGGTCAGTGAAAATGGCTCTCACCGCCGATGGCAGGTACGTTGCCACCGGCTTTGGCCTGGGCAACGATCCCCAGTGTGCGGTCCCAGCTGATCGATTCACGGCTGATGCTGCACCACTCGGCGAACAAATCCTCGATGTCATCACGCAACAACTGAAGCCCGGCGGTGTTCTGCATCGCCAAGGGCTGTAACCACCCACACCTCACTCCCAACTGGGAGAAGAGCAAAACCCTGGAGTAACACCTATGGCCGAGCCGAGTACCGGCGCCCTGGCATTAGCTGGCGTACTTGGCAGCGTCGGCCTTGGCGCTGCATTCCCCGAGATTGATCTGGCCGCACTGGTTGGAGCTTTCGGTGGGGCTTTCTTTTACGTCGTGTTCGCCAAGGACATGACATCGCTGCGTCGCTTGGGCTATCTGGTGGCAGGCTGGATCGGTGGTTACTTTGGTGCCGCCGAGTTGCTGGGCAGAGCCTGGACAAAGACTGCCGGCTTCAGCGGCTTCCTGTGTGGCGCGCTCTGCGTCGTTGTCTTCGCCGGAATAGTGGAGTGGATGCAGACCGGTGAAATGCCGCGGTGGCTTCAGTGGTGCTTTCGGCGATTTACTGGAAAGGAGGGCGTCTGATGGCCGCCATCTTACAAGCCGCTTTCTGCGCGGCGATCTTCTTCATGATTGGTCTGCGGTACCGGCCATTCCCTGATACACGCTACAAGCTGGCCATGTCACTGGTTGCCTGGGCTGCTTGCGCGATTACGGGGATGCAGTTCGTGAGCTTTGTCGGACAGGTCACTCTGCACGGCGAGGTGCCGGACGCGTCCTGGTTCAACACGGCGTTCTATTTCCTGGCTGCAGTGCTGGTGTGCCGCGCCAAGGGGAATGTCGCTCGCATTCTGAGAATGCAATAGGTCGCGACACGTTTCGCGAATTATCAAATCGTGTCGCTATACAGCTGCTGGGCTTCGTCGTGTCCGTTATGCACGGACACGCTCTGATGCAGACGCAAGGTATGGCGAGTTAATCGTGTTCGCTGTAAGGGGTAACACCCAGAGGCATAGCGGGAAACCATAGCCAGCCATCTTCCTGTATGGGGTTCTTGAAGTTCCGCTTCACTTCAAAAACATGATCGCCATCTCGACCGTTCGGATAGGTCAGTTCGATAATGTGTGTGCCATACCAACCTTGGAAGGCTTCCGTTTGCAGTCCGAGCCATCCGGCGCGCTGAACAATGCCTCCAGAGTTGTCCGCTCCTATGTAGGGAGATCGCTCACCTGGGCTGAAGTGAAACGGTATGTCGGACAGTCGAATTTTCTCACCGTCACCTGTGTGGGCGACGATTTCAGCCTTTTTGTATTCCATGCGGTTGCTCCTTGCGTTGAGTTGAATCCAACCAATACCGGCAACCCGCCGCTATTTCAATCCTGCTTTAGCATTACCGAGAACATCTATGACAACCAAGCAACCCGACTGGGAGGCAATCGAACGCGCCTACCGGGCTGGTTCGCTTTCCGTTCGTGCTATAGCTGAAGAGGCCGGCGTCTCCCATGTGGCAATAGCCAAGCGCGCCAAGAAAGAAGGCTGGGCAAGAGACCTGACTGACAAGGTTCGGGCCGCAGCTAAGCGCAAGGTTACCAATGCGGTTACCACTGAAAGTTACCAAGATGCACTGGTAACCGAAGAAGAGATCATTGAGGAAGCGTCCGACAAGGTCGCCTCAGTAGTGCTTGCTCACCGCGTTGATCTCGCTCAGTGGCGAAATATCGCAAACAAGCTCAGCGTGTTCCTCTGCACGGCCAACGTGACCGAAGACAACCACGGCGACTTCGCCCGATCCCTGAACGCTGGTGTTGACGCACAGCTCAAGGTCATCAAGGGGGAGCGCCAGGCTTACAACCTCGACACGGAGACAGGTGACAAGACAGTCAGCGACCTGGCCGCAATGATGGACGAACTATCGAAGGAAGCCTGACATGAAGCCCGAGCACATGAAGCTGCTCCGGGATAAGCGTTGGCGGATCAACAATCTCTACTTCATCACCGACAAGCAGGGCAAGAAAGTCCGCTTCCGGATGACGGACGAGCAGATCGAATACTTCGATGGGATGCATACCCGGAACATCATCCTGAAGGCTCGGCAGCTTGGCTTCACCACTGAGTGCTGCATCATTCAGCTCGACGCGGCGCTGTTCGAGTCGGCCAAGTGCGCACTGATCGCTCATACCCTGAACGACGCCAAGCGCCTGTTCCGCGAGAAGGTGAAGTACGCCTACGACAACCTGCCGGCCGAGATCCGCGCCGCCAATCCCGCTAGCAACGATTCAGCCGGCGAGCTGGTATTCAGCAAGGGCGGCTCGGTCTACGTGTCCACGTCCTTCCGAGGCGGCACGCTGCGTTACTTGCATGTGTCGGAGTTCGGGAAGATCTGCGCCAAGTTCCCGCACAAGGCCCGAGAGATCGTCACCGGTGCCTTTGAGGCTGTGGCCACCGACTGTTTCGTCACGATTGAATCGACGGCGGAAGGCCGGGCCGGCTACTTTTTCGATTACTCGCAGAGTGCTGAACGCCAGCAACTGGCTGGTGTGCCCTTGGGCCAGCTGGACTGGAAGTTCTTCTTTTTCAGCTGGTGGAAGAACAAGGCCTACTGGCTTGACCCGACAGATGTGGTCATCCCGCAGCGCCTGACCGACTACTTCAACGAGCTGCACGCCAAGCACGGGATCGTCACGAACGACGGTCAGCGCGCCTGGTACGCGGCCAAGGAGAAGACACTCGGCGACGACATGAAGCGGGAATACCCGTCGATCCCTGTCGAAGCCTTCCAGCAGTCGGTCGAGGGTGCCTATTACGCACAGCAACTAACCAAGCTTTACGCCCAACAGCGTATTGGCGCGATACCGAACAACAGCCATCTGCCGGTGATGACCTTCTGGGACATCGGCGTAAGCGACTCCACGGCCATCTGGTTCGTGCGACAGGTCGGCACCGAATACCACGTCATCGACTACTACGAGAACTCGGGCGAAGGCCTGCGGCATTACATGAAGGTGCTCAAGGACAAGGGGTACACCTATTCCGAGCACTGGGGGCCGCACGACATCGACAACCGCGAGTTCGGTAGCGATGCCAAGACCCGTCGTGAGCTCGCCCAAGAGGGCTACGAGATCGACGGGCAGAAGTACCAAATGACGTTTCAGGTGGTCCCGAAGATCGGCATCAACGACGGCATCGAGCAGGTCCGGGAAATCCTCCCACTCTGCGTATTCGATGAGTCGAAGTGCGAAGAGGGCATCAACTGCATCGAGAACTACCGCAAGGAATGGGACGAAAAGCGCGGCTGCTGGAAAGATAGGCCGCTTCATGACTGGACCTCTCACGGTTCCGACGGTTTCCGGTACTTCGCTGTAGCAAAGAGCGCCAGGAAGCCGGCCACTTCTATCAAAATGGGATACGCCCGATGAGCAACGACGCCTCCTTCAAGAGGGCGGACTACACGGAAGTGCTGGACCGCTGGGCGACTGTGCGTGATGTCTGCGCCGGTCAGCACCGAGTTGTGTCGCGACTTCCCTGCATCAACTCACACGACAAGTCGCCAGAGAATGCCGACCGCAACAAGGCATACCGCGAGCGTGCGGTGTTCAAGAACGCCACCGGCCACACTCGCAATGGATTGCTCGGCCTGGCATTCCACAAAGACCCAACACTCACTGTGCCGAAGAAGCTGGAGTACTTGCAGGACAACGCCAACGGCTCCGGCGTGAGTATCTATCAGCAGTCGCAGGGCGTGCTCGAAAAGGTACTTGAGGCAGGGCGTCACGGCTTGTACGTCGATTATCACCAGGACGACGGCGCCGGTGGCCACTCAGTGATCCTGACTTACTGCGCCGAGGACATCATCAACTGGCGCACCGGCATGGTGAATGGTCACTACGTTCTGACTCTGGTCGTGCTCCGTGAGACCCCAGAAGTCGAAGACGGATTCGGTTTCAAGACGATTGAGCAGTACCGCGAACTGGCATTGGAAACTGAAGGTTTCGTCTGCCGAGTTTGGCGCCGATCCGGACCGGAGAATGGCGGCCCGCTTGCCGTTGTGGAGGAGCATTTCCCGACTGGCGTGAAAGGTCGTTTGAAAGAAATCCCGTTCACCTTCGTCGGTGCGCAGAACAACGACCCGAGCATCGATGAATCGCCGCTCTACGATATCGCCATGATCAACCTCGGTCATTACCGAAACAGCGCGGACTATGAAGACAGCGTGTTCTGGTGTGGCCAGGCTCAGCCCTGGATTTCCGGCTTGACTGAGTCATGGGTGAAGTTGTTGGAGGAAAAGGGTGTTTACGTCGGTTCCCGGGCGCCAATGCTGCTTCCGGTCAACGGGGCTTTCGGCTACGCACAGCCGTTGCCGAACACGCTCGTCAAAGAGGCGATGGCCGACAAGAACCAGATGATGATCGAGCTGGGCGCCCGTATGGTTGTGGCTTCGTTGTCGTCCAAGACGGCGACCGAGGCCCGCGGCGATCAATCGGCATCGACTTCGGTGCTGGCCGGCTGTGTAGCGAACATCAGCGAGGCATACACCAGGGCAATCATGTGGTGCGGCCAATACATGGGCGTTACTGACAAGGTCGCCTATCAGGTCAATCAGGAGTTCGTTGAGCTGACGGCTGATCCGCAGATGATCACGGCCTTGGTTGGCCTGTGGCAGAACGGCGGCTTCGCGAAAGCGGACCTTCGTGCCTATCTGCGCAAACTGGGGCTGATTGCTCCAGAACGCACTGACCTGCAGATCGATAACGAGCTACAGGAGCAGACTGACGGCCTCGGCTTGGACGACGTGGGGGTGAACAGTGGCGGTCAACCAGGCAATCCTTGATGCCACGATCCGGCATGCGGTCTTTCTCGAGCAGCTGAAGGCGGGCGAGGTCGGTAAGTTCGCTCCGTTCCTCAAGGAGATTGACCGCTCGATTCGAGATCGACTTACCCAGTCGGACCTGACCGAGTACAACGTCAAGCGGCTGGAGGCGCTGCTGAAAGAGGTCGACAGCCTGTTGCTGGGCATCTTTGATCGCTACAGCGTGCAACTGAATCTCGATCTGATCGACATTGCCAACTACGAAGCTGAGTTCGAGGCGACGAGCCTGGCCAGGTCTGCGCCGGTTGGTGTGTCGCTGGACGTTGCGGCGCCGACGGCGGCAGCCATCAGGGCGGCGGTGCTGACGAACCCGCTCAGTGTTCGCGGCACCGGTGGCGGCAAGCTGCTAAAGGCCTTCATCAAGGGCTGGACTACGGCAGAGCGGGAGCGCGTCACCGGCACGATCCGGCAAGGTTTCTTCGAGGGGCAGACGAACTTCCAGATCATTCGCACCATCCGCGGCACCAAAGCGGCCGGCTACAAAGACGGCATCCTGGCCACGACCAATCGCAACGCCAGTACGGTGGTGCACACTTCGATTCAGCATGTGTCGTCACAGGCGCGGATGGAGGTGGCCAAGGCCAACACGGACATCGTGGTCGAGATTGAAATGGTCGCCACGCTGGATAGCAAGACCAGCCAGCAATGTCGCTCGATGGATAAGCGACGGTTCCCGGTTGATTCCGGGCCCAGGCCACCGTTCCACCCGAACTGCCGCACCACGTTCATTTTGCGGACCAAGCTCAGCGAGATGTTCGCGAAGGGCACTACGCGGGCTTCGGTTGGTGCGGATGGCGCGGGCCAGGTCAGTGCGAGCCTTGATTATTACCACTGGCTCCAGCAGCAACCGGCATCGTTTCAGGATGTCGCGATCGGCCCTGTCCGGGCAAAGCTGTTCCGTGAAGGCGGGCTGAGCGTCCAGCGCTTTGCCGAGCTGCAGCTTGATCGCAACTTTGCACCTCTGACCCTATTGCAAATGAAGGGGCTGGAACCGCTGGCGTTCGAACGCGCCGGAATTTAATAGAACACTTTCAATCAGCCGCCTCCGGGCGGTTTTTTATTGCCTGCAAAGCGGGCAAAACATACCCAAGGGGTGCATCAACGTGGCAGAAGAAAACGAAATCGACCTGGAAAACCCGGCAATCAAGGCCGCTATCGCGACTGCCGTTGAAGCCTCCGTTTCTGGCCTGAAAACCAAGAACACGGAACTGCTAGGCAAGCTGAAGGACACCACCGGCAAGCTGACCCAGTTCGAAACCCAGTTTGAAGGCATCGATATCGACGCCGTCAAAGGGCTGCTGAGCCGGGCTGGTCAGGACGAAGAAACCAAGCTGCTGACAGAGGGCAAGGTGGACGAAGTCTTCAATCGGCGCACTGAGCGCCTGCGTAGCGACTACGACAAGCAACTGAAGACCGTAACCGGTCGCGCCGAGAAGGCAGAAGCCTTCGCCGCCAAGTTTCAGGGCAAAGTCCTGGGCGACTCGGTGCGCGGCGCTGCACTGAAAGCCGGCGCACTGCCGGAAGCTACCGACGACATCATCCTGCGCGCCAAGGGCGTGTTCTCTCTGAATGAAGAGGGTGAAGCGGTCGCTGTTGATGAGTCTGGCCAGACCATCATGGGCAAAGACGGCAAAACACCTCTGACCCCGCTCGAATGGGCGGAATCTTTGCGCGAAAGCGCACCTCACCTGTGGCCAAGGGCTTCAGGAACAAATGCCCCGGGCGGGGGTGGCGGCCAGGCTGCATTCAAGCGCTCCGAAATGACCTCCGAGCAAAAGCGCGATTACCAGCGCAAGCACGGCCAAACCGCATTCCTGCAATTGCCCAAGTAAGGGGACTCACCCATGGCTACAACCGTAAACAGCAACCTGATCATCTACAACGATGAGGCGCAAACCGCATACCTGGAGCGCGTCCAGGACAACCTGGATGTGTTCAACGCATCGTCCAACGGCGCGATCGTCCTCGACAACGAGCTGATCGAAGGCGACTTCCGCAAGCGCGCCTTCTACAAAATCGGCGGCTCGCTGGAGCACCGCGACGTCAACTCCACCGGCAAGGTAACCGCCAAGAAGATTGGCTCCGGTGAGGCGGTAGGCGTCAAGGCACCATGGATGTACGGTCCATACCAAACCACCGAAGAGGCCTTCAAGCGTCGTGGTCGTCCAGTAGAGGAGTTCTCCCAGATCATCGGTGCCGATGTGGCTGATGCGACTCTGGAAGGCTTCATTCAATATTCCACCGCCGCGCTGCGTGCTTCTATCGGCTCCAATGCTGGCATGGTGGTTTCGGCCAACATCGAAACCGACGGCAAAAAGACCCTGACTCGCGGTATGCGCAAATTCGGCGACAAGTTCGGGCGTATCGCTCTGTGGGTTATGCACTCTTCGGCATACTTCGACATCGTCGATGAAGCGATCACTAACAAGATCTACGAAGAGGCGGGCGTGGTGATCTACGGCGGCCTGCCAGGCACTCTGGGTAAGCCTGTGCTGGTCACCGACACTGCGCCGGCAGATGTGATCTTCGGTCTGCTGCCGAATGCGGTGGTGATCACCGAGTCTCAGGCTCCAGGCTTCCGCTCGTACGAAGTGAACGATGAAGTGAACCTGGGTATCGGCTACCGCGCCGAGGGTACCGTCAACATCGATGTGCTGGGTTACAGCTGGAAGGAGGCCGCCGGCGGCGCAAATCCAACTCTGGCAGCGGTCGGCTCTGCGGCCAACTGGACCAAGCATGCTGGCAGCGACAAAGTCACCGCCGGCGTGATGATCAAGCTGACTGCCACTCCGCCAGTAACTGGCGGTTAATCACGCATCAAAGGGCGGCCAACAATGGCCGCCACGGAGTAGTTCATGGAACTCATCTACACCAATCAACTGGATGGCTTTGACCCGAACAAGCGCTATCGCAATGCCGATCTGTTTCGCTCCGTTGAGAGCGGGGTGACAAAGGTTATCGTCGTTGGCGATCACCCAATGATTGTTGATGCATACGAGGTACTGGGAGTCGAAGTGATCGTCTCCGAGTTGCCGACTGTGCAGGGCGAAGCGGAAACTGACCCCGCGAAAATGGGCGTCGGCGCTCTGCGTGAATGGCTGACTGTTCAAGGCATCGACTATGATCCCAAGGCCCCCAAGGCCGAAATCCTGAAACTTATTCCAGTGAGCTGATTCATGACTCTCATCATCGAGGACTGCACCGGCAAGCCGGACGCTGAAAGCTACGCGAGCGCTGCGGACCTGGTCATGTACGCGCGGAAGTTCGGCGTGACCATCCCTGCGGACGAGCCAGCGCAAGAAGCACTGCTTCGCCGGTCCGCCTTGGCGATGGATGGCATGACCTGGAAAGGTCGCAAGATGTCGAGTGATCAGGCGCTGGCCTGGCCGCGTCGCGGCGTTGAGCTGGACAGTCAAATCAAGCCAGATAACTACCTACCGGCGCGCATTCAGTACGGGCAGATGGCCTTGGCCGCCGAGATCCATACCGATGACATTGATCCGGTCGAGAAGCGCACGGGCGCGGTGATCAGGGAGCGGGTCGAAGGTGCGGTCGACGTCCAGTATGCGACGATCAGCAATACCAGCGGCCGGCTCTTGCCGGCGGCACCGGACCGCCCCAGTGCCACACAGTTCGCAGACTACCTGGCCAAACGAGGCCTCTTTGCCGTAAGGGCCTGATCATGAGCGAGTTCTACAACCGCATGGCTGCGACCGCTTTGCGGTTGATAGCTCAATTCGGCCAGCCCGTGACTATCCGTGACATCACCAAGGGTGCGTACGACCCGAGTACCAGCAAAACGCGGCCTGACTCGGTCGTCGAGCGCACAGCCCAAGGCATCATGCTCGACTTCACCGGGCAAGAGTTTCAGACCAATTCATTGATCAAGGTCGGCGACAAAAAGCTGAAGATCGCAGCAAGCGGGCTGACCTCGCCGCCGACGCTGCTCAGCAAGGTCGTTGCCCAGGGGCGCACCTGGACCATTGTTCCGCCACTGAAAGAGATCAACCCAGCCGGCACGCCGATCCTGTACGAGCTGCAGGTGCGGTCATGAGTAAATACGCCGGCATGAACGGTAGCTTCGCCGAGAACATCCGGCAGTTCGCTGAACAGGCAAAGGCGGGTATCGACGCAACGTTCCGCGAGATCGTCATCGAGATCGGCAGCAGTGTTATCCGCATGTCGCCGGTGGGCAATCCCGAGATCTGGGCGGCCAACGTCGCGCATCGCCAGGCAAACGCCCGGGCGGCCGATGACTATGACTTCAAGGTCGCTGTACGCAACACGGTCATCAACCTGACCGACAGCAATTTCACCAAGGCCGGCAAGCTCAAGCGTGGCGTGAAGTACGCCAAGCCGCTGACCAAGACCGAGCGCGACCAGAACTTCAATGTGAACGGTCTGGTGGCGGGGAAGGGCTACGTCGGCGGGCGCTTTCGCGGTAACTGGCAGTTCTCGATCGACACCCCGGCCGAGGGCGTGCTTGATCAGGTCGATCCGTCGGGCAATGTGACGATTGCGGTGCTGCGGGCCCAGGTGCAGGCGCTGACCATTGGGCAGACTGCGTACATCGTGAACAACTTGCCGTACGGCATCGCCCTCGAGTATGGCCATTCCAAGCAGGCACCCGGCGGTATGGTCCGAGTGACCTTGACCCGTTTCCAGCAGATCGTTGAAGAAGCCATCAGGAACAACCAGGTATGAGCCACGCAATTATTCGACAGCTATTTGAGGGGCGCCTGAACGGCTGGGCTGCGACTCGCACACCGGCACTGCGCATTGCCTATGAAGATGTCGCCTTTACGCCGGCAGACGGCGAGACCTATCTCAAGGCATTCGCCATTCCGGCCGGCACGGGCAGCAACACGCTTGGCGGTGATCACCGCGTTTACACCGGCGTATTTCAGGTGAGCATTGTCACGCCATCGGGCTCAGGTCCTGGTTCGGCAGAAGGGGTGGTGGACGAGCTTGCCGATCTGTACCCGCTCTATCTCCGACTCAACCGCGCAGACTTCGAAGTCATCGTGCTGACGCCGGTAGAGCCGAGCCCCGGCATTCCAGACGACACCACCTACACCGTTGCTGCGTCGTTCCAGTACCGCGCTGACACCAACTAATTCGCCCGTTGGGCAAACCCAGAACCCGCCTCGTGCGGGTTTTGTCATTTTTGAAGAGAGGAAACACCCATGGCCGGCATCAAGATGCCCAACGGCGCGACACTCGAAATCGCTTCTGCGTATGGCGTTGCGATTCCCTTCACCTCGCTGAGCAATGCGAGCCCTGCAGTTGCCACGGCGGCTGCTCACGGCCTGGCCGAGGGCGACATCATCGCTGTCAGCTCCGGCTGGACGCGCTTGAATGATCGCGCCGTCAAAGTCGGGGAGATCGCCAGCGGCACCTTCGCCCTTGGCGGCATCAATACCACCAATGTTCAGCAGTACCCGGCTGGCTCCGGCATTGGCTCGGCGCGTGAGGTCACGTCTTTTGTCGAGATTTCACAAGTGACAGAGCTGGCTTCGAGCGGTGGCGATCAACAGTTTCTCACCTATGGCTTCCTGGCTGACGATGACGACCGTCAGATGCCCACCACCAAGAACCCGACCACGATGAGCATCACTGTCGCGGACGACCCATCCAAGCCCTACGTTCCAATCTGCGAGGCGGCGGACGACGACAAGCAGGTTCGTGTTCTGCGCATGAACCTGCCGGGCGGCGACATCATTCTCTACAACGGCTATGTGTCGATCACTTCGACCCCGACTATGGGGCGTAACAACCTGATGACCCGCGTCATCAGCATTGCACTGACTGGCCGTCCAACTCGTTACGCGGCGGTGTAACCCATGGCCAAGTTCAAGCTAATTCAAAACCCAACCTTCAAGGCGGACGTGATGATCCCTCGGGTCGGCGGTGACCCCATGAAGGTGCCGTTTGAGTTCAAGTATCTCGACCGGACCGAGCTCGCAGCGCTGTACGCCGATTGGGAGGATCGTCACAAGGCCTTGGGTCTGAAGATTGAAGACATGGACCTCAAGGAGTTCACCGCGGCGCAGATCGACATCCAGGTTGGGCAAATCAAATCTGTGGTGGTTGGCTGGGGCTTTGACGAGAAGCTAACCGACGAGAATATTCGCATTCTGGTCAGTTCGATCGCCTCTACGCCTAGTGCGGTGTTAGCGGCGTACTCCGAGGCGTTCAGCCAGGCCCGCCTGGGAAACTCCTAAGCGCTTCGCGCGCCCTGTACGAAGCCGGCCCGTCAGATGCAGATCTGGCGGCGTTCGGCATGTCGCGCAATGACATTCCGGTCGAGCAGATCGATATCTGGCCGGACAACTGGCCGGCTTTCACGGTCTTCGAGGCGATGAGTACTCAGTGGCGTACAGGCGCGTGCGGCGCAACGGGATTGGACTACGGCGTTCTGCCCAGCGTGATTCGAATGTGTGGCGTGCCTCTCGGTGAGCGGCAAAGCATCTTCAGCGATATCCGTCACATGGAAGCTGAAGCCCTGCAGGTGATGGCGGAACAGAGAGACAACAAATGAGCGTCAACTTCACGTCCTTGGGTATCGAGGTCAATTCGTCACAGGCCGTCAGTGCGGCCGGCGACCTGGACAAACTGGTCGTTGCGGCCGAGGGCGCCGAAAAAGCCGTCGATGGTCTCGGCAAGGCCAGCGACAGCCTGGCCAACACCGGCAAGAAGGTTGCGCAGGCCGAATCGGAAGCCGCTCAGGGTGTCGAAAAGTCCACTGGTGCCACGCAGCGTCAGGCCGAGGCAAGACGGAAATCAGGCGCAAGTGCGACCAGTGAAATCGCCATCATCAGCCAACTCGAAAAGGCGATGTCCGGCAACATCGGCAGCATGGAACAACTGATCCAGGCTGAAGGACTTCTGGAGCGCGCCCGAAAAGGCGGGCTGGTCACCATTGAGGAACAGGCCCGCTATCAGGACCAGTTGGGCAAGGCCTACGACAAGATCGAAAAAGCCGAGGCCAAGGAAGCGGCGCAGAAACAGCGCCTGATCGACGCGGAAAATCGCCAGATCGAGGCGCTGAAGCGCACGGTCAACAGCATCGATCCGGTTACTGCAAAGCTGGCCAAGCTTGAGGCGCAGGAAAAGGCGCTGGAGGCTGCGCACAAGGCCGGTGTGGTTGATGCGAATCGCTACAACGAGGCGCTGGCCAAGATCGGCAAGGACCGCTCGGCACTCACCGCCACAGAGACGGCATTCGACAAACTGAAGCTCGGCAGCCGCCAGGCTCAGGAAAATGTCGTGCAGCTTGGTAACGCGTTGTCGTCTAGTGACTGGGGGAGCGGCGTTCGTGCTGTGGCTCAGCTCGGTGCGGGCGCCGGAGCGTCGGCGGCCGGCATGCTGGCACTTGTTGCTCCGGTAGGTCTGGTTGCCGCCGCGATTGGCGGGTTGGCTGTCGCGTACTACCAGGGCAGCAAAGAGCAGGATGCCTTCAACAAATCGCTGATTCTGACGGGCAACTTTGCGGGCTCCAGCTCAAATCAGTTGAGCGACATGGCGCGCCAGGTCAGCGCAACCGTTGGCACTACCGGTGCCGCCGCGGATGTTCTGGCGACCCTGGCCGGTAACGGCAAGCTGGCCGGCAGCAGTTTTGTCGAAATCACTGAAGCCGCGCTGTCGATGGAGAAGGCTACGGGCAAGTCCGTCGACGCGACGGTGGCCGAGTTCGTCAAGATCGCCGATGACCCGGTCGCTGCAGCGAAGTCGCTGAACGATCAGTATCATTTCCTCACCGCGTCCGTGTATTCGCAGATCGTGGCTTTGAAGGAGCAGGGCGACGAGGTTGGTGCAGTCAAGCTGCTCACCGACACCTATGCCGATACCGTCAAGTCACGGGCTGGCGAGATAACTCAGAACCTTGGGCTGATCGAGCAAGGCTGGAAATCTATCAAGTCGGCGGCGGCCGAAGCGCTGGACGCCACCCTGGATGTGGGCCGAACCCAGTCAATTGACACCCAGATCGCCAACTATCAAAAGATTCTCGATGATCGAAAGTCAGGCTTTCTGGCCAAGCTGTTTCCTGATGATTTGGGGGGCGGTAGTCAGTCCAGCAAATTCCTTGAGGGGCAGATTTCAGCACTGCAGAAGCGGAAAACTGAAATTGAGGCAAACTCCAAAGCCCAGGGCGATAACACTCGGATACAAGACGAGGCGCAGGAAGCGCACCGCCGCCTGAAGGCTATCAGCGATGCCAACCTCAGTAGCGAGGAAAAGCGCAACAAGCTGCTCAAGGATTACCGGCGGGAAGTTGATGCTCTGCGCAAAGCCAATCCGAATGATCCTCTGGTTCAGGCGGATTACGTTGCCAAAACCATCGAGAACATCAAGGACAAGAACAAGGACCCCAAGGCTGCCAGTGCCGCGGTCGACTTGACCGGTTTCAACAACTCGAAAAACGCCCTCGCCGAAACGCTGAGCTATTACAAAAACGCCGAGAAGGAACTCGAAGCGTCGCAGCATGCCGGCGTGATCTCGCAAGCAAGTTACACCGAGCAACGCGTCAACCTAATCAAGCAGCAAGCCGTCGAGGTCAGCCAGGGTTACCAGGCAGAAATCGCCGCGCTTGAGGCAGCAAGGGGTAAGACCAGCACTTCGGCCGCCCAGCGTATCCAGCTTGACCAGAAGATCGCCGATGCACGCACGGCGATGGTCAAGGCGCAGAAGGATGCCGACAGCCAGCTTGAAGTGCTCGCGACAAATGAAACCGGCCGACTCGCCAAGCAAGAACGCGCGATCACTTCGTACGCTCAGGCGCTGAGTCAGCAACAGAAGGCGTTGGAGTTGGCCGGCCAGCGCGCCGTTATCGGTGTTGGCCAAGGTGACCGCCAGAATGCACTCAGCGGCGAGTTGAACAACCAGCAAGACCGGCTCGCTCAGCAGTCGCTGGAGTTGGAAAACCAACGCTCCGACCCGTCGCGCAATATGTCGGACGAAGAGTTCACCCGCAAATCCCAAGCCCTCGCAGACGCGAACAAGGCGGCGACCGACCAGATTCAGCAGAACTATGCCGATGTCGAAGCGGCGCAGGGAGATTGGACGAAGGGCGCCACCTCCGCCTGGCAGAACTATCTGGATTCGGCGCAGAACGTCGCCGGCCAGACCAAGAGCCTGTTCAGCAACGCCTTCAGTTCGATGGAGGACGCGGTCGTCAACTTCGCCATGACCGGGAAGTTGTCGTTCGCCGACTTCACCAAATCGATTTTGGCGGACATGGCGCGGATTGCCGCGCGGCAGGCCAGCTCGGCGTTGCTAAGCAGCCTGGTCGGTGCTGGCATCAGTTATTTCACTGGCAGTGGTTCCGGCGCAACAGGTGCTGCGACGGCTGGCGGTGCGGAGGCGGGAGCGCAGAGTTTCGGCAGTCAATTTGATGCCAGCTCCGCCTCGGTGACCTTCGGTGGTGGCCGGGCTTCGGGTGGCGGTGTTGATCCCAACACGCTGTATGAAGTGAACGAGAAGGGGCCGGAGCTGTTCAGTCAGGGCGGTCGGTCCTACCTGATGACCGGTGCTGCGGGCGGCAGTGTCACGCCGCTGACTTCTGGTGCAGGGCCGGGTGTCGCAGCGATAAGCAGCGGCGGCAATGGTGGCAACACTTACAACTTCCCAGTTGCTGTTTCGGTACAGACGTCTGGCGAGGCGGGCGGCGCAGCCTCGCAGGAAGCATCCAGCCAGTTCGGCAAAGGCATTCAGCAGGCCGCAAAGGTCGAGGCTGAAACGGCAATCGCCAGAGCGCTGCAACCCGGCGGCTCGATCTGGCGCCTGACAAACGGGAGGGGTTAATGGCGATCGAGACATTCACATGGCCAACCGAGCGCGGCAGCTCACCCGAGATTACGTATCGGTTGCGCACCGCGCAGTTCGGCGACGGTTACAAACAGGAGGTTGGCGATGGGCCGAACAACAAAGAGGACTCCTACCCAATCACCTACAGCGGCCAAAAAGCCAAAGTGCTGGAGATCATGGCGTTCTTTGACCGGCACGCTGGGGCGAAGGCATTCCTCTGGACAACTCCTCTCGGACAGCTCGGCCTGTTCACCTGCAAGAACCCCGCACCCACTCCAGTGGGCGGCGGCGTATTTAAGCTCACGGCCACCTTTGACCGTGCTTTTCAACCATAAGGGGTAACCATGCCGCTGATCAGTGACATCCAGGTTCTTGAGCCCGGCAGCGAAGTGCTGCTCTTTGAATTGGACGGCTCGGACTACGGGGCGGACGTGTTGCGCTTCCATGGGCACGCAATCCCGCACACACAGGCGGAGCTTATCGCCGCCGGCGCCGATGCCAACCAACTTCCGGCGAAAGCGATTTGGTGGCAAGGCAGCGAGTACAGTGCCTGGCCAATGCAGATCGATGGCATCGAGGCGAACGGTGACGGCACGGCGGTACGACCAAAGTTATCGGTCGGCAACGTCAACGGGCGCATCACTGCGCTGTGCCTGGCCTTCGACGATCTGCTCGAGTTCAAACTGACGATGCGCCACACCCTGGGTAGTTACCTGGACGCGCAGAACTTCCCGGCCGGCAACCTGGGTGCTGACCCAACCCAAGAGACGATTGAGGTCTGGTACATCGACCAGAAGACGAACGAGGACGGGGAAGCGGTCAGTTGGGAGTTGGCCAGCCCGGGCGACGTTGGCGGTGAGTCGATAGGCCGGCAGATGACGACCCTGTGTCACTGGTGCCTCACTGGCGGGTATCGCGGCCCGAACTGTGGCTATACGGGGCCTTATGTGGACAAGGACGGCAACCGCACCGACGACCCGGAAAAGGATGAGTGCGACGCCACGCTGGGGAAGGGGTGTAATCCACGGTTCGGCGTCGGCAACGCCTTGCCTTTTGGGGGTATCCCGCAGTTTCCCTGATCGCCCGGAGCTGACCATGCGCAAGCACATACTGAGCGCGATACAGGCGCATGCGGCTGCCGAGTACCCGAAAGAGTGCTGCGGTCTCTTGCTGGCGATTGGGCGGAAGCAGCAATACTTTCCGTGCCGGAACATCGCCAGTGAACCGAACGAAGAGTTCCGGCTTGATCCAGAGGACTATGCCGCGGCTGAAGATCTGGGCGAGGTGGTCGGAATCGTTCACTCACACCCCGACGCTACCAGTCGACCGTCACCGCGCGATCTAGCCATGTGTGAAGCAACGGCTTTGCCTTGGCACATTTTGAGTTGGCCCGAGGCAGACCTGCGCACCATCGTTCCGACCGGCAGCACGCCACTTCTGAAACGGCCGTTTGTACATGGTGCGTGGGATTGCTGGGCGATCTGCGAGGAGTTCTACAAGCGCGAATACGGTATTGAGTTCGAAGCCTTCAAGCGTGCGGATGGTTGGTGGGAAAGCACCGACAATACCAGTCTGTACGAGGCGAATTTCGAGGCGGCCGGATTTTACAAGGTCGATCAGCCGCAGCGCGGTGACATGATTGTTATGGAGGTTGGGCGGACGGTTCACCCAAACCATGCCGGGATTTTTCTCGGTGCTGATCCGTCGTTACCCGGCGAGGATTCAGCGGCATTTGGCCCTGGGCCGTTCCTGCTGCACCACCTGCATGGAAGACCATCGGAGATGATTGTCTTCGGCGGGCCATGGCTCCAGCGCACGCGCTTGGTGCTGCGCCATCGGGATGCTCGGTGATATGGTTGGCGCCTTTCCACAGGAGTGACCTGCATGAGATTTATCGTAGGAGCGTTGGCTGTTGCGTTGCTGGCTGGATGTGCGACCTCGCCAGTTCCATCAAATGAAGCTGACCCGGTCCCAACCTCTAGACTGTTCTCGTATCAGAAGCCAACCACCGGTTACTCGACTTTGATCGTGACCCGGGACAAAGGTTTTGTTGGCAGCGGTTGCAATACAACTGTCAGCATTGATGGTCGTAAATCTGCTGAGATCGGATCGGGGGAGACGGCTAAATTTTTCGTGCCATCCGGCGACCATATCGTCTCTGCATCATCGTGTGGCAGCGGCCTGAAAGAGCGCGAAGCAAGCATTAAGTCAGGAAGCACAAAGCGCTTCAGAATATCCATCGACTCTGCGATGAGCATGGATTTATCGCCAACATCGTTCTAACTATAAGCCGCCTACGGGCGGCTTTTTTTACACCTGGAGAAAGCCGTGGCAACGATAACGAACGCCAATCAGTCGATGACCACCATCTTGCTGTCAGGTCCATTAATCAAGCTTTTCGGCAGGGTTCACTACAGGGAGCTTGGGAGTAATTCTGTGGGCGAGGCCTTCAGGGCGCTGAAATGCACGCTCGATGGATTTGAGGCAGCAATCAAAAGTCTTGAGCAGCGCGGAATGCAGTTTGCAATCTTCCGCAACCGGCGGAATGTTTCCGAGAAAGATTTCTCGTTGGGAGGGGCTCAGGAGATCCGAATTGTCCCGGTGATCGCGGGCAGCAAGCGTGCCGGACTTCTCCAGACGATCATCGGGGCAGTGCTTATCGCAGCAGGCACTTACTTCGGGCAGGGTTGGGCTGTTCAGATGGGCGTGGCCCTGGTCGCTGGTGGCGTTATCCAGATGCTCAGCCCCCAGGCGTCTGGCCTCAAGCAGAGCGCATCCCCCGACAACATGCCGTCGTACGCCTTCGGCAGCGCCAAGAACACCACTGCCAGCGGTAACCCTGTGCCGATCTGCATCGGCGAGCGCCGGTGGGGTGGGGCAATCATTTCTGCATCGATCTACGCCGAAGACAAAACGTAGTCATCACGCAGCACGCGGGCCGCCCATGAGGCGGTTTTTTTTGCCTGGAGGAAAGCATGGGCGCAGCACAGAGAATCGATATTCACGGTGAGAAGGGGGGCGGCAGCAGTCCGAAGGCGCCGGTTGAAGCCAGTGACAGCCTGCGCTCGACGAACTTGGCCAAGCTCTTGATCGCCGTTGGCGAAGGTGAGTTCGACGGTGCTCCGACCGACTACGACATCTATCTGGACAACACACCAATCAAGGATGCGAGTGGTAACGTCAATTTCCCGAACGTGAAGTGGGACTGGCGGCCCGGCTCTGTCGATCAGACGTACATCCCCGGCATTCCGTCTGTCGAGAACGAAACCACGCTGAACATCGAATTGCACAGTGACACAGCATGGGTGCGCTCGCTCACCAACACGCAGCTTTCAGCTGTTCGCATACGCTTGGCCTGGCCAGCGCTTCAGCGGCAGGACGATAGCGGCAACGTTGGCGGGTACCGGATCGAATACGCCATTGATGTGGCAGCAGACGGCGGCGCCTACCAGCAGGCCTTGGTCGAGGCTGTAGACGGGAAGACCACCACCCGCTACGAGCGTTCGCGTCGTGTTGACCTGCCGGCGGCCACCAGTGGCTGGCAGATACGCGTCCGCCGGATCACCCCCAACCAGAACAGCAACAAAGTCGCCGACACGATGCTGATTGCCGGCTACACAGAAGTGATCGATGCGAAGCTGCGGTACCCGAACACCGCGCTGCTTTACATCGAGTTTGATGCTGAGCAGTTCACGAACATTCCCGCTGTGACGGTCAAGTGCAAGGCGCGCAAGTGGCAGGTGCCGAGTAACTACGACCCAGTCGCCCGTACTTACACTGGCACTTGGGACGGCACCATGAAGCAGGCCTGGACCAATAATCCGGCCTGGATCACGTTCGGTATCTGCACTGAGGACCGTTTCGGCCTGGGTAAGCGCATCAAGTCGTTCATGGTCGACAAATGGGAGCTGTACCGGATCGCCCAGTATTGCGACCAGCTGGTGCCGAACGGTCTCGGCGGAACCGAGCCGCGCTTCCTGTGCGACATGAACCTTCAGGGCAAGGCTGATGCCTGGTCGCTGTTGCGCGATATCGCCGGTATATACCGGGGAATGACCTACTGGGCCCAGGGCCAGCTGGTGATGCAAGCCGACATGCCGCGCGCGCAGGACTTCGATTACGTCTTCACCCGGGCGAACGTCATCGACGGCAAGTTCTCCTATGGCAGCGCCTCGGCAAAGACTCGTTATACCCGAGCCCTGGTCAGCTACGACAACCCGGCGAACAACTACGATACCGACGTCATTCCGTTCGCGGATCTGAATCTTCAGCGCCGCCTGGGCGATAAGCCGACCGAGTTGAGTGCTATTGGCTGCACTCGAGCGTCGGAAGCGCAGCGCCGCGGCAAGTGGGCGATCCTGAGCAACAACCAAGACCGCACCGTCTCATTCAAGACCGGCATGGAAGGAGTGATCCCGCTTCCGGGCCACATCATCCCGGTGGCGGATTCGCTGCTGGCCGGTCGCGAGGTGGGCGGGCGCATCTCTGCTGTTGCTGGTCGCGTTGTGACGCTGGACCGTGACACCCAGGCCAAGGCTGGCGACCGGCTGATCATCAACTTGCCGGGCGGGCGCGCTGAGGGCCGCACAGTGCAGAGCGTCAACAAGCGCGCTGTAACCGTGACCACCAGCTACAGCGAAGCACCGTTGCCACAATTGCAGTGGGCGCTGGACGCCGATGATCTGGCGATTCCGCTGTATCGCGTGCTGCGCACCAGGCGCACCACCGAGGGCGACTTTGAGATCAGCGCGCTGCAGTACGAACCGAGCAAGTTCGCTTATATCGACACAGGCGCCCGACTGGAAGAGCGTCCGATCAGCGTGATCCCGATCACCGTGGTTCCGGCGCCGACCAGCGTTACGGTCACGTCAAACTCTGTCGTGTCTCAAGGCATCGCCGTCGCCACCATGACTATCACTTGGCCGGCGGTGAACGGCGCTGTCGGGTATGACGTCGAGTGGCGCAAGGACAGCGGGAACTGGATCAAGCTGCAGCGCACCGGCTCAACTGGTATCGACGTCGTGGGCATCTACGCCGGCGCTTACCTCGCCCGCGTCCGCGCCGTGAGCGCCTTCGATATCTCGTCGATCTGGAAAAGCTCGAACCTGACACACCTGAAAGGCAAGGAAGGCCTGCCGCCGGCGGTGTCGTACCTGAACGCCGCCAGCCTGCTGTTCGGCATCGGTCTCAAGTGGGGCTTCCCCGCTGGCGCCGAGGACACCCAGCGCACGGAGATCTGGTACGGGCCGACTACCAGCTTGGAGGCCGCGACCAAGCTGGCGGATCTGGCGTATCCGCAAAGCGACTACAACATGCAGAGCCTGCAGGCTGGTGCGCGGTTCTTCTTCTGGGCGCGCCTTATCGATCGAACCGGCAACATCGGGCCGTTCTATCCGGTCGGCAACGGGGTGATGGGGCAGGCCAGTTCGGATGCCGCACCGATTCTCGATCTGCTGGTCGGCAAGATCACCGATACAGAGCTGGGCAAAAATCTGCTGGATGAGATCGGTTTGATTTCTGGCAGCGGGCCCGGCTCGGTCAATGGTCGCATTGAGCATGCCAAGCAGGAGCTGGAAGAGCTCATTGATCAGGTCACCGACGCGCTGGAGTACGACAACGCTAAGGCTTATGCCGCCGGTGAGATCGTTCGTCTCGGCAATCGGCTGTTCCAGGCAGCTCAGGCCACCACCGGACACTCGCCGCCTGATGCCGCGTACTGGTTCGACATCGGCACACTCGCCCAGACGACCGAGGCACTTGCGCAGCAGATCCAGCAGAACAGCGCAAAGATCACCGAGCACGAAGGGAAAATTACCGCCCAGGCCGAGCAGATCCGCGCCATCAACACGACGATCACTGATCCAGTGACCGGGGTTGTGGCAACTGCCAGTGGCTTGAGTTCGCTGAAGGGTACCGTGACCAATCTCGACGGCAAGGTCACCGCCGCCGCAGAGAAGGTGGATGGTGTTTACGCGCAGATTAATCCGCCGCTGGCAGGTGCCACCGACGGCTATGCCGGTTCCGAACAGGCGTATGTCGGTGTCTACTCGATCCAATCTGCCGTCATTGAGGGGGACGTAGCAACGGGACAGAAGATTGATGCCGTTCAGGTTCAGGTGGGCGAAAACTCCGCGCAAGTCCAGCAACTCAGCCAGGCGCAAGCCAGCACCGACGGCAAGCTCAGCACGCTCTGGTCGGTGAAAATGGAGACCACGGCCGGTGGCCAGAAGTACGCCGCATCGTTCGGGCTCGGCCTTCAGGTCGATCCATCTGGCGTGTCGTCCCAGTTCGTCGTCAGGGCTGACACCTTCATGCTGCTGAACCTGATCAACGGCACGCCTGTCTCGCCGTTTACGGTGTCGGGCGGACAGACGTTTATTCGTGATGCGTTCATCCAGGACGGCACGATCACCAACGCCAAGATCGGCAGCTACATCAGTTCGGTTAACTACATCGCGGGTCAGCAGGGCTGGATTCTCAACAAGGACGGGACGCTGGAGATCAACGGCATCGTTCCTGGGCAGGGAAGGCTGGTCATCAACTCGCTGAACGTCTCGGTCTACGACTTGAACAACGTGCTGCGCGTGCGTCTTGGCTATCTGGGGTGAGATATGGCTTATGGAATGCGAGTTTGGGGCGCCGATGGGGGGCTCCAGCTCGATGAGAACTCTTTTACGATTCGTGTCGCGTTATCGATCCTGGTGACGTTCCCTGTTGGTGGAAACAAGAGCAATCAGGACTTCTCGGTGCCGGGCGTCGGCCCGGGTAACGGTTCGGCGATTGTTGTTCCTATTGGTGCCTACAGCGATAGCCAGATGCAGTTCGAAACAGAGCTGCTCGATAACGTCGTGCGCGTTTACAACCACACCCGTGGTTTTGCGGCGAGCACTACCGCCAGTGGAACCATGCGACTGATCGTGATGAGGTTCAGCTGATGAGCTACGGACTTCAGTTCACCAACAACAGCAACACCGTGGTGCTCGATTCGGAATACGCGAGGCTAATGGTCATTTCTTCCGGGAGGTTTGCGCCAACGGAGGAGTCAGGCATGGGGTCGACCACCTACTTCGCCAGGCCAGTTACATCACAAGAACCTCCGCTGGTCTTCGTTCGCCCCGATACGGTCAATGGCGTGGCCGGGCTTTGCATGATGAGGCTGCTCGGCTCAGCGGGTAACTGGACCGGATTCTATGTCCGGGCCTACAACGTCAACACAGCTCAGCCGAATGGACGGTACTTCGTTGCCGCGTTTGGGGCGCAGCCGATTGCGCAGTACGGCATGCGTCTTTGGGATGGGGCGGGCAAGCTATTGTTCGACTCCGGAACATCTTGCGCCACGTTCACCCGTGCGTTTCAGAACTGGAACTACGTCAAATACGACAAAGACTCGCAAGGCCTGACAAGGATCTATTACACCGTCCCGTTTAACTTCCCGCAGAACGAGTACCTGCTGCTCAATAACTTCGGCATGAACATGACCTCGGGCAGCGGCATGCCCAGACAGCTGTACTGTTGGTGGGACTTCCCCAACAACACGCTGTACGCCATCACGATTGCCGCAACAAACCCGACTGCGTTTTTTCTCCCGGCTGTGTTCGCAAAGATGAACGCCTGACAGCACAGACTCATATCAAGCCCGCCCTGTGCGGGTTTTTTATCGACCAAATTTGGATACTCGGATGAGCAAGCAAACTATTCAGCTCGGCACACCACCCTCTGGCGTGGGTGGCGATACGCCACGCAGCGCCAATATCAAAATCGCCGCAAACTTTGATGAACTGTATAGCCTTCTAGGAGGTGACACACTCACTACACCAAAGGCGAGAGTAGCTCTCGGTTTGGGGTCGGCAGCTACGCTCAATGCTGGCCGCACCATAGGTGGACTGGCTAAAGCGGAAGACTTGGGTTGGGCGCAGACCGCGGACCCCAGCAAAAGCTGGATGGCGGATGCCTCCCCCGGCTTTGATTCAAATCTGTACGGCCCGGGCTCGCCGGGCGCACCTACTGGTGGAACGGGCTACTACTACAAGCAAACCATTCGCTTCGGGGCTGGCTTCAACCGGCTGATTATCGCGTGGCCCTATGGGACTGGTGGCAGTAGCGGGACGATCAAGTTTCAATCGATCTACGGCGACAACGCTACGCCGTTTCAGGAGATCTATCACACCGGCAACACCACACGCGGCTCAGGCGGCGTTCTGTCGGCGGCTTCCCCCATCCTGCGAATAGCCAATGTAGCTGACAGCCAGCGGCGCGACCTGCAAGAGCAGATATTTGAGCCTTCCGGCGAGTGGGGCGTGTCGAACAGCGAGGCGCGCGGTGTGAGCGTTGAGCGCCTCGGTGTTGGTGAGTACCGCGTCACGGGCAGCCTTGGCTTGGCCCTTGAAGGGTGGCGCACGCAAGACCCTTGTTCGCCGGACGGTGGTCGAACGCTGGGCATTACCGAATCCCAGCAGGCCCCTGACGGTACGATCGTCATCAAATTATTCAAGCGGCGTTGGACGCTCTCGGAAGACGGCGAAATGATCCCTGGCCGCGGGGCTCCTTTGGATGTGCCGCTGAGCAGCTGGATCGACGTGCGGCTGGAGATGCCGCGGCAGGACACGCCGCCGTTGCCGCCGGCCGCCTAAACCGAATAACAGCCCGCCACTGAGCGGGCTTCTTTTTGCCTGGAGTAAAGCATGACCATTACCGAGATGCGCGGAGTGCGCAACCGAAACCCTGGAAACATCGACTACAGCCCGGCCAACTCATGGCTGGGCCAGCTCGCACCAGATCCGGCTATCGAGAAACGGTTCGCCCGCTTCGACACGCCAGAGAACGGTATCAGGGCCTTGGGCAAAACTCTACTGACCTACCAGCGCAAGCATGGGTTGAAGACGGTGAAGGCGATCATTAACCGCTGGGCGCCGAGCATCGAGAACGACACCGGCGCTTACGTGCGCGCCGTCGAGGCGAACACTGGCACCGCGCCCGGCGCCGAAATCGATCTGGTCAAACCGGCGGTGATGCAGGGCTTCGTGAAAGCCATCATCCACCACGAGAACGCTGGCTTTGCTTATCCGGACGCAGTGCTGGTGGAAGGCGTGCGCAGGGCACTGCTGTGAGTTCCATGTCGGGGCGCCTGATCGGCATCGCTGCATTGCTGGCCATAGTGGCTGGCGGCGCGGCGGCGTTGGCTTGGCAGCTTCAGGACTGGCGCTACGGCCGGCAACTGGCAGAGCAGGCGAGGATTCAGGGCGAGACGCTGAATCAGCTGACCCTCGCCGCCGCAGCCCAGCAGCGCGCCGAACAAGACAAACGCCTCGCGCTCGAGCAGCGCCTGGCGGCCAGTGACCAAACCCACTACGAGGCTTTGACCAATGCTCAAAAAGACCAGGCTCGCCTGCGCGATCGCCTTGCTACTTCCGATCTACGGTTGTCAGTCCTCATCGACGCAGCGGATTCAGACGGTGGTTGCGCAGTGCCAACCGCTACCGGCGCCGGCGGCGTGGTTCATGGAGGAGCGCGCGCCCGACTTGACCCGGCGCATGCTCAACGAATTATCGGCATCACCGATGACGGCGACCAAGGACTGATTGCGCTGGCTGCGTGCCAGGCGTACGTGCGGGAGGTTACTAGAAAGGAGGGGTAGCAAATCAGAGCGGTAGGTATGCCTTCACGCAGGCAATCACGCCCTGCATATCCTCGTCGCTTAGGCGCGGGACAAAGTACTCTCGACCCTTGGTGCGAGTCTTCCTGTGCAGCTTGTCCAAGCGTTCAAAGCTGACTGTGTAAATCATGTCGCACTTTACCCACAGCTCTTTATAGCCATCGCTCTGAAGCGGGTTGGTACGCAATAGGTGATGCCAGTCCTGCTGAACCTCTGGTGCGGTAGAGGATATCGGGACTACAGTGCAGAGTTTGCGATTGTGGGTGGCGGTAGGGGATATCACCACGACTTTGCGTATCTTCAGCATTTCGGGAGCAACAAAGCCCCGCGTGAAGTCGCACAGAAGAACATCGCCTTGCTTGGGGTGGTAGTAGAGAGGCAATCCTTGATTCCCATATAAAGCAAAGCCGCCCGAAGGCGGCTTCAATCGACACGCAGCTGAGCTTGCATCGCCCCTTCTGCGCCGCTGGATCAACCCCGAAAAGGATCCAGACTCCTGCCAGCTTTCGCTGGTGACAAGCCAATTATGGCTATTGGCAATACAAAATTCAAGCCAGTTTGTACGGCGTGGAGCGGTATAGAGCGGTATGGCGAGAGGCCAGGCCTAACAAACTCAATGACTTGCGGCGTGCCGCGACACGGTTTATATATTTTGAAAACGTGTCGCCACACACTTTGACCACCCCATAAAAAGCAAAGCCCCGAAGGTTCGCGGCTCCGGGGCTTCTATTTTCGCCTACATCCCTTAATGTCTGGCGAACGTGGCGGCGAGACTACCAGTGTTGAGTCGGTGATTCATTACTGCGATAGGTGGATTGTGTTTGGTCGGCAGGACGCCGGAGAGAGGATCGTTTCTTGTACCAATTTTTGTACCACTGCATGCGTAAAGCAGGTTAAAACCGGGTATCCCAAAGTAAGGAAGTGCCCGGTTTCATTGGCTCAGAGTACTTTGCCTTACCCCTTTAAAATCGCCGTGTAATTCTGTTCCAGGGACATGAAACTACCTGTGGGATTTTACGCAAAGGGCAAGGGTACGGTGGCGGACACGGCGCTGCAAGCATAGCGCATCAGCTTTACTCGTCACGACCTTCCATCATGGTCCGTTTGAGCATCACATAAACCGCTCCGGCACCGCCGTGTCTGGCTTGGCACGAAGTGAAGCCAAGCACTTGCTGATGCTGGCGCAGCCAAGTGTTGACGTGACTTTTGATCATGGGCCGTTTGCCGTCCAGGCGCACAGCTTTGCCGTGGGTCACGCGTACGCAGCGGATTTCGAATTTTGTCGCTTCGGCGAGAAAAGCCCACAGCGTCTCGCGGGCTTTCTCGACGGTCATACCGTGCAGGTCGAGGCTGCCTTCGAACGGGATCTGCCCGACCTTCAGCTTGCGCATCTGGCTTTCCTGCACCCCGTCACGCGCCCACATCAACTCGTCTTCCGGGCCGACATCGATCACGAACTGATCGGACAGACCGTCAACGGTGGTGGCATCGGTGCGCACGGTGGCGGCCTGACGCAGTTTGGCGATGTGCGCGCGGTCAGCTTTGGGTTTACCGGTTTCGGCGCGATCGTGCTTGATCGGCTTAACGCCTTGGATCGCGCTTTTGAACAGGGAAAAATCGTCGTCTTGCATGTCAGCCTCCGCGAAGGGCGGCCAGTTTACCCAAGTCGAAGTGAATCGGGCGCGTCAAAACGCAACGCGCACCACTCAGTCATGTTTTTTCATCAAATGCGGAGCCAGGTTCAGTTCGCGGGGCTGACGCATCCGGCGGCGGCAGCGGCGCCACAACGCAACACCGACATACAGCAACAACAGGCCAATCGCCAGGACCACCGTCGCGCCGGCCGGGCTGGCGTTCAGCTCGCCGAGAGCCGGCGGGTGGCCCAACAGGCTGGCGGCACCGGCCATCGCCAGCAACACGCCCAGGGTCGCCAGCAGCGCGGAAAATGCCGCGCCAAAGCGATAACGCCAGTTGCGTGGGCCTTTGGGCCGCAAGCGGCGAGCGTCAAAACCATCGGATATCTTCATTCCGACCTTCCTCAATGGGTATCGGCCCTTCGACCGGGAGTTGACCGGGTGGTTCCTGAGGCTAAGGCAATTGCAGGGGAGGAGAGGCTTTTGCGGATGAGCGGCTGCGCTGGCCGCTCATCAAGCGCTCGATCAGATCAGGTCCTGGGTCTGGGCAAGGGTGGCGAAGTTGTCGGCCATAATCGCCATTTCAGTCTGTTGGACATGTTCGGCGCTGAGGATTCCACCTTTGTAAGGCAGGTCCCGCGTGGCGCAGGCGTCTTCGACCAGGGTGCAGCGAAAGCCCAGGTTCTTGGCGGCGCGAACGGTGGTGCTGACGCTGGAGTGACTCATGAAACCGCAGACGATCAGGTCCAGTGAACCGAGGTCTTGCAGGCGTTTTTCCAACGGGGTGCCGTGGAAAGCGCTGGGCAGCAATTTGCCAATGATGGTTTCGTCAGCCAGTGGTTCTAGGCCCGGGATGAATTCACCGCGTTCGCCTTGTGGGTCGAACAGGCCACCGACGGTGCCGAGGTGGCGCACATGGACGATCGGCCGGCTAGCCTTGCGGGCAGCAGTGAGCAATTGCTTGATGTTGTCGACGGCGGCGTCCATACCGGAAAGGGCCAAGGGGCCGCTCAAGTATTCTTTCTGGGCATCGATGATCACCAGCGTCGCGTGGGCCAGATTGGCCGGCGCGTAACCACGACCGCTGAGTTGAAACATCGTTTTTGGAACGGACATTCTGGGGCTCCTTCGAGTGGGGCTTTTGCGACATTGTCCTCTGGCTGAGCGCTTCTGTGAATCGCTACCATCGTAGGCACCGTCGTTGCTGGCCTGCAGCCTGTCAAGAGCTGACCGGATGTTCAACCAAAAGCTGAAAATCAGGATAATTCCTACGTTCGTCTCGTGATTTTTCTTGCGTCGTCGGGGCGGGTTTAGGCTGATAGAATCGCCAGTCGTTTTTTCAGGAGTTTGCCCCGTGATCACTTCCCGCCTGCGCACCTTGCGCGACCACATTCGTTGGGCCGTCAGCCGTTTTCATGGGGAGGATCTGTTTTTCGGCCATGGGACCGACAACGCCTGGGACGAAGCCCGTCAACTGGTGTTGGGGGCGTTGCACCTGCCGTGGGAAATCGCCGACAGCTACCTGGACTGCCGTCTGGAAGACGACGAACTGGTGAACCTGCAGCGCTTGCTCAAGCGCCGTATCGAGGAGCGTATCCCGACGGCTTACCTGTTGGGCGAAGCCTGGTTCTGTGGCATGTCGTTCATCGTTGACGAGCGCGTGTTGATCCCGCGTTCGCCGATTGGCGAGCTGATCGAAAAACGTTTCGAGCCGTGGCTGGACGCTGAACCAGCACGGATTCTTGACCTGTGCACCGGTTCCGGTTGCATCGGTATTGCCTGCGCCTATGAGTTCCAGAATGCAGAAGTGGTGTTGGCGGATCTGTCCTTCGAAGCGCTGGAAGTGGCCAACCAGAACATCGAGCGCCACGGCGTCGATGAGCGGGTGTACACCGTTCAAGGTGATGGCTTCGACGGTTTGCCGGGGCAACGTTTCGACTTGATCGTGTCCAACCCGCCTTATGTGGACGCCGAAGATTTTGCCGACATGCCGGACGAATACCAGCACGAACCCGAACTGGGTCTGGCCTGCGGCGATGATGGTTTGAACCTGGTACGGCGCATGCTCGCCGAAGCGGCGGACCACCTGAGCGAGAAGGGCTTGCTGATCGTTGAAGTGGGCAACAGCCAGGTGCACGTCGAGGCGTTGTACCCGGAAGTCGATTTCGCCTGGCTGGAGTTCGAGCGTGGCGGTCATGGCGTATTCATGCTCAGCGCCGAGCAATGCCGCCAGCATCAGGCGTTGTTCGCTTCACGCGTCTGATTCATGCAAAAGATCGCAGGCTTCGCCAGCTCCTGCAGTGGGAACGTGTACACCCCGTAGGAACTGCCGCAGGCTGCGATCTTTTTGCTCAGCGGTGCGTAGCGATCCAGATCAGCAGCCCCGCCTGGAACACCGCAAACGCCACCAGACAGCTGATGGTGAAGCGTAGTCCGGTGTCCTCGCGTTTGTATTTGCTGACTTTCTCTTCCTGCTGTTGCAGTTTGACTTCCTGCTCCGCCAGATTCTGCTCGGCTTGTTGCAGCATCTGCGCGGCTTCGAGGATTTCCACGAACTGCAGCTTTTCGGCGTTCCAATCCCCCAGCAGATCGCCGACCTTTACTGTTTTGACGCTGCCCTTCAAATGCTGGGCGTCGGCGTAGACCACGTCAAAACCGTGTACCCGCAGGAAGTGGTCACGGCGCAGGCGGGTGTCTTCGTTGAGGGCGTCCTTGTTGTTCAGGTCCGCACCGTCGACGGTGTAACTCGACCACTTCTTCTTCGCCCAGGTGATGCCCTGAGCGGCCAGGAAACGGCCAATGCCGCGATTCATCGGTTCAATCTGCAGACCGCTGGCGGGGCCGAAATGAACGCTGCGGGTCTCATGGTCGACCCAGACATCCAGGTGGTTCTGTTCTTTACGCACCCGTTGGCCAGGCAGCGAAATGCTCATGCGCAGCAGGCTGCGTTCTTTGTTGTTGCGCTCGGCATAGCCGAATTCAACAAAGCGCAATGGCCGTCCACCGGTCGCTCGGTCGGTCTTCAGCGGCGCCAGACGAAGCATCTTGTGGTGCTCGGCAGTGACGTCCGACCACGGCAATTCGACCGCTTCTGTGGCGGTGGTTTCTAGCACGGTGTCGGGTGAAATCTGGGTATCAGTCATAACGGCGAGATCCTGTCCAAGCCCTGCTCGGCGGCAGCCAATGGGCTGCCGACACAGGCTTATCGGCAGTTTTTTCCAGGACTGGAGGGTAAAACCGGCTTAACTGGCACGAAGTCCGTCAATAAAGCTCAAGATCCTTGAACCCAGTTCCGCGGCGAGCGGCAATTGCGGGTCTTTGTAGGAGGCTATTTGACGCTTGAGATCGTTGGGCACGATGCGCATCACATGGTTCATGCCTTCGATCAACGCCAGTTGCGCGTCCGGTTTTGCGGCTTTGAGCATCTGCGCATCCCCGACGCCGACCTGAATGTCGTTGCTGCCCTGGATGATCAGCGCCGGCATTTTCAACTTGGCGAAAGCCGCCGCCGGGTCCTGGCGAAACAGCGTAATCAGGTACGGCTGCACGCTGGGGCGAAAGAGTACTTGCAACGCTGGCGGGACGTTTTCATCGACCTGTCCGGCCTTGAGGCTGTCCAGAATCTCATTGCTGCGCAGCATCAGCGGGGGTGGCAAGCGATAGCTCAACTGCTGGCGCAAAACCTGATCCACCGGTCGGGCGCTGCCGGACAGGGAAATCACCGCGGCGGCATCGACTTGCGGGGCGGCGAGCGTAGCCACCAACGCACCTTCGCTATGGCCGAGCAAAATCAACGGTCCCATACGCGGGTCGGACTTGAGCTTCTGACCCCAGGCCACTGCGTCGGCAACGTAGGCTTCAAGGGTCAGATTGCGCTCATCCGGGGTCGCCGCGAGGCTGGCCGCCACGCCGCGCTTGTCGTAACGCACGCTGGCGATGTTGTGTTTGGCCAGCACCCAAGCCAGGCGCTTGAGGCTGTCATTGTTGCCGCCGTCCGGGTTATTGCCGTTACGATCCGTAGGGCCCGAGCCAGAAATGATCAGCACAACCGGCACCGGGCTGTCGGACTTTGGCAGCAACATCGAGCCGAAAAGCTCGCCGCTGCCGGTATCCAGGCTGACCGGACGTTGCAGAACAGAGGCCTGGACCATATTGGCAAGCAGGCCGGTAAACAGGGTAAGGCTCAAGGCAATAACTCGCAGCATCATCACGCCATCATTCACAAGGTGTCGGTTGGACTCGCAGGCACCGATAAGGTTCGAGGATGAACTAGTTGGGGAGCCTGCGTATACTGGCGCGCAATTAGTTAAGTGATTTCACGGAGCGCCCTGCATGTCCGGCAATACCTACGGCAAGCTGTTCACTGTCACCACCGCGGGCGAAAGCCATGGTCCGGCGTTGGTCGCCATTGTCGACGGCTGCCCGCCGGGCCTCGAGCTGTCTCTGGAAGACTTGCAGCGTGATCTGGACCGCCGCAAACCCGGCACCAGCCGCCACACCACCCAGCGTCAGGAAGCCGACGAAGTCGAAATTCTGTCGGGCGTGTTCGAAGGCCGCACCACCGGTTGCGCGATTGGCCTGCTGATCCGCAATACCGACCAGAAGTCCAAGGACTACTCGGCGATCAAGGATTTGTTCCGCCCGGCCCACGCCGACTACACCTATCACCACAAATACGGCGAGCGCGATTACCGTGGCGGTGGTCGCAGCTCGGCGCGGGAAACCGCCATGCGTGTGGCAGCGGGTGCGATTGCGAAAAAGTACCTGGCCACTCAGGGCATTGTCATTCGCGGCTACATGAGCCAGCTCGGCCCTATCGAAATTCCGTTCAAGACCTGGGATTCGGTAGAACAAAACGCCTTCTTCAGCCCTGATCCAGACAAAGTGCCAGAGCTTGAGGCCTATATGGATCAGTTGCGTCGCGATCAGGACTCGGTCGGCGCGAAGATCACCGTGGTTGCGGAAGGTGTGAAGCCGGGTCTCGGCGAGCCGATCTTCGACCGTCTGGATGCCGAGCTGGCTCATGCGCTGATGAGCATCAACGCGGTCAAAGGCGTGGAAATCGGCGCCGGCTTCGCCAGTGTCGCCCAACGCGGCACCGAGCACCGTGACGAAATGACCCCCGAAGGTTTCCTCAGCAACAACGCCGGCGGCATTCTGGGCGGCATCTCTTCGGGTCAACCGATTGTCGCGCACCTGGCACTCAAGCCAACGTCGAGCATCACCACCCCGGGCCGTTCGATCGACATTCATGGCAACCCGGTGGACGTTATCACCAAGGGCCGTCATGACCCTTGCGTTGGCATCCGCGCCACACCGATTGCCGAAGCGATGATGGCCATCGTGTTGATGGATCATCTGCTGCGTAATCGCGGGCAAAACGCCGACGTGCGCGTCAGCACCCCGGTGCTGGGCCAGCTGTGAAGCCTTGCCCTGACGTCGCCGCGGTCTGACGGCCGTGGCTGCACTTGCGTACTGGCGGTTATCCAGCTTCTATCTGTTCTATTTCGCCTTGCTCGGTTCGACCGCGCCGTTCCTGGCGTTGTACTTCGATCACCTGGGTTTTTCCAGCGCGCGCATTGGCGAGCTGGTGGCGATCCCGATGTTGATGCGCTGCGTCGCACCGAACATTTGGGGCTGGCTCGGTGACTACACCGGCCGGCGCCTGGCCATCGTGCGCTTCGGCGCAATCTGTACGCTGCTGACCTTTTCGCTGATCTTCATCAGCAAAAGCTACGCCTGGCTGGCGATGGTCATGGCGCTGCATGCGTTTTTCTGGCACGCGGTGTTGCCGCAGTTCGAGGTCATCACCCTGACGCATTTACAGGGCCAGACGTCGCGCTACAGCCAGATCCGCTTGTGGGGGTCGATCGGTTTCATCATTACCGTGGTCGCCTTGGGGCGGTTGTTCGAAGGCTTAAGCCTGGACATCTACCCGGTGACGCTGGTGGTGATCATGGGCGCGATTGTCATCAGCAGCCTCTGGGTGCCGAACGCCCAGCCGCCGCAAGGTAATCGGCTGACGGGCGAGGGCTTTCTCAAGCAACTGCGCAGCCCCGGCGTGTTGGCGTTTTACGGGTGCGTGGCACTGATGCAGATGAGCCATGGACCGTATTACACCTTTCTCACCCTGCACCTTGAACGTCTGGGTTATAACCGTGGCGTGATCGGCATGCTTTGGGCGCTGGGAGTGGTTGCCGAAGTCTTGATGTTTTTACTCATGAGCAAGATCCTTGCGCGCTTCTCGGTGCGCCGGGTGTTGATGGCGAGTTTCCTGCTGGCGGCGTTGCGCTGGTTGCTGCTCGGCTCGTTCGCCGAATTCTTGTGGGTATTGCTGTTTGCGCAGATTCTGCATGCAGCGACGTTCGGCAGCTTTCACGCCGCTGCCATCCATTTCGTGCAACGCAGCTTCGGCGCACGCCAGCAAGGGCAGGGCCAGGCGTTGTATGCAGCACTGGCGGGTACTGGCGGCGCGTTGGGCGCGTTGTATTCCGGTTACAGCTGGAATGCCCTGGGCGCGACATTGACCTTTAGTATTGCCAGCCTCGCAGCGTTCGCTGCAGCCGTTATCATTGCCACACGTATGCAAGAGGACAGGCCATGAGCCTTACCCGTGAACAGCTCGCCCAGGACATCATCGATGCCGGGCGTTTTTTGTATGGACGTGGCTGGTCGCCCGCCACCAGCAGCAACTATTCGACGCGACTGTCGGCCACCGAAGTCCTGTTGACCGTTTCCGGTAAACACAAAGGGCAGTTGGGGATTGATGACGTGCTGGCCACGGATTTGTCGGGCAACAGCCTGGAACCGGACAAGAAACCGTCTGCCGAAACCCTGCTGCACACCCAGTTATATAATTGGCGGGCCGACATCGGCGCGGTGCTGCACACCCATTCGGTCAATGCCACGGTGTTGTCGCGGCTGCTGCAGAGTCCGCTCATCACGTTCGAAGACTACGAACTGCAAAAAGCCTTCAGTGGGATCTCGACCCATGAGTCCAAGGTGCGGGTACCGATCTTCGACAACGATCAGGACATCGAGCGTCTGGCGTCCAACGTGCAGCCATGGCTCGACAGTCATCCTGACTGTGTCGGTTATCTGATTCGCGGTCATGGCCTTTACACCTGGGGCCCGAAGATGAGCGATGCGCTGCGGCAGATTGAAGCGTTTGAGTTCCTGTTTGAATGCGAGCTGAAAATGCGCGCGTTGATTAACCGTTAAGGCTTACTTCACCTGAAGTCGCCAACTGCCTGATGAAACGCGTTGCCTGACCGGTCTGTAAAAGCCGGACGGCAGCGCCGCTAACGAGGAATTGCCAACATGAGCAGCCTGTCCGTTTACCACGTTTCAAGCCCGGACCTGCCGAACAAGGTCCTGACCCACTTCGAGGATATTGCCTCGACGCTGGCCGAAAAAGGTGTGCGGTTCGACCGTTGGCAAGCCGCCGCGAAGATCCAGCCAGGCGCCAGTCAGGAAGCAGTGATTGCCGCTTATCAGGTGCAGATCGACCTGTTGATGACCGAGCGCGGTTACATCACCGTCGACGTGATCAGCCTCAACAGCGATCACCCGCAAAAAGCCGAGTTACGTGCCAAATTCCTCGATGAGCACCGTCACGCTGAAGACGAAGTACGATTTTTCGTCGCTGGCCGTGGCCTGTTTACTTTGCACATCGACGACTACGTGTATGCCGTGCTCTGCGAGAAAAACGACCTGATTTCGGTGCCGGCGGGTACAGCACACTGGTTCGATATGGGTGAGCATCCGCACTTCGTGGCGATTCGTCTGTTCAACAATCCCGAAGGCTGGGTGGCCAACTTCACCGGCGAAGACATCGCCAGTCGCTTCCCGCGCCTTGAGGACTGAGGGCATGACCATCAAAGCCATTCTCACCGACATCGAAGGCACCACCAGCGCAGTGAGCTTTGTGTTCGACGTGCTGTTTCCCTATGCCGCCAAACATTTACCGGACTTCGTCCGTCAGCAAGCGCAACGGGCCGACGTTGCCCGGCAGATCGACGCGGTTCGCCAGGACAGCGCCGAGCCTGGCGCTGACGTTGAACGGGTGATTGAAATTTTGCTGGGCTGGATTGCCGAAGACCGCAAGGCCACGCCACTCAAGGCATTGCAAGGGATGGTCTGGGAGCAGGGTTATCAGGTCGGGCAGCTGAAGGGCCATGTTTACCCGGACGCGGTCGACGCGCTGAAGCGCTGGCATCAGGCGGGTTATCAACTGTTTGTTTACTCGTCAGGTTCGATCCAGGCCCAGAAGCTTATCTTCGGTTGCTCCGAGGCCGGTGACCTGACGCCGCTGTTCAGCGGCTATTTCGACACCACGTCGGGACCCAAGCGCGAGGCGCCGTCCTATCAGCGCATTACTCAGGCGATTGGCTGCGAGTCTTCACAGATCCTCTTTCTGTCCGACATCGTTCAGGAACTGGATGCCGCCCGTGAGGCCGGCATGGCCACTTGCGGACTGGTACGCGAAGGCGGTGAGCTCGCCGGGCATCTGAACGTCGACAGCTTTTCGCAGATCGATCCAGCCACTTTCTGAGTGGCAACGGCTGACTGCAACCCTCGCGGTCAGCCGTCATTCCATCAGGGACTAACATCACGGCCAATGCACGTCTGTAGGACGTGTAGGAAGTTGCCTGTTGATAAGTCGGCCATGCCTGTTTGTGGTTTTCCTTACTTGTTTAATCTTGTCCCTGTGTAACTCTTCGGCCCTTAAGTCTGTTCGCTTATCCAGGCACTTTTCGCGCTTGGCAATGGTGCGGACTCCGGCTGAGAGGGGCAAGGATGAAAACACCAAACCGGGTCGACGCTCCCGTGTTGAAAGTGCCTAAGCGACAGCGTCCGGATCAGGCAGGCAAACCGCTGAGCAAGAAGGAACTGGAGATTCTGCATTGGGCCAAGGCCGGGAAAACGGTGTGGGAAATCAGCGTGATTCGCGACATTTCCGAGGCGACAGTGAAGTTTCACCTGGGCAATATCTACTCCAAGCTCGAAGTCACCAACCGTGCTCAAGCGGTCGGCGAGGCGGTCAATCGTGGCTTGTTGAGCTGAACTCAAAACGCACTCAGGCCGTGCAGCACAAGGCTTGCACGACCTGAAAGGTTTGAACGGTTGCTGCTTACGTCGAGTGATAGGTCGGCAGGGCGAAACGCTGTTGGCTTTGCAGCATCGAAATCTGCGGCAGTTCGCTGGCCTGTTCGGCCAAGTCACGGCGAATGGCACTGATCACCCAGGACAGTTGATCACCGGCATGCAATTGGGCGTAGGAAATCGAGCGTTTGAACACGCGGCCATCGCTGCTATTGAGCGTCAGCAGAATACCGCCGTCAGGGCGTGCTTGCGTGGTGACGTCGAAGTTGGAGAACAGGGACGAAAATTTTTCCTGGATCAGGCTCATGTCGATTAGCTCCGTTTGCACTTGAATGGCAAGCATGGAGTAATAGGTGCACAGGTTGTGCCAGTACGACTGTTTATAAAAGTCCTTATAAATCAATGGCATAAAATACATACATTTTTTCGGTGTCGTGCATTCTGCATGAATGGCCATCGTGCATCCTGCATTTTGCGCGCTCGCCGCAACAGTACGTGGACAACCGTGCGGTGGTTGCCGGCGGTATCGACCCGGATACAAAACATTTCAAAAACCGCGTGTACAGCGACACAAGTGCGGGCGTACTTTTTGGCCTGAATCAACTCTTCCACGTTTTTTTGAGTCTCTAACCAGAGGTTATCTGCCGTCTCTCATACAGGGATGAAGTTGCCTGCCCCCCCGAATACATGTTCGCCCGACACTAACAAAACAGGCCTGACATCATGGGCCGACCGGGAGCAACCATGAGCCGTGCGTCAAACGACATGATCACTTGGGGCATGATGCTCCGAAAATTGCCGTCGATTGCCAAGGCTCTGCCGCGGGTGGTCAAGGGTCTCAACGTCGCCAATGTCAAACAGCCGGATCAACCCTGCGGCCTCGGTTGGAGCTTCGAGCACGCGACGCATCGCAATCCCGATGGCCCGGCGCTGCTGCAAGGGGAGGTCAAACTCAGTTATGCACAGGTCAACCAATGGGCCAACCGCATTGCTCACTATTTGATTACCCAGGGTATTGGCAAAGGTGATGTGGTCGGGGTCTTCATCGAAAACCGCCCGGAACTGCTGGTCACTGTACTGGCGGTGGCCAAGGTTGGCGCGATCAGCGCGATGCTCAATACCTCGCAAACCCAACAGGCGCTGGTGCATAGCGTGAATCTGGTCGAGCCTGTGGCAATCGTTGTGGGCGGTGAGTTGGTCGAGGCGTATTCGGTGATCCGCGCGCAAGTTGCAATCGATGCCGCGAGAACCTGGTGGGTGGCCGATCAGGACACCTTGCGCGACCCCGACGAAGTCCCGGCAGGTTTCATCAGCCTGATGCGCGCCAGCGCCGATTGCCCGACAGGCAACCCGGCCAGCAGCCAGCAGGTGTATCTCGACGATCCTTGTTTCTATATCTACACCTCCGGCACGACCGGGTTGCCCAAGGCCGGGGTGTTCAAGCATGGCCGCTGGCTGAAGACATCCACCGTTTTCGGCTTGGTCGCCCTGGATATGCGCCCCGACGATGTCGTCTATTGCACCTTGCCGCTGTACCACGCCACGGGGTTGTGCGTGTGCTGGGGCTCGGCAATTTACGGGGCGTCGGGTTTTGCCATTCGGCGCAAGTTCAGCGCCAGCCAGTTCTGGAACGACGTGCGAAAGTACCAGGCCACCACCATCGGTTACGTTGGCGAGTTGTGCCGTTACCTGATCGATCAACCGCCGAGCGCCAACGACCGTGATAACGCGGTGGTGAAGATGATTGGCAACGGCTTGCGCCCCGGCGTCTGGAGCGAGTTCAAGCGGCGCTTTGGGGTCAATCACATCTGCGAGTTGTACGCCGCCAGTGACGGCAACATCGGTTTTAGCAACATCCTCAACTTTGAGAACACTATTGGCTTCTCGCTGATGTCCTGGGCGTTGGTCGAATACGCGCACGACAGTTGTGCGCCGATCCGCAACAGCAAGGGGTTCATGCAGAAAGTCGGCAAAGGCCGGCAAGGTCTGTTGCTGGCAAAGATCGACGACAAGGCGCCGCTGGACGGCTACACCGACCCGCAGAAGACCGAAAAAGTCGTGCTCCACGATGTCTTCGAGAAGGGCGATCGCTACTTCAATACCGGCGACTTGCTGCGCAGTATCGGTTTTGGTCACGCCCAGTTCGTCGACCGCCTCGGCGATACCTATCGCTGGAAGGGCGAAAACGTCTCGACCACCGAAGTCGAGAACATCCTTTTGCAGCACCCGCTGATCGCCGAGGCGGTGGCCTATGGCGTGGAGATCAGCAATACCAATGGCCGCGCCGGCATGGTGGCGATCACCCCGGCGGAATCCCTGGCGACCCTGGACTTCAGTGAGTTGCTGAGTTTCGCTCGCCAACACATGCCGGCCTATGCGGTGCCGCTGTTTTTGCGGGTGAAAGTGAAAATGGAGACCACCGGGACCTTCAAGTACCAGAAGACCCGCCTCAAGGATGAAGCGTTCGATCCGCGCAAAACCGACGGCGATCCAATCTACGCCTGGCTGCCAGGCTCGGACACTTACGTGCAGATCACCGAACAGGTACTGGCGGATATCCACGGTGGCAAGTTCCATTATTGATTCTGGCTATGGCCGGGCGAGAGAAAAAAGGGGTGACAGGTGTAAGGCCGCTTAAGGAAACTAGCGGTTTTGCGATTGACCGAATGTGGAGTCCCCAATGTCAGACAAATCCCGCCAGATGACCCCGGAAGAAGCCGCGGAGTTTGCCGAGCAGGTGTTCAACAAGGCCCGTGATGGCGACGCGGCGATGCTTGCCGCACTGCTGAGCAAAGGCCTGCCGCCGAACCTGCGCAACCACAAGGGCGACACCTTGCTGATGCTGGCCGCCTATCACGGCCACGTCGAGGCAGTAAAAGTGCTGCTTGAGCACAAGGCCGATCCAGAGATCCGCAACGAAAACGGCCAAAGCCCGATTGCCGGCGCGGCGTTCAAAGGCGATCTGGCAGTGGTCACCGCCTTGGTTGAAGGTGGCGCCGAGGTTGAAGGTTCTTCCTTTGACGGCCGCACGGCGTTGATGATGGCCGCGATGTTCAATCGCACCGCAATCGTTGACTACCTGATCAGCAAAGGTGCTGATCCCAAGGCCAAGGATGCCAATGGTGTCAGCGCACTGGACGCGGCCAGAACCATGGGCGCTGCAGACACCACGGCACAGTTGCAGAAGCTGCTCGGCTGATCCCTCAGAAAGTTCGCAGGCTGCGCCAGCTCCTACAGAACCGGCATAGACCGTAGGCGCTGCCGAAGGCTGCGATCTTTTGTAGCCCAGATACCTTGCAGCAAACCTTTGAGCTATCCTTCGCGCCCTCAAAATTCCCTCGCTACAGGATCCGTCCATGAAAGCCGAACTCATCGAACTCATCAGCAAAATCGGCTCCGGCTGCATGAGCGAGGCGGAAATTGTGCAGATCGCCGATGAAGCCGCCCAGGCCTACGCCAATCCCGAGGCTTTTCTGGCGGCCAACCCGGACATCAACTACGACGACACTTTCCCGATCCCGCTGGGTGAATGGGTGGTGGTCGGCAGCCTGCCGGACACCGTGCTGTTCCAGGCCGACACCTACATGGACCTGTTCGCGCAGATCGTTGCGTCTTTCGGCCCGGGCGTGGCGTTCAACATCAAACCCAAGCAACTGGCCAAGACCGAAGCGTTGACTGCACTCAACCGTATCCAGATCCAGATGGGCAGCATGAACCCGGAAAACGGCGGCTACACGCTGATGAACTTCAGCCAACTGCTCGATGACGAGATCCAGACCGTGCTGGTCTATGGCAACGACGTTCCGCGGGTGCTTGAGTTGTGTGCGCAAATCGGAATTGCCGCGGCACCGTCGCTGGAAGCGCTGAAAGTGGCGATTCACGTTTAAGGCCATTACGGCGCCAAGCGTAATAAAACGGAGCCTTCGTCAGTCCCGACTATCCTAAGGGGGAAATTCTTCTCTTGGGAGCGACACCATGGGTGCCACCTTCAATGGTCTGGTTGGCCTGATCATCCTCGCGCTGGATATCTGGGCGATCATCAACGTGTTTAAAAGCAGCGCAGAAACCGGGATGAAAATCATCTGGGTGCTGCTGATTCTCCTGCTCCCGGTGCTGGGCCTGGTTATTTGGGCGATTGCGGGTCCCCGAGGCAATGTACGGTTCTGAATCCATCGTGCAACGCTGAATGGCTTCTGTAGGAGCTGGCGAAGCCTCGGGCCGCGTTCGGACGATCTTTTGATCCTGGGCCAACGCACCGCAGAGTCTGTAGAAAAGATCGCAGCCTGTGGCAGCTCCTACGGGGGAAGTAGTGCTTGGCATAAAGACCTCACCAGAAGGTTCGACCTGTCATGTTAGGCGACGTAGAATGCGCGCCATTCCTTGGTCAATCGCCTACCCAGCGTCTGCGATTGTCCATCATGGGCGGGTAACCGTCCGTTGCCACCAGCATTCACCGGGGGACTTCCCATGAGCACCACCACAACCTGCGAGTACCTGGAAACCCTCTACGAAGGCTACGGCCAGCGTTTTCGCATGGAAAAGCTACTGCATGAAGTGCGCACCGAGCACCAGCACCTGGTGATTTTCGAGAACCCGCGCATGGGTCGGGTCATGGCGCTGGACGGCGTGATCCAGACGACCGAAGCCGACGAGTTCATCTACCACGAGATGCTCACCCACGTGCCGATCCTTGCTCACGGCAGCGCCAAACGCGTGTTGATCATCGGCGGTGGCGACGGCGGTATGCTGCGTGAAGTGGCCAAGCACCGCAGCGTCGAACATATCACCATGGTCGAAATCGACGGCACGGTGGTCGACATGTGCAAGGAATTCCTGCCGAACCATTCCAAAGGTGCGTTTGATGATCCGCGCCTGAGCCTGGTGATCGACGACGGCATGCGTTTCGTCGCCACCACCCAGGAAAAATTCGACGTGATTATCTCCGACTCCACCGACCCGATCGGTCCGGGTGAAGTGCTGTTCTCGGAGAACTTCTATCAGGCGTGCCGCCGTTGCCTGAACGAAGGCGGCATTCTGGTGACCCAGAACGGCACGCCGTTCATGCAGATCGAAGAAGTGAAAACCACCGCCGGGCGCCTGCGTAGTTTGTTCCCGGACTGGCACTTCTATCAGGCCGCGGTGCCAACCTATATCGGCGGTGCCATGACGTTTGCCTGGGGCGCGACCAACACGGCTTACCGCAAACTGTCGCGCGAAACCCTGAGTCAGCGTTTTGCCGGCAGCGGCATCATCACGCGCTACTACAATCCGGAAATCCATATCGGCGCATTCGCTCTTCCGCAGTACGTGCTGCAAGCGGTGAACAAGCCAAGTAATGATTAGGCCGGTCTGACTAAAAAGGGCCGCGAGGCCCTTTTTGTGTTTCCAGATATGCGTTGCACGAAATTTTCACGAACGCTCCAAGACAATTCACCCGCGCCGATTTAACACTCAATCCCCTGAGACTCTTGTTCCAGAGCCCTGGAGGCCAGGCTTTTGGGGGGCTTGCCAGTAATGAATGGCAATGCCGTGAGTGATCGTGCAACATTTGCGCATCGCGCAAGGCTCCCGGCCAATTCCTGTAAGTAACCGCAATCAAAGGGCAGGGGCCGCAACATCTTTGAAACTTCAACTTCCAATGAGTCCTAGAAACGACATGGCAAACCCGGACGCCCTGAGTCAGCAGCGAGCTTCGAATCGCTTGCTGCAACCGACCGTCAAATCGCATCTGGCTTATACGCTGCTCTGCGCCCTGGTCATGATGGTGATGCTCTCCCTGCTGCGCGTTGCGCTGCTGGTGTACAACCGAGAGATGATCCTCGACACACCCGCCTCGACCTTCCTCGAAGCGTTCGCCAACGGCTTGCGTTTCGACCTGCGTCTGGTGGTTTACCTCAGCATTCCGCTGTTGCTGGCGCTGTTCAGTGTCCGGGCGATGGCGGCCCGTGGTCTGTTCCGGTTCTGGTTGACCATTGCCTCGAGCATCGCGCTGTTCCTTGGCCTGATGGAAATGGACTTCTACCGTGAGTTCCACCAGCGCCTCAACGGTCTGGTCTTCCAGTATGTGAAGGAAGATCCGAAAACCGTCATGAGCATGCTCTGGTACGGCTTCCCGGTAGTCCGTTATCTGTTGGCCTGGGCTGTTGGCACCTGGCTGCTGAGCCTGGCGTTCAAGGGTGCCGACCGTGCAACCCGCCCACGCGGCCCGTTCAGCGGTGGCACCATCAGCACCCGTCAAGTCGCCCCGTGGTATGCGCGCATCGTGGTGTTCGTGGTCTGCCTGTTGATCTGCGTCGTGGCGGCTCGTGGCACGCTGCGTCAAGGTCCACCGCTGCGTTGGGGTGACGTTTACACCACCGATTCGAACTTCGCCAACCAGTTGGGCCTGAACGGCACGCTGCAGTTGGTTGCTGCCGCGAAGAGCCGCATGTCCGAAGAGCGCGACAACATCTGGAAGCCGACCATGGAGCAGTCTGAAGCCCAGAAAATCGTCCGCGATATGCTGTTGCTGTCAGACGAGAAGCTGGTTGATTCCGATATCGCTGCGGTACGTCGCGATTACACGCCACCGGCCGACAAGACCCTGCCGATCAAGAACGTCGTTGTGATCCTGATGGAAAGCATGGCCGGTCACTCGGTAGGTGCCTTGGGCGCGCCTGGCAACATCACGCCAAACCTCGACAAACTGTCGAAGGAAGGCCTGTTGTTCGACCGCTTCTTCTCCAACGGCACCCATACCCATCAGGGTATGTTCGCCACCATGGCCTGCTTCCCGAACCTGCCGGGTTTCGAATACCTGATGCAGACCCCGGAAGGCAGCCACAAGCTGTCGGGCCTGCCACAGTTGCTCAGCGCCCGTAAGTACGACGACGTGTATGTCTATAACGGCGATTTTGCCTGGGACAACCAGTCGGGCTTCTTCAGCAACCAGGGCATGACCAACTTCATCGGGCGTAACGACTACGTCAACCCGGTGTTCTCCGACCCGACATGGGGCGTGTCCGACCAGGACATGTTTGACCGTGGCCTGCAGGAGCTCAAGGCGCGCGAAGGCAAGCCGTTCTACGCGCTGCTGCAAACCCTGTCCAACCACACCCCATACGCCTTGCCGACGCCATTGCCGGTCGAAAAAGTTACCGATCGTGGTAGCCTGAACGAGCATTTGACCGCCATGCGCTACGCCGACTGGGCGTTGGGGCAGTTCTTTGAAAAGGCCCGGAAAGAGCCGTACTTCAAGGAAACCCTGTTTGTCATCGTGGGCGATCATGGTTTTGGCAACGAGCGTCAAATCACCGAAATGGACCTGGGCCGCTTCAACGTGCCGATGCTGATGATTGCACCCGGCATCCAGGAAAAGTTCGGCCAGCGTGACCACACCGTGGGTACTCAGATCGACATCGTGCCGACCATCATGGGGCGACTCGGTGGCGAAGTGCGTCATCAGTGCTGGGGGCGTGACCTGCTCAACCTGCCGCAAGGTGACACCGGTTTTGGCGTGATCAAGCCATCGGGCACCGAGCAGACCACGGCCATCGTCACGGCTGACCAGATCCTGATTCTGCCCAAGGAAAAGGAAATGGATCCGAAGATGTACCAGTACCAACTGGGTGCCAACCCGCATGCCGAAGTCATCCCGAATGCACCGCGTACCGCTGAGCTGAAGCTCAAGCTGGAAGCGTTCCTGCAGACCGCGACCAAGAGCTTGCTGGATAACACCGCGGGTGTAACCGAAAGCATGCAGAACAAGTAATTCTGCAATAAAAAAGAGGCCTGCAAGGGCCTCTTTTTTTGTCTGCAGCATCTGTTGGTGGTCAAACTCTGCCGAAAATCCGAGCGGCTTGACGCGGTCTCGCGCCCTGTAATCGCCACGGTTTGCCTGGGGCATTCAGCAATTTGATGGTCATGGGTGTAGGAAAATCCTTCGCTACACTGCGAGCATCTTCCCCCAGAACAACAAGGCAACTCCCTATGCAAAATCGCATGATGATCACTGGTGCCGGGTCCGGCCTGGGTCGTGAAATCGCTCTGCGCTGGGCTCGAGAAGGTTGGCAGTTGGCCTTGTCCGATGTCAGCGAGTCGGGTCTGCAAGAAACCCTGAAACAGGTTCGCGAGGCCGGTGGTGATGGTTTCATTCAGCGTTGCGATGTGCGCGACTACAGCCAGCTGACCGCTTTCGCACAAGCCTGTGAGGTGAAGCTGGGCGGTATCGATGTGATCGTCAACAACGCTGGTGTGGCCTCTGGTGGTTTCTTCAGTGAGCTGTCGCTGGAAGACTGGGATTGGCAGATTGCGATCAACCTGATGGGCGTGGTCAAAGGCTGCAAGGCGTTCCTGCCGCTGCTGGAAGAGAGCAAAGGCAAGATCATCAACATTGCCTCGATGGCCGCGTTGATGCAGGGGCCGGCCATGAGCAACTACAACGTGGCCAAGGCCGGTGTGGTGGCACTGTCCGAGAGCCTGCTGATTGAACTGGCACAGCAGGAAATCAGTGTGCATGTGGTCTGTCCGTCGTTCTTTCAGACCAACCTGCTGGACTCCTTCCGTGGCCCGACCCCAGCGATGAAAGCCCAGGTCGGCAAGTTGCTCGAAAGCTCGCCGATTACCGCCAGCGATATCGCCGACTACATCTACCAGCACGTTGCCGCCGGCGAGTTCATGATCCTGCCCCACGAGCAGGGTCGTATGGCCTGGGCGCTCAAACAGAAGAACCCGCAACTGCTCTACAACGAAATGACCGTAATGGCCGACAAGATGCGCGCCAAGGCCAGGCAAAGCGCCAGTTGAACTTGCGAGTAACGGGTCACGTCGTTAGGGTTGCCGCATCTGGCAGCCTTGACGAGATGTGTGCATGCTCAATTACCTGTGGTTCTTCCTCGCCGCGTTGTTCGAAATCGCTGGCTGTTACGCCTTCTGGATGTGGTTGCGGCAGGGCAAAAGCGCCTGGTGGGTCGTGCCGGCGCTGCTGAGCCTGACGCTGTTCGCCATTCTGCTGACCAAAGTCGAATCGACCTACGCGGGCCGCGCTTATGCAGCCTACGGCGGCATCTACATCATCGCGTCCATCGGCTGGCTCGGCGTGGTCGAGCGGATTCGGCCGCTGGGCTCGGATTGGCTGGGCGTTGCGCTGTGCGTATTAGGCGCGAGCATCATACTGTTTGGCCCGCGCTTCACTGCACCTTGAGTCCTTGGCATTGCGGTGAAAGGAAAGTCTGTAAGAGGAGTCGTTTTGCTGCGTAGGGGGGGACTGTTTTGCCGCTGTTGCATTGTAGACCCGGCGTCAGCCGGTCATCTTCAAGGCCCGGTAACCTCAAGGACTAGAGCCATGCTCGTACTCAGCCGCGTTGTGGGCGAATTGATCTCCATTGGCGACACCATCTCTGTGCGTATCCTCGCCGTGAACGGAAGCAGCGTTCGGTTCGGTGTCGAAGCGCCGCAAAACATCAACGTGTATCGCGCCGAAGTCTATGAGCGCATTCAGGCCAAACGGGCGCAGGGCAAACGCAGCTGAAGCTCTCGGTCAAATAGCTGCTCAGTCAAACAGGTGCTTGGGCACATCGTGCTTGAGCATCAGCTGGCATTGCTGACTTTCCGGATCGAAGACAATCAGCGCCTGGCCTTTGCTCAACGCATGGCGGACCCGCAACACGCGGGTTTCCAGCGGAGTTTCGTCGCCATTGTCGGTACCGTCACGGGTGACGAAGTCTTCGATCAGGCGGGTCAGGGTGTTGACTTCAAGTTGGTCGTGGGGAATCAGCATAGGCACCTCGGGTCATCAATCCGGCGATCCTACGGCGGATGAACATCAACGGCCAGTAGGAGCTGCCGCAGGCTGCGATCTTTTTAGCGCCCTCAATGGCGCCTAAGATCAAAAGATCGCAGCCTGCGGCAGCTCCTACGCGGGGAAGGCGGCATTGCGCTGTCGATTCAGCTGCCGCGAATCAACTTGCGCAAAGCAAACCGGTTCGGATGGCAGGCCTCGGCGACGCTTCTGGGCAGTGGCAACGGTTCGTTGTCCAGCCACGCGGCCAGCAACTCGCCAGACAGCGGCGCGGTGATCAATCCGCGTGAACCGTGACCGCTGTTGACGTACAAGCCGTCGAGCCATGGGCAAGCGATGTCCGGCACCTGTCGGGCGTCCTTGCTCAGTGCGGCGTAGGCCTGGGCAAACGCCTGGCTGTCAGCCAACGGGCCGACGATTGGCAGGTAATCGGGGCTGGTGCAGCGGAATGCTGCGCGACCTTGAAGCTGTTCCGGGTCCAGCTGTCGGGCGTGCAGGCGAGCGACCAGATCGCTGGATATTTCCTCGAGCAACTCAAGGTTGCCGAGGTGTTCGGCGGTCGTCGGGGTGAGGTCGTCGCTCTTGAAGTCGAAGCTGGCGCCCAGGGTGTGTTCACCCAAACGTGCGGGTGCGACGTAACCTTCAGCGCAGACCACGGTCGCTAGACGCTGGCTTTCAGCGGTTTGCGCCAATCGGGTGATTTGCCCGCGAATGCGTTTGAGCGGCAGCTCGGCACTTTGCGCGAAGCGTTTGATTTCCGCCGCGCCGGCCAGTACCACCGCGGGCGCACTGGCGAGCAGGGTTTCGCCGTCCCAGGCTTGCCATTGATCATCAACCTTGCGCAGTTCCAGAACATCGCGGTGCGCCAGCAGTTGGACATTGGGGGGCGACGCTTGCCACTGGCACAGGGCCGGCGGATGAACCCAACCGCCTTCTGGATAGAACAGCCCACCGTGGGCCAGGCCGATTCCGGCCTGGGCCTGCGCGTGCGGCTGGTCCAGCAGGTGCAATAAATCAGCGGGGAAAGCCGCCGCCAGTTGCGCCTGCCGCTCGGCCTCCTTGGCATTGAATGCCAGTTGCAGCACGCCGCAGTCGTCCCAATCAACACCCCGCTGCAAGTGTTCAAGCAGGCGCCGGGTATGCCCGAAACCGCTGACGATCAATTGTGAAAGCGCAGTGCCGTGGGCCGAGAGTTTCAGGTACAGCACGCCTTGGGGGTTGCCCGAGGCTTCTTGCGCCAGATCGGCATGCCGTTCCAGCAGGCTGACCTGCCAACCGCGCGCGGCGAGGCTGGCAGCACTGGCGCAACCGGCCAGCCCGGCGCCGATCACCAGCGCACGACGCTCGCCGGTAACCTGATTCGGGCGAGCAAACCATGGCTTGGCGGTTGCCGGAGCCGGTGTCTCTTGCGGCCAGCCGACGAATGCACCACGCAGGATTTCCCATTTGTGACCGATGCCCGGCGTGCGACGCATTTTGAAGCCCGCCGCATTAAGCAGGCGGCGTACCCAGCCGGTGCTGGTGAAGGTGCTGATGGTCGAACCAGGTGCCGCCAGACGCGCCAGTTCGGCAAACAGTTCGGCGGTCCACATGTCAGGGTTTTTCGCCGGGGCGAAACCGTCGAGAAACCACACGTCGATTTGCGCGTCCAGCTGTGGCAGTTGCTCCAGCGCGTCACCGATCAACAGCGTCAGGGTCACGCGGCCATTGTCCAGCACCAGCCGCTGAAAGCCCTGGTGGATGGCGACGTACTGCGCCAACAACTGATCGGCAAAGGGTTTGAGGTCGGGCCAGAGTGCCAGGGCCCGTTGCATATCTGCTGGGCTCAGCGGGTACTTCTCGACGCTGATGAAATGCAGCCGTGCGCCAGCCACAGCCTGCTGCTCGAACAGCTGCCAGGCGCAGAGAAAATTCAGCCCGGTACCGAAACCGGTCTCGCCAATCACCAACCTTTCGCCGGCCGGCAGTTCGGCAAAACGTTCACTCAGGCGGTTTTGCTCGATGAACACATAACGGGTTTCATCAAGGCCCGACTGGTCGGAGAAATACACGTCGTCAAACACCCGCGAGCGCGGGCGACCTTGGTCGTCCCAGTCGAGCTGGGCATGCGGTACGGGGTTCGGCAGTGTTTCAGGATTCATGGTCGGCTCAGGCGAAGCAAGGCGGTCATTCTAGCCGATCGCGACAAAGCCGATTGATCCATGGCAACGCGGATTGGAATGCCCGGACAAACGCTCGGCCAATCCGCTAATCTTGCTCAATCTTGGAAGGGAGCCGCTCATGTTCGAATCTGCCGAAATCGGTCATGCGATTGATAAAGAAACCTACGAAGCTGAAGTACCCGCGCTGCGTGAGGCTTTGCTCGAGGCCCAGTTCGACCTCCAGCAGCAGGGCCGTTTTCCGGTGATCGTGCTGATCAACGGGATCGAAGGCGCGGGCAAGGGCGAGACGGTCAAATTGCTCAATGAGTGGATGGACCCGCGACTGATCGAAGTGCGCACTTTCGATCAGCAAACCGATGAAGAGCTGGCGCGACCACCGGCCTGGCGCTATTGGCGGATGCTCCCGGCGAAGGGGCGGATGGGGGTGTTTTTTGGCAACTGGTACAGCCAGATGCTGCAGGGGCGGGTTCATGGTGAGTTCAAGGACGCGGTGCTTGATCAAGCGATCAATCAGACCGAGCGCCTGGAGAAAATGCTCTGCGATGAAGGCGCGCTGATCTTCAAGTTCTGGTTTCACCTGTCCAAGCAACAAATGAAGGCGCGCCTCAAGGCCTTGCAGGACGACCCGTTGCACAGCTGGCGCATCAGCCCGCTGGACTGGCAGCAATCGCAAACCTACGACAAGTTCGTGAAATACGGCGAGCGCGTGATTCGCCGGACCAGCCGTGACTACGCGCCCTGGCATGTGATCGAAGGCGTGGACGCCCATTACCGCAGTCTGACGGTTGGCAAGATCCTGCTCGATGGTCTGCAACACGCCCTCGAACGGCCCAAGGTTCGCCCGGACAAAGTCAGCGCCGCGCCGCTGCTGGCGAGTGTCGATCAAAAGAGCCTGCTGGGTAGTCTGGACATGAGCCAGCGGCTGGAAAAGAACGATTACGAGGAGCAACTGGTTACCGAACAGGCGCGCTTATCCGGCCTGATGCGCGACAAACGCATGCGTCGACACGCACTGGTCGCGGTATTCGAGGGCAATGACGCTGCGGGCAAGGGCGGGGCGATTCGTCGTGTGGCTGCCGCACTCGACCCGCGCCAGTACAGCATCGTGCCGATTGCCGCGCCCACCGAGGATGAGCGTGCCCAGCCCTATCTTTGGCGTTTCTGGCGACAGATTCCTGCACGGGGCAAATTCACCATTTTTGACCGTTCCTGGTACGGCCGGGTGCTGGTGGAACGCATCGAGGGCTTTTGCAGCCCGGCCGACTGGATGCGAGCCTATGGCGAAATCAACGATTTCGAAGAGCAGGTCAGCGCGTCCGGGGTGATCGTGGTCAAATTCTGGCTGGCCATCGACAAACAGACCCAGCTGGAGCGTTTCCAGGAGCGCGAAACAATTCCCTTCAAGCGCTTCAAGATCACCGAAGACGACTGGCGCAACCGCGAGAAGTGGGACGACTACCGGACTGCCGTCGGCGATATGGTTGACCGCACCAGCACCGAGGTCTCGCCCTGGACCCTGGTGGAAGCTAACGACAAGCGCTGGGCCCGGGTCAAAGTGCTGCGCACCCTCAACCGCGCGCTGGAAGACGCCTTCGAGAAATCCGACAAGCACGAGAAGAAGTTGAAAAAGGACAAGAAGTAGTCCGATGGGTTTGCATACGCGAGCGGTGGGAGCGGCCAGGCGGCGTTCCGCTTGCTCGCGATGCAGGCGCTGCGGTCATGCGTTCATGTGCGAAACTGCATCCGCTCGATGTACGCACGAATCTCCCGCTCGGCCGCTTCATGGCTGGCGAACGGTCCTTCCTGGGTGTTCTCCCGGGTACTGAAGTACAAATCACCATTCACCCGACACAACCGGGCACTGCGAAAGTGCGTGGCAGGGGTGGTGTCTTGGGCACGCATGCCGTACATGGCGGTCTCCTTGAGCGGACCTTGAGTCGGAACAAAATCAGCTTATGTCCGAATCACTTGAAGTGCCTGATCATCCGATCAGCGGCAGACCGTCAATTTATCGGTGCGACCGATACCGTTTCATTTGCGGCTTGTCGCCAACTGTCCCTGTGTGATGCCTCGACGGCAGCCTAGAATGGGTTTTCTCGCCGTTGGCCTTTGGGGTTTCCATGCACATTTCTTCCGGTCGCTGGGTTTATGGTCTGTTCCTCGCCTTGCTGACTGCGTTTTTGTGGGGAGTCCTGCCGATCAAACTCAAGCAAGTGCTGCTGGTGATGGACCCGGTCACGGTGACCTGGTTTCGATTGATGGTGTCCGGCAGCGTGCTGTTCCTTTATCTGGCAGCGACCAGACGTCTGCCGAGCCGACGAGCGCTCGGGCCTAAAGGTGGCTGGCTGGTACTGATGGCGGTACTCGGGTTGGTGGGCAATTACGTGCTGTACCTGATGGGCCTGAACCTGTTGAGTCCGGGGACCGCGCAGTTGGTGGTGCAGATGGGCCCGATCCTGTTGCTGATCGCCAGTCTGTTTGTGTTCAAGGAGCGTTTCAGCGTGGGGCAGGGGATGGGCCTGCTGGTGCTGTTGTTGGGCTTCGGGCTGTTTTTCAATCAGCGGCTGAGCGAGTTGCTGACGTCGTTGAGTGATTACACCGCAGGCGTGTTGCTGGTGCTGGCGGCGTCGACCGTCTGGACCTTCTATGCGCTGGGCCAGAAACAACTGCTGTCGGTGTGGAATTCGTTGCAGGTGATGATGGTGATCTACCTGTTTTGCGCCTTGTTGCTGACGCCGTGGGTGCGTCCACTGGAAGCCTTGCAACTGAGCCCGCTGCAAGGCTGGTTGCTGCTGGCGTGCTGCCTGAACACACTGATTGCCTATGGCGCTTTTGCCGAGGCGTTGGCCCATTGGGAGGCGTCGAGGGTCAGTGCGACGCTCGCCATCACACCGTTGGTGACCTTCGCGGCCGTGGCGCTGGCCGCCTGGTTATGGCCCGATTATGTGCGTGCCGAACAGATCAACCGCCTGGCGTACGGCGGTGCAGTGCTGGTGGTGCTGGGTTCTGCACTCGTCGCGTTGGGGCCGTCGCTGATCGCCGGGCTCAAGGCCCGGCGGATGCGGCTTGTGAATAACTCGTAGGAGCTGCCGCAGGCTGCGATCTTTTCAATGGGCTCGGCATTTACCGTCAGCGCGCGCAAAAGATCGCAGGCTTCGCCAGCGCCTACGGATTATTAACCCTGCTTCCCGGCCTCCAGCATATTCTCTGGCCTTACCCAGGCATCGAACTGCTCATCCGTCAGATAACCCAGCTGCAACGCTGCCTCGCGCAGGGTCAGCCCTTCGCCATAGGCTTTCTTGGCGATTTCGGCGGATTTGTCGTAGCCGATGTGTGGGTTCAGCGCTGTCACCAGCATTAAACCGCGTTCCAGGTGAGCGGCCATCTGCTCGGCGTCCGGCTCGAGGCCCGCGATGCAATGCTGCTGGAAGTTACTGCAGCCATCGCCGAGCAAGCGGATCGATTGCAGCAGGTTGTGAATGATCACCGGCTTGAACACGTTCAGTTGCAGGTGACCCTGGCTCGCGGCGAAACCAATCGCCACGTCGTTGCCCAGCACCTGACAGGCGAGCATCGACAGCGCTTCGCACTGAGTCGGGTTGACCTTGCCCGGCATGATCGAACTGCCGGGCTCGTTGGCGGGCAGCTTGACCTCGGCAAAACCGGCCCGCGGCCCGGAACCCAGCAAGCGCAGGTCGTTGGCGATTTTCATCAGGGTCACGGCGAGGGTTTTCAGCGCGCCCGACAGGCTGGTCAGCGGCTCATGCCCGGCCAGCGCGGCAAACTTGTTCGGCGCGGTGATAAACGGCAGACCTGAGAGGGCGGCCAGTTCGGAGGCAATCGCCTCGCCAAAGCCATGGGGCGAGTTCAGGCCGGTCCCCACCGCAGTGCCGCCTTGAGCCAGCTCGCAGACGGCGGGCAAGGCGCTGCGGATGGCGCGTTCGGCGTAATCGAGCTGCGCGATGAACGCCGAAAGCTCCTGGCCGAAGGTGATCGGCGTGGCATCCATCAAATGCGTGCGACCGGTCTTCACCAGGTTCATGTGTCGGGCTGCCAGCTCTGCCAAACCTCCGGAGAGTTCAGAGATCGCCGGCAACAGATGCTGTTGCACCGCCTGCACCGTGGCGATGTGCATGGCGGTGGGGAAGCAGTCGTTGGAGCTTTGCGAGCGATTGACATGGTCGTTGGGGTGCACCGGGACCTTGCCGCCACGGGGGTTGCCGGCCAGTTCGTTGGCGCGACCGGCGATCACTTCGTTGACGTTCATGTTGCTTTGGGTGCCACTGCCGGTCTGCCAGACCACTAGCGGGAACTGGTCGTCATGCTGGCCGTCGAGCACCTCGTCGGCGGCCTGTTCGATCAGCCGGGCAATGTCGGCGGGCAGATCACCATTGCGATTATTGACCCGCGCTGCGGCTTTCTTGATCAGGGCCAGGGCATGCAGTACAGCCAGCGGCATGCGTTCGTTGCCGATCGCAAAGTTGATCAGCGAGCGCTGCGTCTGAGCGCCCCAGTAGGCTTCATCCGGGACTTCCACTTGGCCAAGGCTGTCGGTTTCGATACGGCTCATCGGTCACATTCCTGTAGGTCTGATAGCGCAGTTTAGGCCGTGATTGGCGCTTGGGGTTCCATCAGTCGTTTTTTCTACCGTTCGCTCCTGAAAATCAGGCCTGGCAAGGGGGAGGGGTTGAGCGCACGAGTTTTTTAGGCGCAGAATGGCGCCCCTTGGGGTTTTACCTCGCCTGCTAGAAAAGGAAACTCGATGACTCGTCTTCGTGCCATCTGTACCGCGGTTGCTCTGGTCTGTGCCAGCGGCCAGGTTTTCGCCGATACCGCCAGCCACAACGCCAGTGCCGAAGCTTTCCTGACCCTGGCGCACGCTGACAAACTGGGCACTCCGGTGTACATGCAAGTGCAGCAAATGTTCGCCCAGCGCTTTGAACAAACCAAAGCGCCAGAATCGAAAAAAGCCCTGCTGGAAACCTACCAGGCCAAGGCCAACGCTGCTCTGGACCAGGCCATTGGCTGGAACAAACTGAAGCCGGACATGGTCAAGCTCTACACCACCAACTTCAGTGAATCCGAACTCAAGGATCTGGTCGCGTTCTACCAGTCGCCACTGGGCAAGAAAGTCCTGGAAAAAATGCCTCAGCTGACTCAACAATCGGCCCAGATGACTCAAGCCAAACTGGAAAGCGCGGTGCCTGTGGTCAACAAACTGCTGGCTGACATGACTGCCGAGCTGACGCCGAAAGACGCCGCCGCTCCAGCCAAGAAAAAGCCTTGAGCGGAGCCCCCAATGACCATGCAACAACGTATTGAATCGGCGCTGAGCGCTTTGCAACCTGCGCATCTGGATGTGCTGGACGAAAGCCATATGCACAGCCGTGGGTTGCAAACCCACTTCAAGGCCGTGGTGGTCAGCGAGCAGTTTACCGGGCTCAACAGCGTCAAGCGTCACCAGAAGGTCTACGCCACGTTGGGTGACCTGATGGGCGAATTCCATGCGTTGGCGCTGCATACCTATACGCCTGAGGAGTGGGCGAAGACCGGCGCGGCACCTGCCTCGCCGACCTGCGCTGGCGGTAGCAAGCATTAAGATCAAAAGATCGCCGCCTGCGGCAGCTCCTACGGGGTTGCGCAAGGCTGGGCTTTGTAGGCGATGCCGCAGGCTGCGATCTTGACGGTCTGCAGCCAATCGCAACAGTTTTTGCTAGAATCCGCAACGCGCCGCTTAGCCGGCGCGTTTTTTTTCGCATCCGGTTCACCCCTTACGCGGGTAGCCACCTGGAGAATCATCCATGACACAACAGATTGTCGTGGCGGCACTGTATAAGTTCGTCACCCTTGAAGATTACGTCGCCTTGCGCGAACCACTGTTGCAGGCGATGGTCGACAACGGCATCAAAGGCACCTTGCTGATTGCCGAAGAAGGCATCAACGGTACGGTTTCCGGTAGCCGCGAAGGCATCGACGGGCTGATGGCCTGGCTCAAGAACGACCCGCGCATGGACGACATCGACCACAAAGAGTCGTACTGCGATGAGCAGCCGTTCTACCGCACCAAGGTTAAACTCAAGAAAGAGATCGTCACCCTGGGTGTTGAAGGCGTTGACCCGAACAAGAAGGTCGGCACCTACGTTGATCCGCAGAACTGGAACGCCTTGATCAGCGACCCTGAAGTGCTGCTGATCGATACCCGCAACGACTACGAAGTGTCGATAGGCACCTTCGAAGGCGCGATCGATCCGAAAACCACCAGTTTTCGCGAGTTCCCCGACTACATCAAAGCCAACTTCGATCCGGCCAGGCACAAGAAGGTCGCGATGTTCTGCACCGGCGGCATTCGTTGCGAAAAGGCTTCGAGCTACATGCTCAGCCAGGGCTTCGATGAAGTCTTCCACCTCAAGGGCGGAATCCTGAAGTACCTCGAAGAGGTGCCGCAGGAAGAAACCAAATGGCAGGGCGACTGCTTTGTGTTCGATAACCGCGTCACCGTTCGCCACGACTTGAGTGAAGGCGACTACGATCAATGTCATGCCTGTCGTACGCCAGTGAGCGTGGAAGACCGCGCATCCGAGCACTACGTCGCCGGCATCAGCTGCCCGCATTGCTGGGATAAGCTGAGTGAGAAGACCCGTCGCAGTGCGATCGACCGGCAGAAACAGATCGAACTGGCCAAGGCCCGTAATCAGCCGCACCCGATTGGTTACAACTACAAGCAATCAAACACCGAGGCCTGAACCATGTCCGCACGCCTGCTCTATGTAATGGATCCGATGTGCTCCTGGTGCTGGGGCTTCGCTCCGGTGGCCGAGGCCTTGGTCGAGCAGGCGCAGGCTGCGGGCGTTGAAGTGCATCTGGTGGTGGGCGGTTTGCGCACCGGTAGTGGTGCGGCACTGGAGCCCACCACCCGGCGCTACATTCTCGAACACTGGCAGGCGGTCACCGAAGCCACCGGCCAGCCGTTCAAGTTCGAAGGCGCGCTGCCCGACGGTTTTGTCTACGACACTGAGCCGGCCTGCCGCGCGCTGGTGACGGCGCGCAGCCTGGCGCCGGATTGTGCCTGGAAGTTGCTCAAACTCATCCAGCAGGCTTTTTATGTCGAGGGTCGTGACGTCACCCGCGCCAGCGTGTTGGTGGAGCTGGCCGAACAAGCCGGTTTGCCACGTATCGAGTTCGCCGCAGCTTTCGACCGTGCCGATCAGCACGCGGCTACGGCGGCAGACTTCACCTGGGTTCAGGATCTGGGCATCGCCGGCTTCCCGACCTTGCTGGCCGAGCGCAATGGTCAATTGGCGCTATTGACCAATGGCTACCAACCGCTCAGCGATCTGTCACCGTTGCTCGGCCGTTGGCTGGAGCGCGCTGCCTGTGTATGAGCAACCCGATGATGTGCAACAGCCCACGCGGGTCGATCGGCTGAGTTGGGCGGAAATCCGTCGTCTGGCGCTTCAGCATAAAAAATCCTTGTGGATCGCCAACGGCATCGCCGTATTGGCAACCCTGTGCAGTGTGCCGATCCCTTTACTGCTGCCATTGCTGGTAGACGAAGTGCTGCTGGGGCATGGTGACGCCGCACTGAAAGTCATGAACCACGCGCTGCCTACTGGCTGGCAAAGCGCTGCCGGTTATATCGGTTTGATGTTGCTGGTGACCTTGACCCTGCGTTGCGGTGCATTGATGTTCAACGTCTTGCAGGCGCGTCTGTTTGCAGGTCTGGCCAAGGACATCGTCTATCGCATTCGTGTGCGGCTGATCGAACGGCTCAAGCGCATTTCCCTTGGCGAATACGAAAGTCTGGGTAGCGGCACGGTGACCACGCACCTGGTTACCGACCTGGACACGCTCGACAAATTCGTCGGCGAAACCCTCAGCCGCTTTCTGGTGGCGATGCTCACGCTGGTCGGCACGGCGGGCATTCTGGTGTGGATGCACTGGAAGCTGGCGCTGCTGATTCTGCTGTTCAACCCGCTGGTGATCTACGCCACCGTGCAGTTGGGCAAACGGGTCAAGCACCTGAAGAAACTCGAAAATGACAGCACCTCCCGGTTCACTCAGGCGCTGACCGAAACCCTGGACGCGATACAGGAAATCCGCGCTGGCAATCGTCAGGGTTTCTTCCTTGGCCGGCTTGGCTTGCGGGCGCAGGAAGTGCGCAACTATGCCGTCAACTCACAGTGGAAAAGCGACGCCTCGAGCCGTGCCAGCGGTTTGCTGTTCCAGTTTGGCATCGATATCTTCCGCGCCGCCGCGATGCTCACCGTGCTGTTCTCCGACTTGTCCATCGGTCAGATGCTCGCGGTGTTCAGCTACCTCTGGTTCATGATCGGGCCGGTCGAACAACTGCTGAATCTGCAATACGCCTATTACGCGGCCGGCGGTGCGCTGACGCGAATCAACGAGCTGTTGTCGCGTGCCGATGAGCCGCAGTACTCAGGTGGCGTCGACCCGTTCAAAGGGCGCGAGACGGTGGGCATCGAGGTGCAAGGCTTGAGTTTCGGCTACGGCGGTGAGCGGGTGCTGGATCAGATGAACCTGTCCATCGCCCCCGGCGAGAAAGTCGCGATCGTGGGCGCCAGCGGCGGTGGTAAAAGCACACTGGTGCAATTGCTCTTGGGGCTCTATACGCCGCAATCGGGCAGCATCCGTTTTGGTGGCGCCACTCAACAGGACATCGGCCTGGAAACCGTGCGCGAGAATGTCGCGGTGGTCTTGCAACACCCGGCGCTGTTCAACGACACCATCCGGGCCAACCTGAGCATGGGCCGCGAGCGCAGCGATGAAGCCTGTTGGCAGGCGCTGGAAATCGCCCAGCTCGACGCGACGGTGAAGGCATTGCCGCAAGGCCTGGACAGCGTCGTTGGCCGTTCCGGTGTGCGTTTGTCCGGCGGCCAACGCCAGCGCCTGGCCATTGCGCGCATGGTGCTGGCCGAACCCAAGGTCGTGGTCCTCGATGAGGCCACTTCAGCGCTGGACGCCGCCACCGAATACAACCTCCATCAGGCGCTCGCGCGGTTTCTCAGCGGTCGCACAACACTGATCATTGCCCACCGGTTGTCGGCGGTAAAACAGGCGGACCGGGTACTGGTGTTCGATGGCGGCCACATAGCTGAAGATGGCGACCATCAGCAGTTGATTGCTGATGGTGGTTTGTACGCCAAGTTATATGGGCATTTGCAGCAGCTATAGATTAGTGCCACAAAACGTTCAGGGCATTTCCCCCTCCGTCGTATCCGAACTCCTTGAGCACCACCGAGCAGGAATCGCAGGGTGGCATGGTGGTGGCGACGTCGACCGATTTGATCGTTTGGGTATCGGGGTATTTTTCACGGATCACGCTGATCAATTTACTTTCGCTGTCCAGTGACGTGGGTTTGTGGCTCAGTGCCGGGTAGTAGCTCCCGACATTTTTAATTGTCGGTGGTATTGCGAGTAGCTTGCCTTGGTCAGTTACGTGAAGTGAGGTGCTGGGAAATACCTCGTTCATATCGATATTGAAATAGGTCGTTTCGTCCACGTTGATCTGATCCGCCCCCAGATTCCTCTTGAACAATGGCAGATGTCCGGTCGCCCCCTGCGCTCCCGAAACGCTGACGTAAACCTCCCGTTTTCCGTCGGTTTTGGTCACTTCCGCGTAGGCGATGTTCCTCGGATTGCGCGGGCGCTGTTTACGAGGGATCAGGTCGTGGAGCTTTTTCATCGTGCTATCGATTCGCAAGGCGCTGTCTGCATTTTTTAGCGTGATGGACGGCTCAAGGAACAACGTATCGAAAATTTCCACTGTTCTTTGACGGAAGGCTTCTGGTGCTACCTTGCTGCGTGACCAGGTTGTCGCACCGTTCTCCAGTTTGGTGACAATCATTCGGGTCGAGTGATCGAACATCAATGCCTCACTTGGACTCGTGTCGACCTTCAACCATTTCATGTTGCTGGTCGGGGCGGCAGTCGTTCCGATGGGAATGGCGATTTCATCCATGGTCTTCATCGCGCGTTCAAGTGCGTCGACGCCGTGGATGCGTGCGATGTTGTTGGCGCTCAGGGAGCCGGTGTACACCCGCTGCAGTTCTGCACCTACGGTGCCAGGGGCCACATCGGCTTTCAATAACCGATTCAGCACCAGTGGTTCGCGCAGGTCTTGCCCTTTTAACAGCGTCGCGACGTAGTACTTGTCTGTATTGAGCCGGGTGAAAACATAGGTCGTCGATTCATCGAGGGACTGCGCCACAATCGCTCCGACTTTGTGCGAATCGTTAGCACCTTCATAAGTGCCCTTGACCATGATGCGTCCGTAAATTCCCTTCTGGAATTCCAGTGTTGCCGGGATGGTCTTGTTAGGGACTAACCACTTCTTGCTGAAGCCCAGTGTTGTCAGGTCTCCGTCGAACTTCGTCAGGGTGTTCCCCGATCCCTGATAAACAACCCCGTCAAGGGCCAGAAAACTCTGGTCCTGGCCCGGTCTGGCGTCTGGGGTGGATATCCGGTCGCCGAACCATGGGGCGTAATCTTTGGTTTCATCGAACGAGCCGGCAGTAGGGGTGGCGAAGGGTTTTCCATTGACGTAGCTGATAGGGCAGGTGGTCCCCTCTGGTGCACGGCGCGGGCGGCAGGGGATAAGCTTCAGTGCGGCGCTGTCATCAAACATGCCTACGCGGCGCAGCGTGTCGCCATCCAGTCGATACGGTACGTCGTCGATAAACATCGTCGTCCGGCCGTCGACTTCCAATACTTCGCGAACCTTGGCTTTTTCCGCCAGTTCCACGGTGATGTGGTGATCGGTTTTCGCCAGGGTCTGGTAGGCAGACCGGCCTAACGAAAGGTTGTCACTATTGCTGGCCAGACGCGGTCCATAGGGCTTGGCGGAAATCGGGTCGATCATCCTGAAGTCGGCTGAAGCGGAGCTGCCGACGTTGCGTACAGGTACGTCGTCAATGCCCTTGATGGACGCCAGATCATCAGTAGCAGCCAATAATCGATAGCGACCTGGATCGGTAATCTGCGGTAGTCCGTTGACAAAGTCATACCTGCCCGATCGTCCGGCCAGCCTCTCGATTTTTTTTACCGCTGCTCTCAATGCAAATGTGTTCACGCGGTACACACCGCGTGCAGTCCCTTTGAACAGTGATGGCAAACCATCAATGGGGTTCAGGTTTTGCGCAGAGGACACCAGCAGCTTTCTGGACAACGTGGAAAACTTCGGAAGTGCGGCTCGATAACCTGATCGTGCCGCCGTAGATGCCAGTTTTGCCGTGCCTGAAACAAACTTTCCAATGGGAAAGGCGAACGAGGCGATGTCGACGAGCAAACCAAATATGCCCCATGCTTTTCTATTGGGATCCTCCGAATTCAGATCCTGAATACTGCCGTAGAACGGCAGGAAGTCCTTCACCGAATGAAGCCAATGGGGGCGCTTGGCCTTGCGCTCCAACTCTGTTTCGGCTCTTGCGGCGTCCAGAAGCTTGTCTTCATCGTAGTAAAAGAATTTTTTTGAAATGAATATGGCTACTTCTGAGGCGCGGTTGGAAGAGATAGGTATTGGATAGCCATCAGGGGTAATAGCAGTAAACGCCTCGCCAAATTGATCAATAATGGCGTCACATGAAGCGTTTTTTTGGGGCTGGCTGCCGGTTTCATGGGCGGCCCAATCGAAGGGAATCCCCTTGGCACGTCGCACTGTAATAGTTTCATCCACATAAACGGCGTCGACAGTTTCTGAATTCAGTTTTCCGTTAAGCATGCTGGCCGAAAAGTCTTCGCGTTTTCGAATAATTCCCACCCGAGGTAAACACTCGTAATAAGAAGTTTTGCCGTTATGACTCATTTCCACAATGAAGCCCATTCGAAGTCTAAGCGGTAGTGTGATGGCGGGCGTTTCATTTTTCAGTGTTCTATCACTGGTCGCTCGACGTAAAGTATAGACCTTTACCTCCCCATACTCGATCGCTTGACGATTATCATGAGGAAGTGAAGAAAATAGGCTCTCCAGTACGGTTTGGTACGCGCTTTTACTTGAAGAAAGGTATGCGTTGAATTGCGATGTAAATAACTTTTCCAAGTCAGGCAACTTACGTTGCTGTACGGCGTCAAGAATCCACTTCGATGTGGTAATGACTTCACCGTCTGCATTGATCTGGATCCGGGCGGTCGTTTTGGTTTGTCCGTCCCGCGCTGTCACGAACCACTTCTTGGTGCGAAGCATCCCCGACATGTAGACGTCTCTAAAGGAGTAGGTTTTTTCCTTTAGCGTGGGTGTTTGAATGAACCCACCGCTGTTATCGTCTCCGAAATCCTGAATCAACATGCGCCCGTCAGAGATAAACAACGGGTGTCCGAAAAGTTGCCACATTTCTCCTTCGGCGAGTTCGGTTCTTTTCGGTGGATCTGCGTCGAGTGCCTGGATCGCTTTTTTCAAAGCGTCAGTGTGTTTTTCAAGTGCTGTCAGTGCTCGTTCTTGTTCCTCATCGCTGTATGTGGAGTCCGCTCGCTCACGAACAACGCCATTGGCGTTTGCCCAATCGAGAGCAGGAGGAATTCTGCAGCAGGCAATGATCTCGAGCTCTTCTGCGCTGGCCTCGATAGATTGTTGTAGAGGAAAGTCGACCAGTTGCTGAAAAGACATGTGCCGGACCCGATCAGGCACCCTGGCTTCGGCCAGACTCAGACCATGAACAAAATTGACCCAGACAGCAGAACTTTTATAAGGCAGATCTGTTGGAATGTCGGTGATGCGGAACTCGGCTGGAAATTGGCTGAGGTACAACCTCGCCATGACAATGGCTTCTTTTTCCGAAACAGCCCGTTTAGACGTTAACAAATGCCTTTCAAATTCCGCCCGGATATCCTGATAGCTCTTTCCATAGTTTGAGCGCGATTGCAGATCGTAACCGGCGATACTGTCGGGATATTCAATAAGTTGCGATTTGAACCAGATCTGCAACGCGTTGGCTATCACCTTGACGCGAATGTGAGGCGAGCTCTCTTCACCGGGCTTTGCGCCGTACCAATCCATCGTTGATAGCAAGTGCTCTCCCAGTTTCCTGGCGTCTGGGCTTTGCAGGACTCTTTTCAGGAAAACAGTTGGCAGCGCACGAACCCTTTCAGGCGTGGCCGATTCAAGAATGTCATTGGCCAGATGGGTCAGTGGGGATGTGACCCCATCAGGCAGAAACGTTTGGATGGCGTTTTTGATTTTCCCCGACATGAACTGAACATGCAGTTCGTCATGAGAATCGGCTGTCGGGACGCCTTGAAACACAACCTGGCGATCTTCGCTGGAAAGAACTCGCTTCAGATCCATTATGTTGAAATCTTCTTCAAGCCCCAACTTGTAGCTTGCGATCTTTTCTCTAAGGGCGTCGCTGGCGGCTTGATGGTCAGCAGTGTGGGTCGGATCCCACGGCGTCATTCCGTAAAATGTGGCAATCCTGGGTACCGAGACAAGGCGGTCATAGCGAATTTGTCCACCCATCAAAGGGACGGACTTTTCAATTTGGGTTTGAAGTCCCTGCCATGTCGCGTTTCCTGTCAGGGTCAGTTCGGTCTTGTCTGCTCCGTCGCGATTCGATGTTTCGTAGACAAAGGCCTCGTCTTTCAAAGTGACGATCAAATAGTCCGGCGACACTTTGTTTTTTTGACACAATGTCCGGTAGTCGGAATCCTTGATCAATTGCTGTAACGCACCTTGGCCGGTTTCGTTTTCCTGATCCAGGGGTGAAAAAGCGCTTGGCCTGAGTAGCGTTTGTGAAAATCGAGATAGCGAACCCACTTCCCTGCGCAAAGCAGTTAATAGCAGTTCATAGTCCTGGAGTTGACCTGAGTGGGCTTGAGCGGTGGTGGGGGATGAGGTGGTTGGGACGCTTGAATCGCCTTTTGAAGGGGCTGTTTGCATGATACGGCTTTTCCTGTGTTGTTTCGGGTGCTTCCCTGTGGGTCTACAGGGGTGATGGCTACCGATTACAACGAGCTTGGATGGAGGCCGTGCGGTATATGTATATCGAGGGGATCGAAGGGTGTTTTTATTTATTATTGCGGGCACTTGCTGGAGACCGCAGGTTCTCACTTGCAGGGACGTAGAACGCCCCCTAGTCTAGCGGTAGCGAGTTCGTCCGGATCGCGATTGAGCAGTACTAAATCAAGGGACCTCATGAATCAAGCGCGGACTCTCGGAACGCCACGGTTGTTGGGCATCGTCTGGCCATTTATCGCCGTCGTGTTATTTCAGGCCCTGTTGGGCGGCGTCAGCCTGTACGTTTTGTCGGCGGTTCGCGGCTACGTTGCCGGAGAAAGTCTGTGGTCCAAGGGTCAGAAAGACGCTATCTATTACCTCAATCTCTACGCTGACAGTCGCGACGAGTCGATTTTCCTCAAGTACCAGAATGCTATTTCAGTTCCCCAGGGCGGGCATGAACTGCGGGTCGCGCTGGATCATCAACCGCCTGATCTTGAGGCCGCCAGGCGGGGTATCCTCAAGGGTGGTAACCATCCCGATGACGTTTCAAGCCTGATTTGGCTGTACCTGAACTTCCGGCATTTCAGTTACCTGGAAACCGCTATCGATCGCTGGACCGTGGGTGATGCTTACCTGGTGCAGCTCGATAACGTCGCCCTTGAAATGCATCGGCGCATTGCCAGCGACCGGGCGAGCGACGCCGACATTCAGCGCTGGAAAGCCCGAATATTTGCCATCAACGAAGAGGTGACACCCGCCGCCAAAGCCTTCAGCGACGCATTGGGCGAGGGGTCGCGGCTGATTCTGCGGTTGTTGCTGTTCACCAACCTGGCCACGGCGTTGGGGTTGATTGCCTTGGCACTCTTGCGGACCCATAAGCTTCTGGCGCAACGCCACGCGTTTGCCAATGCCTTGCAACTGGAAAAGGAACGCGCGCAAATCACCTTGCAGTCTATTGGCGATGGCGTGATCACCACCGACGTTGAAGGCGCCATCGCTTACATGAACCCGGCAGCCGAGGAATTGACTCACTGGAAGGCTGAACAGGCGATCGGGCTGCCGCTGGCGGCATTGTTCAATCTACTGGATGAAAATGCCCAGGCGGATGGCTTTACACTGATCGAGCATATTCTCAGTGGCCAGCTCAGCGGCGGCAGTGAGCATTCCAAGCTGATTCAGAGGCTGGATGGCAGCACGGTTTCGGTCACGCTGGTGGGGGCGCCGATTCGCAATGCCGGCAAAGTCAGTGGCACGGTGCTGGTGTTGCATGACATGACCCAGGAACGGCAGTACATCGCCAATCTTTCCTGGCAGGCCACCCACGACGCGCTAACCGGGCTGGCCAACCGCCGCGAATTCGAATATCGCCTGGAGCAGGCGCTGCACAACCTGACGCGCCAACCTGGCCGACATGCCTTGATGTTCCTCGATCTGGATCAATTCAAACTGGTCAACGACACCTGCGGACATGCTGCGGGTGATGAGCTGTTGCGGCATATCTGTGCGCTGTTGCAGTCGGGTTTGCGCGAAGGTGACACCTTGGCCCGATTGGGGGGTGACGAGTTCGGCATTCTGTTGGAAAACTGCTCGCCGGAAGCCTCGGAGAAAATCGCCGAGGGCCTGCGTCAGACAGTGCAAAACCTGCATTTTGTCTGGAAAGACCGGCCGTTCGTGACCACCGTAAGCATTGGCCTGGTGCACATCATTCAAACCCCGAACACTCTCGAAGCCTCGTTGCGTGCCGCAGACATGGCTTGCTACATGGCCAAGGAAAAGGGCCGCAACCGGGTGCAGGTCTATCATGCTGACGATTCCGAGTTGTCCCTGCGCTTTGGCGAGATGGCCTGGATCCAGCGCCTGCACATGGCGCTCGAAGAGAACCGTTTCTGCCTGTACTCACAGGAAATCGCTGCGCTGGGGCATACAGAACGGGGCGGTGGGCATATCGAAATCCTGCTGCGTCTGCATGACGAAGCCGGGCGGATGATTCTGCCGGACAGTTTCATTCCTGCTGCCGAGCGTTATGGCCTGATGACGTCCCTGGATCGTTGGGTGGTCGAGAATGTTTTCAGGATCATTGCGCAGGGCATCGCGCAGGAGCGCAAAGGGCCGTTGGCCATGTGCGCGATCAATCTGTCTGGCATTACCATCGGAGATGAGGCTTTTCTGCACTTCCTGCGTGAGAAGTTCACGACCTATGCCATCCCGCCTGAAATGATTTGTTTTGAAATCACTGAAACCAGCGCGATTTCCAATTTGGCCAGTGCAATAAAATTTATTAATGAACTCAAAGGGTTAGGTTGCCATTTTTCGTTGGATGACTTTTGTGCCGGTATGTCCTCATTCGCTTATCTGAAACATTTACCTGTAGACTTCTTGAAGATCGACGGGAGTTTCGTAAAGGATATGCTGGACGACCCGATTAACCGTGCAATGGTCGAAGTGATCAATCACATCGGTCATGTCATGGGTAAGCGCACCATTGCCGAGTTTGTTGAAACGCCCCAGATCGAGCAGGCATTGCTGGAGATCGGGGTGGATTACGCTCAAGGGTATGTCATTGAGCGCCCGCAATTGTTTACCTGTGACAGCCTGCAATGTCGGCCCGCCAGACCGCAGCCTCTGTTATTCAAGGCGCCTGGCACGTTCCGTTGAAATCTCTTGCTGATCCGTACAATCACAATCAAAAGGAGTGCGACAGTGATCGATACATTCAACAGATCCGGCCCGCTTATGGAAGCCGCAAGTTACCCAGCCTGGGCTCAGCAACTGATCCAGGATTGCAGCGAGAGCAAGCGTCGGGTTGTCGAACATGAACTGTATCAGCGGATGCGTGACAACAAACTCAGTGCAAGGACCATGCGTCAGTACCTGATTGGTGGCTGGCCGGTCGTTGAACAGTTCGCGTTGTACATGGCGCAAAACCTGACGAAGACCCGCTTTGCCCGCCATCCCGGCGAGGACATGGCGCGTCGCTGGCTGATGCGCAACATTCGGGTTGAACTTAATCATGCTGATTATTGGGTGCACTGGAGTCGCGCGCATGGCGTGAGCCTGGAGGATTTGCAGGCACAGCAGGTTGCACCTGAGCTTCATGCGTTGAGTCATTGGTGTTGGCATACCAGCTCGTCGGATTCGCTGATTGTTGCCATTGCGGCGACCAACTATGCCATTGAAGGGGCAACCGGGGAGTGGTCGGCGCTGGTGTGTTCCAGTGGGGTCTATGCGGCTGCGTTCCCTGAAGAAGACCGCAAGCGCGCGATGAAGTGGCTGAAAATGCACGCTCAGTACGATGATGCCCATCCGTGGGAAGCCCTGGAAATCATCTGCACGCTGGCGGGTCTGAACCCCAGCAAATCCCTGCAAGCTGAACTGCGTCAGGCGGTCTGCAAGAGCTACGACTATATGTTCCTGTTCCTGGAGCGCTGCATGCAACTGGAGTACTCGGAAAGGGTTCCGGTAGCCCGGGAGCGGATGGTGCTGGTCGAAAGCTAAAAGATCGCAGCCTGGCGGCAGCTCCTACATTCGGTGGGGTGTCATGACAGGCCGCAGCCTGTAGGAGCTGCCGGAGGCTGCGATTTTTTCAGGAACACTTGAGTTCAAGGCTCAACCCGCCATCGCCAACCGGTTACGCCCTTCGCGCTTGGCCACATACAACGCACTGTCGGCACGCCGTAACAGGCTATCTGCGGACTCACCCGGCAGCAGCGTCGAGCATCCGAGGCTGACCGTCAAGCCGACCGGCGTCCCATCCGCCGAATACTCCTCGGCTTGCGCGGCGTAGCGCAGGCGTTCGCCTATCATCGCAGCGGCTTCGCGGCTGGTGTTGGAAAGCAGAATCAGAAACTCTTCTCCGCCAAAGCGAAAGACCATGTCTACGTTGCGCAACTGGTTTTTGATCGAGGTTGCGACAGCCTTCAACACGTCATCGCCGGCACTGTGACCGTAGTTGTCATTGATCTGTTTGAAGTGATCGATATCGAGCATCAACAACGACAGCGGCTGCATGTGCCGCCGGGCCATGTCGATCTCCCGTTGCAGGGTCTGATCCATGGCAATGCGGTTACCAGTGCCTGTCAGTGGGTCGCGCAGTGCACTTTGCGTGGCTGCTCGATAGAGCAGGGCGTTGCGCATCGGGAAGAGCAGGGTGGATAGCAGGGATTCGAGGTTGCCCTGATCCTTTTCGTTGAAGCGCTGATTACGGCGGAACACCAGCTCGCCCAGGTGTGTGCCTTCGTGGCTCAGGTTGTAGCTCACCGAGTGATGTCCGCGCTGACCGAACTCCAAGCGTAGATCGCTGGTCTTGTGCTGATAGTTCAAGGCGTCCAGTGGGACAAGGCGCTGAACTTCGCGGAAAAACAGTCCCAGAATGCGCTGCGGCTCAAGGCTGGTTTGCAGTTGCAGGCCCATTTGCCGGCGCAAATGACCGAGACTGGCGGGGCGCTCCAGGAGGGGAGGCAGTTGGCCAAAGCCCAGTCGCTGCATTTTGGCGCTATCGAAGTCAATTGCGTTGGTCTGGGTTGGAGATTTCATATGGCGTGAGCCCCTAAGCAGGAATGCTGTCTTACAGGCTGGGTGAGAGCGGCTTTGGGCTGCGCGTCATACTGGTCCATCAGTCCCGTAGGACATGTGGCTAGATTTTAGTCCGCTTTGTCGAGCAAAAGTAAGCTCGACATGGCGCTGCCCGATCGCTAACACGCTGCGTGTTTAAACAGGGTTAGAGCGAAAGTCATGCCATTCGGTTCAGTTTTAAAAAAAAGCGTTCCAGATCAACTTGTTGGGTTGTATGGTCGTTAATGATGGCTGATGTGGCGGCATTTGTTTGACTTCAAGTGGACGCTTGAAGGGGGTGAAGAGCGTACCGCGACGGTATGCCGTCGCGGCAGCGGGGCGTAGCGAAGTGCCTACTGAGCGTTGAACGCCTGACCATTGATGCCGGTGCTGTCCGGTCCCATCAGGTACAGGTAGACCGGCATGATCTCTTCGGGCGTCGGGTTGTTGGCCGGGTTTTCGCCTGGATACGCTTGAGCGCGCATGCTGGTGCGGGTAGCGCCCGGGTTGATGCTGTTGGAGCGAACCGGCGCGACTGTGTCAACTTCATCGGCCAGGGTTTGCATCAGCCCTTCGGTGGCGAACTTCGACACGCCATAAGCGCCCCAGTACGCACGACCTTTGCGGCCTACGCTGCTGGAGGTGAAGATCACCGAGGCGTCCTGAGACAGCTTGAGCAGTGGCAGCAGGGTGCTGGTCAACATGAACATGGCGTTGACGTTGACGTGCATCACGCGCATGAAGTTTTCGCCGGAGAGTTGCTCCAGTGGCGTGCGCGGGCCAATGATCGAGGCGTTGTGCAGCAAGCCATCGAGGTGGCCGAATTCGGTTTCGATCATTGCCGCCAGTTCGTCGTACTGATGCGGCAAGGCGGTTTCCAGATTGAACGGAATCACTGCGGGCTGTGGATAACCGGACGCTTCGATTTCGTCGTAAACCTGAGTCAGATTGGCTTCGGTCTTGCCCAGCAGCAGCACGGTGGCACCGTGAGCAGCATAGGTTTTTGCCGCAGCAGCGCCGATACCACGACCGGCGCCAGTGACCAGAATGACCCGATCTTTGAGCAGTTCGGGGCGGGCGGAATAATCAAACATAAAAAACCTCTACACAATCCATTAACAGGGACGAAAAAGATTGCAGCCTTCGGCCGCTCCTACGTTGATCACAGGTCCCCTGTAGGAGCTGCCGCAGGTTCGGGCCGCGTTCGGACGATCTTCCGACTGAGTTAGCAGCTACACAGCGCGTTATCGAGCACCTTGCGCAACTCCGAAGGGTGGTCCACCACCACGTCGGCACCCCAATTCCTTGGATTGTCATCAGGGTGAATGTAGCCAAAGGTCACTGCGGCGGTCCTGGTGCCGGCATCGCGGCCAGACTCGATGTCGCGCAGGTCATCACCCACAAACAGCACGCTGGCCGGGTCCAGGTCGAGCATTTTGCACGCGAGGATCAACGGCTCCGGGTCCGGCTTGCTGTTGGTCACGTGGTCTGGGCAAATCAGCAGCGCCGAGCGTTCAGCCAGTCCCAGCTGTTGCATGATCGGTTCAGCGAAGCGCAGCGGTTTGTTGGTGACCACGCCCCAGATCAGATTGGCTTTCTCAATGTCGGCCAGTAGCTCTGCCATGCCGTCGAAGAGTTTGCTGTGAACCGCGCAACCCTTGAGATAACGCTCCAGGAACTCCAGTCGCAATTCCTCGAAGCCCGGCGATTCCGGGTCCATCGAGAACGTCACCGCTACCATGGCTTTCGCCCCGCCGGAAATTTCGTCGCGGATGTGTTTGTCCGGGATCGGCGCCAACCCGCGATCTGCCAGCATGCTTTGGCAGATGGCAATGAAGTCCGGCGCGGTATCGAGCAGGGTGCCGTCCATGTCAAAAAGAACTGCTCTGATTGCCATCGGCTTACTCCTCGCGCAGCGTCTGGATCATGTAGTTGACGTCAACGTCGGCGGCCAGCTTGTAGTGCTTGGTCAGTGGGTTGTACGTCAGACCGATGATGTCCTTGACGCTCAGGCCGGCCTGGCGGCTCCAGGCACCGAGTTCGGAAGGGCGGATGAATTTCTTGAAATCATGCGTGCCGCGCGGCAGCAGCTTCATGATGTATTCGGCGCCGACGATAGCGAACAGGTAAGCTTTCGGGTTGCGGTTGATGGTTGAGAAGAACACCTGGCCACCCGGCTTTACCATACGGAAGCAGGCACGAATGACCGACGATGGATCGGGCACGTGCTCAAGCATTTCCAGGCAGGTGACTACGTCGAATTGCTCGGGCATTTCTTCTGCCAGGGCTTCGGCGGTGATCTGCCGGTACTCGACGCTGACGCCGGATTCCAGTTGATGCAGTTGCGCGACCGCCAACGGCGCTTCGCCCATGTCGATGCCCATCACGGTGGCGCCGCGTTGTGCCATGGATTCGCTGAGGATGCCGCCACCGCAACCGACGTCCAGCACCTTCTTGCCGGCCAGTTTGACGCGCTCGTCAATCCAGTTGACCCGCAGCGGGTTGATGTCGTGCAGCGGCTTGAACTCGCTTTCGCGGTCCCACCAGCGATGAGCCAAGGCTTCGAATTTGGCGATTTCAGCGTGGTCGACGTTGCTCATGGGTAATCCTCTAAATCTAAAAAATTCTGCTGTCAGCCTGAGGTTCAGCTCAAGGGTGCGTTCTATTCGGCGTGTCCGCTGATGCGCCGCCCCCAAGCGGTGGCCGTGGCGCATAGCTGTTGTTCATCGAAGCGCGTGAGGCGCCGGTCATCGAGCAATTGCTTGCCGGCGACCCAAAGGTGTTTCACACAGTCCCGACCGGTGGCATAGATAAGCTGCGACACCGGGTCGTAAATCGGTTGCTGGGCCAGGCCAGACAGGTCGAAGGCCACCAGGTCTGCGGCCTTGCCGACTTCCAGCGAGCCCACTTCTGCTTCCAGCCCCAGCGCCCGGGCACCGTTGAGAGTCGCCATGCGCAAGGCACGATGAGCGTCCAGGGCTGTGGCAGAGCCTGCAACGGCTTTGGCCAGCAGGGCGGCGGTGCGGGTTTCACCCAGCAGGTCGAGGTCGTTGTTGCTGGCCGCGCCATCAGTGCCGACCGCGACATTGACTCCAGCCTGCCACAGGCGCTCTACCGGGCAGAAGCCGCTGGCCAGTTTCAGGTTCGATTCCGGGCAATGAATCACGCTGGTGTTGCTTTCTACCAGCAATGCGAGGTCGTCATCGCTGATTTGTGTCATGTGAACGGCCTGGAAGCGCGGTCCGAGCAAGCCCAGGCGACCCAGGCGGGCCAATGGCCGCTCGCCGCGCTGTTCGATCGATTGTTGGACTTCAAAGGCTGTTTCATGGACGTGCATGTGAATCGCTGCGTCCAGTTCCTCGGCGATCACCCGGATTTTCTCGAGGTTTTCGTCACCGACGGTGTAGGGTGCATGAGGGCCGAAGGTGATTTTGATGCGTGGGTGATGCTTGAGGTCGCTGAACAGTTCGACGCCCTGACGGATGGCTTCATCCGCATCGCTGGCGCCGGGAATCGGGAAATCGAGGATCGGGATGGCAATTTGCGCGCGAATACCGCTGTTGTGCACGCGTTCGCTGGCAACTTTCGGGAAAAAGTACATGTCCGAGAAGCAGGTGATGCCACCTTTGATCTGCTCGGCAATGGCCAGGTCGGTACCATCGCGGACGAAGGCCTCGTCGACCCACTTGGCCTCGGCTGGCCAGATGTGCTGTTCGAGCCAGGTCATCAGTGGCAAATCATCGGCCAGGCCACGGAACAGCGTCATCGCTGCATGTCCGTGGGCATTGATCAGGCCAGGGCTGAGCAGCATGCCCGGCAGCTCGCGGACCTCGCTGGCCTTGAGCTTCAAGGCCTCGCTGCGCGGGCCGATAAAGGCAATACGCCCATCGCGGATGCCCAGGCCATGCTCTTTGAGGACCACACCAGCGGGTTCGACAGGTACTAACCAGGTCGGCAGCAAGAGTAAGTCGAGCGCAGCGGCAGGGTTCGGCATCGAGGGTTCGGTCCAGTGCTTTTATAAAGGATGGCGAAGTATACCCGAGCGTCTTCGCGGGGGGATCGCTATAATCGGCGGCTTTTGTTCATGAGTGCGGGGTGAGGGATGCGCGATCGACTGTTGGCTGCGGAGAAGGTGAAGGCCATCGATTGGCGGGACGGCGCCCTGTACCTGCTGGATCAGCGCATTCTGCCATTCGAAGAAACCTGGATTGCCTATACCGGTGCAGCGGGTGTGGCTGAGGCAATTCGCTCGATGGTGGTGCGCGGTGCTCCGGCAATCGGCATCAGCGCAGCCTATGGTGTGGTGCTGGCGGCGCGTGCGCGGTTTGCGGCGGGTGGTGACTGGCAGGCGGCGCTGGAAGAAGACTTTGCCCTGCTCGCGGATTCACGGCCGACCGCCGTCAACCTGTTCTGGGCGCTGGGTCGCATGCGCGAACGCCTGGAGCGGCTCAAGGATCACCCCAATCCATTGGACGCGCTTGAGGCAGAGGCCTTGGCAATCCATGAAAGCGATCGCGAAGCCAATCTGACCATGGCGCAGCTCGGTGTCGACCTGATCCGCAAACATCAGGGCAATGCCCAGGCAATTTTGACTCACTGCAATACCGGCGCGCTGGCGACTGGCGGTTTCGGTACTGCGCTCGGGGTGATTCGCGGAGCGTTCCTGGAAGGTATGGTCGAGCGGGTTTACGCCGATGAAACCCGGCCTTGGCTGCAAGGCTCGCGTTTGACCGCCTGGGAACTGGCCAACGAAGGCATTCCGGTCACCCTGAACGCTGACTCGGCCGCTGCGCACATCATGAAAACCAAGGGCGTGACCTGGGTGATCGTCGGCGCTGACCGAATTACCGCCAACGGTGACGTGGCGAACAAGATCGGCACTTACCAGTTGGCGGTCAACGCCATGCACCACGGTGTGCGTTTCATGGTGGTGGCGCCGAGCTCGACCATCGACATGAATCTGGCCAGTGGCGACGACATCCCGATCGAAGAGCGTGATGGCAGCGAGTTGCTGGAAGTTGGCGGCAAGCGGGTGGGGGCTGATGTCGATGCCTTTAACCCGGTGTTCGACGTCACGCCGGCTGACCTGATTGACGCCATCGTCACCGAAAAAGGCATCGTCGAGCGCCCGGACGCCGCGAAGATGGCGCAGTTGATGTGCCGCAAGCGCCTGCATTGATTCGTTTGGCGATCCGGTGAAATACCCCCAAGGAGCTGCCGAAGGCTGCGATCTTTTGATCTTCCTGGCGTCAGTCGGTGGTGGGCCCGGAAAGATCGCAGCCTGCGGCAGCTCCTACAGATCGTGTTCAGCTCAATAAAAGATCAGTGGTTGCCTGCTGATCTCAGCTCTAAGCCTCTCTCGTCCCCTATCAGGCTGTCACCGGTCAACTAACTATGCTCCATGCGCATCTGGGGGATAGGTGCGTGGCGGCTCTTGTGATAACATTCGGCGGTTTCCAAGGTGGCCCGATGTGGCTGCCTTTACTGCGCAGATCCATGGCATAACTCGTTGATTTGTCGTAAGTCGGTGCTGGCACTCAGCCTGCAGCGGCGAGCTTCGTTCGTCCCATATGGATGTGACGAAGTTTCACCAGAAAAAGGAATCAGGCTTCTCATGGGCGAACTGGCCAAAGAAATCCTCCCGGTCAATATCGAAGACGAGCTGAAACAGTCCTACCTCGACTACGCGATGAGCGTAATTGTCGGTCGGGCACTGCCTGATGCGCGCGATGGCTTGAAGCCCGTGCATCGGCGTGTGCTGTTCGCGATGAGCGAGCTGGGTAACGACTTCAACAAGCCGTACAAGAAATCTGCCCGTGTTGTCGGTGACGTGATCGGTAAGTATCACCCGCACGGTGATACCGCGGTGTACGACACCATCGTTCGTATGGCGCAGCCATTCTCGCTGCGTTACCTGCTGGTAGACGGTCAGGGCAACTTCGGTTCGGTCGACGGCGACAACGCCGCGGCAATGCGATACACCGAAGTGCGCATGACCAAGTTGGCGCACGAACTGCTGGCTGACCTGCACAAAGAAACCGTGGACTGGGTGCCGAACTACGACGGCACCGAAATGATCCCGGCGGTCATGCCGACCCGTATTCCCAACCTGCTGGTCAACGGCTCCAGCGGTATCGCCGTGGGCATGGCGACCAACATTCCGCCGCACAACCTCGGTGAAGTCATCGACGGTTGCCTGGCACTCATCGACAACCCTGAGTTGACCATCGATGAGCTGATGCAGTACATCCCGGGTCCGGATTTCCCGACCGCCGCGATCATCAACGGTCGCGCCGGCATCATCGAGGCCTACCGCACCGGTCGCGGCCGCATTTACATGCGTGCCCGTTCGATGATCGAAGACATCGACAAGGTCGGTGGCCGTCAGCAGATCGTCATCACCGAACTGCCTTACCAACTGAACAAGGCGCGTCTGATCGAGAAGATCGCCGAGCTGGTCAAAGAGAAGAAGCTGGAAGGCATCACCGAGCTGCGCGACGAGTCCGACAAAGACGGTATGCGCGTGGTGATCGAGCTGCGTCGCGGCGAAGTGCCTGAGGTCATCCTCAACAACCTCTACGCCCAGACCCAACTGCAAGCGGTGTTCGGCATCAACATCGTCGCGTTGATCGACGGCCGTCCGCGGATCCTGAACCTCAAGGACCTGCTGGAAGCCTTCGTGCGTCACCGTCGCGAGGTGGTGACCCGTCGTACCGTGTTCGAACTGCGTAAAGCTCGCGAGCGGGGTCACATCCTCGAAGGTCAGGCGGTTGCACTGTCGAACATCGACCCGGTCATCGCCCTGATCAAAGCCTCGCCAACGCCGTCGGAAGCCAAGGAAGCGCTGATCAGCACTCCGTGGGAATCCTCTGCCGTGGTCGCGATGGTAGAGCGAGCCGGTGCTGACTCTTGCCGTCCAGAGACCCTGGATCCGCAATACGGTCTGCGTGAAGGCAAGTACTTCCTGTCGCCAGAACAGGCGCAAGCCATTCTGGAGCTGCGTCTGCACCGTCTGACCGGCCTGGAACACGAAAAACTGCTGGCCGAGTATCAAGAGATCCTCAACCAGATCGGCGAGCTGATCCGCATCCTCAACAGTGCCACGCGCCTGATGGAAGTGATCCGCGAAGAGCTGGAAGTCATTCGTGCCGAGTACGGCGATGTGCGTCGCACCGAAATTCTCGATGCGCGTCTGGACCTGACCCTGGGTGACATGATCCCGGAAGAAGAGCGCGTCGTGACCATTTCCCACGGTGGCTACGCCAAGACCCAGCCATTGGCTGCGTACCAGGCTCAGCGTCGTGGCGGTAAAGGCAAATCGGCTACCGGCGTCAAGGATGAGGACTACATTGCTCACCTGCTGGTCGCCAACAGTCACACCACGCTGTTGCTGTTCTCCAGCAAGGGCAAGGTTTACTGGCTGAAAACCTACGAAATTCCTGAAGCATCCCGCGCCGCCCGTGGCCGTCCGCTGGTCAACCTGCTGCCGCTGGACGATGGTGAATACATCACCACCATGCTGCCGGTCGAGGAATACACCGAAGGTCACTACATCTTCATGGCCACCGCCAACGGCACCGTGAAGAAGACCCCGCTGGAATCCTTCAGCCGTCAGCGCAGCGTTGGCTTGATCGCGCTGGAGCTGGACGAAGGCGACGTACTGATCAGTGCCGCCATCACCGATGGCGAACGTGAAGTCATGCTGTTCTCCGATGGTGGCAAGGTGACTCGCTTCAAAGAATCCGACGTTCGCGCCATGGGCCGTACCGCTCGCGGTGTCCGCGGCATGCGTCTGCCGGAAGGTCAGAAGCTGATTTCCATGCTGATTCCGGAAGAAGGCAGCCAGATTCTCACCGCTTCGGCGCGCGGTTTCGGCAAGCGTACCGCCATCACCGAGTTCCCTGAGTACAAGCGTGGCGGTCAAGGCGTTATCGCCATGGTCAGCAACGAGCGTAACGGCCGCCTGGTCGGTGCAGTTCAGGTGCTCGACGGCGAGGAAATCATGCTGATTTCCGACCAGGGTACTCTGGTGCGTACTCGCGTTGACGAAGTCTCCAGTCTGGGTCGTAACACCCAGGGCGTGACCCTGATCAAACTGGCCAGCGATGAAACACTGGTCGGTCTGGAGCGGGTTCAGGAGCCATCGGAAGTCGAAGGCGAAGAGCTGGAAGGCGAAGAGGGTGCTGAGCTCGAGGGCGTCGTGCTCGAGGCCGGTACCGAGCCGGACGATGCTGTCGAAAGCCAGCAGGCTGACGCAACTGACGAAGAAGAGCCGCAAGACTAACCAAATCGTAGCAGGGCAGAGTGTTTGCTCTGTCCGCTACCGTGAATGCATAGCGAGAGTGGATGTGAGCAAACGAGCCTATAACTTCTGCGCAGGTCCTGCTGCGCTGCCTGAAGCTGTCCTGTTGCGTGCCCAGTCGGAGTTGCTCGACTGGCATGGCAAGGGTCTCTCGGTCATGGAAATGAGCCATCGCAGCGATGAGTTCGTGTCCATTGCGACCAAGGCCGAGCAGGATCTGCGTGATCTGCTGAATATCCCCTCGAACTATAAAGTGCTGTTTCTGCAAGGCGGCGCCAGCCAGCAATTTGCTCAGATTCCTCTGAACCTGTTGCCGGAAAACGGCAAAGCCGACTATATCGACACCGGTATCTGGTCGCAGAAAGCCATTGAAGAAGCGCAGCGCTACGGCCACGTCAACGTTGCCGCTACCGCCAAGCCTTACGACTATTTCGCAATCCCCGGCCAGAACGAATGGAAGCTGTCGCAAGACGCGGCCTACGTGCACTACGCGCCGAACGAAACCATCGGCGGCCTGGAATTCAGCTGGATCCCGGAAGTCGGTGATGTGCCGTTGGTTGCAGACATGTCTTCGGACATTCTTTCGCGCCCTGTGGATATCTCGCGTTTCGGCATGATCTACGCCGGCGCCCAGAAAAACATCGGCCCGAGTGGCATCGTCGTCAACATCGTGCGTGAAGACTTGTTGGGTCGTGCCCGTTCGTTCTGCCCGACGATGCTTGACTACAAGGTCGCGGCCGACAACGGCTCGATGTACAACACTCCGCCGACCCTGGCCTGGTACTTGTCCGGTCTTGTGTTCGAATGGCTGAAAGAGCAGGGTGGTGTTGAGGCCATTGGCAAGCTCAATGAAGTCAAACAGCGCACGTTGTATGACTTCATCGATGCTAGCGGCTTGTACAGCAACCCGATCAACAAGGCTGACCGCTCGTGGATGAACGTGCCGTTCCGTCTGGCTGACGATCGCCTCGACAAGCCGTTCCTGGTCGGTGCCGAGGCGCGCGGTCTGCTGAACCTCAAGGGTCACCGTTCGGTAGGCGGCATGCGTGCCTCTATCTACAACGCCGTCGACATCACCGCAGTCAATGCGCTGGTTTCGTACATGGCAGAGTTCGAGAAGGAACACGGCTAATGTCTGAGCAAGAACTCAAGGCACTGCGCCTGCGCATTGATGCTCTGGACGAAAAAGTCCTGGAGCTGATCAGTGAGCGTGCGCGCTGCGCCCAGGAAGTCGCGCGAGTAAAGATGGCCTCGCTGGCCGAAGGCGAAGTGCCGGTGTTCTATCGTCCTGAGCGTGAGGCTCAGGTGCTCAAGCGCGTGATGGAGCGTAACCAGGGTCCGCTGGGTAACGAAGAGATGGCGCGGCTGTTCCGTGAAATCATGTCGTCGTGCCTGGCGCTCGAGCAACCGCTGAAAGTGGCTTACCTCGGCCCTGAGGGCACCTTCACTCAAGCGGCGGCCATGAAGCACTTCGGTCACGCGGTGATCAGCAAGCCAATGGCGGCGATCGACGAAGTGTTCCGTGAAGTGGCTGCCGGTGCGGTGAACTTTGGCGTGGTGCCTGTGGAAAACTCCACCGAAGGCGCGGTCAACCACACCCTCGACAGCTTCCTTGAACACGACATGGTCATCTGTGGCGAAGTCGAGCTGCGTATTCACCACCACTTGCTGGTCGGTGAAAACACCAAGACCGACAGCATCAGCCGCATTTACTCTCACGCCCAGTCTCTGGCGCAGTGCCGCAAGTGGCTGGACGCTCATTACCCGAACGTCGAGCGCGTGGCAGTATCGAGCAACGCCGAAGCGGCCAAGCGGGTCAAGGGTGAGTGGAACTCGGCGGCGATTGCCGGCGACATGGCGGCAGGCTTGTACGGGTTGACCCGTCTGGCCGAGAAAATCGAGGATCGCCCGGACAACTCCACGCGATTCCTGATGATCGGCAGCCAGGAAGTGCCACCGACCGGCGACGACAAGACATCGATCATCGTCTCGATGAGCAACAAGCCCGGTGCACTTCACGAGTTGCTGGTGCCTTTCCATGACAATGGCATCGACCTGACGCGGATCGAAACTCGTCCGTCGCGCAGCGGCAAGTGGACCTACGTGTTCTTCATCGACTTCGTCGGCCACCACCGCGACCCGCTGGTAAAAGGTGTGCTGGAGAAAATCAGTCAGGAAGCGGTGGCACTTAAAGTATTGGGTTCCTACCCGAAAGCAGTTCTCTAAAGGCGTTAACAATGAGTGGCGACTTCCTCGCTCTGGCACAGCCGGGCGTGCAACAACTTTCGCCTTACGTTCCGGGCAAGCCCGTGGACGAACTGGCCCGCGAGCTGGACATCGATCCGGCAAAAATCGTCAAGCTGGCGAGTAACGAAAACCCGCTGGGCGCGAGCCCCAAGGCGCTGGCGGCGATTCGCGAAGAGCTGGCCGAGCTGACCCGCTATCCGGACGGCAACGGTTTTGCGCTTAAAACCCTGCTGGCTGAGCAGTGCCGAGTCGAGCTCAATCAGGTGACGTTGGGTAACGGCTCCAACGATATTCTTGAGCTGGTCGCGCGTGCCTATCTGGCGCCGGGTCTGAATGCGGTGTTCAGTGAGCATGCGTTCGCGGTCTACCCAATCGTCACTCAGGCTGTCGGTGCCCAGGCGCGAGTGATTCCGGCCAAAGATTGGGGGCATGACCTGTCGGCCATGCTCGACGCCATCGATAGCAACACGCGCGTGGTGTTCATCGCCAACCCGAACAACCCGACCGGAACCTGGTTCGATGCCGAGACGCTGGACGGGTTTCTGCAGGACGTGCCTGCGCACGTGCTGGTGGTGCTGGATGAGGCGTACATCGAATACGCCGAAGGCAGCGATCTGCCGGATGGCCTGGATTTCCTCGCGGCGTACCCGAACCTGCTGGTTTCCCGGACCTTCTCCAAGGCTTATGGTCTGGCTGCGTTGCGCGTGGGTTATGGCTTGTCGACCGCGGTGGTTGCCGATGTGTTGAACCGGGTTCGTCAACCGTTCAACGTCAACAGCCTGGCCTTGGCTGCGGCCTGTGCGGCGTTGCGGGACGCTGAGTACCTGGCTGAAAGCCGTCGCCTGAACGAGTCCGGGATGCAGCAACTCGAAGCGGGTTTCCGTGAGTTGGGGCTGAGCTGGATTCCTTCCAGGGGCAATTTCATTTGCGTGGATCTGGGGCGTGTTGCGGCTCCGGTATTCCAGGGCTTGCTGCATGAGGGTGTGATCGTGCGTCCGGTGGCCAATTACGGCATGCCGAATCACTTGCGCATCACCGTCGGTCTGCCGGCTGAAAACAGCCGTTTTCTCGAGGCGCTGACCAAGGTTCTGGCTCGTGGTTGATGTCATCGCCGTGCAACCTGCTGTGCCTATGATCGGTCGCCTGGTGGTGGTCGGTCTGGGGCTGATTGGCGGTTCGTTTGCCAAGGGCCTGCGTGAAAGCGGGTTGTGTCGTGAGGTGGTCGGCGTCGATCTCGATCCGCAATCGCGGAAACTGGCCGTTGAGCTGGGCGTGGTGGATCGTTGCGAAGACGACCTCGCTGCCGCGTGTCGCGGTGCCGACGTGATTCAGCTGGCGGTGCCGATCCTGGCGATGGAGAAATTGCTGTCGCTGTTGGCTGGCATGGACTTGGGTGCGGCGATTCTGACCGATGTCGGCAGTGCTAAAGGCAACGTAGTGCGCGCAGCGACCGAGGCCTTCGGCGGCATACCGGCGCGCTTCGTTCCGGGGCATCCGATTGCCGGTTCCGAGCAGAGCGGGGTCGAGGCTTCCAATGCTCAGCTGTTCCGTCGACACAAAGTGATTCTGACGCCGCTTGAGCAAACCGATCCGGCTGCCTTGGCGGTGGTTGATCGACTCTGGCGTGAATTGGGTGCCGATGTCGAGCACATGCAGGTCGAGCGTCACGACGAAGTGTTGGCGGCGACCAGCCATTTACCGCACTTGCTGGCATTCGGGTTGGTCGATTCGTTGGCCAAGCGCAGTGAAAATCTGGACATCTTCCGTTACGCTGCGGGCGGTTTCCGCGATTTCACGAGAATCGCCGGCAGTGACCCGGTCATGTGGCACGACATCTTCCTCGCCAATCGCGAAGCTGTTCTGCGCACACTCGATACATTTCGCAGTGATCTCGACGCCTTGCGCGACGCGGTCGATGCAGGGGACGGGCACCAACTGTTGGGCGTCTTTACGCGCGCCCGGGTTGCCCGCGAGCATTTCAGTAAAATCCTGGCCCGTCGGGCCTATGTGGACGCTATGAACTCCAATGATCTGATTTTCCTGGCAAATCCTGGTGGCCGCCTGAGTGGGCGGATTCGTGTACCAGGCGACAAATCGATTTCCCACCGTTCGATCATGCTCGGCTCCCTCGCGGAAGGCGTTACCGAAGTTGAAGGCTTTCTTGAGGGCGAAGATGCCCTGGCGACCTTGCAGGCCTTCCGTGACATGGGCGTCGTGATCGAAGGTCCGCACCATGGTCGCGTGACCATTCACGGTGTCGGCCTGCATGGCTTGAAACCGGCTCCGGGCCCGATTTATCTGGGCAACTCGGGTACTTCGATGCGTCTGCTGTCCGGCTTGCTGGCCGCGCAGGACTTCGACAGCACCTTGACGGGCGATGCGTCGCTGTCCAAGCGTCCGATGAATCGTGTGGCCAACCCGCTGCGCGAAATGGGTGCGGTGATCGAGACGGCTGCAGAAGGTCGGCCGCCGATGACCATTCGTGGTGGTAACAAGCTCAAAGGCCTGACCTACACCATGCCGATGGCCAGTGCTCAGGTTAAATCCTGCCTGCTGTTGGCTGGCCTGTACGCCGATGGCAAAACCACCGTGACCGAGCCTGCTCCGACGCGTGACCATACCGAGCGCATGTTGCGTGGTTTTGGCTACCCGGTAACGGTTGAAGGTGCTACAGCGTCGGTCGAATCCGGCCATAAGCTGAGCGCGACGCACATTGAAGTGCCGGGCGATATTTCCTCGTCGGCGTTCTTCCTGGTGGCGGCGTCGATTGCCGAAGGTTCGGAGTTGGTGCTGGAACACGTGGGTATAAACCCGACCCGTACCGGTGTGATCGATATTCTGCGTCTGATGGGCGCCGATATTTCCCTGGAAAACCAGCGTGAAGTGGGTGGCGAGCCGGTGGCTGACTTGCGTGTGCGAGCGGCTAAGCTTAAAGGTATCGAAATTCCTGAAGCGCTGGTTCCGCTGGCCATCGACGAGTTCCCGGTACTGTTCGTGGCTGCGGCCTGCGCAGAGGGTCGGACTATTCTGCGTGGCGCGGAAGAGTTGCGGGTCAAGGAGTCGGATCGTATCCAGGTGATGGCGGATGGTTTGCTGGCGCTGGGCGTCAAGTGTGAACCAACCCCGGACGGCATCATCATCGACGGCGGCCAGATTGGCGGCGGCGAAGTGCATGGTCACGGCGATCACCGGATTGCCATGGCGTTCAGCGTTGCGTCGTTGCGCGCCAGTGCGCCGATCCGTATCCATGACTGCGCCAACGTTGCGACCTCCTTCCCGAACTTCCTCGCGTTGTGTGCGCAAGTCGGTATTCGTGTTGCTCAAGAGGCTCAGTCGTGACCAGCCATGCTCCGGTAATCACCATCGATGGGCCGAGCGGCTCGGGCAAGGGCACCATCGCCGGGATCCTCGCCAAGCGCCTGGGCTGGTGCTTGCTGGACTCCGGGGCGTTGTACCGTTTGCTGGCATTTGCTGCGCGCAATCATGGTGTCGACCTGACCAATGAAGAATCGCTGAAGCTGTTGGCCGCTCATCTCGATGTGCAGTTCATCGGGGCGACCGAAGGTCATCCGCAGCGAATCATCCTTGAAGGTGATGATGTCACTGACGATCTGCGTAATGAGCAGGTCGGTGCCTGGGCCTCGCAAGTGGCGGCACTGCCTGCGGTGCGTGACGCTTTGCTGCAGCGCCAGCGTGCATTTCAGGAAGCGCCGGGGTTGGTGGCCGATGGACGCGACATGGGCACAGTCGTGTTTCCCGACGCGCCCCTGAAGATTTTTCTGACCGCCAGCGCCGAGGAACGGGCGCGGCGTCGTTATTTGCAGTTGAAGGGCAAAGTCGAGGGTGTTAGTCTGTCGAGTCTGCTAGATGAGATCCGTGTGCGCGATGAGCGCGACACCCAGCGAGCGGTAGCCCCGCTCAAGCCGGCGGTCGACGCCATACAGCTGGATTCCACGGAGTTGTCCATCGATCAGGTGCTGGAACGCATCATGAGCGAGATCGCCATTCGCGATATCGCCGGGTGACCAAGAAGCACTGCAGGGGACCAGTCATAGTCCTGCGGCGTTTCTTTTATATAAACGTAACCCACATTGTCTGGGATGTGGCAGATGGGCGTATTCTTCGCCCTTATCAACAGGAATTAAAATGAGCGAAAGCTTTGCGGAACTCTTTGAAGAAAGCCTAAAAACCCTGAACCTTCAGGCAGGCTCCATCATCACCGGTGTTATCGTTGATATCGATTACCAAGCTCGCTGGGTAACCGTTCACGCTGGCCTGAAGTCTGAAGCACTCATCCCGCTTGAGCAGTTCTACAACGACGCTGGCGAACTGAATATCAACGTCGGTGACGAAGTTCACGTTGCGCTGGATTCGGTTGAAGACGGCTTTGGTGAAACCAAGCTGTCCCGTGAAAAAGCCAAGCGCGCTGAATGCTGGATCGTTCTGGAAGCAGCCTTCGCAGCCGAAGAAGTGGTCAAGGGCGTTATCAACGGTAAGGTTAAAGGCGGCTTCACTGTCGACGTTAACGGCATCCGTGCGTTCCTGCCTGGTTCTCTGGTTGACGTTCGTCCAGTGCGCGATACTACGCACCTGGAAGGCAAAGAGCTGGAATTCAAGGTCATCAAACTCGACCAGAAACGCAACAACGTTGTCGTTTCCCGTCGTAGCGTCCTCGAAGCCGAGAACTCCGCTGAGCGTGAAGCTCTGCTGGAATCCCTGCAGGAAGGTCAACAAGTCAAAGGTATCGTCAAAAACCTCACCGATTACGGCGCATTCGTCGATCTGGGTGGCGTCGATGGCCTGCTGCACATTACCGACATGGCTTGGAAGCGTATCAAGCATCCTTCCGAAATCGTCAACGTTGGCGACGAGATCGATGTCAAGGTTCTGAAGTACGATCGCGAGCGCAATCGTGTTTCCCTGGGCCTCAAGCAACTGGGCGAAGATCCATGGGTTGCTATCAAAGCCCGTTACCCAGAAAGCACTCGCGTTACCGCACGTGTAACCAACCTGACCGACTACGGCTGCTTCGCTGAGCTGGAAGAAGGCGTTGAAGGTCTGGTACACGTTTCCGAAATGGACTGGACCAACAAGAACATCCACCCTTCGAAAGTCGTACAAGTCGGCGACGAAGTGGAAGTTATGGTTCTGGACATCGACGAAGAGCGTCGTCGTATCTCCCTGGGCATCAAGCAGTGCAAATCTAACCCATGGGAAGATTTCTCTGGCCAGTTCAACAAGGGCGATAAAATCTCCGGCACCATCAAGTCGATCACCGATTTCGGTATCTTCATTGGTCTGGACGGCGGCATCGACGGTCTGGTTCACCTGTCCGACATCTCCTGGAACGAAGTGGGCGAAGAAGCCGTACGTCGCTTCAAGAAGGGCGACGAACTGGACACCGTTATCCTGTCGGTTGACCCAGAGCGCGAGCGTATCTCCCTGGGTATCAAGCAACTGGAAAGCGATCCGTTCTCCGAGTACGTTCAAGAGAACGACAAAGGCGCAATCGTTAAAGGCATCGTGAAAGAAGTTGACGCTAAAGGCGCCATCATCACGTTGGCTACCGATATCGAAGCTACTCTGAAAGCCTCCGAAATCAGCCGTGACCGCATCGAAGATGCGCGCAACGTTCTGAAAGAAGGCGAAGAAGTTGAAGCCAAGATCATCAGCGTTGACCGCAAGAGCCGTGTAATCCAGCTCTCGATCAAGTCGAAAGACGTTGAAGACGAGAAAGAAGCTATCCAGAGCCTGCGCGACAAGCCAGCCTCGGACAGCATCGCTGCTGGTCCTACCACTCTGGGCGACCTGTTGCGTGCACAAATGGAAAAACAGAACTAAGTTCTGTCGGACCATAGAAAAAGGGCGACTTCGGTCGCCCTTTTTTGTGCCTGCGATTTGAGGGGGCTGTTCAATGGGGGGCAATGCTTGTGTAAGGTCATCTGTTGTTCAGGCGTATCAATCGCCTATTCAGAGCTAGGCTTTAGCTTGAACTGAGTATTAGTTGGGTGTGATGCCTGACATAAGGAAGGGAATGAACAAGCTCATTGTCGTGTTGGCAGTGCTGGTCCTGGTGGGTTGTACCACCAGCGCCAAAACTCATGTGGTACGTGGCGTAAGCGGTATAGAGATCGATTGCTCGGGGCTCGGATCAGGTTGGGATAAGTGCTACAAGCGTGCTGCGAAGGAGTGTAAGGCTGAGGGGTACAAGGTCATAAGCAAGTCCAGTGATGCCAAAGAAGAGGGTGAGGATTATCCTTTTGGCTGGAATCCGGCCGGTTATCTCACTCGCACGATGCTGATCATCTGCAGGTAACGGCTCGGTACATCTCTGGGTGTGGAAGGGGGGGGCTCTCCGGGAGGGAGAGGTTCGCGGCGTCTGCGAGGTAGTGCAGATAAGTCAATATATAGGCTGTTCAAAATCCTTCGGGCATGCTAAAACCTTTGGAGCGCTGATCTAGCTGCTTGAAAAAGAAGGGAAAAATATGACGAAGTCGGAGTTGATCGAACGAATTGTCACCCATCAGGGGTTGCTCTCATCCAAGGATGTCGAGCTGGCCATCAAGACTATGCTTGAACAAATGTCCCAGTGCTTGGCCACCGGTGATCGAATCGAGATCCGCGGCTTTGGCAGCTTCTCATTGCACTATCGTGCACCACGTGTCGGCCGTAATCCGAAGACCGGTCAGTCTGTAAGTCTCGATGGAAAGTTTGTTCCTCATTTCAAGCCGGGCAAAGAGCTGCGAGATCGAGTGAACGAAGACGAGGAGGACGGGGTTTGACAGTGTTGATTCAAGGGGTAGTTCGTGCGTAATCTCAGGCGCGTTGTCTTCGTGGTTTTTGTTCTTCTGCTTATCTTGGCGATCCTGGGATTCGTTCTTGAGAATCAGCAGGCTGTTTCTTTGTTGTTCTTCGGTTGGGCTGGTCCACAACTGCCTGTGTCTGTTGTCGTGGTAATAGCATTGTTGGTTGGGATGCTGATCGGTCCCTGTATTGCCTGGATGTTTGGCCGCATCGCACGGGTTCGCCGCAAGCGCTTGGCTTGACTCTTATACCGCCGCCGGTAGAGGCGCTTTGTTGGTAGTTGCTCGATAGTCAGGGCGGGGTGCTGTTTATTCTTGATGCTGCGCTGCCGAAAGCCTAGAGCTTTGAGGTCCCTGTTGCGACGCCGAGGTTGCTGAGTCGACTCGCAATTGATGTGTTTGGCGCTGCTATTCCAGCGTTTTTTCTGCCATCAAAGGTGAGTAATGCAATTTTTGGTCAAATAGTATGCCAGTGTTTTTTTGCTTTGCCCGCCTATCCACACCTTCTTGAGGGGGGATAGCGCCTTGCCTACAAATCGCAAACATGCGATCCTCCTCGCGATATTCTTAAGTGCCCAGCACTGATATATAGATTGATGAAATTATGAATCGGTCTATTTTAGTGCTTTTCGATAGTTTTTATCTATTGAAAGCGCGTTCATCAGGAGTCCACACAAGTCTACGCATGTGAGCGCTATCCAGTGATGCTTGCATCGGGTGGTTGTGCGGAGGTGCCTGATATTGCGACTTTAGTTTTTGGTGTGCATGGGTCGGAGTGGCCTAGCGGAAGATGAGTTGATCGATACTAGATGAATATGAATGTTTTTATTCGAAAGCTTCTTCTGTATGTACCGGTAAAAATGGTGCCTGCATTGTCAGGGATTTTCCTGATATTTTTTCTGTATAAGTACTTTCCTGCTGGGCAGTATGTAAGTTATTCGGTGAGTTTGTTTTGTTCGTTAATTGCCGCGCAGTTAAGTGCTGGGTGGGTGGGTAACTCGTTTATATATTATTACACTGGGGTGGAAGATAAGAGAGTATTTGTCTCTAACTGCGTTTCCGTCATTCTCCTTATTGCTCCTGTCGCTTCGCTTTTGGCGGCGGTGGTTTCCGTTTTTTTTGTTTTTGAGCGCTATGTTTTTATTTGTGTTTGGCTGTTGTGCTTTGGTCAGATATTATTTTTCTTTCTCTCGTCTGCATGTCAGGCAGGCTTCTTGGTTAAGCAACAGCTGGTGGCAGTGTTGTTGCAGGCTCTTGCTCAGATTTTGTTGATCGTCGCCTTTTTTCAGTTTGTTGGTGTTGATTTCAGATATGCACTTCTGGCTCTGTCGGTGGGTTACTTCATTGCTGCGTTCTTCTTGCTGTTTGTTATTCTGAAAAAATTTGGTGTTTGTAATCCTTTTTCAAATGTCGATGTGTTTAAAGATAATTTGAGATTGATTTATCAGTATGGTGCTGCGTTGTCGCCATGGATCCTTGGCATGCTGGTGGTGGCTGGTTCTGACCGGTTCGCAATAGGTTATTATGGTATTGAGCATGGTGATTCGTACCTGTCCTTGAAGGATTTGTTTGTGGGCGGCGCTGGGTTGTTAAGCATGCCTTTGTTAATGATGGTTCACCCATTTGTAATTAAAAGATTTAGAGAGGGTGTTTTTGCTGTCAGAATAATTGAAAGCTCTTCGAGTTTTTTGATTGTTGCGTTTTCACTTCTCTGGTGTGCGTTGTACTTTGTTGGGTTTGATTTTTTTGAAAAAATAACGGGGAAAACCATAGAGGCGTCCAAGGTGGTTATTCTTTTTTCATTTTCTGGTGTTTTTTTGAATAGTACCTCTGTGTATTTTCAAAAGCGCCTTGAAGTGCATCGCAGAATGAAGCTGTTGGCCTATCTTTCAATAGTTTCCGCGCTTGTCTCGGTGTTATTTGCCTGGATCGGTGGGCGGTACTGGGGGCTTTACGGCGTATCGCTTGGTGTTTTGTTGGCTCAAGCGCTCTACTTTGTTTTGGTTACCACTAGTATGTTTAAGCGCCTCGATCTGTATCGTAGCTTTACGTTGCCAGCATTGATGTCGTCTTTCGCCTTTTTTATCGGTTATGTTTTTTATATAGGGCTGGAGAGCGTTGGGAGCTCCTTGCTCTGGTGGGAAAAATCAGTTTTTTGGCTGGTTGGGTTTGCGGTTGTCTCGCTTTTTTCTCTTTGGAAAGGTGTGAGATGGAGCGAATTCATGAAGGCCACTGTATGATGGCGTAACATGTTGTCACATTGTGTAATTTACTCAAATCGCCCGATCTATTGTCGGGCTGAGGCATGGACTGCCTTGTCGCAGAGACAGATCGTAGTACTGGTACTTCTGTGTTGTATGGATGATGTTCACTGAGTGTTCCTAAGTAGGATGCATTGGAAATGATTTCTCTTGATAAACTAAGGCTCTGGATTTCCAGGAATTTGGCGCCGGTTGTATTCCTTGCCGCGTATTTTGTTACGGTGGTTCTTGGGAATATAATATATTGGCTTCCCTTCGGGAAAGCCCTTTTAGAGCGGGATGCCTATACAGCTAATATTCTCGGTTTTGAGACCTTGTTCAGTGCGGGGTATTGGTTTTTATTACTTTTGCCTTTTTTGGTTACTCCGCTAGTCGTCGTCCTGGTTCGTAAGACACTTGGTGCGGTTTTAGAGAAGCGGGCTAGGCAGTTTTTTGATTTTTCAAAATCTGAATACTGCTTTGTTATTACTCTTAGTTATGCTTTCGTGCTGTATTCGTTGGTAAAGGCTGATGCATTTTCATTGTTTCTGGCGGGGACCGATTCGGTTTCGTCTGTAGAGGCTCGATTTCAGATCAGGAACCAACTTGGCTTTGCCCCGATAGCCGTGCTCATGTCAGTGCTTCATTACTTGTCCATTTATTCTTTGGTTAGATGGATGCTTGAGAAGGGTAAATTCTGGCTTGTTGTGACTGTTGCCAACGCTCTTGTTATGTCGGTTTTCCTGACGTTGCTAAATATGAAGTGGCCTATTCTGATTTTTTATGCAGGGTTGGTGTTGGCTGTTTTTGTATATGCTAAGCGATATGCATATTTGAAAACTGTTATGGGGGGGGTGCTGCTTGTTGTTATGTATTTCCTGGTTTCTGCTTTTGTATTCAGGCTTGTACCGCCGGTTGCGGTGGTTGCGGTGGTTCCGGTAGTAGAGAGTGTTGTTCTCGCGCCAGCAGAAAATATCGATTCTATTCCCTCTGAACGAATTAAGCAGGCGCAGACGACGATGCTGCTGGAGGATGGGTTAGGTGTTATTGAAGAGCGCAGTGACAAGGCTTCCGAAGCGGTGGCAGGTCATGAAGATAAGCAGCATTCTAGTGTCGTTGATAATGTAATGAATGTTGGGGAGGCGGCCGCTGAAAATGCGCCAATGCTGCTCTTTAACGTAGTCAATCGGATGGCTATTATTTATCCGTATTATTACCAGGTATTTACGACTGAAGGGGCGGTGTGTGGTGGTGTTTTCGCACAGGTGAAAGTTGGCAAAGAGTGCCGTCCTAGTACATATATATACAGTCGGATTTTTAACGACAATTTCAAAGGGCGGGGCACTGCTCCAGCCGCTGTTCATATATCGGCTTATGCGTTAGGCGGGTGGTCTGTTGCCTTGATGGGGTTGATTTTTGCTTCGATTATTTTGGGGCTGTTTGCATCTCTTCCGCTGAATGTGAGTGCAAGTATTGGTTCTCTCGCTATCACCGGGGGCATTGTGGGCTATCATTTTTCGCAGTTGCCTGGCGAGGGGCCGATTTTTTATGATCACGGGGTTTTCTGGACGCTGTTGGTGTTGTTCTTGTTTGGTGGTTGGCGGTTGATTCGAAATCGTGTTGGGCGGGGTAAGCGCAATCTGGATATTCAGTGATCGTGCCTGCGCAGGTTCATGCTTGCTGATGGCCGTGACGCTACCCGTATGAGGTGCAGTCTAAATGCTTGCTGACCCACGCGGACGGCCGGCAGATAGGCTGCACTTTTCTGTTATAAAGTCTTCAGGTTTTGTTATTCGTCGTATTGGTTATTGAGAAGGCGAAAATGAGTAAGAAAATTGGTTTGTTGGGTTTTTATGTGGGTGACAGCTATTTTAATAAATATTCGAAGGGCGATGCGTTCCCTCAGGTAGCAGCTTATAAGCTAGAGGGGCGATTCCTTGATGCGCTGCGTTTTGGTGGTGGCGTGGTTAATACGGTCGCAAGTATTGCTGCGTCGACATACCCCAATAATAAAAAGCTGTATTTTCCAGGCGGTTCGTACGTGGGGACGGAAGGGGGGCGATGTGATATCACTCCGTTAATAAATCTGCCGCTATTTAAAGTCCTGAGTCGTATGCTGGGTTCGTTGTTTAGTTTGCTTCGCTTGCGGAAAGTAGGGCTTGACGTGGTGTGCGTCTATGCGGCTCATACGCCAAATCTGCTGGCTGCCTATATTGTGCGAAAGCTCCACGGCATACCTTTTTTCGTTTATATACCTGATCTACCCTCCTATATGGATATGGGGATGAATCGGTCTTTTTTTATGCGGCTCTTGAAAAGGCTTGATGCTCGCATTATCGATTTTCTTATTTCTGCGTCATCTGGTGTTTTTGTAACCAGCCAGTACATGGTGAAAGACAGTGCCAGGTGGTCGGACAAGGAATACTTGGTACTTGAGGGTATTTCTAATTCTGCAGAGGTCGCTGTAAGCGAGGATGTATCTTTGAGTTCGCATAAGAAAATTATTTTTTATGCGGGTGGGTTAAACAAAGCTTATGGAATAGTCGAGTTGGTTGAAGGCTTTATAAAGGCCGACATTGACTATGAGCTCTGGTTATGTGGTCGCGGTGAATTGGAGTCGTACCTTTCGGAAGTCTCAGCTCGGCACTCGTCGGTGAGGTATTTGGGGTTTTTGAGTGCTTTGGAAGTTGAGAGAATACAAGCTAGCGCTTCGTGCTTGATTTTAAGCAGGAGTCCAGAGCAGCTCTACACGCGTTATTCATTTCCTTCTAAATTGCTTGAATATATGGTTAGCGGCGTCCCTGTACTGACGACGCGGCTCGGGGGGATTCCTGATGAGTACTATGAATTTTTGAATGTGATAGAGGACTCTTCCTCTGATGGCATCAGTGTCGCCTTGAAGGCGTTTTGTGCAGCTGATCAACAATTTTTGTTGAAGAAGGCAGCTTGTGGTAAGATTTGGGTTTCGGAAAATAAGTCTAGCTTTGCCGTCGGACGAAAAATCGTAGATTTTATGGAGAAACGTAATTGACTATTTTTAGCGGTAAGAAACTGTTGATCACCGGCGGGACTGGTTCTTTTGGGAATGCCGTACTTAAGCGTTTTCTGGATACTGATATCGCTGAGATTCGTATATTCAGCCGTGATGAAAAGAAGCAGGATGACATGCGTAAACACTACGCAAACTCCAAGCTTAAGTTTTATATTGGCGATGTTCGCGATTATCAGAGCGTTCTAAATGCTACTCGCGGTGTTGACTATATTTTCCATGCTGCCGCGCTCAAGCAAGTACCTTCCTGCGAATTTCACCCCATGGAAGCGGTCAAGACTAACGTCATGGGCACCGAAAACGTACTTGAGGCCTCCATTCAAAATGGCGTTAAGCGTGTAGTTTGCCTCAGTACCGACAAAGCTGTTTACCCGATCAATGCCATGGGTATCTCCAAGGCGATGATGGAAAAGGTGATGGTCGCCAAGTCGCGCGGTGCTGATGACGACAAAACTGTCATTTGTGGTACTCGCTACGGCAACGTGATGGCGTCGCGTGGTTCGGTCATTCCGCTATTTATTCAACAGATTCGTGATGGTAAGCCTTTAACGCTGACCGACCCGAACATGACGCGTTTCATGATGACCCTGGCCGATGCTGTGGATCTGGTGCTGTATGCATTCGAGCACGGTAATAACGGTGATTTGTTTGTGCAAAAAGCACCGGCAGCCACAGTAGAAGTGCTTGCCAAAGCATTGACGCAAATGCTCAATTTGCCTGAGCACCCGATACAAGTGATCGGCACACGTCATGGTGAGAAGTTGTATGAGGCATTGCTCAGCCGTGAAGAAATGGCTTGTGCCGAAGACCGCGGTGAGTACTTCCGTGTGCCGCCTGATTTGCGTGACTTGAACTACGCAAAATTCGTAGAGCAAGGCGAAGAGAAGATTTCCCGTACTGAAGATTACAACTCGCACAATACGGTGAGATTGGACGTGGACGGTATGAAGCAGCTGTTGCTCAAGCTTGATTTTATGCGCGCTATTCAGCGTGGCGAATACGCAACGCCTGAGGAGTGACAGAATGAAAGTGCTGATCACCGGTTCCAACGGTTTTGTTGGCAAGAACCTGATAGCGCACTTGAGCGAGCGCAGCGACGTTGAAGTGCTGCGCTTTACTCGTGAAGATGATACCGCTCAACTGCCTGTCTTGATGGCTGAAGTGGACTTTGTGTTTCACTTGGCGGGGGTCAATCGCCCGCAGGATCCAGAGGAATTCAAGACGGGTAACACTGACCTGACCCGCGCGCTTTGCGATGCAGTTGCGGCGTGTGGCAGGTCTGTGCCTGTTCTTTATACTTCCTCCAGTCAGGCAGAGCTTGATAATCCTTACGGCAGCAGTAAACGCGGTGCTGAAGAAGCGTTGACCGAACTGGCTGATCAGCACGGCGCGACAGTTTACGTGTTCAGGTTGCCGAATGTTTTTGGCAAATGGGCTCGTCCAAACTACAACTCTGCGGTCGCAACCTTCTGCCATAATATTGTCCATGGTTTGCCTATTCAGATTAATGATCCGCAGGCCAATATCAATCTAGTGTATATCGATGATGTCATTAAGTACTTCATCGCCGCACTTGATGGTCAATTGCCGATTGAGCGATTTGTTGCGGTTGAACCTCAATACACTATTAGTGTTGGGGCGTTGGCGAAGCAATTAGAGGCGTTTCGTGATAGCCGCGCTACATTGATCACGGAGCCAGTCGGTACAGGGTTGGTGCGAGCGCTATATTCTACTTACGTCAGCTATCTGCCACCGGATCGCTTCACTTACGAGGTCCCTAAGTATGGGGATCCACGAGGTGTATTCGTTGAAATGTTGAAGACGGGGGACAGCGGGCAGTTTTCCTACTTTACCGCTCATCCAGGAGTAACGCGTGGTGGTCATTACCATCACTCGAAAACTGAAAAGTTTCTGGTGATTAAAGGTAAGGCATGTTTTCGTTTCCGTCATATAGTCTCTGGGGAATTTTACGAGCTGTTCACAACAGGTGAGCAACCGGAAATTGTCGAGACTGTGCCGGGGTGGACGCATGACATCACTAATGCGGGAGATGATGAAATGATCGTCATGCTCTGGGCTAACGAGATTTTTAATCGCGAACTCCCGGATACCTATGCACGGCCATTGGCGACTCCGGTATAAGGCATAAGGTGCTCTCTGCTCTGTTTGCACGCTTCGAGTGAGAAGTGCAGAGAGCCTACCTGTTAGTGCGCAAGCAAAGAATGTCAGATTCAAGTGGCTGACTTGAATCTGACATTTTTCTTCCGTTTGTGGAGCGGGTCATTCAGGTGCCCTTCGTCTCTAAGGGTAAACAGCAATCTTCAGTTAAAGCGCCTGATGTCTCGAAAGTAAGCGCTCCATAAATCTATGGTCACCCCCGTTTTTGCAATACTGATTAGCGGGTGAAGTGGTTGGCTTGCTTAAATCTATCCGGCGTCTATCTGGGGCAGGCCCCGCGCCATGATGAGAGTCGCGCCTGACGATCCTAAAAACCCCAGCGGCTTCATATAGCCGGTTCATGGATCAGGTTCTTCGCCAGGCCGGAGGGCCGTTCACGTCATTCGTTATTCAGCTATCGCAAAACCTGAAAGGTAAATCGTGGTACTGCAACAACCGCTGGGTCAGGCACTCAAGGTGTCTGGCCCTGCTTCATACTGCGTATGGTGGGCCGCTATCGCCCAGGCGATCCGCGCCAGTTTGTTCGCCAGGGCGCAGGCCACCACATTGGAATGCCGTCGCATCAGTAGCGAGCGCACCCAATCGGCCAGAGCCCCTTTCTGGTGCTCCAGCCGCTGCATGTAAACCCTGGTGCACTGAACCAACAGTCGTCTGAGATTCTTGTCACCGCGCTTACTGATCCCCAACAAATTCGCCTTGCCGCCCGTGCTGTACTGTCTGGGCACCAGGCCAATAGACGCGGCGAAGTCGCGACTGCATCCATACTGCTGACCGTCACCTATTTCCACAGCCAGTAGGCTGGCGGTGATCGGCCCGACACACGGCAAGCTCAATAAACGACTACCCAGATCATCGCTGGCCAGTTGGCCTGCCAGTTCTTTATCCAGCTCTTTGATCTGTCCATCCAAATAGACGAAGTGGTCATGCAGCCGTTGCAACAGCACTGTCAATCGAACAGGGAGTTCATGTTCGGCCAGGACAATGGACAGGCGTTTCATGATGGCCAGCCCTCTTGGAAGACTGATGCCAAACTCCAGCAAGAAGCCGTGCATCTGGTTGGCTGTTTTGGTGCGGTTGCGCACCAGCGACTCACGCAGACGATGCAATACGGAAAGCGTCTGCTGGGCCTCGGTTTTGGGCGAGACAAAACGCATCGACGGGCGCGACGCGGCTTCACAAATCGCCTCCGCATCGACGAAATCGTTTTTGTTGCTTTTGACGAAGGGCCGAACGAACTGTGGTGAAATCAGCTTGGCTTGATGCCCCATGTTCATCAGTTCGCGAGCGACGAAATGTGCACCAGCACAGGCCTCCATAACCACGGTACAGGCCGGTAGATTGCCAAAGAGTGTCATCATCTGTTGACGCGAGCACTTCTTGCGAAACACCTCTCGACCCGATTTGTCCTGGCCGTGCAGGTGAAAACTGTGTTTGCCGAGATCGATACCGACCAGCGCTGATTCGCTCATGAAGATGGCCTCCGAAAATAAAACACCCTGCGAAAGCGTAGCCCTCGCAGGGTGTCGGGGGTGACCATAGATTCATGGAGTGGTTACGGTCGAACTTCTCCGGGAGAGTTTCTATAATCTGAAGCGAGACGCCGCTTGTGGTGTGGGTGGAGTATCGTGGCGAGAGTACGAGCAAGATCTTCATGAGAAGCTGAAAACCTTGCATGACAAAGTGCGCAGTGGCCGGTAATACACGGCGGCTAGATGCTTTTCGCCGGGAGATTATCGGAGCGTGGAGGCATGCCCTTAAACGGCGGAGTCAGCGACACCGACTGAACTGGGAACGAATGATTGCGCTAGCCAAATTGTTCATTCCCTATCCGCGCGAGCTACCTATGCATCCTCATCCCATAACCCGCTTCGGCGTTAAAACCCAAGGCAGGAGCCGTATTCGGTAATTCCGCACGTACGGATCTGTGTGGGGGGTGGCAGGTGACTGCCATTCCTACCGCGACCCGAAAGACTACCGATGTCTGTGTGAGCTTCACCAATTCGAATATCAAATCCGTTGTGACCAGCCCTGGGCTATGCGGCTCCTCATCAGGTGTCTCATTCGGATGATGCTGCGTTGATCCGCCAGAATCCTGATTCCCGATGCCATCTGCTGGTGACTTCAAGGCTGCATTGGCTTGGCGTGCTGTCATTGTTGTCAGGGGTGCTGGATGCTGGCAAGTCGCCAGAAGCGAAAAAACGGGTGCTGGCTAAACTGAGGCGCAAAAAAAACGACTCAATGTGTCATTATGTAGCGCGACATTCGTCGCTTGCTCGGCAGCGATAAGCAGGCTTTGCGCGCTGCGCCAAAACCGACAGCAGCTTGGCGACGATCGAGTTGCCGCTTCGGTTTGTTTGAAGCAGCAGGCGAGTATTACTGATTGTTTGTCTATCACTTTTTGAAATGTGACGCTTAAAAAATGAAAAAACTAAAAGTCGTAACCGTGGTGGGAACCCGCCCGGAAATTATTCGTCTGTCGCGCGTAATGGCTGCTCTGGATCAGTATTGTGATCATGTACTTGTTCATACCGGGCAAAATTACGACTACGAACTGAACGAAATTTTCTTTCAGGATCTAGGTATTCGCAAGCCTGACCATTTTCTGAACGCGGCCGGTGCTACGGGTGCGGAAACCATCGGTAACGTGATCATTAGCGTAGATCGTGTACTGGCGGAGGTTCAGCCAGAGGCCTTGCTGGTGCTCGGCGACACCAATAGTTGTATGGCGGTTATTCCTGCCAAGCGTCGCAAGATTCCGACCTTCCATATGGAGGCTGGTAATCGTTGTTTCGATATGCGAGTGCCGGAAGAGATCAATCGTCGAATTGTCGATCACACCGCAGACATTAATCTGACCTATAGCACTATCGCTCGGGATTATCTGCTGCGTGAAGGTTTGTCACCAGACATGGTGATCAAAACCGGAAGCCCTATGTTTGAAGTCCTCAACTATTATCGTGAAGGTATTGAGGCTTCTGATGTTCTCGAGCGATTGGGCCTTGAGTCAGGTAAGTTTTTTGTCGTCAGCGCGCACCGCGAAGAGAATATCGACTCTGATAAAAACTTTCTAAAGTTGGTAGATGTTCTTAATAAAACAGCCGAGAGCTATGGGTTGCCGGTTATTGTTTCTACGCACCCTCGTACGCAGAAGCGTGTAGATGCAATGGGTGTGCAGTTTCATGAGAATGTGCGCTTGCTTAAGCCGCTGGGCTTCAAGGACTACAATAAACTTCAGCTCGAGTCCAAAGCGGTTCTTTCCGACAGCGGCACGATCAACGAAGAGTCCTCGATTCTCAACTTCCCCGCGTTGAATATTCGGGAAGCTCATGAACGTCCAGAGGGAATGGAAGAGGCAGCTGTCATGATGGTCGGCCTTGAAGTCGAGCGAGTGATGCAAGGTCTGCAACTCTTGGAGACACAAAGTCGTGGTGATGAAAGGACGCTGCGACTGGTGCAGGATTACAGCATGCCAAACGTCGCGGAAAAGGTAGTCAGGATTATTCATAGCTACCGTGATTATGTTATGCGCGTTGTTTGGAAAAGGTTCTAAGTAAAATGGCAGTTCGCGTATTATTGCTTACCCAATGGTTTGATCCTGAGCCGACTTTCAAAGGTCTGGTTTTTGCGCGGGAGCTTGTTAGGCAAGGATTTGAAGTCGAGGTGATTACGGGATTTCCCAACTATCCCGGTGGCAAGATTTATCCTGGCTTTAAAATGCGATTGATTCAGCGCGAATTGATCGACGGCGTAAGCGTAACGCGGCTGCCTCTTTACCCAAGCCACGGTCAGAGTGGGGTTGGGCGCATAATCAATTATGTCAGTTTTGCAGCAACAAGCCTTTTCTATGGGTTGTTCTTCAGCAAACGTGCAGATGTGATATATGCCTATCACCCTCCTTTGACTGTAGGTATTGTAGCGACGATTATTCGTTTTTTTCGGCGCGTACCGGTTGTGTATGATATTCAGGATCTATGGCCTGATACGTTGCGAGCAACAGGTATGTTCGCTAATGAAAAGGCGCTAAATCTGGTATCGAAGGTCTGTGATTACGTCTATAGAAACGTCGATCAACTTGTAGTGCTTTCACCCGGTTTCAAGCGCCTGCTGGTTGAGCGTGGCGTACCGGAAAACAAAATCGAGATCATTTATAACTGGTGTGCGGAGGATCTTTTGGCATCCTCTGATAATAAGTTACCAAGTAACTTTCCAGGCGCCTCAAGGTTTCGTGTTTTGTTTGCCGGGAATATGGGGAAAGCTCAAGCGCTGGACTCAGTGCTCGAAGCCGCCAATCTTCTTCAAGAGCGGAATATCGAATTGGTATTCATCTTTTTGGGCGGGGGAGTTGAAGTTGAGTGTTTGAAGCAGAAGGCTGAAGCGCACGGTCTGCGTAATGTTGTGTTTTTACCTCCCGTCCCTATGAGTGATGTGGGTAGCTATCTTGCGAATGCCGACGCGTTGCTGGTTCATCTGAAAAAAGATCCATTGTTTACGGTGACCATCCCTTCTAAAACGCAGGCATACATGGCTGTTGGTAAGCCGTTATTAATGGCAGTCGATGGGGATGCAGCTGACTTGGTGCGGCTGAGTGGCTGCGGACTCGTCGCTGAGTCGGAAAGTCCAGAGTCGCTGGCTGCTGCTGTCCAATCTCTGCATCTGGCTGGCGATCAGAGTCGAAATGAGATGGCTGAAAAGGGTCGGGTTTATTATCGTGATAATCTCTCGTTAAGCGAAGGTGTACGACGATTTGCCGATATTTTCAAACGGCTTTCAAAACGCAAATAACATTATGTTTCAAGTCGAAATTGACGCTCGCCTTGATATGCAATTTAGGAACATAAGATGTTGAAACGGCTTTTTGATGTTCTGGCTTCTTTTTTTGGCCTGCTGTTGTTGTCTCCCATTATTTTGATTGTGGCTTTTCAAATACGCCGCAAACTCGGAGGGCCCGTTTTATTTCGTCAGGTGCGGCCAGGCCTTAACGGCAAGCCTTTTGAAATGGTTAAATTTCGCACGATGAAGGATGCTTATGACGCAAAAGGCGTACCTCTTCCAGATGCTGAGCGTATGACGCCATTTGGGGCTTTTTTGCGCTCCAGTAGTTTGGATGAGCTGCCTGAGTTGTGGAATGTTCTGAAGGGAGAGATGAGCCTTGTAGGGCCGCGCCCGCTGTTGATGGAATATCTCCCTCTTTACAGTCCAGAGCAATTTCGACGCCATGAAGCACGCCCAGGAGTGACAGGGTGGGCGCAAATCAATGGGCGTAATGCATTGAGTTGGAATGAAAAATTCAAGCTGGATGTCTGGTACGTTGATAATCAGTCTCTAAAACTGGATATAAAAATCATTCTATTGACCCTCAAGAAGGTTGTAGTTCGTGAAGGAATCAGCGCCGACGGGGAGGTCACTATGTCGAAATTCACCGGTAACAAGCCATGAAACGGTTGGCCATTCTCGGGGCGGGTGGGCACGGCAAGGTGGTCGCCGATACTGCTGAATGCTGTGGATGGGAGCATGTAGATTTTTTTGCAGACGGCTGGCCTGCGCAGACGACGAATGGCAGTTGGAGTGTCGTTGGAGACACTTCGTTGTTGATAGAGCAGCTTTCGCACTATGACGGGGTAGTCGTTGCAATAGGGCATAATTCAATTCGCAAAGCCAAGCTTGATGAGCTTGCGCGGGTAGGGGCTCCTCTGGTTTCGTTGGTTCATCCGGCAGCCACTGTCAGTCGACGAGCATCTATTGGCCTTGGGTCGGTAGTATTCGCAGGTGTAGTGGTGAATGCTGACGCGGTGATAGGTCCTGGGGCGATCCTGAATACCGGGTGCAGCGTCGATCACGATTGTGTGTTGGGTGAGTGCGTCCATGTCAGCCCCGGTGCTAGACTGGCGGGCGGTGTTCGGGTCGGCAATCTGAGTTGGATTGGCATTGGCGCTAGTGTCAGGCAATTGATTCGGATCGGCGCGGGCGTAACCGTCGGCGCGGGGGCCGTTGCGGTAAGTGATGTAGAAGACTCGGTGACGGTGCTTGGTGTTCCGGCAAAGGTGTTTTTCAGGACTTGACCTGCGTCGTACAAGGCGATCATTGCGCTTGATACGGCGTATTTGAATGGATGCTTCGCGAGATCCTTTATTTTTAATCTATGGGTACTGGCTGTGTTGAATACACCATTTTCTCCTTGGCCCTCTTTCACTGTTGATGAGGCCGATGCGGTTCGCGATGTGGTTCTCTCCAATAAAGTCAACTATTGGACTGGGCAAGAGTGTCGGGAGTTTGAAAAGGAATTTGCTGTCTGGGCAGATACAAAGCATGCAATTGCCCTGGCCAACGGAACGGTCGCTCTGGACCTCGCATTGCAGGCGCTGGGAATTGGCGCTGGTGATGAGGTCATTGTGACTCCACGTACCTTCCTGGCCTCTGTATCGAGTATTGTCAATGCAGGTGCTATTCCCGTATTTGCCGAAGTTGATCCAGACTCCCAGAATTTCACTGCCGAGACCATCCGTGCGGTGCTGACTGAGCGTACTCGGGCGTTGATTTGCGTGCATCTCGCGGGATGGCCTTGCGACATGGACCCGATTATGTCGCTGGCGGCCGAGCACGATCTGAAGGTCATTGAAGATTGCGCCCAGGCACATGGCGCGCTCTATAAAGGACGCCCGGTAGGTTCCATTGGTCATGTCGGGGCTTGGTCATTCTGCCAGGACAAGATTATGACCACCGGCGGCGAAGGCGGCATGGTCACCACGAATGACCGAGACCTCTGGTTGAAGATGTGGTCTATCAAGGACCATGGCAAGAGCTGGGAAGCGATCTATGAACGTGAACATGCGCCAGGCTTTCGCTGGTTGCATGAAAGTTTTGGTACTAACTGGCGAATGCTGGAAGTGCAGGCGGTCATTGGGCGTATCCAATTGCGTCGAATGCCTCAGTGGCAAGCAAGTCGGCTTGAGCACGCGGAACGCATTTGGTCATGTGCTCGCCAACTGGGTGGGCTGCGTGTTCCAGTCATTCCGGAATACTGCACTCACGCGGCCTACAAGTGTTATGTCTTTGTTGAGCCACAGCGGCTGAAGGCTGAATGGAATCGTGATCGCATTATTTCGGAAATTACTGCCCGCGGTGTTCCGTGCTACTCCGGTTCTTGCTCCGAGGTCTACCTTGAGAAGGCCTTTGACGATACCGGTTGGAGGCCCGACGTTCGCTTCTCTGTGGCACAAGAACTCGGGGAAACAAGCTTGATGTTCCTTGTGCATCCGACGCTGACACAGTCAGAAATGGACAAGACCTGTGCGGTTCTTGGCGAAGTAATGCAATTGGCATATCAAGCACACGCTTGATCTGACGGGGCATCCTGCGGCCAAAAGGCTACTTGGCGTACATTCCTGGCGATCAATTTGCCCGGAATGTATGTCAATAGTCAGATGTTCTGTTTGCTGCAGTGAAGTTGGCGATTTTGAGTGCAGGAGCTGTGAGGTGTTCGAAGGGTTTATGAATAAGTTGCGAACCTTGTTGTTGGGGCTGCCGCGCCGTCATAAAAGGCTGATTCAGATTCTTGCGGACGTCATGTTGGTTTGGGGCGCGCTGTGGTTGGCGTTTGTCGTACGCCTGGGTCTCGATGAGGTGGTCAATCCCCTTACAGATCATCTATGGCTTTTTTTGGCGACCCCCGTAATTTCCGTTCCTCTATTCATTCGTTTCGGCATGTACCGAGCAGTGCTGCGTTACTTCGGCAACGATGCCCTGATTGCGATTGTCAAGGCTGTCAGCCTTTCGGCGCTGATTCTCGGGGTGGTGGTGTACTGGTACAGCAACCATCAGAACGTCGTGCCTCGCTCGATTATTTTTAACTACTGGTGGTTAAGCCTGATCATGGTGGGCGGGCTGCGCCTGGCCATGCGCCAGTATTTTCTGGGCGACTGGTTTACCGCCGCGCAGCACGTTCCTTTCACCAATCGTGATAATGGGTTGCCCCGCGTTGCCATCTATGGGGCGGGTGCCGCCGGTAACCAGCTGGTTGCCGCCTTGCGCATGGGCCGGGTCATGCGCCCGGTAGCATTTATTGATGATGACAAGAGCATTGTCGATCGGGTGATTTCCGGTTTGCAGGTGTACAAGTCCAAGCACATTCAACGCATGATCGAGGCCACCGGCGCTCAGGAAATCCTGCTGGCGATTCCTTCGGCCAATCGCGGGCGTCGCCGTGAGATTCTGGGCTTCCTGGAAGGTTTTCCACTGCACGTTCGCAGTGTGCCCGGTTTCATGGACCTGGCCAGTGGCCGGGTCAAGGTGGATGACATTCAGGAAGTCGACATCGCGGACCTGCTTGGCCGCGATGCGGTGCCGGCGCAGGGCGATTTGCTCGAGCATTGCATTAAGGATCAGTCGGTTCTGGTCACGGGGGCGGGCGGTTCCATCGGTTCTGAGCTTTGTCGCCAGATCCTGGCGTTGCAGCCGACTACGCTGTTGTTGTTCGAGCACAGTGAGTTCAATCTTTACAGCATTCTGTCGGAACTTGAGCAGCGTATTGCCCGTGAGTCGCTATCGGTTCGCCTGTTGCCGATCCTCGGTTCAGTGCGCAACCAGGACAAGCTGCTGGATGTGATGAAAACCTGGCATGTGGATACGGTCTATCACGCAGCGGCTTACAAGCACGTGCCGATGGTCGAGCACAATATTGCCGAAGGTGTACTGAACAATGTGATTGGCACGCTGAATACCGCGCAGGCCGCCCTGCAGGCCGGTGTGGCAAACTTTGTGCTGATTTCGACCGACAAGGCTGTTCGCCCCACCAATGTCATGGGCAGTACCAAGCGGCTGGCGGAGCTGACGTTGCAGGCGTTGAGCCGGGAGCTGGCGCCGGTGATGTTTGGCGACAAGACCAGCGTGTCCCGGGTCAATAAAACCCGATTCACCATGGTGCGATTCGGCAATGTGCTTGGGTCTTCCGGTTCGGTGATTCCGCTGTTCCATAAGCAGATCAAGTCGGGCGGCCCGCTAACGGTCACGCATCCGAAGATCACCCGTTACTTCATGACCATCCCCGAGGCCGCCCAGTTGGTCATTCAGGCCGGTTCGATGGGGCAGGGCGGTGATGTGTTCGTGCTGGACATGGGTGAGCCGGTGAAGATTGTCGAGCTGGCCGAGAAGATGATTCACCTGTCGGGTTTGAGTGTCCGTTCGGACAAAAATCCTCACGGTGACATCGCGATCGAATTTACCGGGCTGCGCCCCGGTGAAAAGCTCTACGAAGAGTTGCTGATCGGTGACAACGTAGCAGCCACCCAGCACCCGATGATCATGAGCGCCAATGAAGACCACCTGCCCTGGGAAGCGCTCAAGGGCAAGCTGACGGAGTTGCTGTCAGCCGTTGAGCGGGATGATTATTCACGGGTCCGCCAACTCCTGCGTGACACTGTCAGTGGTTACGCCCCGGATGGTGAGATTGTCGATTTGATCTACCGTCAGCGTCGACTGGAATCGTGATGGCGCGAAAGCTGCTGTACTGAGGCGCTACGCCAGGTTACGCAGTGGGGGTGATAAATGAGGCCGAGAATGTAGTCTTGTCGTTGGATGAGCGTGCATTTCGGCCTTTTTTCGTTATTTTGAATACGACGATTCATCCTTTGATTGCCGGAAAACTGTATTGCTGGTAAAGGCTTATAGAGTTCAAACGCTTAAGTCACAGATGACTGAGGCTTTCTATCCTCGTTTATCGTTAATGGATGCCTTTGCTCGATGAGTCTCTGGTTGTCGTTGCCAGTTGTAGTGGGTGTTTCCCTGGTCTTGACCGGCGCCCTGCGTCGTTATGCGCTGCGCGGCAGTCTGATGGACATCCCGAATGCTCGTAGCTCGCATTCGAGGCCTACACCTCGCAGTGGTGGCGTAGCCATTGTTTTGAGTTTTCTTGCGGTACTGCCCGTTCTTGGCTGGTTTGGTGTTGTGAGCTGGGAGCTTGTCTGGACTTTGCTGGGGGCGGGTGGCGGTATCGCGATAATAGGTTTTGTCGATGACCATAGTCATATAGCTGTTCGCTGGCGCTTGCTTGGGCATTTTGCAGGCGCTGTCTGGGTTCTCTGCTGGTTCAATGGAATGCCGCCGCTGAATATATTCGGTATTTCACTGAATCTGGGGTGGTTGGGGAACGTATTAGCAGCGATGTACCTGGTATGGATGCTGAACTTGTACAACTTCATGGACGGCATCGATGGGATTGCCGGTATCGAAGCTGTGTCGGTTTGCCTTGGCGCCTGCCTGGTTTACTGGATTTCCGGAAACGAGTCTCTAATATGGGCTCCGCTGCTGCTGGCAATGTCAGTTTTGGGCTTTCTGTACTGGAATTTTCCGCCTGCGCGGATTTTCATGGGCGATGCAGGAAGTGGTTTTCTAGGCATGGTATTAGGCGTATTTTCGCTTCAGGCGGCTTGGCACAGCACGAGTCTGTTATGGGTGTGGTTGATTCTGATCGGGGTTTTCGTCGTGGATGCGACGTTTACGTTGATAAGGCGATTTTTGCAGGGTGCGAGGATCTATGAAGCGCACCGCAGTCATGCGTACCAGTGCGCATCACGTCAATTGGGTACGCATTCGATCGTTACATTGGCAGTGTTGGTGATTAATGTCTTTTGGTTATTACCGGTTGCTTTGTATGTTGAGTTGCTGGGTCTGGATGGTTTGATCGGTTTGGTTATAGCGTATGTTCCCTTGGTGATTTTAGCGGTGAAGTTTCGTGCTGGAGAGCTGGAGAGTCACGCACGAATTTAATTTTTATCAAGGCGGTTTTGTTCTGTAGATGACAAAAGGTGAGCGACGGGATTATGGATCAGATACGAGCATATTTGTTAAGCCTGCCACGTCGACGCAAGCGTATTCTGCAAGTCATCACAGACTTCTTGCTGGTTTGGCTAGCCTTGTGGATGGCATTCGTCGTCCGCCTGGGCATCGACGAAATGAGAAATCCATTTACTCAACACTTTTGGTTATTTATAGCTGCTCCGGTTATCGCTATCCCTCTTTTTATCCGCTTTGGTATGTACCGGGCGGTGATGCGCTACTTCGGCAACGATGCCCTGATTGCGATTGTCAAGGCTGTCAGCCTTTCGGCGCTGATTCTCGGGGTGGTGGTGTACTGGTACAGCAATCATCAGAACGTCGTGCCTCGCTCGATCATTTTTAACTACTGGTGGTTAAGCCTGATCATGGTGGGCGGGCTGCGCCTGGCCATGCGCCAGTATTTTCTGGGCGACTGGTTTACCGCCGCGCAGCACGTTCCTTTCACCAATCGTGATAATGGGTTGCCCCGCGTTGCCATCTATGGGGCGGGTGCCGCCGGTAACCAGCTGGTTGCCGCCTTGCGCATGGGCCGGGTCATGCGCCCGGTAGCATTTATTGATGATGACAAGAGCATTGTCGATCGGGTGATTTCCGGTTTGCAGGTGTACAAGTCCAAGCACATTCAACGCATGATCGAGGCCACCGGCGCTCAGGAAATCCTGCTGGCGATTCCTTCGGCCAATCGCGGGCGTCGCCGTGAGATTCTGGGCTTCCTGGAAGGTTTTCCACTGCACGTTCGCAGTGTGCCCGGTTTCATGGACCTGGCCAGTGGCCGGGTCAAGGTGGATGACATTCAGGAAGTCGACATCGCGGACCTGCTTGGCCGCGATGCGGTGCCGGCGCAGGGCGATTTGCTCGAGCATTGCATTAAGGATCAGTCGGTTCTGGTCACGGGGGCGGGCGGTTCCATCGGTTCTGAGCTTTGTCGCCAGATCCTGGCGTTGCAGCCGACTACGCTGTTGTTGTTCGAGCACAGTGAGTTCAATCTTTACAGCATTCTGTCGGAACTTGAGCAGCGTATTGCCCGTGAGTCGCTATCGGTTCGCCTGTTGCCGATCCTCGGTTCGGTGCGCAACCAGGACAAGCTGCTGGATGTGATGAAAACCTGGCATGTGGATACGGTCTATCACGCAGCGGCTTACAAGCACGTGCCGATGGTCGAGCACAATATTGCCGAAGGTGTACTGAACAATGTGATTGGCACGCTGAATACCGCGCAGGCCGCCCTGCAGGCCGGTGTGGCAAACTTTGTGCTGATTTCGACCGACAAGGCTGTTCGCCCCGCGAATGTCATGGGCAGTACCAAACGACTGGCTGAAATGACGTTGCAGGCGTTGAGCCGGGAGCTGGCGCCGGTGATGTTTGGCGACAAGACCAACGTGTCCCGGGTCAATAAAACCCGATTCACCATGGTGCGATTCGGCAATGTGCTTGGGTCTTCCGGTTCGGTGATTCCGCTGTTCCATAAGCAGATCAAGTCGGGCGGCCCGCTAACGGTCACGCATCCGAAGATCACCCGTTACTTCATGACCATCCCCGAGGCCGCGCAGTTGGTCATTCAGGCCGGCTCGATGGGGCAGGGCGGTGATGTGTTTGTGCTGGACATGGGCGAGCCGGTGAAGATTGTCGAGCTGGCCGAGAAGATGATTCACCTGTCGGGTTTGAGTGTCCGTTCGGACAAAAATCCTCACGGTGACATCGCGATCGAATTTACTGGGCTGCGCCCCGGTGAAAAGCTCTACGAAGAGTTGCTGATCGGTGACAACGTAGCAGCCACCCAGCACCCGATGATCATGACGGCCAATGAAGACTTGTTGCCCTGGGAAGTGCTCGAGGGCAAGCTGACGGAGTTGCTGTCTGCGATTGAGCGGGATGATTATTCGCGGGTTCGCCAACTCCTGCGTGATACCGTCAGTGGTTACACTCCGGATGGCGAGATTGTCGACTGGATCTACCAGCAACGCCGCCTCGAACCCTGATTGTTACACACCCTGTAACTGATACATTTTTGACAGTCTCACAGGATGACCTAGGTTTGGGAGGTGGCTTTGGAAAAGCTGCTTCTTACTTATCGATGTCATGGAGCGTCACTTATGCGTACAGGCTATTTCTACTCTCTGGCTTTTGCCCTTCTGACCAGCGCGTCTATTGCCGCTATTGCTGCGCCGGCGACCAAAGTCGAGGCCGTAACCGCGCCATTGGCAGTACAGGTTGCACCGTCCGGGGAGGTTGCAAAAGTCGATCTCAATGCAGCGGATGCAACGACACTGCAGCGAGAACTCACCGGGGTAGGTGAGGCCAAGGCCAAGGCGATTGTTGCGTATCGTGAGAGCAATGGACCCTTTGCGTCGGTGGATGAGTTATTGGAGGTCAAGGGCATCGGCAAGGCGATTCTGGACAAGAATCGCGACAAGCTTGAGGTGAACTGATTCGTAGACGCTTGCGGCAGAGGCCGGTCATTGACCGGCCTTTTTTATGTGCGCCCAGCATGGGCGCAATCTTGTGGGTGAAAGTCCCGCCGTAAGCTGACCACAGCGAACGAAGTGAAGCGCAACTGCATGAGGGTGACCGAGTGTGGGGAGGACGCGTGAATCGAAACCGCGAGCCGATGTACAAAAATCGGATACAAGGCGAAGCCGACCAGGGCGAGCGGGCATAAAACCGCGAAGCTCTTGTGGTCAAGGGGCAGGCAGCGTAAATCCGGCGGCTGTGCGGTGAAGGATTGCGTTCTTACCTGGGGAGATCTCGCCTTGTGCCTGAAAGGGCGACGGCGCGAGTCGGAGCGAGAAGTCAGCAGAGGCCGTAGTAGTCTTTTCATTGATGAAGGGCCAAACCTGTCGAAAGGTGCTGCGGCTTCGCGCTACAAGTAGGGGCGTTCTTCACCTGACAACTGGCATGAATAGTGATTACTCATTGACTGACGATTGTTGAACAATCTTGAGGCGATGAGTATGAGTAGCGGACTGTCTCTGGCTGACCACATCACACTGGAGTTGCGCGCCGACATCATTGGCGGTCGTTTGCTGCCGGGCCGGGCGTTGGTGGAAGGCGATCTGGTGATCGCCTACAACGCCTCGCGCAATACCATCCGCGAAGCGCTGCACCGCTTGGGGCAGGAAGGCCTGACCCTTTATGTCCGAAATAAAGGCGTGATGGTTCGCCAGCTTGGCGCCGATCAGGTGCGCGACCTGTTTCAGGTCCGACGCACGCTGGAGTTACAGGCCATCAGCGCCAGCCGACCGTTGCGCGAATATCAATCCGACGACATGATCGAAGCCATCGAAGCCATCGAAGCCATCGAAGCCATCGAAGCCATCGAAGCCATCGAAGCTTCGCAACTGGCCCGCGAGCGTGAAGACTGGCGGGCTGTCGGCACCCACAGTCTGCGTTTTCATCAACACATTGTCGGTTTGTTACGCAGCCCGCTGTTCGATGAGTTCTTTACCAGTGTCGTTGCGCAACTGCGTCTGGTGTTCAGTGCGGCACCTGACGAATCCCGCTTCCAGGCGCCCTGGCTTGAGCGCGACCGGCTCATTCATGACTTGCTGGTAGACGGCGACAAGCCCGGCGCGTACGAAGCGTTGAGCGATTATCTCGAGCAACTGCTCGAGTTGTTCAACCATCCATCCCGTCACTGATCGAGGACTCATGCCATGTACAAAGACTATCCCGCGGCTTATCAGGTCAGTAAGGGCTCGGCGTTGCTGGTCGATAAAGCTTTCTACGAGCGGATCCGCGATACACCGGCCGGCCGCACGTTGATCGAACAATTCGAAGTGCCGATCCGCACCGGACGCGCCTGGCATGTGCCGGCGGGGCATGTGTTCCGCGTGACCACACCGGTGGGCCCGCAAGTGGGGGATTTCAACGTCTGGAATGCCAACGACCCACGCGAGCGACTGTGGGCTGCAAGGACCCGGCAATTGCAGGGCGCTCATGTCAGCACCCATGACCGACTCTGGTCGAACTTGCCCTTTCTGCGGCCGCTGGTGACCATCACCGACGACAGCCTGGCCCATTACGGTATCGATGAACATGGCGGACGTTTGCACGATCTGCTGGGCACGCGCTGCGATCCCTATGTGAACAAGATGCTCACCGGCGAGGACTTCCATCACCACTGTCATTCGAACCTGACTCGAGCCGTTTTACCGCACGGTTTGACCGAGTTCGACGTGCATGACGTGTTGAACATCTTTCAGTGCACGGGGCTCAACCACGACGATATGTACTTCATGAAGGCCTGCCCGGCGCAGAAGGGCGACTACCTGGAGTTCTTCGCCGAGATTGATCTGCTGTGTGCATTGTCGACCTGCCCGGGGGGCGATTTGTCGCTGCCGATGTGGGGGCCGGATGCGCAGGACCCGTTAAGTGTCTGTCGGCCGTTGGGGGTAGAAATCTATCGTTTGGGAGATGAACTACTCGAAGGCTGGAGCCAGCCAGAACGCGCGGCGTACAAGGGGTTGCACGGCTTGCACATCGCCAAGGCGGATTGGGAAGTGTGAGCTGGCGGAGCCTGCGATCTTTTGATTTTCAGCGCCCTGATGGCGCAAAAGATCGCAGCTCATGTCCGTTCAAAAGGATTCGTCAGCGATCCTGAGCGTCCTTGGCGTCCATCTCCGCGTTGCGCTCAGCGACGCGTTTGCGTTGCTCATCGGTTAGCTCCACCTTGTTTGCGGTGTCGCGCAGCATCATCAAACCACCGACGATCGATCCGATAGCAACCACCAGAATCAACCAGGCATACCAGGGCATAGCGCTCTCCTTAAGGGCAGGTTTCGACGCGAATGGTTTCGCGTCAACGCCGTGCCTATCCACTTTGAGTCACAGCGTTTCGCAGTGGTTCCATTCTAGGCCTGTTCTGCCTGGGGCACCTTATCAAAGACCGGTCAGCATCGCATCGGCCGGGGCGTCGGCCCGCAGCTGGGCAGTCAGCAGGAAGTAGACAAAGCCTACGGCCATGAAACCGAGGAAGATTGCCCCGATCAGTGCGTTGAACCAGGCCATCGCCACCAGGCAGACCACCGCCAATGCCAGGGCAATAGCCGGCACCAACGGATAACCCGGGGCGCGGAAGGTACGTTCCAGGTTCGGTTCGGTTTTACGCAGTTTGAACAGGCTGAGCATGCTCATGATGTACATCACGATGGCGCCGAATACCGCCATGGTGATCATCGCCGCGGTCAGGGTCATGCCGCCGAGGTTGATCAAGCCGTCGCTGTAGATTGCCGCGATACCGATCAGGCCGCCGACGATGATTGCCCGGTGCGGTGTCTGAAAGCGTGACAGTTTGGCCAGGTATGTCGGCAGGTAGCCTGCACGGGCGAGGGCGAAGAACTGTCGCGAGTAACCAAGGATGATTCCGTGGAAGCTCGCCACCAGCCCGAACAGGCCAATCCACACCAGCATGTGCAGCCAGCCGGAGCTTTCACCGACCACGGCTTTCATCGCTTGCGGCAACGGGTCGTTGATGTTCGCCAGGGTCCGCCAGTCACCCACGCCACCGGCAAAGAACATCACACCCATGGCCAGCAACACCAGGGTCAGAATGCCGCTGATGTAGGCTTTGGGGATCGTCCGTTTCGGGTCCTTGGCTTCTTCGGCGGCCATGGCCGCGCCTTCGATGGCGAGGAAGAACCAGATCGCAAAGGGAATCGCCGCGAACATCCCGGCGATTGCCGGTGCGCTGAACACATCGGAACCGGCCCAGCCATTGAGGGCGAAGTTGCTGAAGCTGAACGCCGGGGCGACCACGCCCATGAACACCAGCAACTCTACGACGGCCAGCACACAAACCACCAACTCGAAGGTCGCCGCCAGTTTCACGCCGAGGATGTTCAGGCCCATGAACACGATATAGGCGCCGACCGCCGCGTGTTTCGGATCGAGGGCAGGGAACTGCACGTTCAGGTAGGCGCCGATAGCCAAGGCAATGGCCGGCGGAGCGAAGACGAACTCGATCAGCGTCGCCAGGCCGGCGATCAGCCCACCTTTTTCACCGAAGGCGCGGCGACTGTAGGCGAAAGGGCCGCCCGCGTGCGGGATGGCCGTGGTCAGTTCGGTGAAGCTGAAAATGAAGCAGGTGTACATGGTCGCGACCATCAACGAGGTCACCAGAAAGCCGAGAGTCCCGGCCACGCCCCAGCCGTAGCTCCAGCCAAAGTACTCGCCGGAAATCACCAGCCCGACCGCGATACCCCATAAATGCAGGGTGCCCAACGAGGGTTTGAGTTGTGTATTCATGCGTTTCTCCCGCAGAGGTGTGGAAAAGCTCGGGGAAGGCATTTGCAGTGGGCGTGCCATATCGGCTTTGTGCGTCGTAAATCGCAGAAAGCTGTCGTATCGAGGATGTTAGCTGCTGGATGCGCGCTTTTTGTGCGCCAGTTGAGAGCATCGGTGATTGAGATGACGCCATCGCGGGCAAGCCTTGCTCCCACAGGTTTTGCGTCGGTCGCGGGGCGGGGGGCTCAAATCCGTAGGCGCGGGGGGGCTAGCTCTTGCCCGCGATGGGGCCGTTCCTGACGCCACTGAAATCCGGCCTGTAACCCCCGCGTAAAGCCACTCTTTACGCTTTCTTTATGCCGCGCCCAATCCCTCGGTCTCGTTCCTTTACAGCCTTCCTGTAGACAATTGCGCCACACGCGGCAATCGCCGTACGACGGAGAAATTCCATGAGCGTTCTGGACGGGGTGTCCCTGCTGTTGGCGGTGGGACTGTTCATTTATCTACTGGTTGCGCTGTTGCGCGCGGATCAGCACTAGGAGCGGCTATGCACAGTTATGACTATTTGCTGATCCTCGCGTTCTTCGCCATGGTGCTGATTCCGGCACCGGCCCTGGGAAGGTTCTACTACAAGGTGATGGAAGGCCAGCGCACCTGGCTGACGCCGATCCTCGGGCCAGTGGAACGCGGCTGTTATCGCGTGGCCGGGGTCGACCCACAGGGCGAACAGAGTTGGCAGAAATACACCCTGGCGTTGCTCGCGTTTAACCTCGCGGGCTTTTTGCTGTTGTTCGCGATTTTGTTGTTCCAGGACTACTTGCCACTCAACCCGCAAAACCTGCCGGGGCAGGAGTGGACGCAGGCATTCAACACCGCCGTCAGCTTCATGACCAATACCAACTGGCAGTCCTACAGTGGTGAAGCGTCCCTCAGCTACCTGAGCCAGATGATCGGCCTCACCGTGCAGAACTTTGTCAGCGCCGCTACCGGCTTGGCTGTTCTGGTTGCCTTGTGTCGCGGTATCGGCCGCAAATCGGCACAAACCCTGGGCAACTTCTGGGTCGATATGACCCGCGCCACCCTCTATGGCCTGTTGCCGCTGTGCCTGCTGCTGGCACTGTTCCTGGTCTGGCAAGGCGTGCCGCAAACCTTCGCGCACTATGTGAATGCGCTGACGATGCAGGGCGTGGATCAAGTGATTCCACTGGGTCCTGCGGCCAGCCAGATTGCGATCAAGCAACTGGGCACCAACGGCGGCGGCTTCTTCGGCGTCAACTCGGCGCACCCGTTCGAGAACCCGACGGCCTGGAGCAACCTGTTTGAAATGGCGTCGATCATTCTGATCCCGGTGGCGCTGGTGTTTACCTTCGGCCATTACGTCAAGGACCTGCGTCAGAGTCGGGCGATCATCGGCTGCATGCTCGCGCTGTTCCTGATCGGTGGTGCGGTGTCGCTGTGGGCTGAGTACCAGCCAAACCCGACCCTGAACAACATCGCGGTCGAACAGACGGCCCCGCTGGAAGGCAAGGAAGCACGCTTCGGCACCACCGCGACCGTGCTCTGGTCGGTGACCACCACCGCGGCCTCCAACGGCTCGGTCAACGCCATGCACGACAGTCTCAATCCGCTCACGGGCATGGTCGCGCTCATCAACATGATGGTCGGCGAAGTGATCTTCGGCGGCGTTGGCGCCGGCCTCTACGGCATGTTGCTCAACGTGCTGATTGCGGTGTTCCTCGCCGGTCTGATGATCGGGCGTACACCGGAATACCTCGGCAAGAAACTGCAAGCCAAGGAAGTCCAGTTGCTGGTGGTGACCTTGCTGGTGATGCCGATCGGCGTGCTGGTGCTGGGTGCCATTGCGGCGAGCCTGCCTGGCCCTGCGGGCACTATCAGCAACCCCGGCCCCCACGGTTTCAGTCAACTGCTGTACGCCTACACCTCCGCCAGCGCCAACAACGGTTCGGCATTCGGCGGCTTAAACGCGAACACCCCATTTCATAACCTGATGCTGGGCCTGGGCATGTTGATCGGGCGCTTCGGTTACATCCTCCCGGTACTGGCCCTGGCCGGCAGCCTGGCAATGAAGAAAACCGCACCGATTGGCCAGAACAGCTTCCCGACCCATGGCCCGCTGTTTGTCACTTTGTTGACCGTGACCATTTTGCTGGTGGGTGGCCTGACTTTCCTGCCGACCCTGGCGCTGGGTCCTATCGCTGAACACCTGAGCATGGGCTTCTGAGGGATTTGATGATGAATATGCCCGTTCGTGTATCGAAAAAAACTGCACCACACGCTGTGCCGGCCCAACCTGTCGAGCAACCGAAAACCGCGATCTCGGCCCTGTGGCGGCCGGCGCTGGTGCAAGCCTTCGTCAAGCTCGACCCACGGCAACTGAAGCGCTCGCCGGTGATGCTGGTGGTCGAACTGACCGCGATTCTCACCACCGTGTTGTGCGTGATACCTGACCCGGCGGTACCCACTTTTGTGGCGGCGCAAATCGCCCTTTGGCTGTGGTTCACCGTGTTGTTCGCGAACTTTGCGGAAGCCCTGGCCGAAGGTCGCGGCAAGGCCCGCGCCGACAGCCTCAAGGCTGGTAGCGAAGGCTTGAGCGCTCGGCGTAAAAAAGCCGATGGCAGCTTTCAGGTAGTGCCAGCGGTCAGCCTGCGCAAAGGCGATGTGGTTCGCGTCGAAGCCGGGGAGATGATTCCCGGTGACGGTGAGGTGATCGAAGGTATTGCCGCAGTCAACGAAGCGGCGATTACCGGTGAGTCCGCACCGGTGATTCGCGAGTCCGGCGGTGACCGTTCGGCGGTCACCGGCAACACTCGACTGGTGTCCGACTGGTTGCTGGTGCGCATCACCGCCAACCCCGGCGAGTCGACACTGGACCGCATGATCGCGCTGGTTGAAGGCGCCAAGCGCCAGAAAACCCCGAACGAAGTGGCGCTGGATATTCTGCTGATCGGCCTGACCATGATCTTCCTGGTGGTGGTCGTGACCTTGCAGCCATTCGCCCACTTCGCCAACGGCAACCTGCCGCTGGTGTTCCTGGTGGCGCTGCTGGTGACGCTGATTCCTACCACCATCGGCGGCTTGTTGTCGGCCATCGGTATTGCCGGCATGGACCGTCTGGTGCGGCTGAACGTGATCGCCAAATCCGGCCGTGCGGTGGAAGCGGCGGGCGACGTGCATGTGTTGCTGCTGGACAAGACCGGCACCATCACCTTCGGTAACCGTCGTTGCACCGCGATCTACGCAACACCTGGCGTCAGCGCCAAGGAACTGGCCGAAGGTGCGTTGTTTGCCTCGCTGGCCGATGACACGGCTGAAGGCAAGTCGATCGTCGAGTATCTGCGCGGACTTTATCCACAGGCTGAGCCGTCTGCGCAGGCACTGACCGTTGTGCCGTTCAGTGCCGAAACTCGCTTGTCCGGCGTTGACTATCAGGGGCGCGTCTATCGCAAAGGTGCGGTGGATTCGGTGTTGGCTTTCGTCGGTCAGACACGCGCCGATATGCTGCCGGCGATGTCCCGGGAAGTCGACAAGATCGCCCAGAGCGGTGGGACGCCGTTGCTGGTGTGTGCCGAGGGCAAGTTGCTCGGTGCGATCCACCTTAAGGACGTGGTCAAGCCAGGCATTCGTGAGCGTTTTGCCGAGCTGCGCAAGCTGGGGATTCGCACCGTCATGGTGACCGGCGACAACCCGCTGACCGCTGCGGCGATTGCCGCTGAAGCCGGTGTCGATGACGTCTTGGCTGAAGCGACGCCGGAGAAGAAACTCGCGCGCATTCGTCACGAGCAGAACGACGGTCGTCTGGTCGCGATGTGCGGTGACGGCGCAAACGACGCGCCAGCGCTGGCTCAGGCTGACGTTGGCATGGCAATGAACGACGGGACGCAGGCCGCGCGCGAAGCGGCGAACATGGTCGACCTCGACAGCGACCCGACCAAGCTGCTGGACGTGGTGCAGATCGGTAAAGAGTTGCTGGTGACCCGTGGCGCGTTGACGACGTTTTCCATCGCCAACGACGTGGCCAAGTACTTCGCGATCCTGCCGGCGCTGTTTGCCGCGATCTACCCGCAACTGGGTGTGCTGAACATCATGCACCTGACCAGTCCGCAGAGCGCGATTCTCTCGGCCATCGTCTTCAACGCCTTGATCATCGTCGCGCTGATCCCGTTGGCCCTGCGCGGCGTGCGAGTCCAGGCCGCGAGCGCTGCGCACTTGCTGCGCCGCAACCTGCTGATCTACGGCGTGGGGGGCATCGTAGTGCCGTTCGTGGGTATCAAGCTGATCGACATGCTGCTGACTGCGCTGCACTTGGTGTAACTGCTGCACGCCGCGCCTGCGGGTGCGGCGTTCAACCTGAATTGAGGATTCGATGATGTCCACTATGATCCGTCCGGCCCTGAGCCTGCTCGTTCTGATGACCCTGATCACCGGCGTCGCTTATCCACTGGTGGTGACCGGTGTTGCCCAAGTCGCGTTCCCCGATCAGGCCAATGGCAGTCTGGTGCGTGACGCCGATGGCAAGGTGCGCGGCTCGTCCCTGATTGCCCAGGATTTTGTCGGTGATGCGTGGTTCCATCCACGGCCTTCGGCGGGTGCGTTTGCGACTGTTTCGAGCAGTGCGAGTAACCTGGCACCGAGCAATCCGGCACTGGCGACTCGGGTAATCGACGATGCCAACAAGCTGCTGGTGCCAGGCCAGGGGCCAGTTCCCTTGGCCTTGCTGACCACCTCTGCCAGCGGCCTCGATCCACACTTGCCACCGGCGGCAATTACCTATCAACTGGCGCGGGTTGCGGCGGCGCGTGACGTGCCGGTGTCTGCCCTGCAGCAGTTGCTGGACGCGCACATCGAGCAACCGTTGGTGGGCCCGCCGGTGGTGAATGTGCTGGAATTGAACATCGCGCTGGAAAAGCTGTAGATCAAAAGATCGCAGGCTTCGCCAGCTCCTACGAGGGATCTTGAATACCGTAGGCGCTGGCGCAGGCTGCGATCTTTTCCGCAACAAAGAAACCGAATCTGAAAGGCGAGAAATCAATGAGCGACTCCGGCCGCGCCGACGCATTGTTAGCTGATTTACCCCGCGATGGTCGTGGCCGGCTCAAGGTTTTTCTCGGCGCCGCTCCTGGCGTCGGCAAGACCTACGCCATGTTGCAAGCTGCCCACACCCAGCTGCGCCAAGGCGTGAAAGTCATCGCCGGGGTGGTGGAAACCCACGGTCGGGCGGAAACCGAAGCATTGCTCGGCGGTTTACCGCAGTTACCGCTGGTGCGCTCGGAATACCGTGGCGTGATGCTCGAGGAAATGGACCTCGACGGTTTGCTCAAGGCCAAGCCAAAACTGGTGCTGGTCGATGAGCTGGCTCACAGCAATGCGCCCGGCAGCCGCCACGCGAAGCGCTGGCAGGACATTCAGGAGTTGTTGTCAGCGGGCATCGACGTCTTCACCACGGTCAATGTCCAGCATCTGGAAAGTCTCAACGATCAGGTGCGCGGCATCACTGGCGTGCAAGTGCGCGAAACCCTGCCCGACTGGGTGCTGCAAGAAGCCTACGAACTGCTGTTGATCGACCTGCCACCGCGCGAGCTGCTCGAGCGGCTGCGTGACGGTAAGGTTTATGTGCCGGAGCAGGCGCGAGCGGCGATCGATGCGTTTTTCACCCAAACCAACCTCACTGCACTGCGCGAGCTGGCGATGCAAACCGCGGCGGCGCAGGTCGATGATGACCTGAGTCGCGGCTATCGACAGTTGGGCCAAGCGGCGCCAGCCGTGCGCGGCCGCTTGCTGGTGGGAGTCGATGGCGATGCCCAGGCCGAGCGTCTGGTACGTCATGCCAGTCGGGTCGCGCAGCGTCGGCATTTGCCGTGGAGTCTGGTGCATGTGGACAACGGCAGTGCGTGCGACGAGCAATCGCGTTTGCGTCTGCAAAGCGCTCAGCAATTGGCTGAACGGCTGGGCGGCGAAGTGGTGCTGCTGCGCGCTGGCGAAGTGGCGAAAACCCTGATTCAACACGCTACCGAACGTCGTGCCAGCCTGGTGCTGGTCGGTCAGTCGCGTCAGCGTTTGCGCCGTCGGCTGTTCGGCGGTGGGTTGGCGTCACGCTTGTTGCGCAATGCCCGAGGCCTGGAAATCAACGTTCTCGACAGCGATGAACAACAGCATCAACCGCGTCAGCGTTCAGTGCAGGCGTTGGTCTGGTTCGACTATGCGCTGGCGCTGTTGGCAACGGTGCTGGCCAGCGCGTTGGCCTGGGCGGTGTCGAGTGTTTTACCGCTGCCGAATATCTCGCTGGTGTTCCTCGCGGCGGTGTTGCTGGTGGCGGTGCGCAGCAGCCTCGGGCCGGCGCTGGCGTGTGCGGCGTTGTCGTTTCTGACCTACGATTTCCTGTTCATCCCGCCGACCTTCTCCTTTGCGATTCAGCGTGAAGAAGACGTGTTGACGCTGTTGTTCTTCCTGCTGATGGCTGCGCTCACCGGCAATCTCGCAGCGCGTCAGCGGCGACAGTTGGAAGCCTTGCGCGACACTCAGCAAGAGACCAGCGAACTGCTCGACCTGTCGCGTAAACTCACCGCCGCCACCGACCGGCAAGCGGTGATCAGCGCGGCGGCGACACATCTGGTCGGCTGGAACGACCTGCAATTGTGTCTGGTTAACCGTGACGGGCAGGGCGGCTGGAAGGTCGAAACCGGTGGCTCGCTGCAGTTTTCCGAAGCCGAGCGCGCTGCCGCCGATTGGGCCTGGCAGCACGATCAACCGGCCGGCATGGGCACCGGCACATTACCGTTCGGCCGCTGGTGGTGGTGGCCGTTATCGGTTGACGACGGGCCGTTGGGCTTGCTGGGCGTTTGCCCGAAAGAGGGCGAGCAGCTCAGTGGCCAGCGTCGGCGATTGCTGACCGCATTAAGTCAGCCACTGGCTCAAGCGCTGGCCCGTGCGCAGTTGGCCGACGACCTTGAGGCCGCGCGCCTGCACGGTGAAACCGAACAATTGCGCAGTGCTTTACTGGCTTCGGTGTCCCATGATTTGCGCACACCGCTGACGTCCATGCGCGGCAGCATCGACAGCTTGCTGGCGCTGGGCGAGGCGATCCCGCTGGAGGATCGCCGTGAGTTGCTTGAAGGTACTCGTGATGAGGCCGAACGGCTCGACCGCTATATTCAGAACCTGCTGGACATGACACGCCTGGGCCACGGCGCGCTGAAGCTGGCGCGCGATTGGGTGTCGCCGGCGGATATCGTCGGCAGTTCGCTCAACCGTTTGCGCGCAGTGCTGGCACCGTTGCAGGTCAGCACCGATGTGCCGAGCGAGTTGCCGTTACTCTATGTGCACGCAGCATTGATCGAGCAGGCGCTGGTGAATGTGCTGGAAAACGCTGCACGCTTTTCGCCAGTTCATGGCCGTTTGCAACTGGGTGCTGGGGTGACTGACAGCGAGCTGTTTTTTTCCGTGAGTGACGAGGGCCCGGGCATTCCCGAAGAGGAACGCGCGAAGATCTTCGACATGTTCTACACCGCCGCCCGTGGTGATCGGGGCGGGCAGGGCACCGGGCTGGGGCTGGCGATCTGCCAGGGTATGGTCGGCGCCCATGGCGGGCGGATCAGTGTCGCTGACGGTATCGGAGGGCGCGGCACCTGCATCACCATTCATTTGCCATTGCAGGAACAACCGGGGTTTGAAAGTGAAGCCTGAGGCTGCGTGCGCTACTCTCTTGCCACCTCTTTTTGTTGATTTGAAACCATGAGCCAGACCGCGACCATTTTGGTCATTGACGATGAGCCGCAGATCCGCAAATTCCTGCGCATCAGCCTGGCCTCCCAGGGTTACAAAGTGCTTGAAGCCGGTACCGGCACCGAAGGCCTGGCCCAGGCCGCGCTGAACAAACCGGATTTGCTGGTTCTCGACCTTGGCCTACCCGACATGGATGGCCAGCAGGTGCTGCGCGAATTCCGTGAATGGTCGACAGTGCCGGTGCTGGTCCTGTCAGTGCGCGCCAGCGAAGGGCAGAAAGTCGAAGCGCTGGATGGCGGTGCCAACGACTACGTGACCAAGCCGTTCGGCATTCAGGAGTTTCTGGCGCGGATCCGCGCCTTGTTGCGGCAGGCTCCAGCGGGTGAAGTCCAGGAAGCGGCGCTCAAGTTCGGTCCGTTGACGGTCGATCTGGCGTACCGGCGGGTCTTGCTGGACGGTGCCGAAGTGTCGCTGACCCGCAAGGAGTACTCGGTGCTGGCGCAATTGGCGCGCCACGCCGGACGGGTCATCACCCAACAGCAACTGCTCAAGGATATCTGGGGCCCTACCCACACCGAAGACAGCCATTACCTGCGGATTGTGGTCGGGCATCTGCGTCAGAAACTGGCGGATGACCCGACCCGGCCGAGATTTATCCTGACCGAGGCGGGGGTGGGGTATCGGTTGCTTGAATCTTTGGGTTAGGTGTCGTTCCGCTAAAGATCGTCCGAACGCGGCCCGAACCTTCGCCAGCTCCTACGAGGTCGAGGTACACCCGCAATATCGCGGGTGCACCTCTGCGTAGGAGCTGCCGAAGACTGCGATCTTTTGCTTTTCAGTCGCGCTCATTTTCATACCGATCCAGCGTATCCCGGGCAATCTCCCGTCCCAGCGCGATCAGCTCCGGCGCCTTGTAGAACTCGAAAAACCGGCAAACCCGTTTTGGTACGTTGATCAGAATGTCCGGTGGGTAACCGGCGATCTTGTACTGCGCCAATGACGTCTGCATCACCTCGAAACTCTGGTTGATCAAATCCAGCAAAGAGGCCGGGCCAACGTTGTCGATAATGAATGAGCCAGTGGCGGATTTCGGTGCGCCGTCACCTTCCGGGGCCGCAGCGGGCTGTTGCGCTTGAGGCTCTGCGGGTTCGATCCAGGGGTTGATTTCAGCGGCTCCATTGCGCAGCGCTTCCTGCTCCAGGAGCAGTAATTGTTCGGCCTGTTTACGGCGGAACGGCAGGCGCGAGCCGAGGGAGTTGATCAGGCTGTCGAAGCGGCTTTTGAATGCGGCAGGGCGCTGGATCACTGGCAACTGATAGTGCCGCTGGTTGGTCGAGTTGAGGTTGACCGCGATGATCAGGTCGCAATGGCTCGATACCACCGGGACAATCGGCAAAGGATTGAGCAGGCCGCCGTCGACCAGCATGCGATTGCCTTGCATCACCGGGGTGAACAAACTTGGAATTGCCGCCGAGGCGCGCATCGCCTGATGCAGGCAGCCTTCCTGGAACCAGATTTCCTGCTGGTTGGTCAGGTCGGTGGCGACGGCAGTGTAGGGGATGCGCAGGTCTTCGATGTTGATCTCGCCAACGATCTTGCGGATCTGCCCGAAGACTTTCTCGCCGCGTATCGCCCCGAGACGAAAACTCACGTCCACCAGACGCAGTACATCGAGATAGTCCAGGCTCTCGATCCAGTCGCGGTAATCGTTGAGTTTGCCGGCGGCGTAGATGCCGCCGACCACGGCGCCCATGGAGCAACCGGCGATACAGGCGATGTCATAACCGCGCCGTTCGATTTCTTCGATGACCCCGATATGGGCGTAGCCCCGGGCTCCACCTGAGCCCAGCACCAATGCGACACGCTTTTTCATGACTCGCCCCTTCATCAAACAGGCATCAACAATGCACCCAATGAGGGGCGAGCTTCAATCATGCTGACTCAGCGCGAAGTTGTGAGCGTTGTTTTTTCGACACTCAATGACGGCAGATGGGTATTCTCGCGGACGCTATAGTTTCCATGGATGGGCTGAGGCACTTTTTGTGGTGTTGGCCGTCTTACCCAATACGATTGTTTTTAACCCTTGAGGAGTCATTGATGAAAGCCTGGATCTGTCTGCCATTGATCGCGTTAGTACTGGCCGGTTGCGCAGGTAAAACCGCCTACCGCGACAGTTGCGGTAGTCAGCTGGACGCTGCCTGGCATGAGCTGGACATTGCCAAGGCTGAAGGTTTCGCCGGCACCGTGAGTTATTCCAAGGCATTGTCGTTGTTGACCGGGGCCAAAACCCAGCAGCAGTTCGAAGCCTATGAGGGCTGTGCCAGCAAGGCCGAGAAGGCGCGCTTCTATATTCGCGAATCCCGCGCGGGGCGTTGAACCGACAATGATATAGAGCAATGCAGGCACCCGGTTTTACCACCAGCTAAGCTTGCGATCTGATGTTGGTAATCGACTTGGGAGAAAGCAATGTCTGCGTTGGTGGATCGGTTGGTGGCTCAGGTGTTGGGGCTGGAAGTGCGTTTGCTGGCTTGTCAGGCGCGCCTGCACGCCAGCACCGACTCCGAAGCGCTGCATGACTTGCGCACGACGGTTCGCCGTCTGCGCAGCCTGCTGCGGCCATTGCGCGGTTTGCCCGGTGTCGAGCAGCTCGAAGCGGCAGCGGCGGGCGTCGGCAGCCTGACCACGCCGTTACGCGACCGTGAGGTATTGGCGGCACACTTGCTGGCGCACGGTCAAACGGACGCAGCCAAGCGTCGGCGGGTGCAAATGGCACAGGCCTATCCGGCCGTGGCTGGCAGCCCGGAACTGGCACAGCTGTTGATGATCCTCGATGCTTTTCCGCGCTTTCTGCGCGCTTCCCAGTATCAGGGCTTGCTCAAGGGCTTGCGTGCGCGCATCGAGAAACGTCTGGCCAAGCAATGGAAAGCGCTGGATGTGGCTTTGCACGATCCCGCGCATGACCGTCATCGCCTGCGGCTGTTGATCAAGCGCGTGCGCTATGCGATCGAGGCCTATCCCGAACTGGATCGTCTGCCCGAAGCCGCGATGCCACGCCTCAAGTCGGCACAAGAAGCCCTCGGCGATTGGCACGATTGCTGGCAATGGCTGGCCCGTGCCGAGCACGAGTCCGATTTGCTGTCTTGCGTGGCGGTCTGGCAGGCCACCATGTCCCAGGCTGAAGGTCGCGCCGATCGCGTTCTCGACAAACTCAGCTCCGCCTGTTTCAAACCCTGACGCGAATTGCCTTTCGTAGCAGCTGGCGAAGCCTGCGTTCGAGCGCGCAGCGGTCGTAAAATCAGGCAATGTGTTCTTTCAGGAAAACCGCGTGTGCAGGATTGGCGAGGACTGCGTCCGAACGTGGCCCGCCTCTAACGCAGCCTCGCGGGCTCGACAGCTGCTACGGATCGATATTCGTCGCAGGAGTCGGCCTATCTGTCAGTCTCTTTGGCCGGAATAGGCGCTGTGCAGGCGCTGCTGGCTGGTTAACATCCTTCAGTCCTTTCCCTGCCTTGAGGTTTCCATGCGCTTTTCCGATTTGCTCGACGCTGTGCGCCGTTCGCCGCATGAGCTGTCTATTCCGGCGGAATGGGCCCAGGGCCGCGCCAGTTTCGGCGGTCTGGTCGCCGCTTTACAGTATGAAGCCATGCGCGCGAGGGTCCCGGCGGATCGCCCGGTGCGTTCGTTGGCGATCACGTTTGTCGGCCCGGTCGAGCCTGGTGTACCCACCCGTTTTGAAGTGGACGTGCTGCGCGAAGGCAAAGCGGTCAGCCAGGTACTGGGGCGAGCCCTGCAGAATGGCCAGGTGGTGACGCTGGTACAGGGCAGCTTTGGCGCTTCGCGTCCTTCCGAAGTCGAGGTGGTAGCCGAGCCGGCACCCGAGATGAAGCACTGGGATGACTGCCAGGAACTGCCTTATATCAAAGGCGTGACGCCCGAGTTCATGCGCCACCTGGCGATGCGTTGGAGTGTCGGCGGTTTGCCGTTCACCGGTAATAAATCCCGGGACATGGGCGGCTGGGTACGCTTGCGTGGCGACGTCAAAGAAGAGCCGGTCACCGAGGCGCACATTCTGGCGTTGGTGGATGCCTGGCCTCCGGCATTGTTGCCACATCTGAAGAAACCGGCGGCCGGCAGCACCCTGACCTGGACCATCGAATTCGTGCAGCCGCTACAGGCATTGAGCACGTTGGACTGGTGCAAATATCTCGTGGAAATCGAACATGCCCGTGACGGTTATGGTCATGCAGCCGCCGCGCTGTGGAGCGCTGAAGGGCAGTTGATTGCGTTGAGCCGGCAGACCGTGACCGTTTTCGCGTAAGGCCTTTAGCGGTGGTGGCGTTTGCGCCAGGCGCGCCACCAGCCACCGCTGAGGAAAAAGCGCGGGACCGTCAGGAACTGCTAGACCAGCAAGCGCGACACGGCATCTTTGCGATCACTGAACGTCTCGGCGGCTTGCGCTTCCAGGCTGTGACCGTGGCGTTGCAAACCAAGCGCGGCGAGCAGACCGACGACCCCGATGGCCACGTTCAGAACACTCACGCTGAACACCCCGGAAACGATCAGCAGAAACGCCACGATGAACAGCGGCACGGCAATCAGGTGCACGACCAGATTGGTCGGGTGCTGGTGGTTTTGCGGGTATACCCGCCATTGCCAGGCGGGAAGGTTGGGGTGACGTTTGCCCATGTTGGTAATCCTCGATCCGTGTTGAACACATGATTGAAGAATAGGTGGGGCAAATGCAGGCGGCGAATCAAGGTTGGCTATCGGCGCGATAGGTGTGATGGGCAAAAAGATCGCAGCGTGCGGCAGCTCCACAGGTTAATGCAAATACCGCCTAGGAGCTGCCGAAGGCTGCGATCTTTTGACGTTAGAGCTTGAGCTGTCCGATCGCTTTGCTCAGTTCACCGGCCAGCGTCGCCAGTTCATTACTGGTGGTGGCGGAGTCCACGGTCTGCTGCACGGTATTCACGGTGACGTCACGAATGCTCACCACCGCGCGGTTCATCTCCTCTGCCACTTGGCTCTGCTGTTCCGCCGCCACGGCAATCTGCGTGTTGCTTTCACGCATCTGCGCCACTGCACCGGTGATCTCGGCCAGCGCGGCGCCAGCTTCTTGAGCCTGTTGCACGCAGTCATCGGCCTTGAACGAGCTTTCCTGCATGAAGTCCACCGCATCCCGTGTACCGGCTTGTAGCGCCGAAATCATACTGGTGATTTCGTCAGTAGAGGTCTGGACACGCTTGGCCAGATTGCGCACTTCATCGGCGACCACCGCAAAGCCTCGGCCCATTTCCCCGGCGCGCGCGGCTTCGATGGCGGCGTTCAGGGCCAGCAGGTTGGTTTGCTCGGCAATGCTGTGGATCACGCTGACCACGCCGTTGATTTTCTGGCTGTCTTCGGCGAGACGCTGAATCATCTCGGCGGTTTGCTGCACCCCGTTGGAAAGCCCGGCGATGGATTTTTGTACTCGACTGACGACTTCCTGACCACTGCCGGCGAGGGTGTCGGCGGTTTGTGAGAGGTCGCGAGTGGCGCCGGCATGTTGAGCGATGTGGTAGACCGTGGCCGACATCTCATTGATGGCAGTGGCGGCCTGATCGGTTTCGCTTTGTTGACCGAGCATGCCGTGGCGTACGTCGTTCATGCTGGCGGCCAGACGCGCCGCGCCGACATCCAGTTGGCGGGCAGTACTGGCCACAGTGTTGACCACGCGCTGGTAGCCGGCCTGCATGGCATTGAACGCGCTGGCCATCTGGCCAACCTCATCGGTGCCAGACAGCGGCACGCGAGCCGCCAAGTCGCCGGTTTTCTCGACATGGAGCATCACGTCCTTGAGTGTGTTGAGCTGGCTGAGCAGGAAGCGGATCAGCAGTTGCGAGGCGCCGAGCATCGCCAGCATCAGGATGCACACGGCCGCTGCGTAGTTGGCAAAACGTTCGCCGAACACCTGGCTCAAACTCGGGCCATAGGCCAGAACGGCAATGTGCTCGCCGTTGGCGCGCGATAGCACCTCGGCACCCATCAACGGGTTCTCCCCAAACAGCGGCATATCATTGATTTCGACCCAGCCGTTGGCGTCGCTCAACTCGGGCAGCGGATGTTGGTTCAGCGTGGGAATCTGGCCGTTGCTGAAGCTCAGAAAATGCTCGGCTTCAGGCAAGGCTTGGCCGACCGGCCAGCCACTGAGCAGCCGCGCTTGAGCGACGGCCGACTGCTGTGAAGCCTGGCTGCGCGCTTGTTGCTCGAGTTGCACGGCATACAGCACCAGCAGCAGGGTGGTGACGAAGGCGACCGCGTTGACCGCCCAGAATTTGTATTTCAGCGAAATGTTGCTGATCCAGGCACCCATGGAGGTCTTCTCTGATAGCGGAAACAGTATTGGCAAGGTGCCAGCATTGTGCCGTTACTCAGCGAAGGGCTTTTTGATGTGGATCAATGAGGCGCCTGGTGTCGCGGGTTCAATCAACCGACGGCAACGCAAAAAATGCTCGCGCACACGCGGTGCTGTGAGCCGCTACGTCTTCCAGGCTTTCGCCGCGATGTAACGCCACTTCACGCAACACTTCAGTCAGATACGCCGGTTCATTGCGACCGTTTTTGGGCTTGGGGCGCAGGCTGCGGGGTAACAGGTACGGCGCGTCGCTTTCGAGCATCAAGCGCCCGCGCGGGATCTCGCGGACCAGCGGGTGCAGGTGAGTGCCGCGGCGTTCGTCACAGATCCAGCCGGTGATGCCGATATGCAGGTCGAGGTCCAGATAGCTGAACAGCGCCCGCTGCTCGCCGGTGAAGCAATGCACCACGGCGGCCGGCAATTGGTCACGGAACTCACGCAGGATTTCCAGCAGGCGCTGACTGGCGTCGCGTTCATGGAGGAACACGGGCAGTTGCAACTCGACGGCCATTGCCAGCTGCTCTTCGAGGACTTTTTCCTGTTGCGGACGTGGCGAGAAGTCACGATTGAAATCCAGTCCGCATTCGCCGACCGCCCGCACGTTTGGTTCTTTGAGCAAACTGCGCAAGCGTTGAGTGCTGTCGGCATTCCAGTCACTGGCCGAATGCGGGTGGATACCGGCGGTGGAGAACAACCGCTGCCCGGTTTCGTCCAGTTTCCGGCACAGCTCCAGGGCCTGTTCACTGCCTTCGACACTGGTGCCAGTGAGCACCAATTGGCAGACGCCAGCGGCATAGGCGCGGTCGAGTACCGCCGGGTGTTTGTCGGCGAAACTGGGGTTGGTCAGGTTGACGCCGATATCGATGAGTTGCATGGTGTGACCCTAGGCCTGCGGCCGGAAAGCATACCAGAGCTGTAGAAATATAAAAAAAACGAAGAACTACAATGAGTTAAAGCTGTCTTTTGATGCCGGAAGAGAGCTTCGACAGGCCAGTTGGCCGTCGCTGCTGCACTCTTTCGCACTATGCCAGCGCTCCAGGCGCTCTGTTTCTGTCGACCCACGGCTCGAAATAGCGAGACGTTGGACAGTATTCTTTCCGGAGAACGGATGACACGACTCCAGGTTTTGTTAGTGCTGTGCTTGTCGATGCTGCTGCCGATGCCGGCCGTTGCGCGGTTGGCGGGTCCCTTGGAGACCGTTCAGTCGGGCAAGGTCCGCGATCTGGCGGAAATCCGCGGCAGCCGGGTGCTGCGGGTACTGGTCAATCAGAGCCGCAACAGCTCCGGTGAGGTCCAGGGCCAGACCATTGGCGTCGAATACCATCGTCTGCGAGCCTTCGAGCAGTACCTCAATGGCCATGCCCGTGACGGCCAGGAAATCTCCCTCAAAATCATCCCCAAAGCCAAGGATCAATTGCTCGGCGCGTTACAGCGCGGGGAGGGTGACCTGGTAGCGCCGGGAGAGTTGCTCGATGCGCAGTCCGCTCAAGCGGTCAGTACCAGCGAGCCAATAGTCAGTAACGTGCCGTTGCTGCTGGTGGGGATCAAGGGCGAGCGCCGTTACACCCGTCTTGAACAACTCTCTGGCAAAACCCTGGCGCTGCCCAGCGGTAGCGCGGCCGGTGAAGCGATCAACCAGATCAATCAGAAGCTCGCGCTGCGCAAACTGCCACCGATCAAGGTCGAATGGGTCGACCCGAGCCTGGCGGTCGAAGACGTGTTGGAAATGGTGCAGGGCGGAATTTTTCACCTGACCATTATCGAGCAACCGATCGCCGAGCGCTGGGCCAAAATCCTGCCCAAGCTGCGTTTCGATCGGCAGGTAGTCATCAGCGAGCCGGGCAAGGAGTACTGGTTCGTACGTCGTGACGCATCGATGTTGCGAGCGAGCATTGATCGTTTCCTGCAAGCCTATAAGACCCCGTCCGATCTGGATGTGGCTTTCCTGCGTATTTACCGACGCTTGTACCAGGTTCACTACCCGCTGGCTCGCGCCGACCGCCAACGTCTGGAGAAGCTGCGCCCGGTCCTGCAAAAGCACGCCCGCGAGCAGGGTATGGACTGGTTGAATCTGGCGGCGCTGGCGTTCAAGGAGTCAGCATTGGAGCCCAGCGCCCGAAGCGGCAGTGGTCCGACCGGGCTGATGCAGATTACCCCGTCGGCGGCGCAACGGGTCGGGGTCAATAACATTCAGTCCGTGGACAGCAATGTGCAGGCCGGGGCCAAGTACCTGGCGCTGATCCGTCGAAAGTTTTTCGCCAGCCCCACGCTCAATGAGCGTGAGCGCATGGCTTTCGTTCTGGCGGCCTACAACCTCGGGCCGGAACGTGTTCAGGGGATGCGTGCCGAGGCCCGGCGCCGCGGCTTTAACCCCAATCAGTGGTTTTTCCAGGTCGAGCGCATTGCCATGGAGCAGGTGGGAATGGGGCCTGTCAGCTATGTTAATAGTGTGAACAAATACTTTTTGGCATATGACCGGGAACGGGAGTCGTTGGAGCCGCAAGGGCAGAAAGTTGCCTCACGCAAATGATCGACTAAACTGATTGTTATGGTGGGATTTTTACGCTTTTAACATAAATTTTATTGATTAATATAGCGGTCAACCAACACACACACTCACAATGGATGACACAGCATGAGCACTCTGATCAACAAGGTACTGTCCACACGCGCTGGCTACGGTCTGACCGTTCTGCGGATCTTCGTTGGCATCATCTTCGCTGCCCACGGCTCACAGAAACTCTTCGGCATGTTCGGTGGTTATGGCATTGCCGGCACCGCGCAGTACATGGAAAGCATCGGCCTGGCACCGGGTCACCTGATGGCGATACTGGCCGGTGGTACCGAGTTCTTCGCCGGTCTGGCGCTGATCATCGGTCTGCTGGTACGCCCGGCAGCGCTGGGGCTGGCTTTCCTCTCGCTGGTCGCCATTTTCTCGGTGCACATCGGCAACGGTCTGTTCATGGCCAACAACGGTTATGAATTCGCCCTGGCTTTGCTCGGCGGTAGCATCGCCGTACTGATCGAAGGCGCTGGCAAACTGTCGGCAGACCGCGCCATCACCGACTGACTGTTCAGGCTCAACGAAAAGGCCCGCATTGCGCACAATGCGGGCCTTTTTTGTTGCGCGAGATTCTTGACACTGTCCTGTCAGCTTCTCTAGGATGCTTGTCATGCGCCGATTTAAACAGCTACTTGCGGGGCGCCAGGTAACTCATTCAGTTACCGATAGAAGCTTGAAACAGGCTTCGAAATACCGCTAAAGCGCTGGTTCGGTGTTGCCTCTCACCTGCCATGCAGACTTTTGAGGCAGAGACACGACACGATGAATGCACTACGTCCCCCAGTACGTCCCGCGCCGATCACGGCCCACCTTGCCCAGCGCAATCCAAAAATCCTCCTTGGCGGTAATCATCAGCCGACGCTGCTGCGTTATCTGGATGGCTGGCCACGTCGTACCGGCGGCCCGGCAGCGTTCCTGATCCAGTTTGTCGAGGATGGCGAATCGCTGGCGCGTTTTGCCAGCGATAGCTTCGATCTGGCGGTGATCCAGTCGCCCAGTGCCGAAGACGCGGCCGAAGTGATCAAGCAACTGACGCGTGTTGCGCGCCAAGGGCTGATTACCCGCCGCTGAGGCCCAGCCGAGATTCAGGGATAGTCGATTGCGACGATGTACACGAACTGCTCGCCAGTAGGCGTCTGCACCCGGACTTCGGCATCCAGCGCTTTGCCGATCAAGGCCCGTGCCAGCGGCGAGTCGATGCTGATCAGGCCTTGTTTGAGGTCAAGCTCATCCGGGCCGACGATGCGATAGCGCGATTCTTTGCCGTGTTCATCTTCAATGGTCACCCAGGCCCCAAAGTAGACCTTGTTGGGGTCACTGGGTTTTTCGCTGACCACCTTGAGCGCTTCCAGCCGCTTGGTGAGAAACCGCACGCGGCTGTCGATCTCGCGCAGCATCTTTTTGCCGTAGGTGTATTCGGCGTTTTCAGAGCGGTCGCCTTGCGCAGCAGCCTCGCTGACGGATTGGGTCACCTGGGGGCGGCGTACATGCCAGAGCTCATGGAACTCGGCACGCATCCGCGCTTCGCCCTCGGGCGTGATGAGGGCGGTGCCGGCGGTGCGAGGAGGACGATAGCGGCTCATTGCAGTTTCTTTTGGTCAGGAAGCATCAAGTTTATCAACCCTCGCGCAAGACTGTCAGTGGGCTGGCATTCAGCGCCCGACGAGTACCGAAAACGCCCGCACCGCCGACCAGCAACGCGCCAATCACCGGCAGCCACAGCAGCCAAGGATGCGGATGCCAGGCCAGATCAAACGCATAGCGGTAAAGCACCAGGCTCACCAGTTCCGAGCCAAGCGCTGCGAGCAGACCGCTGACCGCACCGAGCAAGCCGAACTCGATCCGCCGGGCCTTCACCAACAACTGCCGTTCGGCGCCCAGCGCACGTAACAGCGCACCTTGGCGAATGCGCTCATCGAGTGTCGCCTGCAAGCCGGAAAACAGCACCGCCATGCCGGCCGCCAGCACGAACAACAACACGTACTCAACCGCCAGCGTGACTTGCTCAAGGATACTGCGCAGCTGCGCCAGCAAGGCTTCGACTTGCAGAATGGTCACCGCCGGGAACGCTCGCGACAGGTCGATGATCTGTTGGTCGTGGCCGGCCGCCAGGTAAAAACTGGTCAGGTAAGTGGCCGGCAGGTCTTTCAAGGTGCCGGGCTGGAAGATCATGAAGAAGTTCGGCTGGAAGTTGTCCCAGTTGATCTTGCGCAGGCTGGTGACCTGCGCCTCGCGGTTGACCCCGCCAACGGTGAAGATCAGGTGATCGCCGAGCTTGAGCTTCAGGCTCTCGGCTACTTTGCCTTCTACCGAAACACCGGGTACTTCGCCTGTCGGCTGCGCAGACCACCAGCTACCGGCCGTGATGCTGTTGCCCGCGGGCAGCTCGGCGGCCCAGGTCAGGCTCAGATCACGCTGGATGGCCCGATCACCTTCGGTGTCCTTGCTGACGATGCCCTGCACCGGTTTACCGTTGATGCTGATCAGTCGTCCCGGCACCACCGGGTACAGCGGCGCCGATTGCGCAGAGAGTTCGATCAGGTGATCAGTGAAGGCTTGTTTGTCGGCGGGCAAAATATTCAGTGCGAAGTAGTTGGGGGCATTTTTTGGCAACTGGTTTTGCCAGGTGTCCAGCAATTCACCGCGCAGCAGGGCAATCAGCGCCATCGACAACAGAATCAAACCAAAGGCCAGCGATTGTCCCGCCGCCGCCAGCGGGTGACGTAGCAATTGGCCCAGCCCCAGCCGCCATGGCAAGGGCGCACGGGCCAGTAGACGACGCAGGCTGTTGAGGACCAGCAGCAACAGGCCGCCGAGGACCAGCGCCGCGATGACGCCGCCACCGAGCAGCGCGAAGGTCAGCAGCAGATCCAGGCTCAAGCGCCACATGATCAGCGCCAAGGCTGCCAGTGCGGTGCCGTAAACCATCCAGGTGCTTGAAGGGATCGGCAGTATGTCGCGGCGCAGTACCCGCAGGGGTGGTACGCGACCCAGCGCCGCCAATGGTGGCAGGGCGAATCCGGCGAGCGCGACCAGTCCGGTGCCGATCCCGGCGACTGCCGGCAGCAACCCGCCCGGCGGTACATCGCTGGGCAGCAATTCACCCAGCAAGGCAAACAACCCCAACTGCGCAAGCCAGCCGAGGAGGGCGCCGCTGAGGCTGGCCAGCAGGCCGAGCACGGTCAGTTGTACGCTGAACAACAACAGGGTTTCCCGACGTGATAAACCCAGGCAACGCAGCAGCGCACTGGCGTCGAAACGGCGGGTGGCAAAACGGGTTGCCGAGAGCGCCACGGCAACGCCGGACAACAGCACGGCGACCAGACTGGCCATGTTCAAGTAGCGTTCGGCTTTGCCCAGGGCACCGCCGATTTGCCGGTTACCGTCGCGGGCGTCCTGTAGGCGCTGGTTGGCGGCCAGCCCCGGTTTGATCAGTTGTCGATAGGTTTCCAGGGCCGACGCGCTACCGCGCCAGAGTTCGCGGTAACTGACCCGGCTGCCGGGCTGGACCACGCCGGTGGCCGTCAGGTCGGCGAGATTGATCATCACCCGGGGCGTGAGGCTATAGAAATTGCCGGCACGATCCGGTTCATAGGTCAGCACGCGGGTCAGGCGCAGGGTTTTCATGCCGACGTCGATGCTGTCACCGACCTTCAGGTTCAGCGCCGTCAGCAAGCGTGCCTCGGCCCAGGCTTCGCCCGGTTCAGGGCTTCCTCCAGTCACTTCGGGGGCGAACGGGGCAGGTGCGCTTTTAAGCTGGCCGCGCAACGGATACACCCCGTCCACCGCTTTGATACTCGACAGCTGAATGCCGTTGTCGGTGGCGATGACACTGGAAAACTCCACCACTTGAGCGTGTTGCAGCCCCAGCTCCTTGCCGGATTGTATTTGTTCCGGGCGGGCGGGAGAGCTGCCTTCCAGCAGCACATCAGCGCCCAGAAACTCGGTGGCGCGCAGCAGCATGGCGCCGTTCAGGCGGGCGCCGAAGTAGCCGATGGCGGTACTCGCCGCCACGGCGACCAGCAGGGCGAAGAACAACACCCGCAGCTCTCCGGCACGGGTATCGCGCAGCAATTGGCGAATGGCGAGGCTGAACAGGCGCAACAGCGGCAAACGTGCCATCAAGGCTCCAGAGGGGCGACGACCAACAGGCCGGCTTCAAGGCGGATCAGGCGGTGGCAGCGGTGTGCCAGGCGTTCGTCATGGGTCACCAGGACGAGGGTCGTGCCGCTTTCTTTATTGAGTTCAAAGAGCAGGTCGCTGATGTGCTCACCGGTGTGCGTGTCGAGGTTGCCGGTGGGCTCATCGGCAAACAGCACGTCGGGTTCGGCGGCAAATGCCCGGGCGATCGCCACGCGCTGCTGTTCGCCGCCGGAGAGTTGGCGCGGCGAATGACTCAGGCGTTGGCCCAGACCGACGCGTTGCAGCAGTTCGGTGGCGCGTTCGCGGGCGTCTTTGCGACCGTCCAGTTCCAGCGGCAACATGACGTTTTCCAGGGCGTTGAGGCTGTCGAGCAGTTGGAACGACTGGAACACAAAGCCGACATGCTCGGCACGGATGCGTGCGCGTTGGTCCTCATCCAGATTGCTCAGGGCCTGCCCGGCAAGGGTGACTTCGCCGCTGCTGGGCAAGTCGAGACCCGCCAGCAAGCCGAGCAGGGTGGATTTGCCGGAGCCGGAACTGCCGACGATGGCCAGGCTGTCGCCCTTGTTCAGTTCCAGGCTGAGTTCGTGCAGGATGGTCAGTTCACCTTCCGCGCTGGGAACCACTTTGCTAAGGTTCCGCGCAGTGAGAATGCTTGCGCCCATGGAGAGTCCGATGCGTGTGTGGTTTTTGAGTGCTGGCCTGGCCTTGATATGCATGGCCCAGAACGCAGCGGCGGGTACAGTCCTGATCGTTGGCGATAGTATCAGCGCGGCTTTCGGCCTGGATACCCGGCAAGGGTGGGTGTCGTTGCTCGAGCAGCGGCTCAAGCACGAAGGTTTCACCGATACGGTGGTTAACGCGTCCATCAGTGGCGACACCAGTGCCGGCGGCCAGGCACGCCTGCCGGCGCTGCTTGTAGAGCATAAGCCTGCGGTGGTGATTCTCGAGTTGGGGGGCAACGACGGGCTGCGTGGATTGCTGCCAACGCAATTGCAACAAAATCTTGCGTCGATGATCGACAACGCCAAGGCCAGCGGTGCCAAGGTGTTGCTGCTCGGTATGCAACTGCCACCCAATTATGGGGTGCGTTACACCGAAGCTTTCGCGAAGGTCTACAGCGATCTGGCCGATGAGAAAAAAATCCCGTGGGTACCGTTTTTTCTTCAGGGAGTCGGCGGGAATCCCGAGCTGATGCAAGCCGATGGCATTCACCCGGCTGTCGTGGCCCAGGGCAAGTTGCTGGAAAATGTCTGGCCTACACTAAAACCGCTGCTATGACGCTTTTCTAGCGGCAGTCTTTCGGCTAATGTGGCGCCCCCCTGATTTGGAGCCCCCGATGCCGCGTCCTGCCTGGTCCCTGTTTGCCTACCAACTGATCGAGCCTGACGAACAGCTGGATCTGTTTGCCTGCCAGGAAGTCCGGGTGCATCTGGTGACGCGTCAACTGGAGTTGGGCGGCTCGGCCGACCGTACCTTGTGCGGCACGTTGCTGCCTGCGCAACCGCGCTGGTCGAGCGTCGACCGGACAGTGTTTCAGGACCAGCGGCTGTGCTCGCTGTGTCGGGCGATCCTCGAATCGCAGAAGCGCGGTACGTCACCCATCTGGCCAGAGTTGCGTTTCGAGCTCTAGAAAATCAAAAGATCGCAGCCTTCGGCAGCTCTTACAGGACAGTCCATCGACCCGGCTCCCCGAATCCAGGGGCGTCGGTGTACAATCTCGCTCCTAAACCCTCAGTTGATCATGCGAAGGATGTTCCGGATGTTGCCGCGCTTTCCTGCCGTCACCCGCTGCTTGTCTCTTGCCGCCTTGTGTGTGGCGGGTCCTGTTGCAGCTTTGGAGTTGCCTTTACCGCCACCGGGCGAAGATATTGTCGGTCAGGTGCAAACAGTCAAAGCCAAGTACGAAGACACCTTTGCTGACCTGGGTACCACCTATGATCTGGGCTACCTGGAAATGGTCGCCGCCAACCCGGGTGTCGATCCGTGGTTGCCAGGTGCTGGCACCGAAGTCGTGCTGCCAACGCGTTTCATCCTGCCACCTGGCCCGCGTGAAGGCATTGTGATCAACCTGGCCGAGTATCGCCTCTACTATTACCCGAAAGGCCGGAACGTGGTGTACACCTTCCCTCTGGGTATCGGTCGTGAGGGCTGGGGCTCGCCAATCGCCCACACCAGTATCACTGCCAAAACACCGAACCCGACCTGGACCCCTCCAGCCTCGATCAAGGCCGAGCACGCAGCCGATGGCGATCCACTGCCAAATGTCGTGCCCGCCGGTCCGGACAACCCTCTGGGGCCGTTCAAGTTCACGTTGGGCACCCCGGGCTACCTGATTCACGGTTCGAACAAGAAGTTCGGCATCGGCATGCGTACCAGCCATGGCTGCTTCCGCATGTTCAACAACAACGTGCTCGAAATGGCCGGCATGGTACCGGTGGGAACGTCGGTGCGGATCCTCAACGACCCGTACAAGATCGGCATGAGTGGTGGCAAGGTTTACCTGGAAGCGCATACGCCGCTGGACGACAACGGCAACCCGTCGGTGGTCGACAAGCACACCGCGGTGATCAACGCTTTGCTCAAGCGTGACGATCTGGCCAAGAACTTGCGCATGAACTGGGATGTAGTGCGCGACGTGGTCGCCGCTGAAGATGGCTTGCCGGTGGAAATCGCCGTACCGAATACCTCCGCGCCGATCGCCTCCAGCGCCCCGATCGACCTGCAGTAATCGCTTCAAACGCACCGCCGAGGCTTCGCAGCTTCGGCGGTTTTTTATTGCCCTCAGCAAAATCCGGGCAATAAAAAAGCCGACCCATAAATGGGTCGGCTTGATAACAATCCCGAAGGACTATTACTTGCGGCTAGCTTTGTCCAGCATGCGCAGAGCACGCTCGTTAGCTTCGTCAGCAGTCTGTTGTGCTTTTTGAGCAGCAGCCAGAGCTTCATCAGCTTTACGGTAAGCTTCGTCTGCACGAGCCTGGGAGCGAGCTGCTGCGTCTTCAGTAGCGGTCAGACGTGCTTCGGTTTCTTTCGATACGCTGCTGCAACCGGTAGCCAGAACTGCGGCCAGAGCCAGAGCAGAGAATTTCAGAACGTTGTTCATCGTGTTCCCCTTCAAGGACTTTCTATTAAGTAGCTGTCTCCTCAGAGTGAGGAAATAGCCGGCATACATACTACCCATTACTTGTAGTAAGTAAACTGACGTAGCGCAAGAAGCAAAAAAAATTGTAGGCGCGGAATCTTTTTCGAGCAACTTTTAATCGCGCTGTATAAAAAGTATGCAGCTGGGAAGCCCGTCCTGAGCGACCTGCTTGTAACGCTGGCTGACGCTTGGGGCTGTTTCGGACTCTAGAGCTAAAGTCGCTGTATATTGATTCGTCTACACTTTTGTTCAGGATTTGCGGAGCAGCTCACGCCTCTTTGTGCATGTAAAGGTGACTTTAACAAGCCAGGCTCGTCTTAAGTCTCAACATCCGGCAATGTTCAGGCTATCGACCAGGGGAGATGTTCGGTCGAGCCGCCGCTACGTGCCCTGCGCTGAACCCGCGCAATCGACGTGATGACAAGTGCGCCTTGAGCATTTCTGCTTTTGGTGCCTACTATTTGATACGTGTCCGGTTGCGCGAGATCGGTGCAGTTTTTCTCGGTGTCCAAGCAGGCACGGGGTGGCGTAGAGGTTCCTTCGCCGGAAAAACATCGGTAAGGTAGGGGTCAGTTCAAGACCCGCGAGGAGTAGTGATGAGCGAGGCGTTGTCCATCCACCATGACCAGGCTGGTCATCAGTTCGAGACCAATGTGGACGGTCATCGTGCCTACCTGACCTATATGGATCTGGGGAAACAGACCTTGGATATCTATCGTACTTTCGTGCCCAACGCGCTGCGTGGTCGCGGCATTGCGGCGGCGTTGACCGAACAGGCGCTGCAGTACGCTGAGGAAATGGGCTACACAGTCATTCCGTCATGCTCCTACGTGGAGCGCTACATGGAACGTCACCAGCGGCATGCGGCCAAGCTTTGATCAGGATCACCGAATAAAAAAACGCCGGGCTAAGCCCGGCGTTTTTGTGTGCGCTGAACGCGATCAGGTGCGTTGACGTTTCGGCAGCACATCCTTGAGTTTGGCGTGCATGCTGCGCAAGGTGTTTTCGGTGGCTGACCAATCGATGCAGGCATCGGTGATCGACACGCCGTATTGCAGCTCGGCGAGGTCTTTCGGAATCGCCTGGCAACCCCAGTTCAAATGGCTTTCGACCATCAGACCGATGATCGATTGGTTGCCTTCGAGGATCTGGTTGGCCACGTTCTCCATCACCAGAGGTTGCAGCGCCGGGTCCTTGTTGGAGTTGGCGTGGCTGCAATCTACCATGATGTTCGGCTTGATCTTCGCCTTGTTCAGCGCTTGCTCGCAGAGCGCGACGCTGACCGAATCGTAGTTCGGTTTGCCGTTACCGCCGCGCAGAACTACGTGACCGTAGGCATTGCCCTTGGTGGTGACGATCGACACGCCACCTTCCTGATTGATCCCCAGAAAGCGGTGTGGGCTGGAAACCGATTGCAGCGCGTTGATGGCAACCGTCAGGCCACCGTCGGTGCCGTTCTTGAAGCCGACTGCCGAGGAAAGGCCCGAAGCCATTTCACGGTGCGTCTGGGATTCGGTGGTGCGCGCGCCAATCGCCGACCAGCTGATCAGGTCTTGCAGGTACTGTGGCGAGATCGGGTCAAGGGCTTCGGTTGCCGTCGGCAGGCCCATCTCGGCCAGGTCCAGCAGCAACTGACGACCAATGTGCAAGCCGTCCTGAATCTTGAATGAGTCATCCAGGTACGGGTCGTTGATCAGGCCTTTCCAGCCGACGGTGGTACGTGGCTTCTCGAAATAGACCCGCATGACCAGATACAGGGTATCGGACACTTCAGCGGCGAGTACCTTGAGGCGCTCGGCATATTCGTGTGCAGCCTTGATGTCGTGGATCGAGCAAGGCCCGATAACGACGAACAGGCGGTGGTCGGTGCCATCCAGGATATTGCGAATCACTTCGCGGCCCTTGGTCACGGTGCGCAGGGCAGCATCGCTCAGAGGGATATCACGCTTGAGCTGGTCAGGAGTGATCAGCGTCTCGTTGGAGGCGACGTTTAGGTCATTGATCGGTAAATCAGCCATCGTGTTACTCGTCAGGTCACGGGTGCCGGCCGCCAGCGATCCCCGCGCGGCGGAGCACAGCATGATTTAAGCGCAGCGGGGAGCCGAACCTTAGCGCGTTACGCGGTGGCTCGACAATGGGCAGGCGCGGGTTTAATCCAGCGCTGGCTGCGCGAAAGCCTGTCGAACGGTCTCGTGGGAGTACTCGGTGGCATGTTGGTCGAGCCATTTCAGGGCCAGCGCCTCGACACCTTGTTGTTCGGCCTGGGGCTTTTGCTGGCGGCAATAACGTTCAATCTGGCAGACCTGCTCGCCCATCCGCGCTTTAAACAGGGTCTGCTCGTCGATGAAGGCGATGCCAACCAGATAACCGTGCTTTCGTCGCAGACACCAGGCCACATAGCCCAGATAACAGACATTTTCGCTCAGGGTTGGCATTCGCACTTCCAGTGCCGTTCCTTTGCGCCAGGCGCGGTGGTAATTGCAAGCCACGCCTCCGAGACTGATAGTGTGCAGCTCTTGCCGAGAAATGCACTGATGCTTGCGCAACGTTAACTCGACAGGCACATCGTCAGGATGAGGAATAAAACGCCCCATGAACACAGACTCCAAGTGTCGATCACTCGACAGTGTTTCACCCAGTATAGTGGTCGAATGCGAGCTGACTGATTTCGATGCCGACCAGCGGTTATTGGCGATGAGTGGTGTGTCTCTGGTGATTTTCACCAGTGTCGGCTGTTCCGGTTGCCGCTGGGCGCGCCAGCAGTTGCCGGAACTGGACCTTGATGTCGACCGGCTGTGCTGGGTCGACGCAGGGAACAACGGTGGCGTGGTAGAGCGTTATCAGGTCTTTCATTTGCCCGCGCTGTTTGTCGTGCGCGATGGCGAGTTTTATGGGGCGCTACAGTCGCGCCTGGCCCGCACCGAACTGAATGCTGCGCTGGGGCAGGCGCTGAGTCGACATCCAGAGGAGTTGCCATGACGGATACAGCAGTTAAAAAGCCGAGAGTCGGCATTGTCGGCACCGGGGCGATCGGTGGCTTTTACGGCGTGATGCTGGCGCGGGCCGGGTTCGATGTGCACTTTCTGTTGCGCAGCGAGTTTTCAGCGGTCGCCGAGCGCGGCCTGCAACTCCACAGCGCGCCCTATGGCGCGTTGACCTTGAATCCGGTTCAGGCGTATTCGTCGGCCGACGATATGCCGCTGTGCGACTGGTTGCTGGTCGGCGCGAAAACCACCAGTAACGCCAAGCTTGCACCGGCAATCATCAAGGCTGCGGCGCCGGGGGCGAAGGTTCTGCTGCTGCAAAATGGTCTGGATGTCGAAGATTGCCTGCGTGATCTGTTGCCTGACTCACTGCACTTGCTGGGCGGGTTGTGTTTTATCTGTGTGCATCGCGCGGGGCCCGGAGTGATCGAGCATCAGGCGCTCGGTGCAGTGAACGTGGGTTATCACAGTGGGCCGGCGCTCGATGACGAGGCGGCGCGTCAGGCGATTGTCGAGCAAGGGGCGGGGCTGTTTCGTACCGCCGGTCTTGATTCTCAGGCGATGGCCAACCTTCAGCAGGCGCGCTGGCAAAAACTGGTCTGGAATATTCCGTACAACGGTTTATCGGTCTTGCTCGACGCGAGCACGACGCCGCTGATGGCCGATGACAGCAGTCGCGAACTGATTCAGGCATTGATGGCGGAAGTGGTGCAAGGCGCACTGGCGTGTGGCCACAGCATGCCGCCGGGGTATGCCGAGCATCTGTTCAAGGTCACCGAAAAAATGCCCGACTACTGGCCGAGCATGTACCACGACTACCAGCATAAACGGCCGCTGGAACTGGCAGCGATTTACGCCAGGCCATTGGCAGCAGCCAAGGTCGCCGGTTGTGAGTTGCCGAAAATCGAGGCCTTGTATCAAGCCCTGAGTTTTGTCGATCGGCGTAACACCTGTCTGGGGGAGTGAAATGGCAAAAGGGATAGGCGACAAACTGGTGCTGGCGATTTCTTCGCGGGCGCTGTTCGACCTGAGCGACAGTCACAAGGTGTATCTGGCGAGCGGCGTCGAGGCTTATCGGCAATATCAGATCGAGCACGAAGAGGAAATCCTCGAGCCGGGTGATGCGTTCCCTCTGGTGCAAAAACTGTTGAACCTCAATACCCGCCTCGGCCGGGCGCGGGTCGAGGTGGTGCTGGTGTCGCGTAATAGCGCGGACACCGGCTTGCGCGTCTTCAACTCGATTCACCATTACGGTCTGGCGATTTCCCGCGCGGCGTTTGTCGGCGGGCGCAGTCCGTATCCGTACCTGAAGGCCTTCGGCTGCGATCTGTTTCTCTCCACTCACGCCGATGATGTGCGCAGTGCGCTCGACGCCGGTTTTGCCGCGGCGACGATTCTGTCGGGGGGCGCGAGCCGTGCCGCCAGCGAAGAGTTGCGCATTGCCTTCGATGGTGACGCCGTGCTGTTTTCCGATGAGTCGGAGCGGGTGTATCAGTCGGACGGTCTCGAAGCCTTTCAGGCCAGCGAACGTGAAGCCGCGCGCGAGCCGTTGCGCGGTGGTCCTTTCAAGGGCTTTCTGGCAGCGCTCAATTTGTTGCAGCGCGAGTTTCCTGATGACAGTTGCCCGATCCGCACAGCACTGGTGACCGCGCGTTCGGCGCCGGCTCACGAGCGGGTCATTCGTACCTTGCGCGAGTGGGATATTCGACTCGACGAATCGCTGTTTCTCGGCGGGTTGGCCAAGTCTGCATTTCTCGAAGCCTTCGCCGCCGACGTGTTTTTCGACGACCAGGCGGGCCACTGCGAGTTGGCCCGTGAGGTGGTCGCCACCGGTCACGTCCCTCATGGCATCAGCAATGAGCTGAAGGTTTAAGCCCAGCGGCGCAGGACGTCGTACTCGCTGTGGCACTGCTAAGCTGAATCAATCTCCGCCATCCTGGCATTCGAGGAGGTCACATGATTCGTTCGATGCTGTACGCCACTGACCTCGGTCTGTACGCACCCTTTGTGATGCAGCATGCATTGGCATTGGCTCGAACATTTCAAGCCGATCTGTATGTGGTACACGCGGTTGAACCCATGGGGCTTTTTGCCGAATCGGTGTTGCAGAGCTATCTCGACGAGCAAGCCTTGAATGAATTTCACAGCCAGGGTTTGAACACGGTGATGGCCAATATCGAGCAGCGGGTATTCGACAGCTTCCGTGAGGAATTGGGGGAGGGGCAGCAGGATCTGGCGCTGATTCAATCGGTCAGAGTGTTTCAGGGCGATCCGTCGCAGGTCATTCTTGATCAGGCACAGAAACTCTCGGTGGATTTGTTGATCCTGGGAAGTCACAGCCATGGGGCCGGCGGAGAAACACCGTTGGGACGGACCGCTGCGCGCGTGCTGCAGTTATCGCAGGTGCCGGTTTACCTGGTGCCATTGTCGCAGCGTCGGCGTCACGGAGATATTTAAGGCGCGAATGCTGGCCTTTTGATGAAAAAGTTCTAGATTTATTCTTCAAACCATTAATATAGTTATATGCCGTCGCTAATGCCCGTGGCGTCTATCTGCTTTGAGGGATTCATATGAAGCTTCAACAATTGCGCTACATCTGGGAAGTGGCGCACCACGATCTCAACGTTTCCGCTACTGCCCAAAGCCTGTACACCTCGCAGCCGGGCATCAGCAAGCAGATCCGTCTGCTGGAAGACGAGTTGGGTGTCGAGGTTTTCGCGCGCAGCGGCAAACACCTGACCCGAGTGACCCCGGCCGGTGAGCGAATCATCACCACCGCTGGCGAAATTCTGCGCAAGGTCGAAAGCATCAAGCAGATCGCTCAGGAGTTCTCCAACGAGAAGAAAGGCACCCTGTCGATTGCGACCACCCACACCCAGGCGCGTTATGCGCTGCCGCCGGTGATCAGCAATTTCATCAAGCAATACCCGGACGTTGCCCTGCACATGCACCAGGGCTCGCCGATGCAGATCGCCGAAATGGCCGCTGACGGCACTGTGGATTTTGCCATCGCCACCGAAGCGCTGGAGCTGTTCGGTGACCTGGTGATGATGCCGTGCTACCGCTGGAACCGTTGTGTGGTAGTGCCACATGGTCACCCGCTGACCAAGCTGCCGAAGCTGACCCTCGAGGCCTTGGCTGAACACCCGATCGTGACGTACGTGTTCGGTTTCACGGGTCGCTCGAAACTCGACGAAGCCTTCAGCCATCGTGGCCTGACCCCGAAAGTGGTGTTCACCGCCGCCGACGCTGACGTTATTAAAACCTACGTTCGCTTGGGTCTGGGTGTCGGTATCGTGGCGAAAATGGCGGTCGACACCAAACTCGACAACGACCTGGTGGTGCTCGACGCCAGCGAACTGTTCGAATCCAGTGTGACCAAAATCGGTTTCCGTCGTGGGACGTTCCTGCGTGGCTTCATGTGCGATTTCATCGAGAAATTCGCTCCGCACCTGACTCGCGAAGTCATGGCCAAAGCCATTCAGTGCCACAACAAGCAGGAATTGGAAGAACTGTTCGACGGCGTTGAACTACCGGTTCACTGAGTCGATAGTGGCGTGTACGGTTAGTTCGCAGAACTGACCGTACACGCCACTACACTACCTCGGTGACAACAAACTGTTGCCGAGTACCCGCCACGACGATCTCCACCTCGTCACCCTCGAACTTGCCCAGCAGGCTTTTGCCCAGCGGTGAGCGTGGGGTGATGACGGTAATCAACTGCCCTACCAGATCCACCTTCAATCCGGCCGCGTCAGGGGCCAGGAACAGCCACTGCTCGCGTCCCTTTTCGTCTTCCAGACCCAGCAGTACACCGACTTCAATTCCGCGCTGATCGTCATAAGGGCGCAGAGCCAGGTTCTGGCACAGTGTCAGTGACTGCCTGATTTCTTCCACCCGTTTGGCTTGTCCGGCAGCGAGATAAGACGCTTCCAGCCCCAGGGTGTCGTACTTGTTCTCGGCGATGTTTTCTTCGTGGGTCGCGGTTTCGTACGCGGTTTGCGCGGCGCGCTCGGCGATGTCGAGATCGACCGCAAGCTTTTCCAGAATCAGGTGGTGGACGGTCTGTTTGTTCATGTTCAATCGCAGAATTGCAGGACGTTGGCGCGGCTTTTTTCGGTGGGCGCGGTTTGGTCCTGCTGCAGCCAGAACTGGCATTTTGGGCTGGACAGGTTGCGGGTATTGCTGCGCGCCTGATCGAGTGCTTGCTGTTGAGCCTGTTTGCGCAGATTTTCCTTGTACTGTTCGAACATCGGATTCTCGGGTGCCGGTTCAACCGCCGCGGGCTTGGGCTGAGTTATTTGGCGCGCCGCTTCGGCCAGTGGGGCGAGTTGTTCGCTGAACAGCAGTTTCGACAACAGCCAGCAGGTCAGCGCGATGGCCAAAAATCCCAGCCACAATCCCACGGTGATGCTGGCAATCAGTTGCAGCGGACTGAGTGTGATGGATAGCGTTCGGCGAGCGTGTGGACGGTAGGGCATGGCTGCCTCCTGGCGAGGGTTGTGGGCTGCCGCGATTGTCGCATGAAGATTAATCGGCGTCGGCTCTTCTGCACGCAATGATTTATGCGGACAATTAAGGTCTTTGCCCCATGGAGCCTGGAATGAAAGTCGACTGGGATATTTTCTGCAAGGTCGTCGACAACTACGGCGACATCGGCGTGACCTGGCGCCTGGCCAGGCAGTTGGTGGCCGAGCATCACTGCGCGATACGACTGTGGGTCGATGACCTGCGGGCGTTCGAACGCTTGTGTCCGGAACTCGACATCAACGCTGCCCGGCAGTGGCAGCACGGTGTCGAAGTCTGCCATTGGCCGACCGACTGGCAACCGGCAGACGCCGCGGATGTGGTGATCGCTGCGTTCGCCTGTCAGTTGCCGAGTGCTTACATGGAAGCAATGGCCGCTCGCGAAAAGGCTCCGCTGTGGATGAATCTGGATTATTTGAGTGCCGAAGACTGGATCATCGGCTGTCATGGCTTGCCGTCGGTGAAGTACAAACAGGTGCAGAAGTACTTCTTCTTCCCGGGTTTTCAGGTCGGCACTGGCGGCTTGCTGCGTGAGCGCGGGTTGCTGGAACGGCGCGAGCAGTTTCAACACAGCACTGAGGCTCAGCACGAATTCTTGCAAGGGCTGGGCGTCGATCGCACTGACGGAGCACGGCTGATTTCGTTATTTGCCTACGAGAATGTCGGATTGGCCGATTGGCTGGACGTCATGGCGGGCGATGCTCATGCCACTCATCTGCTGGTGCCCGAGGGGCGGATTCTGGGGGACGTCGAGCGTTGGCTGGGTGTCGACGGATTGTCCGTTGGCGCGTTACAGGTGCGCGGTGCGTTGACCGTGCAGGTGTTGCCGTTCGTCCGACAGGATCAATACGACCTGCTGCTATGGAGTTGTGATTTCAACGCGGTGCGTGGGGAGGACTCGTTCGTCCGCGCGCAATGGGCGGCTCGGCCAATGCTGTGGCATATTTATCAACAGGAAGAAGATGTCCACCTGGACAAGCTCGAAGCCTTTCTGACGCTATACACCGCAGGCCTTTCACCTGCCGCAAAAGCGGCACTCGTCGGGTTATGGCGAGCCTGGAACACGGGCGCCGGAATGGCCGAGGCATGGGTTGCGACGCAGGAACACTGGCCAGAACTGCAAAAACACGCCCAGGCATGGTGTCTGGAACAGGCTTCGCAGGCCGATCTTGCTTCGGCGCTGGTACAGTTTTATCTAAATTGGATATGATACGCGGCCTAGATTTTTGTAAATCCCATCCAAATTCGGATATTCGCAATGAAAACTGGTAAAGAACTGAAACCCGGTACGGTGATCCGTCTCGAAAACGACCCTTGGCTGGTTCAGAAAGCTGAATTCACCAAGTCCGGTCGTAACAGCGCGATCATGAAGACCAAGCTGAAAAACCTGCTGACCGGTTACAAGACCGAGATCGTTTACAGCGCCGACGACAAACTGGACGACGTAATCCTCGACCGCAAAGAAGCGACCCTGTCCTTCATCAGCGGCGACACCTACACGTTCATGGACACCACTGACTACACCATGTACGAGCTGAACGCTGAAGACATCGAAGCTGTTCTGCCTTTCGTTGAAGAAGGCATGACCGATGTTTGCGAAGCGATCTTCTTCGAAGAGCGTCTGGTTTCCGTAGAACTGCCGACCACTATCGTGCGTCAGGTTGACTACACCGAAGGTTCCGCTCGCGGTGACACTTCCGGTAAGGTGATGAAGCCTGCCAAACTGAAGAACGGTACCGAGCTGTCGGTTGCTGACTTCATCGAAATCGGCGACATGATCGAGATCGATACCCGCGAAGGCGGTTCTTACAAAGGCCGCGCTAAATAAGCGCAGTTTTTGCAGGAAAAGAAAAAGCCCGACCATTGAGTCGGGCTTTTTTGTGCGCGTCTGTTGGTTGCGGGCACTCAGACAGTGACATGCAGGCGGACGTCTACATTACCGCGAGTGGCGTTGGAGTACGGGCAGACCTGGTGCGCGGCGTCGACCAGCGTCTGGGCGTCGGCGTGTTCCAGGCCCGGCAGGCTGACGTGCAGGTCGATGTCCAGACCGAAGCCACCCGGAATCTGGCCAATGCCGACGTGAGCGGTGATCGAGGCGTCATCAGGAATTTTGCGCTTGGACTGGCTGGCGACGAATTTCAGTGCACCGATGAAGCACGCGGAGTAACCGGCCGCGAACAGTTGCTCAGGATTGGTCGCTGCGCCGCCGGCACCACCGAGTTCTTTTGGCGTGGCGAGTTTGACGTCGAGGATGTTGTCGCTGGAAACGGCACGACCATCACGGCCACCGGTAGCGGTTGCAACGGCGGTATAGAGAGTTTGCATGGTGTGAGCCTCATTCTGGGTTTAAGTATTTTGCGCTAAAGATTTGCGCGCTAAGTAAGTGCGAAATAAATGTAGCTTTCTAATGTTTTGCGCGCAAGATAAATTTTGAATTTTTTAGCAAAGACAAAAAAGATCGTCCGAACGCGGCCCGAACCTCCGGCAGCTACGGTGGATGTGTAGGAGCTGCCGCAGGCTGCGATCTTTTAGGCGGGGAGGTTACAAACTGTCTTGCAGATGACTGCGCAGGTTTTGCAGATCGGCTTGCAGCTTGCGCATCTGCTCCAGGGTCTGGCCGCTGGCACCGAGGATGCACGGCGGAATCTCTCGGGCTTTTTCCCGCAGGGCGCGACCTTGTTCGGTTAGCTCGACAATGACGACGCGTTCATCTTCGCGGCTGCGGGTACGGCTTAGCAGGCCTTCCACTTCCAGGCGTTTGAGCAGCGGCGTCAGTGAGCCAGGGTCGGTCAGCAGGCGTGTGCTGATTTCGCCGACGGTCAGCCCGTCGCGTTCCCACAACACCATCATTGCCAGGTATTGCGGATAGGTCAGGCCGAGCGCTTGCAGCAAGGGTTTGTAAACCTTGGTCATCAGCAGTGAAGTGGAGTGCAGGGCAAAGCACAGCTGGTTATTCAGCAGCAGGTTGTCGCAGTTGTCTTGGGTGGTGCTTTGGGTGGTCATGTTCAAGCCTTGATCATTGATCTTCATGAATCTAGCGGGCGAGCCTTTAATGCACCAGATAATTATCACCTACAGCCGGCCGAAGTCTCTTTACTGTGCGTTTCCCTGCCAGAGCCGACTGCGTAGGATGCGAGGTCTGATGTGAGGGGAAGTCGCCTGTGATTGAGTTAATGATGTATCTGGTGCTCGGCGCTGCCTTGGGCACCGTGGGCGGTCTGTTCGGGATTGGCGGTGGTTTGATCGCGATTCCCGCGCTCGGCGTGTTGTTCGGTCTGGACCAGCAAATTGCTCAAGGCACGGCGCTGGTGATGGTGGTGCCGAACGTGATGCTGGCGCTGTGGCGTTATCACCAACGCAATCGCATCGAACTGCGTCACGCATTGCCGCTGGCTTCGATGGGCTTTTGCTTTGCCTGGATCGGCTCGATCTGGGCGGTGGGCGTTGATGCGCAGGTGATGCGCATCGGTTTCGTGGCGTTCCTGATCGCCTTGTCGGTCTACAACCTGCTGCGCATGTTCATCGCCACTGCGCCGGTCGCGTCGCAGATGCGTTACTCATGGCCCTGGCTGGGGGTGCTGGGCGCAGCATCGGGCACCATGGGCGGGTTGTTCGGCGTTGGCGGTGCGGTGGTGGCGACGCCGGTGCTCACCAGCCTGTTTGGCACCACACAAGTGGTGGCCCAAGGATTGTCACTGGCGCTGGCCTTGCCCAGCACCGGCGTCACGCTGGTGACTTACGCGGTCCATCATCAAGTGAACTGGAACATCGCGCTGCCCATGGCGGCCGGCGGGTTGCTGAGCATCAGTTGGGGCGTGAAGATCGCCCACGCCATGCCGGAGCGGTTACTGCGCGGGTTGTTCTGCGGCTTTCTGGTGCTCTGCGCGGTGATGCTCGCTTTTAAAGTTTGAAGCCTTCGACAATGTGTTCCGCCAGGCACTCGGTGATGGGCGAAGGGTTGTTCAGGTTGCGCACCAGCATGATGCTGGCCTCGGGCAACAGGGGCAGGCCTTCAGCCTCGCCGAGGATGCGCATGTCTTCAGTGATCAGGCTTTCCAGTTGCGCGGTGACCGCCAACCCGGCGCTGACCACCGCCATGATCGCCGACAGGCTCGAACTGTTGTAGGCGATCCGATACTCACGCCCGGAAGCGTCCAGCGCATTGCAGGCCCAAAGCCTGCAAAAACAATCACTGTTGAACATCGCCAGGGGCAACGGCGTCTGCTCGTTGGGGCTGAAGCACTGCGCCTGCGCCCAGACAAATCGTTCCTTGCGCAGCAACTGGCCGATCTCGCTGCCGGGTTCGCGGGTGACGATCGACAGGTCCAGGTCCTGACGCAGCAGTAGCTGCTTGGATGACTCGCAATGGACTTCGATCTGGATCAGCGGGTAGGCCTGGGCAAAGCGCGAGAGAATTCCCGGCAAGAAGCGCATGACATAGTCATCCGGGGTGCCGATGCGCACTGTGCCGACCATGTGCGGCTCACGCAGTGTGTTGAAGACTTCGCTGTGGAGTTTCAGGATCCGTCGGGCATAACCGAGTAGCACCTGGCCCTCGGCGGTCAGCTTCACCTGGCGGCCGTCGCGCTGAAACAACTGGCGTTGCAGCACGTCCTCTTCCAGCCGTTTCATCTGCATGCTCACCGCCGATTGCGTGCGATTCACCAACTCGCCAGCGCGGGTGAAACCACCTTGGTCGGCAATCGCGACGAAGGTGCGCAGGACTTCCGTATCGATACTCGGGTAGTGGCTCAATTCATCAATCTCCGAGATGTATTGCATAAGAAACATTCGTTGGATTGATCTTAGCGCCGGCGCGAGACTTCAGTCATCAACAACGGAGGGCAAGATGATGAAAGGTCAAAAAGGTTATGTGCTGGTTGGAAAGTTTCATGGGTTTTCTTTGAGCCATTGGCTGGAAAAAATCGTCCGCTGGCATGAGCTCCACCGTGAGCGCACATGGCTGGCCAGCATGAGTGACGAAGCGCTCAAGGATATCGGTATCAGTCGAGCGGATGTCGAACATGAAGTCTTCCGGCCATTCTGGGATGACCCGATGCGCAAATGAGTACCGAACAACTACACAGCCGGCTTCACACTGAGGTAGTTTGCGAGCAGACAAGGAGATGCACATGCCCGCAGAACTGTCTTTATCTCTCAAACAGGCTCGGCGTCTGGCGCTGGCTGCCCAGGGTTTCTCGGGGCGCCAGCCGCCAGCGCTGGTCAAGCCCGCTCAGCTCAACCGCCTGATCGAACGCTTGGGCATTCTGCAAATCGATTCGGTCAACGCACTGGTGCGCTCGCACTATCTTCCGCTGTTCTCCCGTCTTGGCAACTACTCTGCCGACTTGCTCGACCAAGCCGCCTGGAGCCAGGGCCGACGGCGCACGTTGTTCGAATATTGGGGGCATGAAGCGTCGCTGTTGCCGCTGTCGATGTATCCCTTGATGCGTTGGCGCATGCAGCGTGCGGCGCAAGGCGAGGGGATTTATCAGCAGTTGGCGCGTTTCGGTCGCGAACAGCAAGAGACCATTCGCCGCGTCCTGGCCTCGGTCCAGGAGCTGGGTGCGCTCGGCGCCGGCAGTTTGTCAACGCGTCAGGAACGGGCTGGTCCCTGGTGGGACTGGAGTGCTGAAAAGCATGCGCTGGAATGGTTGTTTGCTGCCGGCGAAGTGACGGTAGCGGGGCGTCGAGGTTTTGAGCGTCTTTACGACTTGCCGGAACGGGTGATCCCCGAATCGCTGCTCAAGCAACCGTTGCTCGGCGAAACCGAGGCGCAACGCGGTTTGCTGCTGCATGCCGCCAATGCGCTGGGTGTCGGCACGGAAAAGGATCTGCGCGACTATTTTCGCTTGAGTCTGACTGAGTGCCGCAACGGTCTGGTCGAGCTGGTTGAAAATGGCGAGTTGCTGGTGTGTGAAGTGCAGGGCTGGAAGCAGCCGGCGTACTGCCTGCCGGACCCAAAATTGCCGCGTAAGGTCGAGGCCAGTGCGTTGCTTTCACCGTTTGATTCGTTGATCTGGGAGCGCAGTCGAACCGAGCGGCTGTTCGATTTTCGATATCGGCTGGAAATTTATACGCCGCCAGGCAAACGGGTTTACGGCTATTACGTGTTGCCGTTTTTGCACAACGAACGGATTGCCGCGCGGGTTGATCTTCGAGCGGAGCGGGCGTTGGGTCGGTTGGCGGTACATGCGGTGCATGAAGAAGAACAAGGGTTGGATGAGGAGGGGATGCAGGCGTTGGCGGCGAGTCTGCGGCAGATGGCGGATTGGTTGGGGTTGGCCGAGATTCAGTTGAGTTGCCCGCGGGCGAGTGCGGCGCGGTTGCGGGTGGCGTTTGCGCAGATTGAGGGTGATTGAGCGGGTCTTTTCGCGGATAAACCGTCTCTCTTGTAGGCGCTGCCGCAGGCTGCGATCTTTTGGCGGTCTTGAATCAAAACAAGATAAAGATCAAAAGATCGCAGCCTGCGGCAGCTCCTACACTCAGCGGCGAACCTGCTTCAGGGTCTCAGCAATCAAGAACGCCAGTTCCAGCGACTGATCGGCATTCATCCTCGGGTCGCAATGGGTGTGGTAACGGTCCGACAAACCATCTTCGGTAATCGGCCGTGCGCCGCCGATGCATTCGGTGACGTTCTGCCCGGTCATCTCGATGTGAATGCCACCGGCATACGTGCCTTCAGCTTCGTGGACCTGGAAGAACTGCTTCACCTCGCCGAGGATCTGCGCAAAATCCCGGGTCTTGTAGCCGCTGCTGGCCTTGATGGTGTTGCCGTGCATCGGGTCGGAACTCCAGAGCACCTTCTTGCCTTCGCGTTCGACCGCACGAATCAGTTGTGGCAGATGGTCGCCAACCTTGTTTGCGCCCATGCGCGCGATCAGGTTCAGGCGGCCTGGATCGTTGTCCGGGTTCAGCGCATCGATCAGGCGAATCAGTTCTTCGGTGTTCATGGTCGGGCCGACCTTGACCCCGATCGGGTTGTTCACCCCGCGCAGGAACTCGACATGAGCGCCGTCGAGTTGACGCGTGCGATCGCCGATCCATAGCATGTGCGCCGAGCAATCGTAGTAATCGTTGGTCAGGCTGTCGCGGCGTACGAAGGCCTCTTCGTAGTTCAACAGCAGCGCCTCGTGGGCGGTGAAGAAACTGGTTTCGCGCAGTTGCGGCGAGCTGTCCATGCCGCAGGCGCGCATGAACGCCAGGGTTTCATCAATGCGGTCGGCCAGGTGGCTGTACTTTTCTGCCAGCGCCGAGTTGGCGATGAAGTCCAGGTTCCATTTATGCACTTGATGCAGGTCGGCAAACCCACCCTGGGCAAAGGCCCGCAGCAGGTTCAGGGTCGCGGTGGACTGGTGATAGGACTGCAACAGGCGATCCGGGTCCGGCACGCGGCTTTTTTCGTCGAAGCCGATACCGTTGACGATGTCGCCTCGGTAGGCCGGCAGCGTCACGCCGTTGATGGTTTCGTCATTGGCCGAACGCGGCTTGGCAAATTGCCCGGCCATACGCCCGACCTTTACCACCGGGCAGCCGGCGGCGAAGGTCATGACGATCGCCATTTGCAACAGGACTTTGAAGGTGTCGCGGATTTTCGCCGCCGAGAACTCGGCGAAGCTTTCCGCGCAATCGCCGCCTTGCAGCAGAAACGCCCGGCCCTGAGTCACCTCGGCAAACTGACGGCGCAACTCCCGGGCCTCACCGGCAAACACCAATGGCGGATAACTGGCCAGGCTTTGCTCGACCTGTCGCAAATGCGCAGCATCAGGGTAGTGGGGTTGTTGCTGGATCGGCAGGGCGCGCCAGCTGTCAGGGCTCCAGGGTTGGCTCATCATGGACTCTAGTGTTTTACGATCGGACCTTCATGTTATCAGCAATTAGTGCGTGACCTGTTCCCGAAGCTTGGCGGACAATCGCGTCTTTGCCGCGCCAAGCGGAACGAATGATTGCGTTGCCGGGGATCAGCCCACAACGACCAGGAGACGAAATGACTGAGGAGCGCGTCGAGCATCTGCTCGCCGAGGTGCACGATGAATTCGGCATGATCCGGGTGCTGGAAGTGGCGGATTATCGTTTTCTCGAATTTGGCGACGCCATCGAGCAGAGCTGCGTGTTCACCGCCGACCCGAGCTGGCTCGAGTACGACTACACCCGCGCGATGCTGATTGGCGCGCTGTGCCATGAACAACCGGAAAGCGCGCTGTTTCTTGGTCTGGGTGCGGGCACCCTGACTCAGGCGTGCCTGAAGTTCCTGCCGCTGGAAGACGTCGAAGCGATCGAGTTGCGCCCGGACGTACCACGCCTGGCCATCGAGTACCTGGGGCTGGACGACGATCCTCGTCTGTATATTCGCATCGGCGACGCCCTCGAGTTGCTCGAGACGGCGGAGTCGGCGGATCTGATTTTCGTCGACCTTTATACCGATGTCGGTCCGGGTGTCGGTCATTTGGCCTGGGGGTTTCTGGAAAACTGTCAGAAACGCCTGAATCCAGGCGGCTGGCTGGTGATCAATCAATGGGCGACCGATGACGGCAAGCCGCTGGGCGCGGCATTACTGCGCGGGCTCTATCACCGACATTATTGGGAACTGCCGGTGAAGGAGGGAAATGTGATCCTGATCGTGCCATCCGACCTTGACCAGGAACTGGACATGCAAGGGTTGACCGCCCGAGCTGAAGCACTGGCGCCTCGGTTGGGTTACTCGTTGCAGTCGCTGATCAAGGCGATTCGCCCCGCCACCTGAAGGTCGCGCAAGTTCGGTGGAAGGAACCTCCCGTAGGAGCTGCCGCAGGCTGCGATCTTTTGACCTTGATCTTCAGCGCACTTGAAGGAGCAAAAGATCGCAGCCTGCGGCAGCTCCTACAGCTCCTCAGTGCCCTTTGAAGATTCCGGGGCGCTTTTCGATCATTGATCGCACACCCTCCTTGGCGTCTTCGCTGTTGAGCAACTTCTTGACCAGCGGTGGCAAACCCAATGCCGCCGCTGTTTCGCCCTCCAGGTGAGCCTGGCGTGCGGACTGCAAGGTCGCCTGAACGCCCAGCGGTGCCTGCCGGGCGATGCGTTCTGCCAACTCGATCGCACGAGGTAACAGGTCTTCGCTGGCCATCACTTCTTGCACCAACCCCAGGCGCAAGGCTTCATGGGCATCGAACTCATCGCCGGTCAGCAGCCAGCGCATGGCATTGCCCCAACCGGCTATCTGATGCAGGCGCAGGGTTGCACCGCCAAAGGGGAAGATGCCGCGCTGCACTTCCATTTGTGCAAAACGGGTGTTGCTGGCGCAGAGATTGATATCGGCAGCCAGCATCAGCTCGATGCCGATGGTCAGGCAATAGCCCTGAGCCGCAACAATCACCGGTTTGCTGACCCTGGGGCCAACGAACACGCCCCACGGATCGCAACCGTCGGCCGGAGCTTGCCAGCCTTCGGCCAACGCAGCGCTGACGTTCGCCAGGTCGAGCCCGGCGGTAAAGTGCTCGCCATGACCGAACACCACCGCGACGCGGGCCTCGCTGTCGGCCTCGAACTCGCCATAGGCCAGGCTCAGCGCGTTGAGCAAATCGAGGTCAAACGCATTGCGCTTGGCCACCCGGTCCAGCCCGATCAACAGGACATGACCGCGCCGTTCTCGGGTGACACGACTGCAATCAGGCTGATTCATGGGGCATTTCCTCGGACGGGGAAGGGGGGGCTCAGACCAAAGGTCATGGCCTGAAAGATGAACCGTTTCAGTGTCATGACCAACGGGGCCGGGCCTTTGAAAAATAGACCGCCACGCGATTATCCGCAAAGCCTGTGACACTCCTGCGTCTACAGGCTTTTTCCGATAAATAAAGCTCCCTTTTTTGGCGAATTCCGGTATAGTGCGCGCCGGTCTTTAGCCAGGCCGCGTTCAGGTAGCGCAATTCCCCGAAGTCAGCTTCGGCTGCACGTCCGCACAGCGGACTCTTCCTTGACGAATCTTTTTCATTCATTCGTTTTCGCAAATCCCCGCCGACAAAGCAGCCAGGGCGACTCTTGAGTCTTACACGGCATGCGCAGCTTTGGAGCATGGGTCTTTGCGGATGCACTTTGAGGCAGACCCATGACCCAGGAAACCGGCGGCTTCGCCGCTTTTAATCTTAATCCGAATATTCTTGCAGCCGTCATTGCGACTGGCTACGAAGAGCCTTCGGCTATTCAGCAGCAATCGATCCCGATCATTATGGCCGGTCACGACATGATTGGTCAGGCGCAAACCGGTACGGGTAAAACCGCTGCGTTCGCCCTGCCGATCCTGCATCGCATCGATCCTGCTAAGCGCGAACCGCAAGCCCTGATCCTGGCGCCAACCCGTGAGTTGGCGCTGCAAGTAGCAACCGCTTTCGAAACCTACGCCAAGCAAATGCCGGGCGTTACTGTTGTGGCCGTTTACGGCGGCGCGCCGATGGGCCCGCAACTGAAAGCAATCCGTAATGGCGCACAGATCGTTGTCGCCACTCCGGGCCGTCTGTGCGACCACCTGCGTCGTGACGAAAAAGTTCTGGCGACCGTGAACCACCTGGTTCTCGACGAAGCCGACGAAATGCTCAAGCTGGGTTTCATGGATGACCTGGAAGTTATCTTCAAGGCCTTGCCAGCAACCCGTCAGACCGTATTGTTCTCGGCCACCCTGCCGCAGTCGATCCGTGCCATTGCCGAGCGCCATCTGCGCGATCCGCAGCATGTGAAGATCCAGACCAAGACTCAGACCGTTACCGCGATCGAACAGGCTCACCTGTTGGTTCACGCTGACCAGAAGACCTCGGCTGTATTGAGCCTGCTGGAAGTGGAAGATTTCGACGCGCTGATCATGTTCGTGCGTACCAAACAAGCCACCCTGGACCTGGCCAGTGCCCTGGAAGCCAAAGGCTACAAAGCCGCTGCGCTGAACGGTGACATTGCTCAGAACCAACGTGAGCGCGTGATCGAATCCCTCAAGGATGGTCGTCTGGACATCGTTGTGGCGACCGACGTTGCTGCGCGTGGTCTGGACGTTCCGCGTATCACTCACGTTTTCAACGTTGATATGCCGTACGACCCGGAATCCTACGTTCACCGTATCGGCCGTACTGGCCGTGCCGGTCGCGAAGGTCGTGCACTGCTGCTGGTGACTCCACGTGAGCGCCGCATGCTGCAAGTGATCGAGCGTGTAACCGGTCAGAAGGTTGCTGAAGTTCGCCTGCCGGACGCTCAAGCCGTTCTCGATGCGCGCATCAAGAAGCTGACCAACAGCCTGTCGCCGCTGGTGGCCGATGCCGAATCGACTCACGGTGATCTGCTGGATCGTCTGACTGCCGACATCGGTTGCACCCCGCGTGCACTGGCCGCTGCTCTGCTGCGCAAGGCTACTAACGCTCAAGCACTGACTCTGGCTGCCATCGAGAAAGAACGTCCACTGGTGCCGAACAACGCACCGCGTGGCGATCGTCCAGAGCGTACCGGTGATCGTCCGGACCGTGGTGACCGCGAGCGTCGCGCTCCGATCCCACTGGCCGAAGGCCGTGCTCGTTGCCGTACCGCACTGGGTGCGCGTGATGGTATCGCTGCCAAAAACCTGCTGGGCGCCATTCTCAACGAAGGTGGTCTGGCTCGCGAAGCAATCGGTCGTATCCAGGTGCGTGACAGCTTCAGCCTGGTCGAGTTGCCGGAAGATGGTCTGGAGCGTCTGCTGACCAAACTGAAGGACACTCGTGTTGCCGGTAAGCAGCTGAAACTGCGTCGCTATCGCGAAGATTGATCCGCTCTCGGGCTGATTGATCGCACATAAAAAATCCCCGACTGGTTCGGGGATTTTTTTGCCTGTGAAAAAAGATCGCAGCCTGCGGCAGCTCCTACAGAGGAATGCGTTCTCATGTAGGAGCTGCCGCAGGCTGCGATCTTTTGATCTTGGCGTTATCCGAAACGATAGATGTCCATACCCAGCGCACCCATGGTGAAGCCTTGATGGACGATGCTGAACTCACCGCCAGCACCGCGAGCGAAGTACAGCGGCAGCAAGTGTTCGTCGCTGGGATGACTGCGCACGGCATTCGGGGCTTGCCGGCGATAATCGTGCAGGGCGGCTTCGTCGTTTGCGGCGAGCTTTTCAATGATCCAGTCACGAAAGGCTTTGGCCCAGGGTTCGACGCTTTCCGGGCCGGCATGCCAGTCCAGTTCGCGCAGGTTGTGGGTAATGCTGCCGGAACCAATCAGCAGCACGCCTTGCTCGCGCAGGCTGGACAAGGCATGACCGACGCGGGTTTGCAGGGCAGGACCGAGGCGACTTGGCAGTGACACTTGCACCACGGGAATGTCGGCCCGGGGATACATCAGAGACAGCGGCACCCAAACACCATGATCGAACGGGCGCTGGCTATCGAGCTGTGCTGGCAAGCCATCCGCCTTGAGTAATCCGGCGACCTGCGCCGCGAGTTCCGGCTGGCCGGGTGCGGGGTATTGCACCGCGAACAGTGCGGCGGGGAATCCGCCGAAGTCGTGCCAGGTTTCCGGTTGTTCAGCGCTGCCGACGTGCAGGTCCTGGCTTTCCCAGTGTGCGGAAACGATCACGATGGCCTTGGGCTTCGGCAGCTCGCTGGCCAGGTGGGCCAGCGCCGGGCCACTGGCGCCAGGCTCCAGTGCAAGCATGGGTGAGCCGTGAGAGATAAACAGGCTGGGGAACATGAGTAAGGTCCTGAGCGTTAAGATGGGAACATCTTCAGTCAGATCATTGATCTAAATCTAATATAAGTTTTAGGGCATATAGATCGAATTATCAGGGGGATTTATGCAGCCGGAGTTTTGGCAAAAGCGTTGGGAGCTCAATCAGATCGGTTTCCATCAGTCAGAGGTTAATCCTTATTTGCAGCAATACTGGCCGCAATTGAATCTGACGGAGGGCTCGCAGGTACTGGTGCCGCTCTGTGGGAAAAGTCTTGATCTCGTCTGGCTGGCAGGGCAGGGACACCCGGTGTTGGGCGTCGAGTTATCGGAAAAGGCCGTGGAGGAATTTTTCCGTGAGCAGGAACTGACGCCGCAGATCACCGAACGAGGTGCATTCAAGGTTTACCGGGCGGGGTCCCTCGCGTTGTGGTGCGGAGATTTTTTCGGCCTGACCGCAGACGATGTGGCCGATTGTGCGGCCGTCTATGATCGGGCGGCGCTGATTGCCTTGCCGCCGCCCATGCGCGAGCAATACGCAGCGCACTTGAGCCGGATTTTGCCGTCAGCCTGTGAGGGCTTGTTGATTACGATGGACTACGATCAGGCGCAGATGGCTGGACCACCGTTTTCTGTGAGGGATGACGATGTGCAGGCGTTGCTGGCGGGGCGCTGGCAGCTTGATTTCTGTGAGGTGCGGGACATTCTGGGGGAGAGCTGGAAGTTCCTCCAGGCCGGCGTTACGCGGCTTGAAGAGCGGGTTTATAGATTGATGGCTCGCTAAACAGCAAAAGATCGCAGGCTTCGCCAGCTCCTGCAGAAGAACATTCCACTGTAGGAGCTGGCGAAGCCTGCGATCTTTTGATCTTCAAGGCATAAAAAGGAGCGACCTAGTCGCCCCTTTTTACCGAAGGATCTGTCAGCCGCGACGACGCAGTGCGTCGATACGCTCTTCCAGTGGCGGGTGGCTCATGAACATGCGAGCGAACCCTTGCTTGATGCCACCGTTGATGCCGAAGGCATTCAGGGTGTCCGGCATGTGTACCGGCAGGCCTTGTTCCGAGCGCAAGCGCTGCAGGGCGCCGATCATGGCGCTGGTGCCGGCCAGGCGGGCGCCAGCTTCGTCTGCGCGGAATTCGCGTTTACGCGAGAACCACATGACGATCGAACTGGCCAGGAAGCCCAGTACCAGTTCGGCGAAGATGGTCGCGACATAGTAGGCAATGCCTTGGCCTTCTTCGTTTTTGAAGATCACCTTGTCGACGAAATTACCGATGATCCGCGCGAAGAACATTACGAAGGTGTTCACCACGCCCTGAATCAGTGCCAGCGTCACCATGTCGCCATTGGCCACGTGACCAATTTCGTGGGCCAGAACGGCTTTCACTTCATCGGGCGAAAAACGCTCGAGCAAGCCTTGGCTGACCGCGACCAGCGCATCGTTCTTGTTCCAGCCGGTGGCGAAGGCGTTAGCCTCGTACGCCGGGAAAATCCCGACTTCAGGCATCTTGATTCCGGCTTCGCGGGACAGCTGCTCGACGGTTTGCAGCAGCCATTGTTCATGGCGAGTGCGCGGCTGGCTGATGATTTGGGTGCTGGTGCTCATTTTCGCCATCCACTTGGAGATGAACAGCGAGAACAGCGAGCCGGCGAAACCAAAGACCGCACAGAAAATCAGCAGCTGATTGAGGTTGAGATCAACCCCATTGGCCGCCATGAACCCGTTGAAGCCGAATAGGCTCAGGGTGATGCTGGCAATCAGCACGACCGCCAGGTTAGTGGCCAAAAACAGCAGGATGCGCATCATGGTTGTAGAAATCTCCTCGTGCTAAATATGTAGCGTACTGCGGGGTATATAAGGTGCCGCGCCGGGCTATTCAACCGGGTGACTATTTCAAACTGTGTCCTACAGCTGGATTCTAGACGCTTGCAGGACATTTCTGACGTCACCTGAAGAGATAGTTGGCTGGATTTTGCTTTCACAAGTCCCGCCGCTATTAGGCGTAACCGGCAGTTGCGTAAATCCGCCAGCACTCAAGGCGCTGTCGCAGTCGAAGAGTGGAGATATGTTGCTGAATTAATCGCCGAGGGCCTTTTAGAGGCCCTTGGCGTCATAGCGCTTACTGGCGATAGGACTTGAGGAAGTTGCCGATCCGACCGATAGCCATGTCCAGGTCGTCCACCCGTGGCAGAGTCACGACGCGGAAGTGGTCCGGCCACGGCCAGTTGAAGGCTGTGCCCTGGACCACCAGCAGTTTTTCCGAGAGCAGCAGGTCGAGAACGAACTTTTCATCGTTGTGGATCGGGCAGACTTTAGGGTCGATCCGCGGGAAGGCGTAGAGCGCGCCCATCGGTTTGACACAGCTGACGCCCGGGATGTCGTTGAGCAGTTCCCAGGTACGGTTGCGCTGTTCAAGCAGGCGCCCTTGCGGCAGTACCAGATCATTGATGCTCTGATAACCGCCCAGTGCGGTCTGGATCGCATGCTGGCTTGGCACGTTGGCGCACAGGCGCATGTTGGCCAGCATGTCGATGCCTTCGATGTAGCTTTGGGCATGATGCTTGGGGCCGGAAATGGCGATCCAGCCGGAGCGGAAACCGGCAACCCGATAGGACTTGGACAGACCGTTGAAGGTCAGACACAGCAGGTCCGGCGCCAGGGATGCGGTGCAGATGTGCACGGCATCGTCGTACAGAATCTTGTCGTAGATCTCGTCGGAGAACACCACCAGGTTGTGCTGGCGAGCCAGTTCCAGCATGCCCAGCAGGACTTCTTTGGAATACACCGCACCGGTAGGGTTGTTCGGGTTGATGATGACCAACGCCTTGGTGTTCGGGGTGATCTTGGCCTTGATGTCGGCCAGGTCTGGCCACCAGTTGGCTTGCTCGTCGCACAGGTAGTGCACCGGATTACCGCCAGCCAGGCTGACCGCTGCGGTCCACAGCGGATAGTCGGGGGCCGGAACCAGCACTTCGTCGCCGTTGTTGAGCAGAGCCTGCATCGACATCACGATCAGCTCGGAAACGCCGTTGCCCAGGTAGATGTCTTCGATGCCGACACCTTCTACCTGTTTTTGCTGGTAATACTGCATGACGGCCTTGCGCGCACTGAACAGGCCTTTGGAGTCGCTGTAGCCTTGGGCGGTCGGCAGGTTGCGGATCACGTCCTGGAGGATTTCATCGGGCGCTTCGAAACCAAAAGGCGCCGGGTTGCCAATGTTCAGCTTGAGGATGCGATGGCCTTCCTCTTCCAGGCGTTTGGCGTGCTTGAGCACTGGGCCGCGAATGTCGTAGCAGACGTTGGCGAGCTTGTTCGATTTGCTGACCTGCATGGCGATGTGTTCCCGAAAATGAACGATCCAGACGCTGTATGAACTACCGTACTGGGAATCCTGTGTTTTCACACTGGCCCGGCGCCTTGGGGTTAGCGCACCAAAATCCGTTTGAATGCGTGTAACGCGGCTGCCAGACTGGCATTTAACGAGGCGCAATCATACGTGCCGCCTGATCCGTGGAAAAGGTACAGATCAGGCTTTTTCCGATGCAGAGGTATGACGATGGAAAAGTTGGAAAAAACCCTGGAAGAATGGCGCGCGATGCTCGACCCGGAGCAGTACAACGTTTGTCGTCTGAAGGGCACCGAGCGGCCGTTCTCGGGCCAGTACAACGGCACTAAAACCGAGGGTGTCTATCACTGCATCTGCTGCAACGAACCGCTGTTCGATTCAAAAGCCAAGTTCGATTCAGGCTGTGGCTGGCCGAGCTTCTATGAGCCGATCGGCGAGAGCGCCATGATCGAGATTCGCGATATCAGCCACGGCATGATTCGTACCGAGGTGGTCTGCGCCAAGTGCGACGCACACTTGGGGCATGTATTCCCGGATGGCCCGCCGCCGACCGGCCTGCGGTATTGCATCAATTCGGTGTGCCTGGACCTGGTGCCGCGCTCGTGATGCGAGCCATGTAGGAGCTGCCGCAGGCTGCGATCTTTTGATCTTTCGCTTTGGACTCAATTGGTTCGAATACAAAGATCGCAGCCTGCGGCAGCTCCTACGGTTGGTTGGTGTTTGATTTATTAAATTGCACACAATCTAATTGCTCGCTATTTTAAGCTTTCCTCATCTTCCACCGGAGCATGCGCGATGACCGAGAACCTGCTGAGTATTCCCTGCACCACCATCAAAGGTGAGCAAAAGACCCTGGCCGATTACGCCGGCAAAGCGGTTTTGGTGGTCAACACCGCCAGTAAATGCGGTTTCACCCCGCAGTACAAAGGGCTCGAAGAACTGTGGCGGACCTACAAGGATCGAGGCCTGGTGGTGCTCGGTTTCCCCTGCAACCAGTTTGGTAAACAGGAGCCGGGCAACGAAGGGGCGATCTCCGAGTTCTGCGAACTGAACTTCGGTGTGAGTTTTCCACTGTTCAAAAAGATCGACGTCAATGGCAGTGACGCCCACCCGCTGTTTGTTCAGCTGAAAAAGCGTGCGCCGGGTGTACTGGGCTCCCAGGGCATCAAGTGGAATTTCACCAAGTTCCTGATCGGTCAGGATGGCAAGCTGGTCAAGCGTTTCGCACCGGCGACCAAGCCGAAGGACCTGACCCGTGAGATTGAAGCCCTGCTCAAATGAACGATTTGTCAGCCGATTCGCTGCTGCTCGACAGCCAGCTCTGCTTCAAGCTGTACGCTGCGTCCCGAGCGGTGATCCGCGGTTATAAGCCGATGCTCGATCAGTTGGGCCTGACTTATCCGCAATATCTGGTGATGCTGGTGCTATGGGAGTGGCAGCAGAGTGCGCCCGAGCAGCCAACGGTCAAAGCCCTTGGCGAGCGGTTGTCGCTGGATTCCGGGACGCTCACGCCGTTGCTCAAGCGTCTTGAGCAGTTACACCTGGTCCAGCGTCAACGCTCGGCGCGCGATGAGCGAGAAGTGCACTTGAGCCTGGCACCCGCCGGGCTTGCCCTGCGCGAACAGGTCGGACCGCTCAAGGCACGCCTGTTGTGCGACAGCGGTGTCGATCTTGAGCGCTTGAGCGAATTGCGCGGCAGCCTTGATCAACTGCTGGGACAGATCAAGGCGCTATCGTAGCCGGCACCCACTGCTCAAGCAGGGCGACCAGTTCCTCGCGACGGAACGGTTTCGCCAGATAATCGCTCATGCCCGCCGCGCGGCAGCGTTCGCGCTCCTCGGGCATGGCGTTGGCGGTCAGGGCAACGATCGGCAGATCCGGCCAGCGCCCGCTGCGACGGATCTGCCGGCTGGCCTCGTAGCCGTCCATGACCGGCATGTTGCAGTCCATCAGCATCAGGTCAAACTGGCCATGTTCCAGCTGATCGAGCGCTTCGGCGCCGTGGGCGGCGACTTTCACGTTACAGCCCAGCTTGCTGAGCATGCCTTTGGCCACCAACTGATTGACCGGGTTGTCTTCCACCAGAAGGATTCGCGCTCGCTGCTGGAGTACGAGACTTGGTTGTTGGGCATCGGCGACGACGGCCACCTCGGCCTGCAAGGTGCGTCGCAGCGTCTGGTAGAGCGCGTTGCGGGCCAGTGGTCGCGCCTGCTGTTGCAGGGGGGCAAGGGTTGCAGCCTCTTCACTGGGCATGAAACTGCCATAGGCGGTCACCAACAGAATGGGTGCGGTCATGCCTGGACGCAAACCGAACAGACATTCGGGGCAGTCGGTGATCAGCACATCGGGCGACAACCCGATCAAGGAGTCGTCGACGGTGCGTTGTTGATACTCCATGCCCCAGCCTGGCAGCAGATTACCTAACAGTTCGGCCAGACCACTGCTGGCAGCGGTGATTGCCAGGACCTTGCCTGGCAGGGACGCGGGGACGATTGCCGGCGTGTGTCCGGGCAATGGCAGATCGGCGCAGAACTGGCTGCCGAAACCAGGCTCTGAACTGAGGCTGAGACGGCCCTGCATGGCTTCGCAGAGATTGAAGGTCAACGCCAGACCCAATCCGGTGCCACCAAACTGGCGGGTAATACCGGCACCCGCTTGGGTGAACGGTTGGAAGATTTTCACCTGGTCGTCCTGCGCGATGCCGATACCGGTGTCGCACACTTCGATTCTGACACCGTCTTCGTGGGTGCTCAGGCGCACGTCCACCCGTCCAAAACGGGTAAATTTAAGGGCGTTGGAGAGCAGGTTGCTGACAATCTGCCGAACTCGCATCGGGTCGCCAAGTACCAGAGCCGGGAATTGCGGATCAATCAGGCACGTCAGTTCGACGCTGGGCGCGGCGTTCTGTGACAGCAGGTTGGCGGTGTCTTCGATCAGTGAGCCGAGGTCGAATGGAATGCGCTCCAGCTCAAGCTGACCAGCGTCGAACTTAGACAGGTCGAGAATGTCGTTGAGCAGTTCCACGAGTACTTTGCCGGAGTCGTGGGCAATCGACAGTTGCTGGCGTTGTTCGGCATTCAACGGGCTGTCCAGCGAGAGGGCGATCATACCCAGCAAGCCATTGAGCGGCGTACGAATTTCATGGCTCATGTTGGCCAGAAACACCGAACGTGCCTGGGCCATGTCCAGAGCTGTCTGGCGCGCAACTTCCAACTCTTCGTTCGACACCGTCAATCGACTATTGATCGCTTTCAGTTCACCGGTACGCGCCGAGACGATGTTTTCCAGTTGCCCGAGGTAATCAGTCAGGCGGTTTTCGGCGTTGCGGCGTTGCTGGATTTCAGTGGTCATGTTTTCGAATTGTTGGTTGGCCACCGTGACCAGGACGCCGATCTCATCGTTTTCGTGCGCTACTGGACATTCCAGCGGTGGCTGTTCTGAACTGCGCGGGTCACGCGCGCTCAGTTCGCGAATCACCCGCACCAGCGGTTTGGTGAGCATCACATAGAACAGCGCCAGCAGGATCCCGGTCAGTATCAGGCTGCGGGCAAAGCCGTTGATCAGAGTGATTTCGGCGCGGCGCAGAAAGCGGCTGCCAAACGTGTAGGTATCGACATCCAGTTGCAAGGTGCCGAGGGACTCATCGGGCAGGTGGTTGAGGAACAGGCGATCCTTGAACTGTCGATTGGCGCCAAACAGAAAGTCGCTGATCACCCGATAGCCGCCGTTTTGCAGGTCCGGGCGTTTTACGCTGGCGAGGATCGTATTGTTGTTATCGCTCAGTTGCGCGCTGATGACGGCGGGTGAGCGCAGCAAGCCGAGGGTCAGTTCCTGGGCCAACTCGGCATCGATGTTGTAGGCGATCCGCGAAGCCGGGTTATGGCTGATTTCCAGCAACGACATTATTTCCCGGTTGATGGAGGCGTCTTCGCTGGCATAATCGATGCCTATTTGCACCAGGCTGAGCAGGGTTCCCAGAATGAAACCGACCAGCACAGTGAGCCTGGCTTGCTTGTAAGACAGGCGGTTGGTGAACTTGATATCCATGGTGTGCTGAACCACTTTCGTTTCCCTTCTGGGCGAAGCATAGCCGATCATCAGTGGGTTTCGGCATGACTGACGGGTGGGCCATTATTGCGTTATTTCCGGGATTGCGCGCTGCGTTTGGTTTTCTGTCCCCCATCATTACTGTGAACGTGCCTGAGGAGAAGTCGTGGATTCCCGATTGAATGCATTTCTTGAACGCGCCGATGCGGTTCTGGCTCGTATCGAGCCGTTACTGCCCGCGCAACGCACTGCCATCGACTGGACGCAGTGTCTGGCGGCACGCTGGCAGCGTGAGGGGCGCAGCGGTTTTCTGTTGCCGCTTGAGGTCAGCCTGGACATGCGACTGTCCGACCTGATCGGGGTCGATAAGCAGTTGGAGCAGTTGGGGCGAAATACCCGGCAGTTTCTCGATGGCATGCCTGCCAACCACGCGTTGCTCTGGGGCGCGCGTGGTACCGGCAAATCGTCGCTGGTGCGGGCCTTGCTGGCTGAGCACGCCAATGGTGGTTTGCGCCTGATCGAGATCGAGCGCGATCACCTGGCGGACCTGCCACGCGTTGTCGAGCAAGTCGCCAGGCTGCCTCAGCGCTTTGTGCTGTTTTGCGATGATCTGTCCTTCGAGGCCGGTGAGGGTGACTACCGGGTGCTCAAAAGCGTGCTCGATGGCTCGCTGGAACAGGCACCGGATAACGTGCTGCTGTACGCCACCTCCAACCGTCGCCATCTGGTTCCGGAAAAAGAGAGCGATAACGAAAACTGGAAAATGGTCGACGGCGAGCTTCATCCTAATGAGGCGGTCGAAGACAAGATCGCACTGTCGGATCGATTTGGCCTGTGGCTGTCGTTTTATCCTTTTACCCAAGAGCACTTCCTCAATGTGGTCGAGCATTGGGTGGGAGAGTTGGCAGGCAAGGCCGGCCTTGAGTGGAAACGTGATGAAGAACTCGAGATTCTCGCGGTTCGATGGGCTACCGGACGCGGTAATCGCAACGGCCGTTGCGCGTATCAATTTGCCCGGTATTGGGTCGGACTGAAGTTGTTGGAGCACAAGGCATGATCGATTTGCAAAAGAGCGGCGCGGGTCTTGAGGGCTATGGCCTGCTCTGCGCGCAGTTGGAGGCGTTGCTGGCGGATGAACGCGACTTTATCGCCAACGCTGCGCAGTTTTCGGCGTTCTTGTTCAACCAGCTCGATGACCTGAATTGGGCCGGGTTTTACCTCAATCGCAACGAGGAGCTGGTGCTCGGGCCGTTCCAGGGGCAGATCGCCTGTGTGCGCATTCCCTTCGGCCGTGGTGTTTGTGGCGCAGCGGCGGCAACCCTTCACACTCAACGGGTTGAAGATGTGCACGCGTTTGCCGGACATATTGCCTGTGACAGTGCCTCGAACAGTGAACTGGTGGTGCCGTTGGTCAAAGACGGTCGGTTGATCGGCGTGCTCGACCTGGACAGTCCTTTGCTGGCGCGTTTCACCGTAGATGATCAGGCCGGCATTGAGCAGTTGGCAGCGATTTTCTTGCGTTTGAGCGAGTGCTGATCAAGCCCGTAGCAGCTGCCGAAGGCGGCTGCTACGAGTTGCGCAAGAGTGGAACGGACAGGTAATGGCTGTTTCAGGGCTGCTTTTACACGTTGGAGTGATGACGAATTTGTCGTTGCAGTGCCTGTTCCAATTCAAGCATGGCGTGCTCTAAGCCTTTGCTGCGGGCCTCGAGCTGATCCAGACAGAAGTCCTCATGGCATAGGCGTTCAAGCGCTTCGCAGCCGTCGATAAGCCTTGAGGCCTGAACGATACGGGCCGCCCCTTTGATTTTGTGCGCCATATCGATGAAGGCTTGCGGCCCGTTTGCAGGCGGCAGTGCGAGGAGTTCCTGGCGGTCGAGGCGATTGCTGTTGAGCAGTTCGACGAGCAAGCGCTGAACCAGTTTTGGATCGCCACCGGTGAGTAACTGCAAGCCGTCCACGTTAAAGGTTTGATCGTCAATGATCGGCTTGAGTGCTTCCAGTCGCTGGCTCAGTGTCGTCAGACCGATGGGTTTGAACAGGCAATCGTTCATGCCTGCTTGCAGGCATCGCTGTTTTTCTTCCGGTTGAGCATTGGCCGTGAAGCCAAGCACAGTGCAGGGCGGGCGCTGCTCATCGTGCTCGGTCTGGCGGATGGCACGGGTGAGTTCGTAGCCATTCATCAGTGGCATGTTGCAGTCCGCAATCACCAGGTCGAAATGGCCTGCTTTCCATGCCTGAAAACCAGCCTCACCATTGTCGGCCGTGATGGATTGATGCCCCAGCGGCCCCTGTCAATAAAAAATAAATTTCCGTGTGTGATTTATAAGTATTAATTACCCAGGCTTCATCAAAGCTTGAACCAGAATTTTCGATAAAAGATGAAATCCCCTAAAAATCTATCGGTAATTGTTGAATGGAGCACACATCTCAGGTACTCCAATGCGTAACTATAATTTGGGTGATGACCATGATCTAAGATTAGCCGCGACGATCTCGTTGCATAGATCTATCCACCTGTTCAACCCAAGATTGAATAGGTGCTCAAAGTTTTTACGGATACTGATCGTGTCGCTTTTTCACGGGTGTGGTGGTCTAATTGGGTTGGGTGTTTTTTGGTAGGGTGCCAGTCAAGCCCGTTTGGCGTGATATAAGAATTTGGTGTGGTGTAAGCTTGTTCAGGTTATTTGCAAGTGTCTACAGAAAATAAACCGACAATTTGTCACTCTTTCTCCCGAAGATTGGATTTCATCAAAGGTAACAGTCCAGTAAAATCTGCTGTGCACCGTCAATAAAGGTCATCGCTCTTAGGTCGGTATTTGGTTGGGGCTCTATATTCGAGGAGTATTCTAATGCTGGTGAATACATTAAAAATATTTCTGGAGAGCCACTTTGATTACCTTGATTTGCACGTCATGGAACATTAATAAGATCATGCTTGGGATTTAAAAAATGCTTGGGCGTCAGAGGGGTGGCTCTTTAATTTCAAAGGTCGCGAAGTGTTCGCGAATTTTCTTGTGTTCGCTCAATCAAAATTTGGCGATGGCCATTTTTATGTTCTAGTGTTAAGGTTTTGAGCGTGCCGGATGTTGCGAGCGCTCTTATTTTGTTTTCAGAAACTGAAAATAATCTGGCGGCTTGTATGATTGAAAGATATTTTTCTAGATGATTAATTATAAAAGTCGTATCTTCTGGGTTGATGAAATTGGTTCTGTATATTTTTGTGGGTTTTATTAGTCCGGTATGAATAAAGCGCGTATCGATTAGTAAGTGGCTAACTCCCGCCAGAGTGCTGATTTCTTTTATCGTTAAGTTATTGTGGCGCCAAATTGTTAGGGCTTTCGCCACTGAATCGGAAATCCACCAGTTGGGATTTACACAACCATACTGATGTTTTAGTATGAATCTTGTGGTTGTAATATCTAGCTCGATTTTTATTGATAGCTCTCTAAGCGTCTTTAAGCCAAGATGCACTCGTGGCATTCTGTGTCTTCGAAAAGATTCTACAGCCTTCATCAGATTTTTTGGTATGCTGCTTCTAAGGTAAATTGAAGGAAAAAAGGGGGTGAGTCGAGGAAAGGCCAATATTAAATTAAGTTTATTCGAAAGGGGAGTTATCATTCGTGTACTAACATCGCAAACTTGAGCTAGTTCAGTTGAAAATACGTACGTTTGAGAAAATACTTTCAGCACGTCGTTAGGGATAAAATAAGCTCTGTCGCCGACTATGATTTCTGGTATTAGGCCTCTTTTAATCACCTCATACAGTGCGGTCGTGTTCGTATGCAGTTTAATTGCGGCCTGGTTTAGCGTGGAATAGGATCCTGGGTCGGCTTTGTTCGTGTGGTTCTGCCGTTTGTCTAATTTTGCATTAATGATTGAGCATAGGTTGTTTGCCCGATAAAAAATAATGTTCGATGGGGCATCTCTGAAGGTTTGAAATTGTTCGTTATGAATGAGCTGTCTCGCCTTTGTGGTGCTATCAATCGCATGGGCGAGTTCATCGAAGCGCAATGCGATGTGGCTGCAGCAGTCTCCTGCTTTACCTTTTTTGCATATTTTATCTTGATGATGGTTTTGGCGTAAGAATTTAAGCGAAAATTCTCTGTAATATTGATCCTTTACCTGAAGCCAAGGGGCCTCGAAGACGCTCAAAGGCAGGTTGCTATAATTGCGTAGCTCTCGAGTTAGTACTTCTTTGATCTGTGCTGTAATCGAAGTTTTCTGCTCCTCAGTGCCGGGTAATTTAGGGAAAATGGCTGTGCGTAGAAGATCCTCTTTGTACATTTTATTCAAAATATGTCGGGCGCTCTCATGACCAAAGCTCGTATTGATCATGACCCGACATCGTGGCTGTGAAGATAGTATGTACGCTGTTTTGTAGTCAAAACCACAGGCGCATTGAAATCCCTTGAGTTTGTACCACTTGTTGTGAACACCACACTGGGGACAGACCATCATCAGAGGGGTGTTGTGGTAGGGGCAGATGTCTACTACTTTTAAGTCTTGTGCTGGACGTGTATAGCCGTCGGCAAGACATTGCGGGCAAGGACAAAAATCGACACGAAAAATATCTCCCGGAACAGCTTTGCTGTTTATATATACCTTGGCAGCAATTGATAATTTTTTTTGGGGTTGCCGGTAGAATGTCTGGCGGAGTGCTTGGGCCAGGGGAGGGGCCTCTTGGCACAGTAGCGCAAAAATGGCGTGCTGATGTGTTCGCATTGCAACCCAATGTAAGTTCCCTTCGATAGCGAGTCTCCGGCACATGGCCTCGACATTCAAGTAACCATTTTTTTGTGCAGCACGCATGAGTAAACTGGTTGGACTTTCCAGAGGGAATGGCCGCGGGACAAAAATCATTTTTTTCATTTGCTAATTGCTTGGTATACAGCGTCAGTGCTGATTAAAAAAGGGTTTTTATCTGGTCTTATCCGTGTGGGGATGTGCAACATATTTATAGTGCTAGCAAAATCTTCTGACAGTAGTGTCCGGTTTCCTCGAGCCAATGACCTTTTGAACGCGGCGTATAGCACCAGACGAAGACCATCCATGTTGCCCGCGCAACCCATATAGATAGCCGCAGCAAAGTGTTCGTCAGCTAAATAGATATAGTCTTCCAATTTTCCAAGTTTGATCATTTCTCCGGTCAACGCACTGAGCACCTTGCGAAACTCTGCATCTGGTGTGCGACTAAATGGAAGGGGTTTCAACGCGATGCGATAAGGATAGCGACGTGCCAATTGAGGGTGCGCATCGATGATGAGGTCGTAGCCGACTTCTCCCGCAAGGCAGATAGGTACACCGCTTTCATTCAGCAAGTATTTCATCCAATCGCAGGTCACTCGCTGTGTTTTTTCCGCGCCTCTGGTCGCCAGGTGGTGGAATTCATCAAGAAAGCACAGCTGCACCTGGCGTGTAATCAAGCTTTGGACAATACGGTGTTCTAGTGCGCCGACGTGCCCTGCCATTGGGGTTCCAAGTTTTACCAATATTTCTTCTGCAAGTGATTTAATGGTAGGTTGGGCCGGAACCGAGCAGTTTAGACACGGTAATACCGACGTCATCCCCTTTTCGGATAATTGATCATGCGGTGGTCCCAGCATCAGTTCCACACGTTTGCAAATGCTGGATTTTCCGGTGCCCGAGTCGCCGGTCATCAATGCGCAGCAAGGCGTACCACGTTCCCGCGTCGTTTCGATGCTGGTCAAGATGCAATCGATGGCCGCTTGGTATTGGGAGTGCGGAATAGTGAATTTATTAAAGGTGTCGAGAATGACCTCGATCTTGTTCATGTCTAACTACTCCAAGTAAAAACCTCTTAATGGACCGCTCGGTCCTGGGGTGGTATCGTCATCAGTGCCAGAGGTAAAAGGGTGGGCAGTTGGCGCTGTTACCGCCTGGTGTTCAGTTGCAGCGGAAGTTGTGGGTTTCTTTTGCTTGGCTTTATGTTGCTTTTTCTTTTCAGCTATTTCTTGATGGATGCGCAGTAACGAGCAGCAGGCGATTTCGTCAGAATACTCTTTGCCCTCTAACGCGAGCTGTTCACACACCAACTCGTGCTCGTAGAGCGTTAAACCTTTTTGATAGGCAGGATTGACAGCAACGGCGCGGACTAACTCAGTCGGGTGTTCAGGATGTGCAACCCAGACTTCTCCGAGATCACTTATATCGTAATAGATCACGGCCTTTTGCTTGGGTTTTAGCTTATGCTTTAACTCAGCTAATCCCGGCCCGCTCCACTGCAGGTTCAAAAGGTTTACCCTACCGCCGTTGATTGAACGATGTTCAACCGCGCGCAAAATACCATCCAGATCTGCTTTCGATATTTTTTCCGGCGGCAGTTGTTTGGCCATCGCTCGGTCCCACTTGGCGTTGGGCGTCATGTTTAATTCACTGTGCTTGGTTTGATGGTAGACATTTTCCAGCCAATCGGAGAATTTTTCCTGCAGTTCCTCAATGGTCAGGCAGGCTTTTGCGACCGAGTCATAGTCGCCGCGTTGTTCCGGATTGGAGAAGGTGGTACCGGGTAAACTGTGAACAAAGGAGTTGACTGTCTTAAAAAAGCTTTCAATGTGCGCGTTGGCATCGGATTGTTTTTTTGGGATAAATACGTATTGGATGCCCAATGCGTTCAGTATCACGATTACCGTATCGTTGAAATTTTCAGATCCATTGTCACCGATGATGAGGACCATTTTGCCGCGTTGTAATTCTTCACCGGGGACTGCCTGCAGCGCCATTCGCAGGACCCGGAGTGTCTTTCCCGCGCAAGGAGGCGTCTTGGAGAGGTCATACGCAATAATTTTGCGGCTTTTGATATCGATCATGGCTTGCAGATGGGCAATTTTCCCAAGCGGCTGGCCATCGGTGTCCACCAGAATGATGTCCATCGGGGTTTTACAATCAATCCCACACATTTCTAATAAATAAGTCGGTTCGACCCATTGTGAGCTGGATTTATTGGCTTTCTGCCCTGCGCGTACCCCGAGTCGTCGAGTGTCCCTCAGTAAACCACAGAGTTTGATAATTCTTCTGCGTACGGTGCTTTCCGATGGCATATGGATGATTCGAGAGTTTGTTTCCCGGCGTAGACGATTGTTGTTGTAGATCTCGCCTTTGATCAGCGAATAGACATAAGCAACGCTATGTCGTTGGTCGTTGAGGTAGACCTCATTGATATAGCGGTCAATGATTTTAGAGGTCTCGTCGGGCGTAAATTTACCCCGAGGCAATACGCTTGTTGGTTTGATCAGTGACCAAGGCGACCAGTTAGCGCGTTTGCAAGCCTGCGTCCATTTCCACAGGGAGCCGTAAGAGGGGGGGCGCGGATCTCCGAACTGTTTGCGTAACACTTCCAATTCTCTCAAGCACGCTTTTTTGGGCAGGATGCCCTGAAAGCTTTCTCTGATGCCCATGACGTAAAAATGTTTTCGTTTCGCGGCATTGACCTGTGGGTCTTCCGAGTTGAGCATGCGCACTGATGTGGAAACGGCTAGAGGCGCGCATTCAGCCAGGATGACTTCCTTGTGATGAAGCAGTTGATTGAAGTCGTCAGGGCAGATGTATACAGCGCGTCTGCCTTCGGTATCTTTGAAAGAGAGCAGCTCTTTGGTGATATTGATGACCTCATAAAATCGCCCATCCATGAGGTAGCGCGCCCCTATCAAGACCGGTCGTGGAGGTTCAGTGTTCATAGCGGATCTCGCTGAGATATCTGAGTGTCCAAGGTCAAGGGATCGTCCAGATTCGCCAATGATTCGCCGCTGAATAAACGATGGCAAATTGATCGGGCGGTCGGCGGATAGGAATTGCTTAGTATCGCTCTGATGGTTGTGCGAGCCTCACAATGATTTAAATAATCGGTCAGGTAGTCTTGCTCGCGCTGAGTGACACCGAGGCTGCGAAAGTACAGGTACCTTAAATTTTTGAACTTGCTCTGCTCCACCAACTGTTGCCGATCCGCCAGCTTTAAAGTCGTCTCCATCGTTCTGCATAGCTGAGAGAAACTGGCGAGTTTTTCCCGATGTCGGTCGGTAAGTCTCGTGAAGTCGTACTTCACCTCGGTGAAATGGTTTGCCGAATCCCGATGCTGGACAAAAAAGTCAGGGGTGTAGCGCATTGCCCGACCCTCGGCTCTCCAGCGAAAAGTGTGAGGTTGGGCGTAATACGCCCTGACGTCGGCGTCCCATTCCAGCCACACACAATAGGCGGCCTCCAACGCACCCTCGCAGAGCACGTTGTGATGATTTTTCTGCGAAGGAAAATAGATCCGGTGATAGCCGGGGTGGCTTCGACGGACGGAGCGTGCCGGAGCCCGCTCACCGTTCAACCATTCTCGTTCGTCCCACATGACGGGGCCCTCTCGAGGCGACTCACCGGATACAGGATCGTCGCGGGTTGTTTCGCCTGAAGTGACCGTGCCACGCGTACTTCAGAATAAAGCGTCGAATCCACTCGAAATGTCGCGCTTTGCCTGACTCAGTCGCGGTGCAATTGGCGTCCCAACTTACCCTAGGCGTGTTGATGTTGATATTGGTGCCGCATAGCGAGGAGGTCATTATCTGTCCTGTTTCCCACTGCGTTCAGGTGCCACCTCATGGCTACTTTTTTCGTTTAGATACCTTCGTTATGGCGCGGCTTTTATTGTCTCGCCACGCGGGCATCTTGGCGGCTCCCAATCGAGTCATCGGTCAATGGCCGACAAGGGGCTGTAGTTCAAGGCTTAGTCCGGCCGAAAAGTTTTCGCATCTGTGTATTTCGCATGGCATGTAATGATCACGGTGCTATGTTTTGTGCTCATGGGGGATGACGTCAGCGATAACTGATAGGGTTTCTCTATGGCAAGCGGGTGGGCAAAACGCAGCCGACAGTTCAAAGGTATGCTGATTGCGCATGCCCTGGCGGACGTGGCTAACGTTGATCATACCGGCGCAAGCTTGGCACGCTGGCGCGATTCCGTCCTGCCGCCGCTCACCACGGTTTTCCCTAAAGAGGCGCAGACATGGCGGGAGCACCTGCGCGGACGCGTGCCGGGCGCAAAGCGTTTAAGGGTGCCGCTGCAAGCCTTTCCGGCGCTGGGGCATTGGGTGAGCCATCCGCTAAACACCGTGTTGGCCGCTGATCAGGAGGTCATCGGTGACCAAGCCACCGCTGGCCAGATCACCACTAAGGAGGCCATCGTTAAAAAGGCCGCCGTTGACAAGGCCAATGCTGAAATATGGGGCCATCGGATAGAGACGCTGTGTCGGTCGTTCGATGTGACCTACAGTGACCCTGGTGCGATCCTTGATGCACTCCCCCTCATATCGGACGATATAGATCTTGCCTTGGCGATTGGTGCGGCGCGCGCGGCGGGCGAAAACTTTGTGGTTAAGCATCGGTGTATTCGTATGCTGCCAAGGCTGATGGCACTGGCATGTTGCAACAGACCACTGTGCTTCGTACGCCATGAACTGTGGTCGGTGATCAGGCAGATAGTTGATAGCTGGAAGTTAGATAGTGGAGTTACAGCTGAGCCGCCCAGCAAGTTTGCCGTGTCTCTAAGCGCCGAGCTTGCAGCATGGCCTCGCACCTCGGAGGCCAACGATGAGTTGATGAGGACCTGGCATGACTTGTCCGTTCTGGCCGTCCAAAGTCATTTGATTCCTGAGGTGTACTGCCCCGAGCGGGCGGTATTTTGCCGACTCCTGCAAAACTATCATCCGCAAGAAAGGAAGCAGATTCTGGCGGCAATGCGCGCGAACGAGCGCCCCTCGAGTTGCCGTGAATTGCACCGTGTCGACGTCGCCATACGGCGAGCGATGCGCAAGTGCAACCTCAGGGTTGCATCGGCGTGAGGTCGGACAAGCGCTGCTGCAGGCGAGCATTGACTTGCAGGGTCGCGGTGTGAACCTGTTGCAATCGTTCGGTTTGCGCAGCCGCGTGGTCGAGTTGCAGGCTCAGGCTGATCACTTGGGCCTTCAACTGATCTTGCTCGGTTGTCAAGTCGCTGAGCTGCCGGGCGACCGCGGCCCCTTGCCGTTCCCAGGTCTGGGCCTGCTTACGGGTAGTGGCCAATTCACCGGTGAGGCGTTCGTTATCCCGATTGAGGCCAATCACCGCTTCCTGCTTGGCGTCAAGTGTCCGGGCTAGGTCCCTGAGCTGTTGCTGGACTTGCTGGACTCGTTGTTCATGTTGGTTCAGCAAGGCGTCGCGTTGCTCTTTGGCCGCTTCGCGAAAATACATCAAGGATTCGCGGGCATGCGCGCTGGCCTCGGCCAAGGTCTGCAGCTGGGTGTGCTTTTCCGCCAACTGCGTGACCAGTTCCTGCACGTTGGCCTGCAGCGTCGCCGCGCGGCGCTGTTCATCCTCTAATTGTGTGCGAGCGGTGTGCACCTGCGCCTGGGCTTGCTTCAGTTCGAGGGTTAACGCGGTGACCTGCGCCTGCGCCTGTTCCCGCTCGCTCGCAATGCGGGACAGGGTCGCGCGTAGCGCGGAGCGTTCTTCATCAAATTGCTCACGCACGCGCGTCACCGTGACCTCGGCCTCTTCTGCCAGCAATTCGACCAGGCTGTTGACCAAGGCGAGCAGTGGCGCGCTCAAGCGCTCCTGCGGGGTCAGTGTGGCCGCTGACGGGGCCAACTGCAGCTCCTTGAGGTAGCGGGCAATGGTGGTTTTCGAGCCGGTGTTACCGAGCTCGATGCGCACGGCGTCGATGCTGGGCTTGCGCCCCTGCTGAAGCAGCGCTGTGTAGGCGTTTTGCACCAACACCCGGTTAATGCCACCTCGGGCCATGGCGGACCTCCGACGATTTCATACTGTGACATGCGTCATGTAATTACAGGTTATGAAACCCTCCTTGGTCGCGCTTGCAACGGCAATTTTTGACACGGGGCAAGGCGGGCTTACCCCGTGTCAGTAGGATTTTTCCCCGTATTCGCCGTTTTTTGCCTGACACCACACTTGCCACCCCCGACTTTGACGGACGCGCGCCAGCCCACCGCGGCCACCTCCTGTTCAGCGTAGTTCGCTTTTGGCTTCGCTAACGTAGTGGACTGGGAGCGTTTGGCAGGTGACGATCAGACACCGAAGCGCTGGCTGCAGGGGAGAGGGGCCTAATTGCCCTCGGGTTCGTCGCGCGACTTTCAGTTGCTGGGCGCCCACCCTGCTTAACGAAGTGCGTGGTACTTTTGGGATGAACCGCCGGCCGGCTGGGCGGGTTCGGGAAGAGCCTCGCGCGGTCCGCTCATTCCTCAACCTGTCAGGGAGTAGACGTTCGTGACTCACCTCGAGCACCGTGATGAAAGGTAAGCGCAAAGTCAAAACGACTAAGTGGCAGATTGCTGAGCATTTCAAGGCCGAGGCTCATCGGCTGTTAAGGGCGCGCTCGGCACGCGCGAATCGATTCTTAGACGTCGCCCTGGCTGCGGGTAGAGACCTGGAGCCGGTCGGATCACTGGCGGGGAACCGGCCCGTGACATCGGATCAATCTCAATAGCGCCGGTGACCCGTAACCGACGCGGAGCCTCGGGGATCGGCTTAGAGGCGCGACGTGCGTGGTTGTGCACATTGGCGGCGTGGCTGACGGGGTTTTCCGACCAACCTACCTTCACACAGGACGGAAATGGTCGGATGCTTCCTACACAATGCCGAAGCCAAAAGGCGACCCATGTTTGCTGAAGTGATGTGCGATAAGGCTTACCGCGCCTACCGGGTCCGGCTGGAAACGTTGCTGCATATCCCCGTCGACGCTTCAGATCAGGACATCCACGAGCTAATCGAGGCGGGTTTCTCGGCCACGAGTGTCAAGACGCTCTGCGACCTGGGTGCACTCAGCCCTGTAGCGTGCAGCCACATCATTTCGCTCAACACCCTAAATACCCGGTTGGCTCGCGGTCAGCACCTGAGCGTGAGCGAGAGTGATCGCCTGTTTCGTCATGCACACATCACGGCCATGGCCGAGGTGCTCTTTGGGGACGGCAAAAAAGCTAGGCGATGGCTCAGTAAATCCAAGGCGCGCTTTTCGGGTGAAAACCCCATTGCGCTGCTTTCCACCAGCCCGGGCACTCGTCTGGTTGAAGAGATGCTGATTCAAGTAGCAGAAGGGTTGGCATTTTAATGGTGTCGCGGGTGAATGTTGTTACTGGTAACACAATCCACGGGGACCTTATGGCCTACCGCGAGCAACCCATCGGCTACCGGTAACCCGGCACCTGAGTTATCGAAGAACGAAAAATCTCAGAGCGGTCCAGATACTGCTCGGCCACACCAAACTCGAGAGTATCGTCAGATACCTTGGCATCGAAGTGGATGACGCGCTTGTGATGGCTGAACAAACTGAGGTTTAAATGGGGGGCAGCGACCGGCTGGCTAAGCCTCCGTCGCTTTCGGCCAAATACGGTCCTCCGGGACTTGAAACTACACATTTAATTTCACATATCTGTTCGACTCTTTCTCAGTGTTTATGCGGCATCCAAGCCAGCATCCACCCTCACGCCGAATCATAACCTTCACATTTCTTTTCACATCCTATCGCTGGCTCGTAAGGGAAAAATTCGCTACCAGGGGGCACGTAAGCCGCGACCCTGAACAGCTCGTCCTATAGCCGAAATCAGATTGTGCAATCTACGGTTTTCGGCCAGAAGCCGTCAGTGAATATCATCCATCCACGCATAACAAATCACGAGCATAATGAAGCGTTTCCAACGATGCAGCGTGAGTCGGATCATGAGCGAAACCCAAAGCTGGACAGTCACGTGCCAAGACACCGCGGATGAAACTGGTGACGTCATAGTCGACTTGCCACCAGAACTACTTGTGAAGTTTGGGCTTAGGCCTTGGTGACGAGCTGACCATCGAGGTGATTGATGGCGCGATAGTCCTGAAGCCAAAGGGCAGTGCATTTCCCACATCCTGAACCCTCGCCAGCACGCGTCATCTAATCTTCAAGCTGCCTTACGCAAAGCTGTGTGCTGACCGGTTGAATCCACAGTCGGATGCAGTCACTAGTATCTGTACTGCTGACTGTCGCCTTTGGTCTGTCTGCATCCAGATGTTATCGAGCCTTTATAAGATCCGAGTCCTCCATCCACTATGGACAGCCCGGCTCACTCAAAGAATTGCCGAGGATGAAAGCCTCTACGTCTCTGCTATCTTTCGGCATCGAACGGGCTGTTGGCGACCAGGTACCGCAAAAGCACGAGCCGGTAAGCTATAAACTCGCGCAGTGATCTTCTGGATAAAATATGACATCCACCCAAGCAATGCTCTCAAGGCGCAAAGCGTTCGTTGGCTTGAAAGCCTGCCTCCATATCATTCAGAAATGGCGAGCCACTCCCAGCCAAGCTTGTCGGATTGTGCGCATCTCTTCCCACACCTATCGGCGAGTGCTTAGCGGTAACGGTGACTCGGTGCGACTCAACGTAGACCAGTTGTATCGCGTGAGCATGGTGCTGAACATACATGCCGCGCTGAAGATGACCTTCAACAACCCTCTCAACGTTCATCAGTTCCCTTCACTTAACAACCACAACGATTTCTTCAATGGTCGGACCCCGTTGGAGATAATGGCTCAGGGAGATTTCATTTCATTGTACGAAACCTGTCGACGTATCCAGTCACTGCCGCTGATTGGCTTTCGTGATCTTGATATCGACATGCAGTCATATTTTTCCACTAACGACACCGTGAGTGAGCCGTTCTCAGCTGAGCATCTCACCTAGGCGGAGGGGGTCAACTGGCGCAGGAGCGTTTGCAGCGTCTCAATTTGACGCGCCTGTTCCCTCAACTGCCGCCGATCCTCACGGTGCTGCAGCAGGTACGGTTTGACCCGCTCACGTAAGACGACATGCTCGGTCATCAATTGTTGCAGCTGCGCGTTCAACCTGTCGTGGGCGTGCTGACTGTCGTGTAGGGTCTTGGCTTGTTCACGCAAGTCCATGTGCTGTGTTCGGTGTTCGTTGAGCAACCGTTCGTGCTCGCGGTACACATGGACTAATTCTTCCTGTTTGGCCAGTTGCGCGTTCTGCAGGGACCGCAGTTCCTTGCGTAACTGATCGGTTTGCTCGTCGTGCCGACGTAGCTCCTGCCCGCGCTGTGTCAGTTGTTCCTGTCGATAGTGCTCGAGTCCCTCCCGAGCATGTTGATGTTTGTCCTCCAGTGATTGCACCTGATTGGCGCGTTCTTCAAGTATTTGTTGCTGGCCTGCCACTAACTGTCGCAGTCGCTGGCGTTCACCCTCACTGTCTTGTAACTGCTCTCGCAGTTGCCGTTCGCACTGACGCTGTTCCTCCAGTTGGTTCGTCAGGTGGGCGATCGTTGCCAGTGATTGTTCAAGGCGTTCGCGTAGCTGTGCGCGCTCTTGCGTATAGCTGGCCTGCTGCCGGTCGATTTGTTCCTGCTCTTTGGCCACGGCTTCCTGCGCCTGCTGAGTCAGGCGCTCGGCTAGACTGTTTACCAGTGTGAGCAGTTCCTTATTGACGGTCGGAGGCGGCGCGTGGTTGGCAGCATCGGTGCCATTGAGTTCTTTCAGGTACCGTTGAATTGTGCTCTTCGAACCCGTGTTGCCCAGCTCCACCCGCACCAGGTCGATGCTGGGATGAAGACCGCGGGCCAACAGGGCGTCACGCGCAGCGTGCACCAGGGCTTTATTGATACCGCCACGGGCCATGTCAGGAGCTCCTGTAGGATTCCCGGTTGATATGCAGTATGGCGCATACCGGTTGACTTGCCTGATCTCCAGCCGTCATCGAGATGGCGTCCAGGGTTGGTCAGGTGCAGGCCCACGGTGCAGGAGAGCAAGCGTATGACCACGGCGGCAGAGCGTTATTTGCAAGCCGCGCGCCGGGAAAGCACGATACGACGCTACCGGCAAGCCTTGGCACATTACGAGGCCGGCTGGGGCGGTTTTCTCCCGGCGTCCAGTGAAAGCATCGTGCGTTACCTGGCCGAGCACGCGGAGTCCCTGTCCATCAGCACCTTGCGCGGCCACCTGGCCGCCCTGGCGCGCTGGCATCAAAGTCACGGCTTTGTCGACCCAACCAAGGCGCCGCAGGTGCGTGATGTGTTGCGCGGCATCCAAGCCTTGCACCCCCGGCAAGTCCGGCAGGCCGAGCCGTTGCAGTTACGGGAATTGGAGCAGTGCGTGACGGCTCTGCAGCTTGAGGCCGCGTCATCGCAGATGAACGTGCGCCTCCGCGCCGGCCGTGATCGGGCCTTGCTGTTGCTGGGCTTCTGGCGGGCTTTTCGCAGTGACGATTTGTGCCGCCTGCGGATTGAAACCAATCAGCTGGTGCCGGGCGAAGGCTTGAGTTTGTTTCTGTCCAGCAGCAAATCCGACCGTGATCATCAGGGAGGCACCGTCAGCGTGCCGGCCTTGCAGCGCCTGTGTCCGGTGCAAGCCTACGAGGAGTGGTTGACCCTTAGTCAGTTGCAGCAGGGGCCGGTGTTTTGTGGCATCGACCGCTGGGGCCACCTCGCCCCAACCGCCATGCACCCGTACAGCGTGTCGCGGGTGTTGCAACGGGCGCTAACTCGCGCTGGAGTGGTGGGCGAGCGCTATAGCGGCCATTCGTTACGCCGCGGCTTTGCCACCTGGGCCAGCCGCAACCAATGGAGCCCGAAAGCCTTGATGGACTATGTCGGCTGGCGCGACGTGCACACCGCCATGCGTTACGTGGACGCCGACGCACCGTTTGGCGACTGGCGGCGTAGTGCCTCAACTGAGTCAAAATGACTGCGCGGCAATCGATTTCGTACTGAGATACGCACTATGCCATTACAGCTGTACAGCATGACCATTGATCGGTTTGGTTGGCGATTCAACAGGTTTGAGAAGACAAGATTCTCAAACCTGATCCACGTTTGCGGACTGAAATGCGTGATGTGCGGTACGCCAAAGGAAAAGCGGGGCGATTTGCAGTCTTTTAACGCTAGCGATTGAAGCGTAGCCAATGATCCGCGCGCTGCGTGGCAGGGCAGAAAGCAGACGTTCATTCTTTCTATGCTGTCTAGTATTATTGACGTAAAGTGCATTTTGGCTAATTTATGTCTAGGAAAATAGACGCTATGCGATTTCGTATTCAAACGGATCAAGTTCTTGCCAGCACCGTCGGGGAACGCCTGCAAACGCTGCGGTTGAAGAAGAACATCAGCCTTGAATCGGTGGCCGAGAATGCGGCGATCAGCCGTCAGACGTTGCACCTCTTGCTCAATCAGGGCAAAGGCACCTTGATTAACCTGATTGCGGTTTTGCGCGCACTCGGCGAGTTGGAGCGCCTGAGTTCGCTGATGGAAGACGTCAGGCCCAGTCCGATACAAATCATACGTATGGAAGGCAAGAAGCGTCGGCGCGCATCAGGTAGCCGAAGTGGGGAGGGTAAGTCCAAGGGGGCTCTCTCGAGCGCAGGCAAAAACAGTGATTGGTGATTGCCTCATTCTTTAAGACCAATGAGGCCGGTTCAGCACCATTCAGGGGGCAACATTCGTAACCCACCTTGAGCACCGTGATGAAAGGTAAGAAAGTCAAAACGACCAGGTGGCAACTCGCTGAGCAGTTCAAGGCCGAGGCTCAGCATCTGTTGAGGGCGCGCTCGGCTGGTTGAAGTGCTGCACGAAGCGGCTTCCAGCTGGAAACGAGGCTTCGTATCCCCCCGTGACGCTTCTGAGCAGGACATCCACGAGTTCATCACGGCGGGCTTCTCCGACGCGAGTGTCGAGACACGCTGCAACCTGGGTGCGCCCAACCACCAGATCATTTCGCTTACTATCCTGCCACTCAGTTGGCTCGGGGTTAGCGTCTGAGTGTGAGCGTTTGTTCCGTCATGTGCACATCATCGCCTTGGGACATGCTTGCTCAAAGGAGAAGCCCACGACTTTTCGGTGTATCTGCGACAGTTGCCGATTCAGTTTTACAGTCAGCAGCAAATCAGTGAGTTAACCGGTGTGCATGGCGGCGGCAGCCTGCTAACGATGATCGATGAGGCTTGCTCGGCGCAACTGCAAGGGCTCAGAGTCAAGAGGACACGTTGCGCGCGGAGATTCAGCATTGAGTCGACTATGGACAGCTGTCGGCATTGCACCCGATAAGATGAACGCGAACTCCCTGGTCTTTCGGATGGCTTGTGCTGCTGAGCGCATGCAAATTGGATTGGTCGAGAGCATTTCCTGGGCTGCGTTCAGCCGAGGAAAGTATTTGAAGACGCAAACTAGAATGCCATTGCCAACCCGTTCTTAATCCTGGTCAACGTCGAAATAACATTTCTCAATGTGGAAAACGGTCGAAAACCTTGTGTCGGGTCGAGTCCGTAAATTGGGAAAAAATCCATGCTTCCATGGCGTAAAGCAAAAATCCTCCCAGCGTGTTTCCATTTGTTGGGCTGCGAGCTGGGATTGCTCGAGTTGACCTGAGCGAGTTGCGTGATCTCGTTGGCCGTGACCCAGTCGTTACTTTTAAGGAGGGCTCGGGTTTTGCCTGAAGGCAGCGGCTCAGGGCAATTTTACTCGATAACTTAGCGTCCTTAAATGAAGCCCTTTGTAAACGACGGCACGGGACTACAGAGGAATCCGGACATAATTTCTAGAAAACACCGCACAAGCTGACCCCAAGGCAGAAACTGAGTACGAGAATGATGACGGATAGGAGGGCTGAGCACGTGCGCTGTTGACTTTCAATCAAGTGTGCTCTCGTCGCAACCAGAACCTTCGCAATAACTGGGTTTTTTACTCGAGCTTTACACTAGAACCGATGGTAGGATTGAGGCAGCCGACACCTAATAAGCTAGTGGTCAATGATATGCTGACTGATCGACATCGATGTACAAATGAAATATCTTTTGCCTTTGCAAGTTATACCGCTCAGGTTCAACTGTTGGCAAAAGAGACTTACACCGATAGCGCAAAGGCGGCTGAAGATGCGTTGATTGAAATTGTAAATATCGCCTATTGTTGCAATTTTGAAAATTTAAACGCGGTCAAAAAAAATCACCCAGGAATTGATTGGCGAGAGCCTCGCTATGGCACTGGGTTGCAGGTGAGTGTTACAGATACCGCATCTAAGAGAAAGGAGAGCGTTAATGCGGTGATACGTAACAAAATAAAAACTTCCAAAGCTATTTGGTTTTTAACGCTAACAACAGATAGATATGGTAACTCTGGGGAGTATGCGGGGTATAGTATGCAGGTAATAACGATGAATGACCTTCTGCGGCAGGTTTGCTCATTGCCAGACGAACTTTTTTTCAAGGCCGTTAAAAAGATAAAAGAAAAGCTCGGGCCTTGGTTTTTGGGTAAAAAAGATGATGTTCTAATTCCAAGCTACAAACTGTCGCCTGCTCCTCATCACGATTTCATTAACTATCATGGTCTTTGGGAGCATTTAGAGTCCAAAGAAGAAGTGCCGTCCGCCGTACATGAGCAGCTTAAAGGTTTTTTGGAGAGCCTTTGTAATCTCCCTGGCCCAGTCAGATCTGTTATAGCGAAAATCGTATTGTACTCTCCAACCCCCAATGGCATTCTTAAGCCATTGGAAATTGATAAAATTGAGTTTTATTTGCACCTTGATGAAAGTGAGCAGGAGTTGTTAGAAGGGGTGTTGAATGTAATTGAACGTAAAGGTCATGGCTGTGTAGTGGAGAAAAATCACGAATTAGCTGATGATGGACTAACTATTAGCTATGACTTGAATATAAGTCTCAATTGGCGCGTCTTTGAGCCAGATATGAATATTTATTCCGCTCTTAAAATTTATTACCTGGATGTCTTTACAAAGCTAGAGCTGTACACCGCTTTCGAGCAGGCCGACTTTAGTCAACTGAAATAAGATCATCATGAGCGCGTACCCGCTGAATCGATCTTTTCAAGTCAATTCTGGCTGTAATACCTACCAGAGGTCCCGGCGCTGATATCCCATATGGGTCAATTCATCACGACGCAGTACGGCCGTTTTTCGTAAGATGCTTTCGTTTGTTCAAGTGTCGGTGCGTTTATCACTAAGACAGCTGTCGATTGAGCCGGCGTTCTTTCTGTCTTGCTTATGGGAATACATAGTTGCAATCCACTTGACTACCTGTTTGCGGGCGACGTGACCAGCATTTGCATTCGAGATGACCGTCGATTGTTTGGAATATGACCAACACGTTTCGTAGTCGTTGGCCATAGCAGGGTACTGCGCTGATAAACGCCAGAGCTGTACAGAAATTCAGGCTGCGACGGGCTTTGGCGGGATTCAAAGGTTTTCATCCTGAGCATGCTACCGCTAGTTCAAGAACGTACACTCCGCTGCTCGTTCTTCAACGGTTGGGAGCCCTAGCGGTGACGTCTTGCGTGCTCTCAACGCCCTCCAAGCGTTGGAAAGTCTCTGAAGGAGACCGGGGCGTTCTATAGGGGTAAGTAGTGCTTCCCGAACAGCGCGCCATGTCTCTCGTTTCATACGAATTCCACCGTTGATGCTCCAGGAGCCGTTGGGGTTGGTGCGCGGGTCGGCAAAGAGTGGTCGCAGGTATTGCAGCAAAAATCCTGGAACCCAAGGGAAATCGCGCGCTCCGCCGTGAAGGTAGAAGTTGCTCCAACGATAAATTTTCCACACATCGTGCAAGTTAACGTTAAATTCAATATTCTTTTGATGGGTCTGTACGGCCTCAAATAGCTTGCTTAGGTCGATCGGAATGAGCTCATCAGGCTTTTCGGGGTTAACGTAGCTAGACACGCAGAATGCACCGCGTAAACGAAGCTCAATGGCAGTGCGTAGTACAGCTACAGGTGTATACGGCGCACGATCAGCGTGGGTCATTCCAGAATATGTTCCATAGATAATCTGCTCCGTACCCTTGTAAACCTCGAAAGGAGTTTCGCGCTTGCGCCGCCAAGCTGAAAAGTACCCTTCAACCTCCGTTACGTTGTGCGCGGCATCCTCCAATAGAATCAACGCATATCCCATCATTTCATGCAGTGCGCGGTGTAAGGTGTGTACTACGGCATCTGTCGCAAATACTGACGGTGCCTGTGAGAAGGCATCAATGCTGTCGCAATAGCGGGTCGCCTCCTTGTCGAGCATGGTGAGCTGCGCTCTGTAGTAAGAGGGTTCAATTAATTTATTTACTCTGTCTGCGACTGAAACCATCAACCCTTGACGCACTGCATCGGCATCAGTCATAGGAGTAAGTTTTGGTCGTGGAGGCGCAACCGGTGCATTGGGATGGTGTTTTCGGGTCAGAATTGCACCGCCGAGTTCATTCCAAAGCCATGGAAGGGCATCGTTTCGAACCCAATCCTTTAAACTAATCAAGTTGGTGGAGTTGCAGGTTTCGAGCTGATGCAGTTTCTGAGAATAATCGTTGTGATTCATCAAGTAGCCCTGTAATTCTTCTACATATTAGGTTCCGGCGTGCCGTCGTCGAACTCGCGGGGAACGTATTCTAGTTTTGCCGCTTCAACGGCCGTTTCTAAGGCGACGAAGAAAGGTGCGCGCGGTGATGATTCCAAGATGCAGTCGAAATGTACTGTGATCTTCATCCGAGAGACCGGGATGCGATCCATCCGTATGCAGCATCTTGAACAAACCGTTCAAATAGTTCTTTCCATCACCAGTCCATTCGTTCCTGCTGATCGACAGGAATCCACGCTCCGTGAGCCAGGCTCGACGGTTTTCGCTGGTAGGCAGCTCGGCGGTTTTTTGTGGATCAATATGCGAAGCAATGTCGCTGAGCAAGCCCTCTAAGAAGGTACGAATTTGACTGTTCGCGGCGGCCCAGTCGCCGCGTGCGTGCGCGTCGATTGCTTGGTCTAGATGTCCCAACGGCACGAGAAATCCGAACTGCTTCAGCAGTTGGTGAACCTCGTCGTCGGCCGCAGGAAGATCTACTTCTCCAGGCAACGCAGCACGCAGTAATGGCTTTCGGGTGTCATCGCTCCAGGAAACAACGTAGCCGTCAAGCGCTAACCCTCGCAGCAATCGTTCCTGCCCGGGATTCGCATACTGCGGCAGTATCACTCCAACCGCCTCGCGTACCGCCGCTTCGGCCAAAGTCACAGCCCCGTCCAAGGTGCTGACGATCTGCGTTGCGCGTTGATTGACGGCCCGCGCCAGCAGCGCACACTTGGCGGCAACGCTCTTTGTCGGTCCTTGGGGAATTTCGTCGTCAAGCCCCAGCCGCACCGCGAGTTGATCGAACTTTGCCTGCGTCAACATTTCCCCGAGGAATTCGATCGCTGCGACAATGGTAGGGCGGGTAAATGGATGGAGCTTCATTTCTGTCTGCTTCCTTTTTTGTTTTGGTTGCCCTGAGGCGACCAGCGAAACGCGCAGGAGTCATCTCGTGTGTCGCTGACGTCAGCCACCGCAGCTCTGAGGCAGGCCGCTGCAGGCGCGCCGGGTGAGCCTTTGAGTGGGTCGAGCGGCGGTAGCGTGCCGGTTTTGCTCGGCTTCAAGGTATGTGGGGACCAATAGCTTGCACAGCTGGGTGGATGCATTTTGCTATCATTTCTGGGATGCTGTGGAGCCGCATTGGCAATTTCTCGTAATCATGGACGGTGTTGGCTGTTATGAGCAAAACTCGTGAGTCGGCTGGTGAAAATTACTCTCGTGATCGCAAACTGGAGGTGAGTTGCCTGAATTTGGTGCTCCACCCTCATTCGCAGGAGCTTTACATCGCCCTGTTGAAGACAATTCACGCGAACAAGATAGACATTAAAGTTCGTGGAGATGATGCGGTCATGTTGGGGTCAGTGTTCAAGGGCGAGGAAGGCGATGTCTATGTCGGGGAGATCTTCAAGTTTCTGAAACTCAATGCGGCGGAGGACTGGTTCAACACCCTGAGCATGGAAGTGGCTTCTCGGAATGACGTCAGTGGGATTGTCATTCCAGAGAATTTGAAGCCGCATTTCAAAAGGTTTCAATATGCGTTCTTTCCCAGCAAGCACAGGCTCTTTTATGTGTCGCGCAGCGGCTCGGATGCGTTGTCTCCCGGATTGCTCAAAAAATTCTTCGAGGGCGCCGCAGAGTCAGCGGCGCTTGCCGAATTTGGTTCGTTAACCGTGACCGTCGAGCCACGGATAGACTCTACCGAGCAAATTTTCTCGATTCCTCGCATTTCTCGGTTGGAGATGGAAATTAATAAGCCAAATCCTGATGACTTGGCCGGCTTGGACGTGGAAATGCAAGAGCGTTTGCGCAGGCTGAATGCAAAAAAGGAAATTGTCATCCTGGTCGAGGCTAATACTGAAGGCTTGCAACCTGATGATGAGCTCAAAGCCTTGGCGGATGTTGCCGCGTCTAACGGCAAGGTTTACGCCAAGGGCCGAGATGTAGAAGGCTCCGTCATAAAACTATCGACAGAAAGCATGCCGATGGCAGTGCCGGTGACCTTCAATCCTGACCTTCAAGCTGAGCGGGATGCTCTGGTTCAGGCCGCACGGGAGCTAATGCCAAGGTGAGGATATGTTTGAAGAAATAAAGCAGTCTTATGCCAACACTTTTACCCTGTGGGGGCGCTACTGGAAATATTACGGTGGCATCAAGGCGGTTGTGAATTCACTCTATTTTGGCCTATCTGTGCTGGTGGCGCTGGCCTGCTTTAATGTGTGGCGGGCGCCGGCGTGGTGGGATACGGTTATCGCATCGGTGCCCACCATGCTCGGTTTCACTTTGGCAGGCCTTGCCGTGTTGCTTGGCATGGACTCTAAATTCAGCAAATTTATTTCCGGCCCAGGGAGCAATGGTGGGCCGTCGCCATTTGTCCGGATGATCTCCACGTTCGTCCATTTCGTCGTGCTTCAAGTGTTGTCTTTGATCTACGCCATAGTGTGCAAGTCCTTGTACTTCGAGTTGCCGGGTATGCCTGATTGGTTTTATTGGGTAATGGCGTGGGCTACCCCGGTAGCTTGGTTCATCGGTTTTCTAATCTTTATCTATGCGATTTTTTCCATGTTGGCTGCGACGTTCTCGATCTTGTGGACCAGTGAGTGGCTGGATAAGTTTGTTAGCTTGGAAAAGGAAGATTGAAGCGATTATCTCGCCCGGCGATGCGTCGGGATGTTGCGCAGGGGAATCCAAAATTGAAGCCGGAGCGCGGCGAGGTTGCCGAGCTGGGCAAGGCGCAGGCAAGACTGATGTTAGGAGCCGATGCCCCGCGACCGGCCACGGATCAGCTATAGACAGATAGTCAACTTACTCAGCGATGGCGGCTGTCGGATCGGGGCAGAGCGTACGCAGGTCAAGGCCTGAGTTTCTGTGGCTGGCCAATAGTGCGGGGAGAGAGGGGAAGATATTCTGAAGCTAACCGTGACCCTTCGCGACCTTCAGGATAAAATCGACGGTTATTGTTGGACAGCGAGCGGCATGCGGGACAGGTGACGCCCTATCCAGCAGTTGTATTGGCTAGTCTTGGTTGCCTCATTTTTAAAGCGAGAATTATTAGTGCGTGATGTAAGCACTCAAGACGCAGCATTTGCTTCGCCCCAGCCCGCCCCAAAACGCCTTTCCATACCCTCTTTAACGCTTGCTGAAGCGGACGAGATTCCGGTCGAGACGCTAGTGCGCTTCGCGCTGCGTGACGGCCGCCGGCCAAGACCGATTTACACGGCCCACAAATGGTTTGCCCGTCGTCTGCCGTCCGTCTTCCGCAGTTTGCTTATTGGTGTGACGAGCGCACCCGGTGCAGATTTCGAGTCACTGTACTACGGTGATGCTGACCTACGAGGTCTCACCGTGCTCGACCCTTTTGTTGGGGGAGGAACCTCGGTGTTCGAAGCCTCACGCCTCGGCGCAAGCGTGCATGGTTGCGATGTTGATCCAGTAGCGTGTGCGGTCAGCCAGCTTGAGCTAGATGCTTCCGAAATGCCGGATCTGCAGCCGGTATTCGAGGCGCTCAAGGAGCGGGTGGGGCTTCAGATAGGTGAATACCATCGTTCAGGTGATGAGTTCGTTCTGCATCATTTTTGGGTTCAGCATGTCAATTGCAGTCACTGCGCAACAAATTTCGATGCTCACCCCAATTACGTACTGGCCGACGATGGTAAGGTGCGCTATGCGTTTTGCGCCCATTGTGATGAGGTTGTAGCCCTGCCTGCGGGAACCCTCGAATTTGACTGCAGCTGTTGTGGTGGGCATACCATCTGTGGGGCCGGCTTGGGCAAAGGGGGGCGGTCGGCTTGTCCATCTTGCGGACACAGCGAGTCGCTGATCGAGCGGGGACGCCGCGAGGGCGTGCCTGAGTGGCGGTTGTTCGCTGTTGAGACCATCGCGAAGACCGATGATCGGCGGGTGGTTCCCATTTGCCATCGGGTGTTTCGTCGCGCTACCGATGAAGACCGCCAGCAGTTCAAGGCCGCGTCCGTAGCGCTGGCCAAGGGGTTAGCCGACGGCACTTTAGCCTTACCGCAGGATCCGATTGAGGCCGACGGTTGGTCAGATAACCGTTTGGTCGCCTATGGCTATCGCCGTTGGATAGAGTTGTTCAACGATCGGCAGCTCCTTCACCTTGCCTTGCTGATGAAGGAAGTAAGTGCGCTCGAAGAACCGGTGCGTACCTCCATCGCGATGGCTTTCAGTGACCACCTCACGACTAACTGCATGATGGCGTCCTATGCCCATGGGTGGCGCAGGTTAACCCCCTTGTTTTCCGTGAGGGCGTTCCGCCATATCCAGCGGCCTGTGGAGCTCAACCCTTGGGTCGAGCGAACGGGGCGGGGCAGTTTTCCCAACACTGTTCGAAAACTTGGCCAGGCCGCGGCATATGCGCGTGCACCTAAGGAGCCTACAGTTGACGGTGAATTCGTGCCGGTGGCTCTACGGGTACCCAAGCAACATGGAACTATTCATCTAGGCAGTGCACGGTCCCTTAAGTTTCTTGCTAATGCCTCCGTCGATGTGGTGATGACGGACCCACCGTATTTCGACAACATCGCATATTCGGAGTTGGCACAGTTCTTCACACCCTGGTTGAGCGCACTCGGGGTAATAAACAGTTTACCTCGCGACCAGGTGACGACCGAGAGTCTGGTAGCGCGCAAGCATCAGCCGCAGAGCGTCCAGCACTACATCTCTGGTTTGGGTGAAGCGTTCGCTGAGATCGAGCGTGTGCTGCGACCTAAAGGCATTGTTGCTTTTAGCTATCGTCACACCGAAGCGCCTGCATGGTTAGCGTTAGCCGAGGCCATTGTGGCAACAGGCCTACACATCACTCGGGTCTTACCCATGCCCGGCGAAGTGGGGATGGGCCTGCATGGCCAAGGTGAACGGGGGCTTTGGGACGCCATCTTCATGCTGCGGCGTGGACGGCGAGCGACGGACCCAGAACTGTACGTTTCGGAGCAGGACATCACGGCGGCTGAGGCGGCGGTGGCAGGATGGCGGGAGCGCTATGGAACGCTGTCGATACCGTTCAATGCAATTGACGCGGTTGCACTAAAACGGGCGTTTTTGGTTGGTCAGGCACTTGCAAAAGGGAAAAAAGGCGGCGTAAAAAATCGCATAACTCTCAAGCAGGCATTGCGCTAATACAGCAAATTCACACTTGGAAGGGAATGCCATTGCCGTACCTCAATAAGCGAGTTATCAGTAACTATTTTCGTACCGACTGTCCCCGTCAGTTGGTTTTGCTGCTGTACCCACACAATAAGCGATACGAGCCAGAGCGTAGCGCGCTGGGAATGCCGCCGAAGGCAGTAGGGCGCACGGGAATGAATGCTCTTACCGAGGAGGGCGGGCGCTGGGAGCAAGCAAAGCTTCAAGACCTTGAGCAAACCTTCGGTAGCGACGCTGTGCTGGGCGCCAAGACGGGCAACGACTTTCAAGATCAGAAGCTCGTCGATGTTATCGAACGTGCGGCGCCAGGTGTGTTTCTCGTGCGACCTGCCTACGAGGTGGGAGAGACGTTCAAGCGAGCAATGACCATCGACGCGATGAGTGCGCAGTACGATCTAGCCTTTGCCAAACTAATTCCCGATTTAATCCAAGTGATAGACCCGATAGCCGTTGGCCGCATTGTCGAGGCAGATGGTACGGTGCATGAGCCTGATGGGCGTATTGGTCTGCGCGTTATCGACGTAAAAATGACTGCCGAGCCCAGTGCATCCTATTTTGCAGAAATCACCTACTACTCGCTGGCATTGGCGGGATGGCTGCATGATCAGAAGTTGGCTGATAAGTATGCAGTGGTTGCTGAAGCTGCTATCTGGCCCGGCTCTCATGAAGCGGCAGCAATCGTCAAGCTGCAGGCGGAAAAGCGTAAGACAGCGTGCCAGGCAACTGTTGAAGAGCTGCGTGGAGCGCTCGACATCGATATTGAAACACTGGAAATCGACGTGTTCGCCCCGCGTCTGCGTTATTTTTTCAACGTCGAGCTTCGTGATGCGTTGAAGGGGCCTTGGCGTGACCAGGATTATCATGTCAGCACCGCGTGTAGCGGCTGTGAATATTTGGGTTATAGCTGGAATCCGAGCGTGGAGCCGCATGCGGAGCATTGTATGCCGCGGGCAGCTGCCGATGGACACCTGAGTTCAATCGCCTTTCTGCCCCGAGGGGCTCGGCGCGCATTGGGTGACCGCAACTTGATCCAAGCAGACGCTCTCGCTAACTTGGCACCGAATGATCAGGCGTTTGATTGTCACCCGAAACTGCGCGCGACGAGAACTGTAGTAGCCGGGCGAGCACAGTCGCTCGCCAATAGAACCAGTAGCATCCCCCTGGTTCGGGAACCTCTGCCGTACTCCCGAGTTGGTCGGACCTCAGCCTGTATCTCTCCGCGGACTTTGATGTCGGCAGTGGTCTTACGCTGGCTTTCGGTATCGGTGGTTTCTCCAAGATCAATGATCAAATGGAGCGGGTGGATGCCCAAGTGTTTGTCAACGATACCCGCAGTCCAGAAAGTGAGCGGCGTGAACTACTGAATTTTTTGACTTATTTGCAAAAGGCGTTGAGTAATGCTCAGAAGGTAGACCCTGACGCGACCGTTCAAATCTACCTGTGGGACAGTGTTACCTATGAACACCTGATCAGAGTTATCGGGCGCAACTTGCAGCACATCATGGCTGATAGCAATCTTAAAAAGCTTGCCTGGCTCTTCCCCGCGGAGGAGTTGATCGAGAATGCCAAGCTTCGATCCGCCAATGCTCCGATCACCATCGTTCGAAACGCAGTTCAAGCGTTGGTGGCTGCGCCGATTCCTCACTATTATTCGTTGCTGGCTTTGGCGCGTGAATTTAGACTCCCGAGTAAGCCGGGAACGGTTCAGTTCGAGTTTCGCGTCCCAGCCATCTTCGAAGATCCTTTGTCGGATCAGGTGCCGTCGGAGCGCGCTCATGAAATTTGGACGAGAATGGGTGAGCCGCGGCCCTGGAGTCAGCAGGTCAGCCAGCTTCGATCAACGGTCACCACCAAGCTCAGGGCGACGGCATCGATCGTCAGTCGACTGCGGATGGACTTGAAGGGCGCGTTACGCAGCCGGTCTCCGAAAATTTCCGAGATCAAGCCGCCATCCACACTGAACGGGGTGAGCGCTGATGGGCAAATCTGGTATGCATACGCCAGGCTGAACGCTCAGGTCGTGGCTCTCGAACACACGATTTCCATGGCGACCCCGGTCCACGAGCGTGAAGCACGCTATCTGGCTGCGCGGTTGGACGTTGAGATTACAGGCACGGCAGCAGATCAGGCGGCCGTCTCGTTGAAACTCTCTAGAGGGCCTGGAGTGCGGATCTACCGGCTGGGGCTGAATTCGCGCGAAGCCAAATTCGAGCCGGGGGATTTCCTGTGTGCTCTCTCGCCTGCCTCTATGGCCGACTTCCATACGAGGAGGATTCAAGATGTAACGAGCGGAGTTCAGTTGCCTTACGATTTCCCAAAATGGATCAAGCCATTCGGCTACGCCACTTCGCTCACGGCAACCAAGTTGCTGGCTATCGACCGAGAAAACCTGCTGGTCGCTGTGTATTTCGACCCGCCAATCGATCGCTTTCTGCGCTCCATTGAGGCAGATCTGGATCTTAGTTGTGATGTTGTACTTGATAAGCAGGTGAAAGACTTTCTCACCGCTCGCCTAGAGACGGCGTTGAAAGCCATTGGCAACCCCCCGCTTGCTGTTAGCGCGGGTGCCCCGACGGCGCAGGTCATTGGCAAAGCGGCGCCCAAAAAGGCCAGTCAGCATGTGCCGGTAGAAGAGGTTTTGTGGGGGACCGCGTCGCTCGCCCAAGAACGCACGGGCCGGAACGTTGCTAGCATCCGCAGCGCCCTTGAAGCCACAGGCGTGAACTTGAACGATAGTCAATGGGCTGCCCTGCAGGCGGCAGTAGAGCAGCGGCTCGCTCTGATATGGGGGCCACCCGGTACCGGAAAATCCGAAACGTTGCGCGCAATTCTTTTAGGCTTGTTGCTGGATGCTCATCTGGCGGGTAAAGCTATACGCATCCTGGTGACGAGCAACACATATGATGCCACTGACAACGTAGTGCTGAAGACCTTCGAGCGTATTCTTAAGCTGGGGCCGAACGTCACCGGCCAAGTACGACTGGTGCGGCTGCGTTCAGATGCGAAGGAGGATGCGCCGGGGCTGCCTTCGGGCATCAATCTGTTGAACGACCCCCAGGCCCCAGAGATTCGGGAGCTCCATGCGCTGCTCGGGAGTGGCAACTCCAGCGTCATTGTCTCAGCACCGCCACAGCAGGTTACCAAGTTTGCTGGCGTTCATGGTAACGCTGCTGAACCACTTTTCGATGTTGTTTTGATCGATGAAGCCTCGCAGATGGATATGGCAAGCGCGGTGCTGGCCTTAGCGCCTCTCGCGAAAGGTGGGTCAGTGATCGTCGTCGGCGATCCCAAGCAATTGCCTCCCATTCAGCAAGTGGAGGCGCCAGTGGGCCTTGAGACGCTAGTGGGTTCGGTGTATGACTTTATGGCCGATCACCGCAAAATTTCCTACGTTAGTTTGCTGAAAAACTACCGGTCTAACGAAACAATTGTTGGGTTTAGCCGGTTTGCCGGCTACCCGGCGAACCTGACCTCCATGTTTTCCGACCTGCGCATCGCTACCGATGCACCGCTTCCGAAGAGTCGGCCGGCGGATTGGCCGGAAAGTCTTGAATTCGCGGAAGAGCTATCGATGCTCCTGGATCCGTCTCAGCCCATTACCGCCTTTGTTTACCCGGAGGGCCGGAGCAGTCAATGGAATGACTTCGAGGCGCAAACGGTAGCCGCCTTGTTGGTGTTGCTTCGTCGCCATTTGAAGCAAAGTCTCGAGAACGATCCGTCTGCATCCGGCAGCGAGTTGCACACAGCCAAAAGTTTCTGGGGAACTGGGGTCGGAGTTGTCACGCCGCACCGTGCGCATAAAGCGTTGGTGGTATCCCGGTTGCAATCGATTTTTGAACCGCTCGGCGACGATCCTCAACTGATTCGCGAGGCGGTCAATACCGTCGAACGTTTCCAGGGACAACAGCGTGACGTGATTATTGCAAGCTATGCATTGGGCGACCCTGATGCAATTGCTGATGAAGACGAATTCTTACTCTCGCTCAATCGCTTTAATGTGATGTCTTCACGCCCTCGCGCTAAGCTGATTGTGCTTGCCAGCCAAGAAGTTATTAATCATCTGCCCAGCGATATTCAAATAATGCGCGATTCTCGCCTGCTGAAGTATTTTGCGGAGACGTACTTGGATCGACGGTCTGACATTTCGATTCCATTCAGAGAAGGAGACACTGCCAGTGCTCGCGTGGGTTCATATCGGTATAAACAGTGCTGACCAAGTGGATTATCCAACACGCGTAACGGTTTTAGGGGGCTGCTAGATTGACGTCTACCCGTTGACTGGCGTTCGTGCGGACTCCTTCGGCAAGCCATGCCGTAGATGTTCCTAAGATTACTGTTACCGTGCGGTCAGCTCACCGTGCGTCGCTCTCAGGGTGAGAGCAGGGGGACGCTCGTAAGCGCCCCGGCGCCTTAGTACGGTCTGATCTCCATCGGGGCGCGGTTGATGGATGTGCTTTCGCGCTTGGGTGTGGCGGGTCCTTGCCACCCAAGCTGTCAGCGTTGAATTGACAGCCTTTGCCAGTTTGGGTGAATCAACTGTGAGCCGGCGTTGGACCAAATCTGACAAAACCTACCGCCGCGTCTCGGCAGCGCTGTTCGGTCTTCTGCGCTCGCACTCCTCACCGTTTAGCTACTGCACTTGCCGCTGAGCATCGAAGCCGCGCTGAACCGAGCATACTGCCTGTTCGGCTTCATGGGTTTTCTGCGTGGAGGATGATCTGGCCGACTTCTGGCCGCCATTCGTGGTTAGCACCTCACCCGGAAGCTCTTGCCGCGCTGTACTTGATTAATGCTTGGTATTGCCCGGAGAATCTGGGGTATCACAGGCGCTAGCCGTAGCCCTAGCCGAAAGCTTATCCAGTAGATGATCGAAGAAAGTTCGATGAGCAGTGATGAGCGAATGGTCAAGGGGGTCATGCCCCATTCAATGGGTTAAATGGGTTCAGGGAAGCAGCGAATGGCGCAGTTCAACGATTGGTGTGATAGCACGGATGGTGCGGTGGGGAACCACTCCTGCAAGGTGCTGACTGAACAAACGGCAAACCGCCAGACAGGGATCAACGCGACAGCGTCGATCATCCCAGGTCATTACGCTTCAGAGGAACGTATTGCACGGGCGCTTACTCGCCTGGGAAAGCACGCCGCAGCTGGATTAATCGAAGGCAAGCTACCGACGAGCAAGCAGATTCGCTCGGGTGATTTGGGTGAGATCTACGCGACGGAATGGATCGATTCGCTGAGCGGTGGCTTTCGTGCCGTGATCAAACGACTTCGCTGGAAGGATCACCGTAACATGGCGATGCGCGGCGACGATGTCATCGGAATACTGCAAGACCCGGCCACACAGCGCCTGCGCTTCCTTAAAACCGAAGCCAAAAGTCGTGTCACGCTTTCCAGGCAGGTGCTTGAGGAGGCCCGGGCAGGATTGGACAAGGACGGTGGATTGCCTTCCGCTCATGCACTCGCTTTCGTTGCCGAACGCCTCTTAGAAACCGGCAATGAGGCATTGGCTGATGCCATTGATGATGCACAACTTCTGCACGGCATCCAGCCACAGGAGGTTCAACATCTGCTGTTCACTTTTTCGGGTAATGCACCTGGAGGACTGTTGACCAACGCCCTCCAAGACTATCCAGGTCAAATCACGCAACGAGCCGTTGGCTTGCATGTGCAAGAACATGCACTCTTTGTGGGTGCTGTCTATGATCGGGTGATCGCTAATGCCAACAACAACTGAAGCCATCGTCGCGAGCATCGCGGAAGCTGCAACCACCGGGTTTCGCGGTCGACTCATTGCTCGCGGACAGGCTAGAGCGATCATCTGGCGCGATGGGGTACTGCCGCCCGATGCCCCAGATTTTGCACCACAACTGAGTTACGACTTGCACTCCTATGGCTACTCCCTTCTTGGGCTGGGGCTGCGGCTCCGAGAACTTCAAGGAGACTCGACTCAAGCGCGGGTAGCTTTCGAGCAAGCTGCAACCGCGCTGGAGGCGGTTATTGCCAGAGGCAATCCGGGCGAGGTTGATCGCGACTTTCACTTTGTCATGGCCGCGGCGAGTTATCACTTAGCGCACCTGTCTGCGCGCTCCTATTCGTTGCTGCAAATGGTGGTGAGTGGAGAGAACTTCACCCTCACAGAGCGCGCCCTCGTTCTGCTGATGCGCAGAGACTTCGATGCGCTGCGCGTGCAGGTCTTCGACTATCGCGCAGCTGAGATCGGCAGCGATGCTGTCATTGCCGCAGGTATCCAGGCCAACCTGGATAAAGTTGCCGCGGCAGGCGATTTGCCCAGCGATAGCGATGACTTCCTTTTCGCAGGGCTGGACACCGCGCTAACCGATACCTTCATGGCTGCTATGGCCTTGTTCATATCGGCAATCGAGCGGGGAGAACAGGTACTGCTCCAGCAAGCCCAGGAACGCTTTGCGACTGGACTCGCAATTTCTGCTGAGCTGAACATGCTGCCCCAGTGGTGGGCGTATCGTATCGCGAGCCATCTGGTAACCGACCTTTGGTCTAGCACGTTCCACGTAAACGTCCCGCCTCAGCCTGCCGGTGGCGAAGCGCAAGACTGGGCCCAGTTACGCGAGCTGTTCATCGCCGTGTTATTCCGGCGACCTCGTGCCGAGTTCGATCTCTGGCCCTCACAAATCGAAGCAGCTAAGCGTGCAGCTGACCAAGCTGATGACCTGGTGGTGTCGCTCCCGACCAGCGCCGGTAAGACGCGCATTGCCGAATTGTGCATTCTTCGATGCTTGGCGGGCGGCAAGCGCGTGGCCTTTATCACCCCTCTGCGCGCGCTGTCAGCACAGACCGAGGCTACCCTGCAGAGGACGTTTGGTCCTCTAGGTAAAACCATTTCGGCACTCTACGGAAGCATCGGGGTCAGCGGCATTGACGAGGATTCGATCCGCAGCCGCGACATCATTGTTGCTACGCCAGAGAAAATCGACTTCGCGCTGCGAAATGACCCTGACATCCTCGATGATGTAGGGCTGCTGGTATTCGATGAAGGCCACATGATAGGTCTGAATGAACGCGAAGTACGTTACGAGGTGCAGATCCAGCGATTGCTGCGCCGTCCTGACGCGGCACACAGACGGATTGTATGCCTATCGGCAATCCTTCCCGATGGTGACCAACTTGAAGACTTTGCCAATTGGCTGCGAAAGGATCACCCAGGCGAAGTGATCAAAAACGAATGGCGGCCGACCCGTCTTCGTTTCGGCGAGGTCATCTGGAGCTCCGCGCATTCTGCTGCCCGTCTCAACCTGCGAGTTGGAGATGAACGTCCGTGGGTGCAGCGTTATCTGCTCGGGCTCATTCCCCCCGTTTGGGTTCGGCCAAAACGCCGAAGGACGAAGGTTTTTCCTTGCGATCAGCGTGAATTGTGTCTCGCCACGGCTTGGCGTCTGATTGATGATGGTCAGACCGTGCTCATCTTCTGCCCACAACGAAGCAGCGTGGAACCCTACGCTGACGTAGTCGTTGATCTCCACGAACGCGGAGCGCTTCGGTCCCTGCTTGAGGTCGACCCGGTACTACTTAACACTGCCATTGCGCTGGGCGAAGAGTGGCTCGGGACTGACAGCGCCATTCTTAGATGCCTGCGAATAGGGGTGGCACTGCACCATGGCGCGCTGCCCACAGCCTACCGGAAGGAAGTTGAGCGTCTGCTGCGCGACGGAATCCTCAAAGTAACCATTTCGTCACCTACCTTAGCTCAGGGGCTAAATCTGTCCGCAACGGCGGTAGTCATGCATTCGCTATACCGAGCTGGTCAGCGAATTGAGATTTCCGAGTTTAAGAACGTGATCGGGCGGGCAGGCCGGGCGTACGTCGATGTTGAAGGTATGGTGTTGTTCCCCATATTTGACAAGGTAGCGACGCGGCGTCGCGCTTGGGAGGGACTGATCAGCGATCTTGGTGCGCGTAACATGGAGAGTGGGCTGGTCCAACTCGTGATTGCGCTGCTGAACCGCATGTGGAGGCGTACCGGCGGAGACCTCAACCAGTTAGTTGAATACGTCACCAATAACGCGGCGGCGTGGAATTTTCCGGTGGTGATTGAAGAAAAACCCGAGGAAATCGAGGCATCCCGGGAAGAATGGGAACGGCATATTGCCACGCTCGACACAGCAGTCCTGAGCTTACTCGGGGAGAATGAAGTTGAGGACCATAATATCGAGTCAGCTCTTGACGATATTTTGCAATCATCACTTTGGCAGCGTCGATTGCTTCGGCACAACGAGCATGAGCAGCGAGCTTTGCAAGCTGGCCTCAAATCACGGGCAGAGCTAATTTGGGGGCAAACAACCGTCACGCAGCGTCGGGGCTACTTCTTGGCGGGCATTGGGTTAACTACTGGCCAAACTCTGGATGCTTGGGCGGATACGCTAAATCCGCTACTGGTTACAGCTAACGCTCAAATACTTGAAAAAGATGATGCTGCTGCGGTTCTAGCGCTCACCGCCATAGCCGAACACGTCTTCACTTTCTATCCTTTCAAACCCGATGTATTGCCTGCGAATTGGCGGGACCTTCTTCGTAAATGGCTTCAAGGTGAAGCTCTGACCAGTGATACTCCTGAACAAGCTGCTGAAACCATGCGTTTCATTGAGAACGGCCTCGTTTATCGTCTGCCATGGGCCATGGAAGCAATTCGAGTCAGGGCTCAAGCCAATGGCGATACCGTATCCGGTTTGGCAATGGATGATTTTGAACTTAGCTTGGCAGTCGCTGCCGTCGAAACAGGTACGTTAAATCGCGCCGCGTCCCTGCTTATCCAGGCGGGATTTAGCTCTCGGTTGGCTGCTATCAAAGCAGTTACCGATACAAATGCAACCTTTGATAGCAGCCAAGGGCTTCGCCAATGGCTCCGTTCCGCAGAACTCGATCTATTCAGCTCCCTCCCAAATTGGCCAACCCCCGAAACGAGACAGCTGTGGATTGAGTTTACAGAGGGCTTCGAGCCACAAGAACGTCAAGTTTGGGCGAATCGTAGCTATCGCGGTGAAGTGGCTTGGAAGGATGTCCCACCACCTCCTGGAACCGCTGTGCAGCTACATCAGTGGAATGGACAGGTTCAGGTACTGAGTAGCGACGGTAGTCCGCTTGGGCGATTCCAGTCCCGAATCAATATTGCGCACAAAGGGTTGCTTTCGGTCGAAGCCGGCCAAGATGTTAGGGAGTTGGCTATCAGGTATTTGGGCCCTGAGGACTTGTAACTCATCGCCCAGAACACAAGCACCAGCGCCTTAGGGCTGCTTCCGTCCCCTTTTGGGGATGGTGCTTGTGAATGGACGGGGCTCCCCAAAGTACTTGGGACTGCGGACTCAGCGGATCACACTCGCACCATATCACTGCGCCGATAGTCGTCCTGTTATTATCATAACGCGACACAGTTTAGGCGTTGCCTATCGCTTAGGTGGATGACCAATATAAGAGGCGGGTATGAAAGGAAGACGTAAAGTTAATACCGTGAAGTGGTTATTGAAGGCGCGTTATATATCTGAAGCCCGGCAATTACTGAGCAACAGATCTCAAAAGGCCCACCGATTTTTGGATACCGCTTTGCAGACTGGAGCTGCTCTGGAGCCGATTGGTAGGCTGGCGGGAGATGTGAGTAGGTGAGTTGCGCGGGCGATGCACTGCTAATAGTGCTAGCTCAGATGAGTAGATCAGTAATTTCCGAGGAATAAAATTGTTTAGATTTTTATAGTTGAGTGCGCAGTCAAGGGTTGTTAGGTGGTAGTTATTATATTATTTGAGTGTTTCAGTTTTTTGCTGTTTTAAATGTTCAAGCTCTGAGGTGGCTTTTGCCAATAACTCCACGGAGTTCTCCGGTCCCATAGTTTCGTATGTAGCAGTAAGAAGTGTGATTGGATGAATCCCCAGTTTTTCAGCAATTTCAGCAATTTCAGCAATTTTTGGTAACGTAGGCGCCTTTAGTCCACTCTCAAGCTCACTAATAAAGTCTTGATTCGTTCCAATTTCTCCTTGAGCAAGGCCTTTGCTTCGCCGAATGGATCTGACCGTTTCGCCAAATGATTCTTTGAGTTCCATTTGCTTGTCCGCAAAAGGAACTATAAGGCCTTGCTTGAGAAAAAATCTCTATACGCTATAGAGATATTTACGTGCGGAAATGGCAGAGTAGAGAAGAGGTATACATTACAAGGCTTTCCGATCGAACATTTAACCAGTCTGGCCGAAGAGTTCTGTAGTCACCTGATCTCTAGGGTGTGGCAATGGCTCGGGATTGTGTTCCTGGAGGCGCAGTGAGGAGTAGAGAATTCTTGATTTTTTTTCTTCCTTAGATCAAAATCGCCAATTTTGTAGGCCGATCCCTTGGTGCGATAAACGATACTGCTTTCGGGCGTCTCTAGCCCATTGTAGCTGGTCACGCTGAGAAGTTCTTCCATGACCCAGTGGCTTTTTCCGCTGATTGACGGAGGACACATCATATGGATATTTTTAATTTCAACCCCCTTAACCGTAAGTAGGTAGTGATACAAGGTATAGGTACACCTTAGTAACGCCGCCCAGTTGGTCTCTCCGGTCTGTAGTTAGGTTATAGTGACAACGAAACAGGGGCCGTCGATTTCAGCATGGGACCAAGTCCTTACTTTTTTCTCTATAGGGTCGTAAACGAGCATCACTCATAGCTCCAGGAATTATAACTTGCTGATAACCATCTGAACGCTAATTCTACTATATATGTTATAGCGATTATTTTGTTGGCTTGACCGTTCGTTGCCAGTGTTGACGGTTGAACTACGTATCTATCTACTGCCGATTTGCTACGCACCCTTTTGTCGAGGTGCGTTAAACAGCGCGGCAGTGTGTAATATTGAACTGCAGATGGGGAGGGGCACGGACTTCTGCGAATGTTAAAAGTCTTTCGGAGTAATACTGAATAGTTCAAGCCGCTCTCGTAGAGCGGGCAGCTTCGCCGCCAGGGCAATTTAGTGTGGCAGCAATGGTTTCAGGCAGAGGTGGTCGTATTGGACTTGGGCGTCAGGACTATCGCGCCATCGATGACCTCGCCGGTTAGCTCATCCCCAAGGCTTAAACCGAATTTTGCAAGGAGGTCTGGCGGAAGATCAACGATAGCGTCGCCACTGCCGTCGGTGGTGTTGTGGCATTTCACGATCCACTGCTCGCTTTCGCTTATCGATCGAACCTCGTTCCGTCATTAGACGTGCCCGTTGTAATGGGGTGGCTGCATGTCGGAAGGCAACCATCCAGCACATGCGCTCCCGTTCAACGGTTGCGTTTAAACCGCTTATGCAAAAAAGCCACCTTTGGCCTTGGGCTTAGGTGGCTTTTCATATTTTTTGCACTAAATTGGTGTGTTCAGTCCAGCTTTAGTGAAAAAAGTCCAGACTTGGCTGAAAAATAAGGGGGGATCTTAAATATATCCTAGGTCAAAGCCTCCCCCATCTGATACTCAATAACCCGCGTCTCAAAGAAGTTCTTCTCTTTCTTCAGTCCATGATTTTTGCTAATCCATGGAAACGGGTTGGTCGTCCTTGGATAAGTTTGGTGTGGTCAGCCCAATGTCAGGATTGGTTAGATCGATGCAAAGGCGTGGTCAACTGCGCTGAAATTACAAAGCAGTGGGATTTAAACATAGTCCGCTGGGGAACGTTTCGTTCCAAAATCTAATGACTTCATTTTATTTTCTAATGAGCTCCAAAGCCCAGAAAACCGAGTTGCTGGCACATCAGCAATCGATTTGCCGGATGGTCATCGACCACCAGCACGTTCAAGGTGACGGAGGCATTTGCAATCACCGGTTGTGGGGGGGGTGGCGCCACTGCGTCTGGCAGCGCAGTCATTTGTAATGAAATCCGGAGCTGAGTGCCGACTCCGGGCGAACTGGTCAGTTGCACGCAACCGCCCATCATTTCGCAGAGGTTGCGGCTGATCACCAACCCCAATCCAGCGCCGCTTCTGGCCAAATACCCGGTGTTATCCGCCTGAGCGAAAGGTTCGAACAAGTGTCGCTGATCATCTTCGCTGATACCGATTCCGGTGTCATTGACCCATAACTCCATCTGGAGACGGTCGGGCTCCGAGGCCGGTTGCAGATTGACCTTGATCCTGACCTGGCCGTGCTCGGTAAACTTGATGGCATTGCTAATCAGGTTGGACAGTATTTGCTTGAAACGCAGGGGGTCTATCAATACATCGGGCTGTTCAGCGCTGGTGGGGAACTCCAGCACCAGACTGAGGTTTTTTTGCCGGGCCAATCCGTCGAAGACCCGCACGACCGATTCAACCGTCTCGCCAAGGTTCACCCGCTCTGGCGCCAGGCTCAAATGGCCAGACTCGATTCGGGCAATATCGAGTATGTCGCCAATCAACTCCAGCATGTCCTTGGCCGAGCTATAGGCCACTTCAATGGCCGGGCGATCCAGGTGGCCCTGATCAGCCCGCTTCAATGCCAGTTCGAGCATGCCGATTACGGCATTCATCGGTGTGCGGATTTCGTGACTCATGGTGGCAAGGAAGGTGCTCTTGGCGCGGCTCGCCTCATCCGCCTGTTCTTTGGCGGACCTGAGCTCATCAAAAAGCTGCCGTCGTTCGCTGATGTCGATCCAGCCTCCAATGATCCCCTGGACCTCACCCGTCGAGTCTCGATAGGGAAGAATCCAGTGATAGATCGTCAGCCTTTTCCGACCTATGTGCAGGGGGCGGTCGAGAATCAACGGAACACCTTCTGCCACCACTCGCTGGTAGTCGGCCTGGTATTCCCTGGCCTCGAACTCATTGCTCATGGCGCCCTGCATGAGATTTTTGCCAATCACCTCCTCGCGTTTGGCACAAAAGGCCTCCAGATAGCTGTCGTTACAACTTTGCAGCAGTCCTTCACGGTCCCGTACGTAGATGGGGTGAGGCGTACCGTTGACTAGCGTGCGCATGAATTCGAACTGGTCGTTGAGTGCACGTTCTGCTCTCTGGCGTTGCTTGATTTGCCTGCGCATGTGGGCATTCCAGGTCAGCGAAATCAGTAACAAAAGACTGCTGCCAATGACCAGTTGATAGAACAGGCGATGGTAGTTGCGCCAGGTGCTATTGGAGGTGCCCGTGTAGCCGCGCCAGCGGCTGTTGATTATTCCCAGCTCGTCCGGCGCAATGCTGAGCAGGGCTTTATCGAGGATGGAGTGCAGTTCTGTCGCATTGCGCGCGGTCGCCAGTGAAAACGCGGCTTGCTGTGTCCCGACTGTCGCGCTGATTTGCAATGCGTCCTCGAACACTTGCGATGAAATGAAATAGTTGGCAATCACCAATGAGTTAACGGAGCCCTCGACCTGACCTTTAGCGAGTAACTCCACCGCGCTGAAGCTGTCAGGCGTTTCAATCAGCTGGATCGTCGGGTATGCGCGGTGCAGATAGTCGAGGAGCGGATTGCCTTGAGTGATGGCAAGGCTCTTTCCATTCAATTGCTCAAGACTGATTGGGCTGGAGGTGCTCTTTCGGGTCAGTAGTACAAATGAATTTTCCAGGTAGGGACGAGTAAAGTTCAGTTGCGCCTCGCGTTCGGCGCTGGGGAGCATCGCGGCAATCAGGTCGGCCTGGTTCCCTTTGATCTGGCTGATCATCTCGCTGTCACTTTGGCTGCGGTGAATCTCGAAGCGTAAACCGGTTCGAAGCCTGATCAGTTCGAGCAAGTCGGCGGTGATACCCCGAAAAGTCTCGTCGGCGTCAAAGAACGTCAGCGGGGCGAAGGCATCGTTGACGACCACGCGAACAACGGGGTGCTGCGCAAGCCAGCGTTCCTCGCGGTTGGTCAATTGCAGTTTGTGGTCAGTCAGAAGGATGTCACTGCCCGCGCTCCAGCGTTTGGCAATGTTTTCCCGCTCGCCTGCAGGCACTTCTTTGAGTACCGCGTTGATGATTGCCAACAGGTCTGGATTGTCCTTGCTAACCGCGAAGCTGAAGCCATAGGCCTCATGTTTGCCGAAGTTGGCCATCCGAATATTTTTCAAATAGCCCTTGTTGATCATGAAGTGGGTGGAAATGGTATCGCCAAGGAATACGTCTGCCTGGTCGAAGGCGACGGCATTGATCGCATTCTGGTAGGACGGGTAAGAAGTGATGATGGCCTTGGGGTATTGCGCCTTTACCTCTTCCAGCGGCAGATAGTGATAGACCATGCTCAATCGCATGTCGGCAAGACCTTCGGTCAATGATCGGTTTTCGGCGTTCCGGGTGACCAGAACCGGTTGATCGATGGCGTAGGGAGCAGACAGTACGATGTTGGAACGTCTCCCTTCAAAGCTATTGGCCGTTCCGAGCAGATCGACGTCGCCGTTTTCGAGTGCTTCGATGGCGGCCTCTCGGGAGAGGTAACGACGGACCTTGATCGGCAGGCCCAGGGATTGTGCAAGAACCCCTGCGTAATCAGCAGTGAAACCCTCATAGTCGTGACCGCTGATCGTCAAATCGAAAGGAGGGTAGTCAGGCGCGGAGGTCCCCAGGATCAGCTCGCGCTTGTTTTGTAGCCACAGCCGTTGTGATTTATCCAGTTGAACGTCCATGTAACCGGCAGTTGAGCGACTGAGCAGCGTGTAATTTTCGACTCCGCTGTCTGCTCCGGACACAGAGGCGCTCAGACATAAACCTGCGCTCAAATACAACAAATAGTCCTTTAAACACCTGGGCATCCTGTCTCTCACACTAGCGCGTTACGTTTTGCCATCTCGATAAGTTCTACCAAGGATTTGGCCTTGAGTTTTTGCATGAGTCTTTTTTTGTAGGTGCTGACGGTCTTGTTGCTGAGGAACATGCCTTTGGCGATTTCCTTGTTGGTACGACCCTGGGCGAACAGTTGCAGAACCATCAGTTCGCGATCGTTGACGGACTTGAACAAGTCCAGTTCAGCGCAGAGCCCTTCATCCCCGCGAACCGGGTTCAAGGCCTGGCTGGGGAAGTAGTTGTAACCGGACAGCACGGCTTTGATGGCACTGAGCAGTTCGCTGAGATCTTCCTGCTTGCAGACATAACCGGAGGCCCCGGACTGCATGCAGCGGATGGCGAACAGTGTTGGGCTCTGGGCCGTCAACACCAGTGTTTTCAGCGGAGTACTCATTGCATTGAAGCGGGAGAGAACTTCCAGTCCATCGAGTTTAGGGATGCTGATGTCAAGAATGATCAGGTCGGGCATGCATTCGCGAACCATCTGCATCGCATCGACACCGTTGTCGGCCTCACCGACTACTTTGTAACCTTCATGTTCCAGCAACATACGAACTGCAAGGCGAATGACGGGGTGATCGTCGACAATAAAAACTGAGTTCATAATCATGTCCCATACGTGCGCAAATAAAGCGAGCACCTTAGCTCAGATAAGTGAGTTGACGCATGAACTGACGGCTCTGTAGGTGCAATATAGGACATGTCCTACATTAAAAGAGGCAGCGGACTACGTGTGAACTAGGTTTGTAAGGAAGAATGAGAATATTAACCAGGTATGTAAGCGGCCCTTACTCCGGGTCAATATGGGCTTTTACAATAAATGCCCGATCACTGTTTTCTGGTGCGTAGTGGTGCTGAGGGCTTTTTGTTTGTCGTGAGGTGCCTGAGGGCTTTCCATTAACGGTGTTTATTTATAAGGTGGGGAAGGGTCAACAAGTTTATAAATTCAGATTGTTTCAGTGGTTTTGCCAAGTAACCCAGTAATGGCAGTAGTTGTTCATGTGCGTTTTTTTTCAATGTGTCCAGCTCGGTTGAGTCAAGGCTGCTCAGGATGATTGCCTTTTGTATAAGGCCCTGGTGGCTGGCAATACTAATCAAGTCGAGGCCGGAGAGGTCTGGCAGGCATTGATCGCACAGCAGTATTTCGAAGGGGCGCTGCACTTGTGTCATCGTCTGTAATGCATTTTCGGCGTTATCGACGGCGGTGACCTGAGTAAAGCCGTAACTTTCAAGCAGGTATTGGGTTGCTTTCAGCTGAAAAGGATGGTCCTCCACCAGCATGATGCGCAGGTTGTAGTTGAACATATAGCTTTCCATGAAGAGGGTCGAACTGCGGTGGGAGTCAGAAACAACCTTGTCGGTTTAATCAGTGCTGTCATGTTTGCTGCTGCTGGAGTTTTATCAGCGGTAAGGCCCTCGATCCTGTTGTTCAGGATAGAGTGATTATTTCGTGTGTATATAGAGCAAACGATCAGTTTACTCTGCACAAGATGTAGGGGGATTCTCCCGGTACTACAATGTGTGGGGGTATGATCAGTCGTCACGGAATACTCCGGGGCGACTGATCGACTGATTTTAGTGGTGGCTGGAGCGTCCGGTCATTTCCAGTGCCATTTCACTGGCATAGCTGTCGGTCATACCGGCGATGAAGTCGATCATGCGTAAAAACGAGTTATGCAAAGGACCGTGCGGGTCGGGCGCATTATTGCCCAGCAGATCGAGTATGCGACGGTGCTTGAATGAAGCCGTACGACCGCCGTGCTGTTCCAGTGCAGCCCCACAAAAGCCATTCAGCAGGATTTCCAGCGTGGTGTAAGCACCGATTTCATGCAGGGTTTTGCGCTTGTCCTGGAAGATTTTTTTACGCGCCATGTCCTTGGCATTCAGCACGCAACGCTTGGCGGGCCCGTGCATGTGCTCCACCAGATCGCCGTGAAGGGTACCGGCCAACAGCGCGTCCTGTTGCTCGACGAATGCCCGTGCCGCAGCGTTGGTCAGGTGCTCGATGGCTTTGCCACGCAGAATTGCCAGTTTGCGGCGGCGCGAGTCATCGGGGCCGAGTTGACGGTAGGTTTCCGGCAGATCATCGCCGACCAGGCCGAGCAACAAGGACTCCACCTCGGCGTATTCCAGAAGCTCCATCTCCAGGCCGTCTTCAAGGTCGATCAAGGCGTAGCAGATGTCGTCGGCGGCTTCCATCAGATAGACAAGAGGATGTCGAGCCCAGCGCTGTTCCTCGAGTTGAGGCAGGCCTAGTTTCTGCGCAATCTGCTCCAGCAGGGGCAGTTCACTCTGATAGCAACCGAATTTGTGTTTTTTGTAACCCAGCGAATCGGCATGGCGGGCGGTCCACGGGTATTTCAGGTAAGTGCCCAGCGTTGCATAAGTCAGCCGTGTACCGCCGTCAAACTGGTGGTATTCCAGTTGGGTCAGGACCCGGAAGCCTTGGGCATTGCCCTCGAAGTTGAGGAAATCGTTGCGTTCGACTTCGCTCATGGCATCCAGCCAGCCTTTGCCCGCGGCTTGTTGGAACCAGTAGCGGATGGCGTCTTCACCCGAGTGGCCAAAGGGTGGGTTGCCGATGTCGTGGGCCAGGCACGCTGACTGAACCACCATGCCCAGATCGCTAGGCTCGCACCAGTCGGGCAGCGCGCTGCGGATGGTTTCACCGACGCGCATACCCAATGAGCGCCCCACACAACTGACTTCCAGTGAGTGGGTAAGGCGCGTGTGGATATGGTCATTGCTGGACACTGGGTGGACCTGTGTCTTGCGGCCAAGACGGCGGAAGGCACCGGAGAAAATGACCCGGTCGTGGTCTTTATGGAAGGGGCTGCGACCGAGTTCTTCCGGGCTGTGCAGCGGTTTTCCGAGGCGTTCACGATTAAGCAGGGTATGCCAATCCAAGGCAGGTTCTCCGTCAGGTGACTGATTAGGGTCTGTTGGTCTACTGGTTTTTGCGCGAGGAGCCTTGCAGCACCAGCTTGATCAGCGGTAACAGGCTGGTGCCCAGTTGGGCTAGCCGAGTGACGCTGCCGATGCCACCGCCCTTGGCACTCTTGCCGCTGAGGAAGCCCAGCAAGGTCACGGCGGCAATGCCCCAGAGCGGCGCGTGCTTGATGCCCAGACCCTCTTGAAAGCTTTGCGCCACACCACGCACGCGTTGCAATGGTTGCAGCAAATGTTGGGACTCGTGGCGAATTTCCTGGCGATGCATTTCCATGCGCAAGCGTATCAACGCCTTGCGCATCTCTTGTCGGGAACTGTTTTTGGGGATTTCAGGCAGGCTCATGGCAGCAGGCGCTCCCTGTCGTTCGCCAACTCTTCAAGGGTGGCGTTGAAAGGCGATGATTCATCGAAGATCGCCGCTTTCAAGCGCAGGCCGCAGAAGAGTGCCGCGAGCGTATAGAAGACGCACAGACCGATGATCCCCGCCAGGCGATTAGTGTCCCACAGCAGAATCAACACCAGTGCCGAAAGCCCGATCAGCAACAGTAAAGCGAAAACCAGTGCCAGGCCTGCGAACAGCAACAGGCTTACGGTGCGGGCTTTTTGCTCCTGCAATTCGATGCCGAACAATTCGACATGGCTGTGCAGCAATCCGAGAAAAGCGGCGCCCAAGCGCCGCGATGAAGACCCAGTACCTGTTTCGGACGAGCCGGATTCACCGATAGCCATATCAGCGCCGCGTCGCCAGCAGGCCAATCAAAAAGCCTACGCCGGCCGCGATGCCAACAGCTTGCCAAGGGTTGGCCTGAACATAGTCTTCAGTGGCGGTGACGGCTGCCGTGCCGCGTTCGCGCATGGAGTCTTCGGTCAGTTGCAGGGTCTCGCGAGCCCGCAGCAAACTTTCGTGAATTTGGTTGCGTAGCTCATCGGCTTGATCACCGGCCAGTGTTGCGGTGTGTTCCAGCAACCGTTCGGTGTCGCTGACCAGTGTCTGAAAATCTTCCATCAGGATTTCTTGAGCAGTCTTTGTCTTTTTGCTGGCCATGGTGATCTCCATAAGTGGCGTATGAAATATTCGAGTATGAGCCTTGTTCGAAGGTTCAGTGCAAATGCCTGGTACAGCTTTTGCTGTGTCGTGGTGCGTCAGCCAGTGCTGTTGTGCTGAAACTGGGCATGCTTCGCGAAAACCTTAACCTAAATAATAGAAACTCGCGCAAACACGAGAGTAACGATTGACCTCAATGAGCTTTTTGCGCCAAAACGGTTCGCCGGAATAAGGGTTGACGACAAGGTCGGTGTCAATTTGGTGCGTAAATTGGCTCGGCGAGCCGCTTTGGTGCTTTTGCGACTTTAAGGTCTGCCAATTCCATGGAAAATTTGCAAAGTGCTGTGGACAGTCTGGTCCATAGTTCCAATACGCTGTTCATTCTGATCGGCGCTGTCATGGTTCTGGCCATGCACGCCGGTTTCGCTTTTCTGGAAGTCGGTACGGTTCGGCAAAAAAACCAGGTCAACGCTTTATCGAAGATCCTCAGTGACTTTGCCATCTCAACGCTGGCCTACTTCTTTATAGGCTACTGGATTTCCTACGGTGTCACTTTCATGCAACCGGCCGCGGTGATCAGCGCTGATCACGGGTATGGACTGGTGAAATTTTTCTTCCTGCTGACCTTTGCTGCCGCCATTCCGGCAATCATCTCCGGGGGGATTGCCGAGCGCGCCCGATTCGTTCCGCAGTTGTGCGCGACGGCGTTGATCGTGGCGTTCATTTATCCGTTTTTTGAGGGCGTGGTCTGGAACGGAAACTTCGGTCTAAAAGCCTGGCTGTTGACGCGCTTTGGTGCCGGTTTCCATGATTTTGCAGGTTCTGTAGTGGTGCACGCCATGGGCGGTTGGCTGGCGTTGGCGGCGGTATTGCTGCTCGGTCCGCGCAATGGTCGGTATCGCGACGGGCGTCTGGTGGCGTTTGCGCCGTCGAGCATTCCGTTTCTGGCATTGGGTTCGTGGATTCTAATCGTCGGATGGTTCGGCTTTAACGTGATGAGTGCGCAAACCTTGCAAGGCGTCAGTGGCCTGGTGGCGGTCAACTCGTTGATGGCGATGGTCGGCGGTACGGTGGCGGCGCTGGTTGTCGGCCGTAACGCCCCGGGGTTCCTGCACAACGGTCCACTGGCCGGATTGGTGGCAATCTGCGCCGGCTCCGACCTGATGCATCCGGTTGGCGCACTGGTGACAGGAGCCATCGCCGGGGCCTTGTTTGTCTGGTGTTTCATCGCGGCGCAAAGCCAATGGAAGATCGACGATGTGCTCGGTGTCTGGCCGTTGCACGGTCTTTGTGGCGTTTGGGGTGGGATTGCCTGCGGGATTTTCGGTCAGAGCGCCTTGGGCGGTCTCGGAGGAGTCAGCCTGATCAGCCAGTTGATCGGCACTGCCTTCGGGGTGGCCGTGGCACTGATCGGAGGCTTTGCGGTGTATGGCACGATCAAGCTGTTGCACGGGTTGCGGTTGAGCCAGGAAGAGGAGTATTACGGGGCGGATCTGTCGATCCACAAGATCGGCGCAGTCAGCCAGGACTGATGGCTTTTAGTTGATCAAGCGGGCTCGTGCAGAATGGCTGCTGATTCTGCGCGAGCAGTGCCACGACGCTTTGTTACCCAACCCAAATCCTTGCTTCACAGGCCTCGATAGCAGACAACGTGCCTGACATCAGTACCCGATCACCTGCCCGTAATCGGGTGGCGCCCTCGACGACCAAATCGGCGCCATTGCGCTGAACGGCTTGGACGTCCACCCCCAATTCTTCAAGTGCCAACTCATTCAGCGGCCGGCCGCATGCGTGGGCGTCCATCGCGAGGTTGACCGCATGCATCAACACTTTTGGCTGCCCCCGACTGTCCAGCAGATTGCTTTGCGCTCCGTGATAGAAACCTTGCAGCAGGCGATAGCGGTTACGTCGCACTTCGTCGACACGGTCCTGGACCTGCTGCTGGGGTAAGCCCAGCATGATCAGCGCGTGGGACGCGAGCATCAGGCTCGATTCCAGCAGTTCCGGAACGACCTCATTGGCTCCGGCTGCCTTCAATTCGCTCAACTGGCTATCGTCGCGGGTGCGAACCAGTATCGGGATCTCCGAGTTTATCCGTCGTGCTGCATTGAGCACGGACAGGGCGATATCCGTCTTGTCCACGGCAATCACCAGCAGTCGTGCGCGCTCAAGTCCAACAGCCCCCAGCAATTCCCCGCGACGGGAATCGCCATAGTGCACACAGCTTTCACCGGCCGCGGCTTCGTGAACACGCACCGGGTCATCGTCCAGCGCAACGAAGGGTTGCGTTTCGCGGCGCAGAAAACGCCCGATGGACTGACCCACTCGACCGTAGCCGCAAATGACTACATGCCCGTGCAGCTCGGCGTTCAATGCAGCGACCTGATCGAGTTGAGCTTGCTCATCGGGTGTGCGGTGCAAGCGCGCGGCAATGCCAGGCGCTGCGCGTAGCAGCAGTGGCGTCAGCAACATCGAGCAAAAAGTCGTGGCCAGCAACAGACCGTTTAACTCGGCCGGCATCAGTTTGTTCTGTTGCATCTGCGCCATCAGCGCAAAGCAGAATTCGCCGCCTTGCGCCAATGCCAGGCCGCTGCGCCAGGCGGTTTCGCTGTTGCTGCCGCGCCATTTGACCAGTGCCGCGACCACGCTGCCTTTGATCAACAGCAATCCCAATGTCAGGCCGAGAATTAATAGGCCGTGGCTGGCGAACAGCTGCAGGTCGATCAGCATGCCGATACTGACGAAAAACAGCCCGAGCAGAATGTCACGGAACGGACGAATATCGGCTTCGATCTGATGCCGGTAATGGCTCTCGCCCAGCAACATGCCAGCAAGGAAGGCACCGAGGGCAGGGGAGAGTCCGAGCAGATGAGTCAGCCACGCTGTCAGCAAAACGATGACCAGTGCCAGCAGGACGAACAGTTCGGCGGAGTGCGAGGCGGCGACTTCGTGGAACAGTCGTGGCAGTAGCCAGCGACTGGTCAGCAACAGACCGACAAACAACAGCAGGGTTTTGCCCAGTGTGATCGGCAGCGCCCAGTACCAGGTTTGATCGCTGCTGCCGGCGAACACCGGAACCAGCGTCAGCAACAGTACCGCAACAACATCCTGAAACAACAGCACGCCAATCGCATTCTGGCCGTGACAGCTGAAGATCTCGCCGAGGCAGCTCAACTCTTTGCTGACAATCGCTGTGGACGATAGCGCCAGGCCGGCGCCAAGCAACATGGCCGGAGTGGCGGGCATACCGAGTAACATCAGCAAGCCGCCGAGGAGCGCGCTCGAGCACAGCACTTGCAGACTGCCGAGACCAAATACCACACGCCGCAGCGCAAGCATTTTCGACAGGGAAAACTCCAGCCCGAGGGAGAACAGCAGAAAGACCACGCCCAACTCGGCGAGATCCGGTAGATCCTTGTTGTCATTTACCCAGCCGAATGCGCCCGGCCCAACCAGCAGTCCGACGCACAGGTAGCCCAGCACAGGAGGAAGCTGAAGACGCCGAAACAGTGCAATCACCACCAATGATGAGGCGAGGATGATCAACAGATTGGCAAACACTACATTCTCCGTTTAGGCGCCTGGATGTTCCAAGCGTAGAGGCAAAAAAGCTGCGAGCATCGCCCAGTTGGAGTTGAGGCCGAATGATTTGCATCAGGGTTTTACCAGACGGCTCAAATGGGCTGTCGTCACGGGGGCCAGTCGCTCGACGACTTTTCATCCCGGGCCTAGAATAGTCACCCAATCCTCGTTGGTCTGTTTGTCATGCCTCCTGAATGCCAGTTGTTCGGCACCCTTGGTTGCCATCTCTGTGAGCTCGCTGAAGCAGAGCTGATGCCGTTGATCGAGCACGGTTTGTTGGTGGAACTGGTCGACATTGCAGACAGCGAAGCGTTGTTTGAGGCTTATGGCTTGCGTATTCCCGTTCTGCGCCGAGTTGATACGGGGGCCGAGCTGGGTTGGCCCTTTGACGCCGAACAGGTTGTCGCATTCCTGGGCTAAACCCCTTCTCGTTTTCAGCGGCAGTCGTTCCGCCTGTCGCGATCCCCTGGTGATGCGTTGACGTAACTCCGATCATTCGTTTACTGTATGTGCATACAGTTATTCGCGTTAGAGGGATGTGCATGGTCAATGTCGAACAATTGAAAGCCTGCGTGAATCGCATGTCGGCTGATGTGGTACATGAGGCCGTGCTGGAGTTGCGCCTGGATGGCTTGGTTACGGAAGGAAAAACGCCATTCAACAAATTGCACTTCAACACGTGCTTCGCTGAAATCGAAGCCTTGTTTCAGCGAGCGGGTTATCACCGTCAACTGGATGTCGTGGGTTATCAAGGGTTGTTGTATGCGCTTTATGATCCTGGCCGTTGGGAGGCTGTCGATGTATTACGCTGGCTGAAGGAATTTACCGACGCGGCGGCGCAGCGAGAGTCGCTGAGCGCGTAATGATCATAAGGGCGAATCGTACGGAATCTCTCCTAGGATCGTTCAGGCCCTTGTTGGATAATGCACACCTGCATCAAGGGTCAGAGCTTTCGTATGTCCATCTCATCTTTTTCCGCCGCACAGAACCAGGCCAGTACGCTGTACCTGCCGCCTGGCGCCTGGTTGACCGTTCTCGATTGTCTGTGTGAGCACTTCAGCGCCATTGGTCGCGAACAATGGCTGGACAGGATTGCCCGTGGTCGTGTCCTGGATGGTCAAGGTCATGCGATTGCCGTTGATCTGCCTTACAAGGAAGGGATGCGGATTCACTATTTCCGGGAAGTCCCCGACGAAAAAGCAATCCCGGTACTCGAGACGATTCTGTATGCCGACGAGCATCTGGTGGTCGCGGACAAACCACACTTTCTACCGGTTACCCCAGCAGGCGAGTATGTCGAGCAAACGCTGCTGCGGCGTTTGATCCGTCGCCTGGATAACCCGCATCTGGTGCCGTTGCACCGTATAGACCGGCACACGGCTGGGCTTGTGCTGTTTTCGGCCAACCCCCAGAGTCGTTCGGCTTATCAGTCGTTGTTTCCGACTCGGCAGATCGAAAAACGCTACGAGGCAATTGCCCGCGCCTTGCCTGGGTTGTCGTTTCCGCTGGTGCATAAAAGCCGCCTGGTGGATGGCGAACCTTTCTTTCGCATGCAAGAGGGGCCAGGTGCGAGCAATACCGAGACTGTAGTTGAAGTCCTGGAGAAAAACGCTGACCTCTGGCGTTATGCGCTGTATCCAGTGACCGGCAAAAAGCATCAGTTAAGGGTTCACATGACAGCGTTGGGGGCAAGTATCTGCAATGACCCGTTTTATCCCGACGCATTGAAAGACGTTGACGATGATTACGCCAATCCGTTGAAGTTGCTGGCTAAAGGGTTGCGCTTTATCGATCCGGTGACCGGGCTGGAGCGAAGTTTTGAAAGCGAAATCACCCTGCAGTGGTGATTCCCCTACGGTGGTGATTGTACAGCTCAAGCGCGGCGCTCAGTGAGTGGCCTGGGCTGAGTAAGGTCTGCTTCTGCCAGAAACGACAAAACCCGCACAATGGCGGGCTTTATAGGTACCTGGCTGTCGCCGTGAGGCTTACAGGTCTTTAACGGTACGAATCTGGTCTTTGTTGATGCGGGTATGCTTGCCATCCAGTTGCTCGAATTCGTAAAAACCCGACTTGGAATCGAATTGCGGTGTGTCGACCGACTGGATTTCGCGACCATCATTCAAGGTGATCACCGCAGGCGATGAGCAACCGGCGAGGGTAGCTAGGCCCAGTGCGAGCATGAAAGTGGCGAGGGTCCGATGAGTCATGTGATTTCTCCGAATATGAATTCTTTTGATGATTGAAATTCAGACGTATGCCTGGTGTGCAAGTTCCTTGGTTGGCGTCATTCTGGCACGCTACCGTGCAGGCTTAACAGCTCCGGTGTATTCAGGTTGGCCAGGCGTCGATCGTTTTCGGGGCATTGCAGTGCGATGGCCCCCAGGTTTCGCATGATGCGTCCGGGGCTGCGCTCACCCTCGTTCCAGGCGTTTTCAAACTCGCCTGCCAGCGCAACGGGGATAATGCATAGCAACGGTTCCCAATGCTCGCCCTGGCGTAGCATCAAGGGTTTGTCCGGCTGTTGGCAGGCGGCTTCTCGCATGGCCGTGAGTAGTTCGGCGTCAATGCGTGGCACGTCGCAGGGCAGCACCATCAGATGAGGATGTCGCGCGACCTCCAGCCCGGCGCGAATACCTGCCAATGGGCCCGGGAAGTCACTATTGTCGTCATGCACCAGCTGGTCGGCATAAGGCGCGTATTTTTCCAGATTACGGTTGCAGGAAATGATCAGGTCATCGCTTAAACCGCGAGTCTGGTGATACAGATGTGCAATCAAAGGCAGGCCTTGCCACTCCAACAGCCCCTTGTCCTGACCGCCCATGCGCTGGCCACGCCCTCCCGCCAGAAGCAGGATGGAGCAGGGCGGCAACTGGAAGTTAGAGGTCATGAAGCATCTCCATAGGTGCGGTGAAAAAATGAGGCGCTGTGATATAACACCGGGCTGTTTCTCCTACAACTGGACGAGCCTATGAAAGCCAAGGCTGATGTACCTTTCGCCCCGCTGAACATTGCGGTGTTGACTGTCAGTGATACCCGCACACTGGAAACCGATACCTCGGGACAGGTCTTCGTTGACCGCCTCAGTGCCGCCGGGCATAACCTGGCTGCACGTATTCTGCTTAAAGATGACCTCTACAAAATTCGTGCGCAAGTCGCGACCTGGATCGCTGATGATGTCGTGCAAGTGGTGCTGATTACGGGCGGTACGGGTTTTACCGGTCGTGACAGTACACCGGAAGCTGTCAGTTGCCTGCTGGATAAGCAGGTCGACGGATTTGGTGAGTTATTTCGGCAGATCTCGGTTGCGGACATTGGCACCTCGACGGTGCAATCCCGTGCGTTGGCAGGGTTAGCCAATGGCACGCTGGTCTGCTGTCTGCCGGGTTCTACCAATGCCGTGCGAACCGGTTGGGACGGGATTCTCGCGGAGCAACTGGATTCGCGGCATCGTCCGTGCAACTTCGTCGCTCACTTGAAACAGGCGGCACCCTGTGAATCCCGCGGGTAAGCCGGGCAAGACGGGCAGCTTGATGCCCGTCGAAGTGGCGCTGGCACGCTTGCTGGAAATGGCTGAGGCGTCGCCAATCCTCGAGCGCGAGCGATTGCAGTTGGCTGCGATCCATGGCCGTGTTCTCGCTGAGGATCTGGTGTCGACCCTCGATCTGCCGCCATGGCCCAACAGCGCCATGGATGGTTATGCGTTGTGTCTGTCCGATTGGACTGGCGAGCCACTGGTGGTCAGCCAGAAGATCTTTGCCGGGCAAGCCCCGGAGCCGTTGGCACCCGGTACATGTGCACGGATCTTCACCGGTGCGCCGGTGCCAGCGGGTGCAGACTGCGTTGAAATGCAGGAAAACGCTGAGGTTCAGGCAGACCAACGGGTACGTTTTACCGAGCCTATGCGCGCAGGGCAAAACATCCGCCCACAAGGTCAGGAAACCACGGTGGGAGAACAGGTATTGACCGCCGGTACGCGCCTGGGTCCCATCGAACAAGGTTTGGCTGCCTCACTGGGGTGCGCAGAACTTGAAGTCGTGCGCAAGGTACGGGTTGCGGTGCTGTCCACCGGGGACGAATTGGTCGAGCCTGGGCAGGCCCTTGGCCCGGGGCAGATCTATAACAGCAATCGGGTATTGCTGTGCAGCTGGTTGCAGCGTTTAGGTTGCGAAGTGATCGATGCGGGGATTCTGCCGGACGATTTGCAGGCCACTCGCAATCGACTCGCCGAACTGGGTGATGTCGACCTGATCCTTTCCACGGGCGGTGTATCGGTAGGTGAGGCGGATTTTCTGGGTATTGCACTGCGTGAAGAGGGCGAACTGGCGTTGTGGAAACTGGCCATCAAGCCAGGAAAACCACTGACGTTCGGGCATTTTCGAGGCGTACCGGTGATTGGGTTACCTGGCAATCCCGCATCGACACTGGTGACCTTCGCCTTGTTGGCACGTCCCTATCTGTTGCGTCGTCAAGGTGTGAGAAAGGTTCGGCCTTTGCAGTTTCAGGTTCCGGCAGGATTCGTCTGGTCCAAGGCCGGTAATCGCCGGGAATATCTGCGCGGTCGTCTGGAGCATGGGCGGGCAATTATCTACAAGAATCAGAGCTCGGGTGTTTTGCGTAGTGCTGCCTGGGCCGAGGGGCTGGTTGAAGTGCTGGAAGAGCGCACTTTGGTTGAGGGTGATTGGGTGAATTTCATCCCTCTGAGTGAAGTGCTGGGCTAGGTCTTTGCGCACTACAGCCTCGCCAGCGCCAGGCCCGGTATGGATCACGTCGGGCCTGGCGTTTTTCGTGGTGCAGGTTACGCGTTAAGCAGCATCACGACTTGCAAGAAAAAAGTCGGCATGTAGGACTCTTTTGGCGCCCGAGGGATCGGCGCTACTGGGGCATTGAATCCGGCCTAGTCGTCGAGACTGATGATTTGCTCGCGCACAGCAAACAGCACCAGGCCCGCGACATCGAAGATCTGCAAGCGTTTCATGATCTGAGAGCGGTGGGTTTCCACCGTTTTGATGCTCAGGCCCAAACCACTGGCAATCTCGCGAGTGGATTTGCCACGCACGATCAAGCGCAGAATCTCTAGCTGACGAGCCGTCAGATTATGCGTGTCGACGGGTTCTGGCTGGCTTTTCTGGGCACGCACCAGCGCCTGATTGATGACGGTGTGAGCGATGGCCGGGCTTAGGTAGCGTTCGTTGTTGCGCAAGGCTTCAAGCGCGTGTTCCAGCTCCGTGGCGGTGGTGTCCTTGAGCAAATAGCCGTGAGCGCCTGACTCCAGGGCTTGCATGATCAGCGAAGGGTCGGTGTGCATCGACAGTATCAGCACTTTGCTTTGTGGGCGTACGGCCTTGAGTCTTTGCAGAGCCTCAAGCCCGCCGGTTTCCTTCATGGATATATCCAGCAGGATGATGTCGGGGCTTAGCTTCTCGACCATTTCGAGCAGTTGTGCACCATCATTGGCTTCACCAATGACGGCGTAGCCAGGAATATCCAGAACCAGCGCACGCACGCCGGCTCGGATCAGCGAGTGGTCATCCACCAGAAGCAAGTTACAAGTCAATGTTGAACCTTATTCGTGCTGGCTCGTTCGAGCGCGCGGGGCGCCCAGGGGAAAAGTGCTTCGATCTGTGTACCCTTGCCGGGCTGACTGATGACGCTCAGGGTGCCGCCCAGTTGTTCGACCCGCTCCGACATGCCGGCCATTCCGCGTTGTCCTTCACGGCCAGGGTGAGTGGCTGGAGAAAAGCCCAGTCCGTCATCGCTGATAAACAGAACAAGGCCTTGGGGCAGGCGTTGCAGGCGAATCAGCAGATTTTTGGCTTGGGCGTGGCGCAGCATATTGGTGACGGCTTCCTGAGAAATCCGAAACGCGGCCACCGCCATTTCTTCCGGAATACCGGTCAGACGCTGCTGGCATTCCAGGCTCCAGTTCACGGCAGTATTGGCCAGCGTTTTGAGCAGATGTGCACGCAAACTGGCTTCAAGGCCAAGGCTGGTGAGTTGTCTTGGATTGAGAATGGCCGAGACATCGCGAACTTTGGTCAGGGTTTCTTCCAGTGTGTCGCAGAGCAGAGTGCAATGGCTTTGCAGTTCTTCGGGCTGACGTCGCTTGAGCCATTCACTTTGAAGCCTTGCCGCCGTCAGCAATTGGCCGATATCGTCGTGGAGTTCACGGCTCAGCCGATGGCGCTCGTTTTCCTGTACTTCCAGTAAGCGGTCGGCAAGTTCCTGAGGCTGGAACCTGATCGATTTACGCGAATTGCAATACTGCACCCAGACGCTGGTGGCTGCCGCGAGATTCAGTATCAGCAGCGCCACTGGAAATTGGTTGGACAGGCAGTAAACCAGCAGGCTGCCCACTGCCGAGCACAGGCACAGCAACAGAGTGAGCCGGCGAACGCTTTTTCGGGAGGGTGGCCAAGAGGCGACTGACTTGAGGCTGGCGTACATAGCGGATGGAGCCAATGAATGTTCGCTGCGGGCAGACCGGTCATGGTGCCTGACGGGTCTCTGTGTGAAAAACGCTGGTGATTAAATAGTCGGCTTCAAGTTAGCGCAGTCTGATTGTCAAAATCGAGAGTTGCACTGTCCGGGGGATAGGCTCCGCCTGAAGTCAGAATGCCATAGCGTAGAGCCAACTAATTGGGCCGCATAATACCACTTAACATACCGTTGGTCGCGTTTGCCATATATGTCCGGAAGGTCAGGAAATCCGTCGTTGTTGGACGTCTGTTCCAGGGTTGACAGGCATAGGTTTGCGACTGAGCGTCCAGCTTGACTCATTCCGTTAGTCAACAGTTCGCAGCGCTCTGGACGGGTAGTTCAGGAGGTCGGAGGTCGGCAATTAATAGTGGGGTTATTAACTTGATTCTGTCGTTAAAAGATATGAAATGTTCAATTACGACGCGAAAGGTTGTGGCTGTAAGTTCTGAAAATTATCAAACGATCCCACGCATTATTGATCCAGCTCAGGCATGTCTTGCCGAAAGCCGGGCGCATGCGAATGGCCAGGTGGGTGATGCCAGGCGCGTCGGGGCACGGCCAATTTCCATCGCGAAGGCTTCGATCAGCGATATTTGTTCAGCGCCATCAAGGCTGAGTTGGCCGGTAGTCAGGTCGACCAGTTCAAGTTGCCAGGCCATCAATGTGAAGCACTCTTTCAATGCGCACAGTGCCTGGTCATTCAAATCGATTTGATTGCGTGCATTGCTGAGCAAGGCGTGAATGCACATCGAGAACTCCGATACGGCCTGCAGTGCCAATGCATCGGCCCGGTTGGCCAGGGTGAACAGTGTGTTCAGCATGCAGTCGATGGCGTCCTGATCATTATTGATCAGCTGCAGGTGGCTCAGGCATTCCTCGGATTTGGCCAGCAGGGTTTCCGCCTCGATCAAGAATTCGGGTAGCCGCTGATTCCAGTTTTTACGATCGTTCAGCATGCTTTTCTCCACGACATCAAGTCAGGTGACGCAATCAGCCGTATGGCGAACGGGCGTAAGGTACTGCCGGGCAACGACCGAAATCGGTAGGGCCGTTCTGATTTTTTGCAGTTGACGATGAGCGGTCTGCTTGCGTTCGACGCGAATGCTCCGATGGAACGAGCCTGATTTACAGCGTAACGAGGTGCTGAACTCATTAGCCATGAGGCATGAGCGGCGTAACCTGGCGGGCTGAAAAACGAGCTCGGCAACGGTTCTTCGATCACAAACAAAAGCCTGACTCCATTCATGCAGTGAGAATGGCGTCACATTAATGGCTATTGGATATCGCGAACATCAGGCTGGTCCCGATTGCAGCTAGGGGATTCCCTTATGCCACGGAACTTGACGCGCAAAGACGGGGGGCGCAGAGGGTTGTGCAGTTGATGAAACAACCGCTTCAGTAGAGCATGATGTTAATGTGACATCAATTCATTTGCATGGCATTTTGTTTGCGGGTCAAGATTGCGCGTGAACTGCCGATAACTTTCTTTAGTGAATTCATCAGAAAAGCCCAGGAGTCATTAATGGCCGGCATTCTCGACACGGTAGATCAACGCACACAGCTGGTGGGTGAGAATCGCCTGGAAATTCTCATGTTTCGTCTGGCCGGTCGGCAGTTGTTTGCGATCAACGTCTTCAAGGTGCAGGAAGTCCTGCAATTGCCAAAGCTGACCTTGATGCCGCAGCGTCACCCGTTTGTTTGTGGTGTGGTCAATCTACGTGGTCAGACGTTGCCGGTGATCGACCTGTCCCAGGCCATCGGCATGCGGCCGCTGGTGCCGGGGCCTAACAGCACCATTATCGTGACTGAGTACAACCGCTCGGTGCAGGCATTCCTGGTCGGTGGCGTCGATCGCATTGTCAACATGAACTGGGAAGCCATTCTGCCGCCGCCAACCAGTGCCGGCCGCCAGCATTACCTCACTGCCATCAGTAAGGTCGATGACCAGTTGGTGGAAATCATCGACGTCGAAAAAGTACTTGCCGAGATTGTGCCTTACAACGCCAAGGTTTCGCGTGACAAGCTCGAAGACCCGGTGCTGGAGCGTGCCCGCGGTCGTGAAGTGCTGCTGGTGGACGACTCCAAGGTGGCCCTGTCCCAGTTGCGCGACACCCTGGGGCAGCTCGGGGTGAAAATGCATGTCGCCAGCGACGGCCTGAAGGCACTGAACATGCTCAAGGCCTGGGCCGATACTGGCGTGGTCATGACCGACAAACTGCTGATGATCTTCACCGACGCGGAAATGCCCGAGATGGACGGCTACCGCCTGACCACCGAGATTCGCAACGATCCACGCCTGCGCGGCCTGTACGTCGTCCTGCATACCTCGCTGTCCGGCAGCTTCAACGACTCGATGGTGAAGAAGGTCGGTTGTGACAACTTCCTCTCGAAATTCCAGCCAGACAAACTGGTCGACGTGGTGCGTCAGCGCCTGATGCTCGACGCAGTCCCTGCCTGACGGAGCATCACGGGCAGGCAGGGTGTCTGCCCGCGATGTGCTTCTTTGATTCGTCAGCCGGCTCGTATATCGTGGCGCTTTTGCCCACCAGGGAGCTGGCCATGTTGCGTCTGAGCGCGCTTTACCGTTATCCACTCAAGTCCGGCAAGGGCGAAACCCTGCAACAGGTCAGCCTGGACAAGCTGGGGCTGGACGGGGATCGACGCTGGATGCTGGTGGACGAGGCCAGCGGACGTTTCCTGACGCAACGCGCGGTATCGGACATGAGCCAGTTGTCGGCGTTGTGGAATGCCTCCGGTGGCCTGACGCTCAGTGCGCCCGGTCACTCGTCGATCGATATCGCCCTGCCTGCCAGCGACGCTGAACGGCGTGGCGTGACCATTTGGCGTGATACCTTGCGGGTTCCTGATGCGGGGGATGCAGCCGGTGCCTGGGTCAGTCAGTTCATCGGCAAGCCTACCCGGCTGGTACAGGTGCCCGAGGCGCTGGCCCGTACCACTCAGGCCGGCTATGGCAAGGATGACGATAAAGTCGCCTTTGCCGACGGTTTTCCGCTGCTGTTGATTGGCCAGGCTTCGCTTGAAGACCTGTCGCAACGCGTTGGCCGTCCACTGGAGATGCTGCGCTTTCGACCGAATCTGGTGATCGAGGGCAGCGAGGCGTTTGCCGAAGATGGCTGGAAGCGCATTCGCATTGGCGATGTCGAGTTTCGCGTGGTCAAGCCGTGTTCACGCTGCATCCTCACCACCATCGACCCGCAGACCGGTGAGCGCAGCGACGACCGTGAACCGCTGGCTACGCTGCAGAAATACCGTGCGCAAGAAGATGGCGCGATGTTTGGCCAGAACCTGGTCAACGACGGCAATGGCCGGCTCGAAGTCGGCATGCAGGTGACGATCCTCGAATGACGCTGTAGCGCCTGAATGAAAAATGCCCATGTCCTTCGACATGGGCATTTTTTTTCGCGGTGAAACGCTTAGCCGCGGTATTCGCACAGGTAAGCGGTGTCGACGGCGACTTTTAGCTGGAATTTGCTGTTGGCCGGTACGTTGAACTGGCTGCCGGCAGTGAAGGTTTCCCAGTCGTTGCTGTCAGGCAGTTTGACGGTCAGGGCGCCTGAAACCACGTGCATGATTTCACGTTGGCTGGTACCGAATTCGTATTCGCCCGGTGCCATGACGCCGATAGTGGCCGGACCTTCAGCAGTGCCGAAGGCAATCGACTTGACGGTGCCGTCGAAGTACTCGTTGACTTTAAACATGGGCGATTCCTCGAAATGGGCTAAAAAGGCCGGCCAGTATGCACAAGGCCTTTTCCCCCGTCACCTGTTGCACTCAAGGAAGAACCAGCGGTAACAAGCGCGCGGTATTACGTGCGTCTTCCAGTGCCCGGTGCTGTTGACCGGTAAATTGCAGGCCCGCCAGTTGCAGAGCGCCATTGAGCCCCAGCGGTCGCTCCAGTCGGCGGGCCTTGGCAAAGCGTTGCTTCAGATTCATATGGGGGACTCGGCTCAGGGCGCTGTCGAGCTGCAGGCGTTGCCATTCCTGAAGCAGTTGTTTGCGGTCGTAATCGCCCCAGCTGGCCCAGCCTTCGAGGCGCGTTTGATGCTGGCCGAGCCAGCGCTCGAACAGCGGCCAGACCTCGGTCAGCGGCTGGGCAGTGTCGATATTGGCTTGGGTGATGTGGGTCAGCTCGCGACAGAAAGGTGTCAGCAGTGGTCGTCGCAGCGGTCGAACGAAGCGCTGGAAGTAGTCCAGTTCGCGGCCTTGGCGATTGACCAGAGTGGCGCCGATTTCGATGATTTCCATCTCGGTTACCGGCCAGCCACCGTCATCAGTTGTCGCTTCGAGATCAATTACCAGCCAATGAGGCATCGCAGGTTTCCTGGTTTCCGCGTCCTGATGAGGCTGAGCGTAGCCAAACGTGGTGGATCCGCCTAGCGGCTTATTCAACCTCCAGTAAAATCTGACGTTTTTTGACCTGATCGCCGGGGCTGACCTGCAACCGTTTGATCACACCGTCAATGCCGGCCTTGAGCGGATGCTCCATTTTCATTGCCTCCAGCACCAGCAACAGTTGCCCTTTGCTCACCGGGGAGCCTTCGCTGACCAGTACTTCGATAATCGCACCATCCATCGGGGCTTTCAGCGTGCCGGTGCTGGTGCCGACCTGGCCGCTGACGGGCGCCAGCGTCTGGTCTTGCAGCAGCAGGCTGCCGGGGCGAGTGAACAACCACAGTTGTCCGGCGGCCAGATGATAGGCGTAGCGGCGGCGAATGCCGTTGATTTCCAGGTTGGCCGAGCCTGCGTTGATATCGAGTAGTTTCAGTTGCAGCATTTCCCCGGCCACCTGAATGCCAAGTTGCCCGTCGAGCAGGGCAGTCACTTCGGTTGACCAGCGATCGCCGTTGAGGCCGATCTGTTGCAACAGCGGCGCGTTGGCGTTGTTGCGCCAACCGGCGAGTCCTGGCGGATGGACGCCAGCGGACTGTTGATAGAACAGCGCCGTGGCGATAGCCAGCTCTTCGGCCGTGGGCGCGTGCGGGTGAAGGCTTGGGTGATTGGCGAAGTGTTGTGCGATGAACCCGGTGTTGAAATCCCCGGCAATAAACTGCGGATGCTCCAGCAAACCGGCGAGCAAACGCTGATTAGTCTGCAGGCCCAGCAAGGCACTGTCCTGGACTGCCCGCAGCAACTTGCGCCGAGCCTCTTCGCGGGTGGCACCGTAGGCGATGATTTTACCGAGCAGCGGGTCGTAAAACGGGCTGACCTGCTGACCTTCAAGCAGACCGTGGTCGATGCGCACCCCGTCCGCGAGGGCCGGTTCCCAGCGCGTAATGCGCCCGGTCTGGGGCAGGAAATCCTGCGCCGGATCTTCGGCGTACAGGCGCACTTCCATGGCGTGGCCCTTGAGTTCGACCTGTTCCTGGCGCAGCGCAAGTGGCAATCCGGCGGCGATCTCCAGTTGCCAGGCCACCAGGTCCAGGCCGGTAATCAATTCGGTCACCGGGTGCTCGACCTGTAGTCGCGTGTTCATCTCCAGAAAATAGAAGTGTCCCCGCGCATCGAGCAAGAACTCCACGGTGCCGGCACCGACGTAATCCACCGCACGTCCGGCCTTTAGCGCGGCGTCGCCCATGGCTTGGCGCAGTTCGGCGGTCATCACCGGGCAAGGCGCTTCTTCGATGACTTTTTGATGGCGACGCTGGATCGAACAGTCGCGTTCGCCGAGATAGATCAGGTTGCCGTGTTGGTCGCCGAACAACTGAATTTCGACATGGCGCGGCTCGATCAGCGCTTGTTCGAGAATCAACTCGTCGCTGCCGAAAGCGTGCAGGGCTTCGGAGCGTGCGGTGCGGATCTGCGCAAGCAATTCATCCGCGCGATGTACCAGGCGCATGCCGCGTCCACCACCGCCGGCGCTGGCCTTGATCATCAGCGGATAACCAATGCGTTCGGCTTCGCGGTTCAGGGTGGCGTCGTCCTGCTCTGCCCCTTGGTAACCGCCGATGCATGGTACGCCAGCGGCGAGCATGGCAATTTTCGACAAGCGTTTGCTGCCCATCAGTTCGATGGCGGCAGGACTTGGGCCGATAAAGGTGATGCCGGCCTGGGCGCAGGCCGTGGCGAATTCAGCATTTTCCGAGAGAAAGCCGTAGCCGGGATGGATCGCGTCCGCGCCGCTGCGCAGTGCGGCATCGATGATCGCCGCGCTGTTCAGGTAGGATTGCGCAACGGCAGCTGGGCCGATGTTTACCGCTTCATCCGCCATGCGTACGTGCAGGGCGTCGGCGTCGGCATCGCTGAATACCGCAACCGTGCGATAGCCTAGCGCCTGGGCGGTACGCTGGATGCGGCAGGCGATTTCACCGCGGTTGGCGATGAGGATTTTGCGCAGGGTGGGCATGTTTGGGTTCCCTTGGTGTATTCGGTATGTGAGGGCCTCATCGCGAGCAAGCTTTGCTCCTAGGGCGCCCAACCCGGTTTGCGTTTCTGCACAAAGGCCATCGTCCCTTCGACACCTTCTGCCCCGGTCACGGCTTCGCTGAACCACTCGGCCGCCTGGTCGAGCAACGGCCCCAGCGGCTGCTCGGTGCTGGCCAGCAACAAGGATTTGGTCGCGGCATTGGCGCCAGGCGCGCAACACAAAACATGGGCGAGCACCGCATCCAGGCGTTCGGCCAGGGCTTGCGCATCGTGTTCGACAAAATGCACCAGCCCCAGACGCCGCGCCTCATGCCCGTCAAAACGCGCGGCGGTCAGCGCCAGGCGTCGTGCCTGAGTCAGGCCGATACGCTGGACCACAAACGGAGCGATTTGCGCCGGCAGCAGGCCGAGGCTGGTTTCCGGCAAGCCGAACTGGGCATTGTGGTCAGTCAGTGCAATGTCGCTGACACAGGCCAGGCCGAACCCACCGCCGAGCACCGCACCCTGCAACACCGTGACCAGCACTTGCGGCGCGTGCTGGGCTTCTTCAAGCAGGGCGCCGAACGCGCGGTTCAACTCGCGGTAAGCCTCTTGGCCTTGAGCGCGGGCATTGGCCATGTCTTTCAAGTCGCCGCCAGCGCAAAAATGCCCGCCGGCACCGCCTAACACTAATGCACGGATGCTGCGGTCATCGCGTACCGCCGCCAGTACCGCACGCAATTCGGTGACCATTTGCAAGCTCATGGCGTTGCGGCAGTCCGGCCGGTTCAACGTGATGTGCAGGACGCCGTTGTGCGGTTCCAGCAGCAGAGTCTGGCAAACGGGCAGAGTGTTCATTTTTTCTTCCCGGGCAGGATGCCCATCAATTTGCAGATGATCCCCAGCATGATCTCGTCGGCACCGCCGCCAATCGACACCAGCCGCACATCGCGGTAGGCGCGGGCTACCGGGTTGTCCCACATGTAGCCCATACCGCCCCAGTATTGCAGGCAACTGTCGCTGACTTCCCGGCCCAGCCGCCCGGCCTTGAGCTTGGCCATCGACGCCAGGCGCGTGACGTCCTGGCCTAGGACGTATTGCTCGGTGGCCTGGTAGACCAGCGCCCGCAAGCATTCGATTTCGGTTGAAAGCTCGGCGAGGCGGAAGTGGATCACCTGGTTGTCGATCAGCGCATTACCGAACGTCTTGCGCTCCTTGCAGTACTCGATGGTGCTGTCGATGCAATACTCCAGACCCTTGATCATGTTCGCTGCACCGAACAGGCGTTCCTCCTGGAATTGCAGCATTTGCATCATGAAGCCAGCACCTTCGTGGCCGATGCGGTTGCGTTGTGGCACCCGCACATTGTCGAAAAACACCTGGGCGGTTTCCGAGCTGCGCATGCCGAGTTTGTCCAGGTGCGAGCTGAGGCTGATGCCGGGGCTGTTCATCGGCACCATGATCAACGATTTGTTGATGTGCGCCTTGTCGTCCGAGGTGTTGGCCAACAGACAGATGAAGTCGGCGCTTGGGGAATTGGTGATCCACATTTTGCTGCCGTTGATCACGTAGTCATCGCCGTCCTTGCGCGCGGTGGTTTTCAGCCCGGCGACATCAGAGCCGGCACCGACCTCCGAGACGCCGATGCAGCCGACCTGTTCACCGGTGATCGCCGGACGGAGGAACTCTTCACGCAGCTCATCGGAGCCGAAACGGGCGAGGGCCGGGGTGCACATGTCGGTCTGCACGCCGATCGACATCGGAATTCCGCCGCAATGAATGGTGCCGAACTCTTCAGCGGCGACAATCGAATAGCTGTAGTCCAGGCCCATGCCGCCGAATTTTTCCGGTTTGGAAATCCCCAGCAAACCAAGCGCGCCGGCCTTGCGGAAAATCTCGTGGATCGGAAAGCGCCCGGCTTTTTCCCACTCATCGACGTACGGGTTGATCTCGCGGTCGACAAAGTTGCGTACGGTACGGCGCAGTGCTTCGTGTTCCTGGGTGAAGATCATTTTTATTGTTCTCCCTAAACCTGGTGGTGATCAGAGCCTCAAAAACGTGCGATACCAAAACTGTTCGGTTGCAGTTGACGAACCTCGGCTTCATGGCAGATATCCAGCAGGTAGCCGAGCAAGGTGCGGGTGTCCCGCGGATCGATCAGCCCGTCGTCCCACAGGTTGGCGCTGCCATAAAGTGCGGTGGACTGGCTGTCGAGTTTTTGCGCGGTGACCTGTTCGAGCATGTCGAGCATCTTCGGGTCCGGGACTAATCCGTCCTTGACCTGCCTGGCTTCGGTGACAATGCGCAGCACCTTGCCGGCTTGGGCGCCGCCCATCACGGCGGTGCGGCTGTTGGGCCAGGCGAAGATGAAACGCGGGTCGAGCCCTCGGCCGCACATCGCATAGTTGCCGGCGCCGTAAGAGCCACCGACCACGATGCTCAGCTTCGGCACCCGCGCGTTGGCGACTGCCTGAATCATCTTCGCGCCGTGTTTGATCACCCCTTGCTGTTCAGACTCGGTGCCGACCATGAAACCGGTGGTGTTATGGAAAAACAGCAGCGGTGTCTGGCTCTGGTCGCAGAGCTGGATGAATTGCGCAGCCTTGCTTGCGCCTTGCGGAGTGATCGGACCGTTGTTGCCGACAAAACCGCAGGGCCGTCCCTGGATCTGCAAATGGCCACAAATCGTCTGCTGATCGAACTCGCCCTTGAATTCGAGAAAGCGTGAACCGTCGGCGATGCGCGCAATGATCTCGCGCACGTCGTAGGGCTTTTTCGGATCGTCCGGAATCACCCCCAGCAGTTCGTCGATCGGGTAGCGCGGCTCGTCCCAAGAGGGGGCGCTGTGCAGGGGTAACCGCGCATTCCACGGTAACAGGCTGACGATTTCGCGTACCAGGCGCACGCCGTCGGCATCGTTTTCGGCCAGGTATTCGGCGGTGCCGGCAGTTTGTGCGTGCATTTCGGCGCCGCCGAGTGCTTCATCCGTGGCGACTTCACCGGTTGCAGCCTTGAGCAGCGGGGGGCCGGCGAGAAACAGCTTGGCCTTACCGCGCACCACCACCAGGTAGTCAGAGAGCCCTGGCTGATAAGCGCCGCCGGCGGTGGCCGAACCGTGCACCACGGTGATTTGCGGCAAGCCCATGGCCGACATCCGCGCCTGATTGGCGAAGCTGCGAGCGCCCTCGATGAAAATCTCTGCGGCGTAATTGAGGTTGGCGCCGCCGCTCTCGGCGAGGGTGATCACCGGCAGTTTGTTTTCCATGGCGATCGTTTGCAGGCGCAGGGATTTTTTCAGGCCGCTGGGGGAAATGGTTCCCCCCTTGATCGCGCTGTTGTTGGCGACCACCAGCACCCGCACGCCTGACACGTAACCAATCCCGGCGATCAATCCGCCCCCGGCCTGGCTGCCATCCTTGTCGTCGTGCAGTTTGTAGCCGGCCAGGGTCGCCAGTTCGAGAAACGGTGCGCCGGGGTCGAGCAGCAGGTTCAACCGTTCGCGAGGCAGGAGTTGTCCGCGTTTGTCGAATTTCGGTTTGGCCTCAGCCGCTTTGGCCAGTAAGTTGCGTTCGAGCTGACGGATCTGCTCGATGCAGCTCAACATCGCCTCGCGGTTCTGTGCGAACTGCGGGCTGTGGGTGTCGAGTTGCGATTCAATCATCGGCATGGATCAGTCCTCGTCTTTGAGCACGTCGGGCAAACGCGCGCGATGGAATCCATTGAACGACTCACTGTGCTGCGCCTTGTGCAGCGGCCAGGCGCGACTGCCAAGGCTCGCCGCACCGTCGATCCGCAACGTACTGCCGCTGATAAAGGACGCTGCCGGGCTCAGCAGGAAAACGATTGCCGCGCTGACTTCCGACTCGGTACCGATGCGTTTGAGCGGTACGTGTTCGCGCAGGGTCGGGATCACTGCTTTGAACGCGCCTTCGTAGGTGTCCATGCCGCTGGAGGCGATCCATCCTGGCGCCACCGCGTTGACCCGTACTCCGGCGTATCCCCACTCAAATGCGGCGGTCTTGGTGAAGTTGTCCATGCCTGAACGTGCGGCACCCGAGTGGCCCATGCCGGGCATGCCGCCCCACATGTCGGCGAGCATGTTGACAATGCTTCCACCGTGCGTGCTCATCGACTGATTGAACACCTCGCGGGCCATCAGGAACCCGCCCACCAGATTGGTTCGCAGCACGGTTTCGAACCCTTTCTGATTGATCGAGGCCAAGGGGGCCGGGTATTGGCCGCCGGCATTGTTGACCAGACCGTGAATCGGCCCGTGGTCCATGATCAACTGCCCGATCAGTTGCGTGACCGCGTCCTCGTCGCGAACATCGCAAGCCTGCCAACTGGCCTTGCCGCCGTCCTCGGTGATTTCTGCTGCGACCTTTTGCAGCTTCTCGGGTTTGCGTCCGACCAACAGCACGTGGGCGCCGAGGGCCGCCAGTTCGTGGGCGGTGCAACGGCCGATGCCGCTACCGCCGCCGGTGACAATAATCGTCTGGCCGACGAACAGATCGGGTTTGAATATCGAATCAAAAGCCACGGCAACAGTCCTCTACTTGACGTGATCAGCGATGCTTTGCGGCACCGGGATCTGGATTTCCAGCAACTGCTGGGCGAACGCCTTGCCTTGCGGGTCGATCCGCAGGCTGGCCACGCCACCGCCGCCGAGAGCGTTTTCCAGGAGAAAATTCAGGCTGTGGGTGCCGGGCAGATACCAACGCTCGACTCGCCCGTGGATCGGGTCGAGAACGTGATTCATCCAGTCGACAACGACCGCAGGCGTCAAGGCTTCGGCGATCCACGGCAGGTATTCGGGCGCGCGGGCCATGACGCCGATATTGCTGTGATTGCCCTTGTCGCCGGAGCGCGCCACCGCAAGTTTCACCAGCGCCACACTGGCGTCGGCTCGCCCATGGGGTTTGGGTGGAGCAAAAGGCATCGGCAGGTCAGCAATGTCGAGGTGATCGAGGGCGGGCAGGGCACATGGATGACGCTGGCCTCGCAGGTCGATTTCCAACGTGCAGGTGTTTTTGTCGATCAGGAACGAGAACAGACGGATCAAGGGGGACACCGTCGGCCGCCCCCCGACGATACCGGTCAGCCCCGGTGCCATACCGGTGGCGGCTTGGGCGATTTCCCGGGAAAACAGGATCAGCGCCTGCTTGCTCGGATGACGCACCGCCAGTTTGATCACCACTTCGCGGCTGTCCTGACGCTGGCCATGAGGACCATAAGTCGCTTCGCTGCCGAGCAGTTCAATGTTCACTTCGCTGTAGGGCGCCCAGCCGCGCTGGCTGAACATTTCCGAAGTCTTGGCGATGATCGCCTGACTCACCCGGTGCGCCTTGGCCACCGCGTCGATCCCGGCGATCAGGCAACTGGCGGTGCAGCGAAAACCGTCCAGGTAGGTCGCGCTGACCTTGTATTGACGGGGCGCTGGCAAGCCTTTGGCGCCGTGAACGTGTACGGTGTTTTTTCCGTGTTGCTTGAGTTTGACCTGGCTGAAATCGCAGACCACATCCGGCAGCAGATAGGCGCGAGGGTTGCCGATTTCATACAGCAGCTGCTCGCCGACGCTTAGCGGTGTGACCAAACCGCCGGAACCGTCAGGTTTACTGACGATGAACTGGCCGTCGGCCCTGACCTCGACGATGGGAAAGCCGATGTGTTCGTAGTCCGGCACATCGCACCAATCGGTGAAGTTGCCGCCGGTACACTGTGCGCCGCATTCGATGATGTGCCCGGCCAGCGCGGCCTGGGCCAGTTTGTCGTAGTCCTGCCACGACCAGCCGAACTCATGCACCAATGCTGCACTGACCACTGCGCTGTCGACCACTCTGCCGGTGATGACGATGTCCGCGCCCAGGCGTAGCGCTTCGACAATGCCGGGCGCGCCGAGGTAGGCGTTGGTCGACACGCACATCGCTGGCAGGGGCCCGCCGCTGAACATTTCCTTTACGCCGCAGGCAGCCAATTGCTTGAACTGCGGTTGCAGGTCATCGCCCAGCAGCACGGCGATCTTCAATGGCACACCGGCCTTATCGCACGCGGCTTGCAGCGCTGCTGCGCAGGCCAATGGATTGATCCCGCCGGCGTTACTGATCACGCGGATGTTCTGTTCGGATAGTTGCGTGAGGAGCGGGCTGAGGACTTCGACGAAGTCGGTTGCGTAACCGGCCTGGGGATCTTTCATTCGCGCGCCGGCCAGCAACGACAGGGTGATTTCTGCCAGATAGTCGAACACCAGATAGTCCAGCTGGGCGCCTTCAACCAATTGCGCGGCGGCGGTTGAGGTGTCGCCCCAGAAGGCACTGGCGCAGCCGATACGAACGGTATTGTTCATTGCAAGCCTCCGACAGAAGTGGGTCGAGACTACCAAGCAAGCGCTTGGTTTGTAAATGCCGGAAACCTCTTTTGTCCAAGCGCTTGCTTGGTCGTCCCGGTCAGCTTAAATTGCCCGCGCAACCCACTGTTTTGGTGGTCTGATCGCACATTCGATTGAGCGACTGTAGGAGAGAACGGGTGGACGAGCAAAAAGCCCTGCTGGTAATGCGCGAGTTGGTCGACAACGGACAACTGACCGATCCTGACAGCGCTCGCGGCAAACTGCTGCAAATGGCCGCTCACCTGTTTCGCAACAAGGGTTACGAGCGCACCACGGTGCGTGACCTGGCCAGTGCGGTCGGGATTCAGTCGGGGAGTATTTTTCATCACTTCAAAAGCAAGGATGAAATCCTGCGGGCGGTGATGGAGGAAACCATTCGCTACAACACCGCGTTGATGCGCGCGTCGCTGGCGCAAGCGACCAACGTGCGCGAGCGGGTGCTCGCGCTGATCCGCTGTGAGTTGCAGTCGATCATGGGCGGAAGCGGCGAAGCAATGGCGGTGCTGGTCTACGAATGGCGTTCGTTGTCCGAAGAAGGTCAGGTCCAGGTGCTGGCGCTGCGTGATATCTACGAGCAGATCTGGCTGCACGTGCTGAGTGAGGCGAAAGATGCCGGTTTTATTCGCGGCGACGTGTTCATCACCCGACGTTTTCTAACCGGCGCGCTGTCCTGGACCACCACCTGGTTTCGCGCGGACGGCAGCATGAGTCTCGATCAATTGGCCGACGAAGCGTTGATTCTGGTGTTGGAAGAAAAGTGACGGTTTTGCCAAAACTTATTAAATTGCCATCATCAAGTTGTCGAAGTGGGTAAAACCGCCTAGCTTTGCAGTGAATGTACTTTTAAAGGTGGGTTTGTTTTGATGTCTTCGCCAGTTAGGAAGGCTTTACGGATTTCGCTGATGGCGCTGGGTGCGCTGTTCGTACTGCCGGCTTCGGCCGCGCAAGTGGTGCAGGTGGGCGCTGCGCATTTTCCTCCCTATACCGTTCGACCGGAGAATGGCGACGATACCGGACTGCTGCCGCAGTTGGTCGAGGCGCTGAACACGTTGCAAACCGACTATGAGTTCAAACTCGTGCCGACCTCATTACAGCGTCGATTCGGTGATTTCAAGGACGCCCGGGTTGACATGGCGATCTTCGAAAACCCGGAGTGGGGTTGGAAGGATATCCCGCACAGTACCGTCGACATGGGGCTGGAAGACGCTGAAATCTTTGTCGCACAGAGTAAATCGGATCGTCAGGAGAGCTACTTCGCCGACTTGAAAGGCAAGCGTCTGGCGCTGTACAAGGATTATCACTACGAATTTGCCAATTTCGATGCCGATCCGAAATTTCTCGCGGAAAAATTCAACGCGACGCTCACGACTTCCCACGACAGCAATATTTTAATGGTCCTTCGCGACCGTGCCGACATTGCGCTGGTCACACGTTCGTACCTTTACGATTACCTGCTGCGCAATGAAAAGGTCGGGGCGCAGTTGTTGGTATCCCAGCGTATCGATCAGGTCTATCACCATTACGCACTGCTACGTCCGCAAGCGCCGATCAGTGCAGAAACCTTCGGCAAGTTGCTGCAAGGCTTGCGGGACAACGGGCAGATGCTGAAGATTTTCGATCCGTACAAGATTGCCATCGTGCCGGTGCCCAAAAGCTGAAATCAGGCCTGCCGTCGCCGATTTCAGTCCAATCCCTGAGATCCCTTCCTGAATCACGTCACATCGTTGACGTGATTTGAAGTGCCTGAAAAGATCGCAGCCTGCGGCAGCTCCTACAAAATGTACGTCCGTAGGCTGCGATCTGTTGCGATTTTAGCGACGACAGGCCGTGTCGCTGCGCTTGTCCGAGACCTTGCGACAATGCACCAGAGCATCACGGATCATGAAATTCACCAGGGTTGGCGATACGCCGAGTTCCTTGGCGATGTCCTTTTGCGGTACACCGTGCAGGCGATACATCTCGAAGGCGTAGCGGGTACGACTCGGTAACTCGCCGAGGGCGTTGGCGATGTTTTCCAGGGTCGAGAAGTTGATGTGCGAAGTTTCGGGCGAAGCACCGTGAATGACCACGTTCAGGCCTTCTTCTTCGGTGCCCGAATATTTTTTCTCCAGCACCTGTTTGCGGTAGTGATCGATCGCCAGGTTACGCACGATTTGAAACAGGTAGCTGAGCTGAGCCTTGAACGAGGAGGTGATTTTCGGTGCCGATTGCAGCCGGAAAAACGCATCCTGAACGACATCTTCGGCGCGGGATCGGCAACCGGTAATACGGGCTGCGATCTTGACCAGAATCAGTCGGTTATCAACGAACGCCTGGAGTAAGGGTGAGTCGCACCTGCTTGTGGATTCTGGTTCCGTCATGGAAATCACCTTGCTGCAAAAAGTAAGTAGGGCGACCAGGGGTTCGGAGCCGGCCTACGCGTTGAGCGACAAGCTATGACTAATGATAATTATTGTCAATTGAGATTGGCTGCTATCTACCCGGGTCTTTTTGGTCAACGGCCTCACGCAGACAGTCCTTGAGCCGTGTTTGCTGCTGACCCGCGCAGACTTGTTGCAACCTCTATTGACGTTCGGATTGACTGTTCCCCGTCACCGGGACAGTCTGCCGAAGTTTTTTGGTTGACCCATTCAGAAAGGAGACAGTGGATGCCCTTCGCTACGATTGATGGACAATCGCTTCACTACGTTGATCAGGGCTGCGGTCCGACGGTCCTGTTGGCCGGCAGTTATCTGTGGGACCAGGCCATGTGGGCGCCGCAGATTGCGGCGTTGTCGCAGCACTATCGGGTGATTGCCCTGGACCTGTGGGGGCACGGGGAGTCCGGGCCGTTGCCTAAGGGCATGACTTCGCTGGATGATCAGGCGCGGCAGGTACTGGCGCTGCTTGATCATCTGGATATTGACTGCGTCACCCTGGTCGGCCTTTCGGTCGGTGGCATGTGGGGCGTGCGTCTGGCGCTGTCGGCCCCGCAGCGCCTCAATGGCTTGGTGCTGATGGACACCTATGCCGGTGTCGAGCCCGAGCCGACTCGCCAGTACTATTTCTCGTTGTTCAAGCAGATCGAGGACAGCGGTATCATCTCGCCGCAGTTACTCGATATCGTGGTGCCGATTTTCTTCCGCCCAGGCATCGACCCTCAGTCGGCGCTCTATCAGAGTTTCCGTGTCAAGCTGGCCGCGCTGCCGCCTGAGCGTTTGCGTGAAAGCATTGTGCCGATGGGCCGCATTACGTTTGGTCGTGATGATCTGTTACCGCGTCTGGGCGAGCTGGATCCTGAAACCACGCTGCTGATGTGCGGCGATCAGGACAAACCGCGGCCGCCGTCGGAAACGAAGGAAATGGCCGAGTTGATCGGTTGTCCGTATCTGCTGGTGCCGGAGGCTGGGCACATTTCGAACCTGGAGAATCCCGAGTTTGTCACCGAGGCACTGCTGAAGTTTCTGGCTGACAGGCATCAGCGCAGCATTTGATGTAGATCGTTCCCACGCAGGAGCGTAGGAACGATCATGTTGCACTTTTACTTCGGCCCGAGAATCTTCACCAGCTTATCCGGTGACGGCGCACCTTGCTGTTGTTGCAACTCGCCCTTGTCGTCCATGTAGAAGATTGCCGGGGTGGCGGACAGTTCGAGCTCTTCCATCAACTTCATGTTGGCATCGAGTTTGGCCTGGATGGCGGCGGGAATGGTTGTCAGCGCTTTCAGTGAGCTTTGCTTGCCAGCCTTTTCGTGTTCCTCCAGGGCCTTGCTCGGGTCCTTGGCGGCCAATAGGGCCGCGGATTTTCCGGGGCTGTCTTCACGGATGATACCGACCATGATGTGCCGCAGCTGCACCTTGCCGGCCTTCACCCACGGTCGGGCCTGTTCCCAGAACATGTTGCAGTAAGGGCAGTTCGGGTCGCTGAACAGGTAGACGGTGCGCGGTGCATCCTTGCTGCCGTCGGCGATCCAGTTGCTGGCGTCCATCTTCGCCCAGACTTCCTTGGCCATCGGTGCGTAGACCAGTTTTTGCAGCGGCTCGGCGCTCAGGTCCTTGCCATCGGCGTCGTACAGGTTGCCGAGCAGCACATGCTGGCCGTCGGGCGTCAGGTACAAGGCCATGCCGCGGTTCTGATACCGCGCGGCATAACCACGCAGGCCATCGGGTGCGTCGAAACTGCCGATGATTTTCGCGCCTTTTTCTTCGATCTTGCGGATCGCCGCAGGCAGTTCTTCGGCATGCAGCAACGGGATTTGCAGCAGCGCTGCGCCCAGGGACAGCGTCAGCAGATGGCGGAGGCGGGGCATGGCAGTTTCCTTGAGGGTGCGGCCTGTATGGCCGAATTCGGGGAGTCGAAGTTTTCCAGGGCGCGGGCCAGGCTGGCTTCTGATAATTCGCCCAGGTGGCTACCGAGCATTCGGCCTTCGGCGCTGTAGAACAGCGTAGTCGGTAGCGCCATGGAGCCGACGGCCTGACCCAGTCGGCCGCCGCCATCGAACAGCACGTTGGAAAGGCTCAAGCCTTGGGTCTCGAGGAAGGTGCTGACGCTTTGCATGCTTTCGGCCTGGTTGACGAACAGAAAGGTCAGGTCCGGCCGATGTTGCTGGGCATTCTCCAGCACCGGCATTTCGCGCCGGCAGGGCGGGCACCAGGTGGCCCACAGGTTGATCACCAGGGGGCCGCCCTGATAATCGGCCAATTGCACGGTTTCGCCGGCGGCATTGCGCAAGACAATGTCTGGCAGGCGCGTGCCTTGTTCGTAAAGGCTCAGGGACAAACTCGCCAGCAACCAGAACAACAGACCACTGCCGACGCCCGCGCCCAACGGTTTGCGCAGTGCCGGTCGGCGCCAGGCCCGCAACAGCGTTGCCAGCAGCAGGGCAATCACCCCGGGCCAGGCGAGGAAGCCGCCATCGCGCAGGTCGATGATCTGCCACGGATCATCGCGGTAGTGGGCCCAGTAGGCGAGCACGAAACCGATCCTGGCGGCGAGCAAACCCAACAGAAACAGGCTGAACAGCACTGACTCGGGGTTCTCGCCACCGCGCTTCGCCACCCGCCAGCCGACCAGGGTCGCCAGTGCCAAGGCACTGATCAGCAGCAGGTGGTTGAGCGCAATGGCAAAGGTGCCGAGGGTAAAGGTCAGCATCAACGAGCGTCCCGAGTGAGGTTCCAGCGTTGGAGGAAACCGGCGGCATCCACCTCTCCAGTGATGCGCTGGCTGCGGCGCTCGATGCCGTCGGCACCGATCCACAGCAAGCTTGGTGGCCCCGGCACTTTATAACGACCGAGCAGTTCACGGCTGGCGGCATTGTCGGCGGTCACGTCCAGACGCAGCAAGCGGACATCTTTCAGCGCGTCTACTACCTGAGGTTTGCCGAACACCTGTTTCTCCATGATCTTGCACGACACGCACCAGTCGGCGTAGTAGTCCAGCAACACCCACTGGCCTTGGGCGCGCGCAGTGTCGAGTTCGCGTTGCAGTGCGGCGGGATCCTTGACGGTGATGAAGGCGTCGTGGGGCGTGGGGGTGTCGACGCTGTTCGACGCCTGCGCGCGGTAAACCTGCAATGGATTGAACAGGTCATCGCTGCCGCCCGCAGCACCGATCAGCAGCAGGCTGCCCCACAATCCGGAAAGCAGTGCCGTGGCGCCGAAGACATGAGCTGCGCGGCCGAACCCGCCGGTCTGGCGCGAGGCGCTGTAGGCGATGATCAACAACAGTGCGCCCCACAGACCGACCCACAGCGACTCATCAAGTACTGGCCGCACCATCACCAGCGCGGTGCCAAGGAACAGGAAACCGAAGACGCCTTTGAGCAGGTTCATCCAGGCGCCGGGTTTGGGCAGGAAACGGTTACCGACAGTCACCAGCAACAACAGTGGCAAACCGATGCCGATGCCCATGGCGAACAGGATCAGCCCGCCGTGCAGCGCGTTGCCGCTCTGGGCGATGTACAGCAAGGCACCGGCCAGCGGCGCGGTCATGCACGGGCCGACCAGCAAGCCGGACAAGGCCCCGAGTACACCGGCACCGAGCAGGCTGCCGCCGCCTTGTTTGCGGCTGGCGTTTTCCAGGCGATCACGCAGCGCGGCCGGTAGTTGCAGTTCGAAGAAACCGAACATCGGCAACGACAGCAATACAAACACCACGGCGAAACTGCCGAGCAACCAGACATTTTGCAGCAAAGCCTGCAAGTTCGCGCCCAGCAATGCAGCCAGCACGCCCAGCACCGCATACACCAGCGCCATGTTGACCACATAACTGCCGGCCAAAGCGAAACCACGCGTGGGGCTGGCGCCGCTGCCGACGATCAAACCGGCGAGAATCGGCAGCATTGGCAACGAGCAGGGAGCGAAAGCGAGCAACAGCCCCAGGCCAAAGAACACCAGCAAACTCCAGCCCAGCGCCCGCTGTTGCAGGCCGCTGGCCAGGGCCTGATCCGGGGCCTCACTGCCGCTGACCGCTGCTGCGCCGCCACCCAGATCAACCACCTGGATTTGCGGCGGATAACACAAGCCGGCATCGGCACAGCCCTGAAACCCCACTTTGATCTGGCCACTGGCGCCGGCCGGAATCTTTAACTCCAGGCCCTGTCGATAAACCTGCTGGTCACCAAAAAACTCGTCGCTGTGGGCTTCACCCACTGGCAGCGGTGGTTTATGCGCGTCGGGCAAATCGTCGAACTTCATCCGTTGCTGATAAAGATAGTAACCGTCGGCAATTTGCCAGAAGAGCTGGGTTTCGCCTGACTCAAGGCGTTCGGAGGTAAACACAAAGGCTTTGCCGACCGGCAGGAAGTCGGGCTTGGTTTCGAATGGATTCGATGCCGCCTGGGTCAGCCCTGCGATGAAAAGAAAAAAAAGTAGAAACAGACGACGCATGGGTAAGCCTTATCGCGGTGCAAGTAGGGTGCACGATGATGGGTGGCGATTAACCGATGATTAACCGCGTTATCCTTGTGGCAATGACGCGTCGGGCATAATGTCCGCTTAATCCGGCGCCTTCTTAATCAATATTTTTCTACAGGTCTCACCATGCACGTACTGGTTTGTGAAGATGATGAGCTGATCGCCAGCGGCATCGTTGCCGGCCTCACGGCCCAGGGCCTGACGGTGGAGCACGTCGCCACGGCCTCGGCCGCCCGGGCGATGCTTAAAGTCGCCGAGTTCGACGTGATGGTGCTCGACTTGGGCCTGCCGGACGAAGACGGTCTGAAGCTGCTTCAGCAGTTGCGTCATCAAGGCCTGGAGATTCCGGTGCTGATTCTGACCGCACGCGATTCGGTGACCGACCGCGTCGATGGCCTGCAAGCCGGCGCCGACGATTACCTGCTCAAGCCCTTCGACCTGCGTGAACTGGCCGCGCGCCTGCACACATTGTTGCGGCGGGTGGCGGGGCGCAGTGTCAATCTGATCGAGCACGGCGCCCTGACCTACGACCCGAGCAGCCGGGAAGCCCTGCTTGCCGGTCAGCCAGTGGACTTGTCGCGTCGCGAGCAATCGCTGTTGCAAGCCTTGCTGCACAACCGTGGCCGGGTGCTGTCGACCGAGCAACTCAAGGACAGCGTCTACGGTTTCAACGATGAACTGGAAAGCAACGCCCTCAACGTTCATATCCATCACCTGCGACGCAAACTCGGCAACGGCATCGTTGAAACCGTGCGTGGGCTGGGTTACCGCCTTGGACCGGCGGATGGCGGAGAACACTCGAAGTGATGAGTTTGCGTTTGCGCCTGAGTCTGACCCTCGGCGCGGCCTTCGCGCTGATTTGGGCCTTGGCCGCGGCCTGGATGCTCAGCGACCTGCGCAATCAGATGATGTTCTCACTCGACCAACGGCTGGTGGCCTCGGCGCGCATGGTCGCCGGATTGCTGGAGCAATTGCCGGCCCTGCCGAGCAAGGGCGATGGCACCCATTTCAGTGCCGAGCAGTTGAATATTCCGGGGGGCATGGCCTGTCAGGTCAGCTCCTTGCGTGGCGAGATTCTTGCCCGCAGTCACAGCACTCCCGAACAAACCCTGGAAGCCGAAAAGATGGGCTTCCATGACCAGATGATCGACGGTGCGCGCTGGCGCAGTTTCACCTTGGCTCGCGGTGATGTGCGCATCACCACGGCCGACCGGCAAGTCGAGCGCGAGGCGCTGAACATGTCGGTGCTGCTGGCCGCGTCGGTGCCGGTGGGCGTAGCGTTGCTCGGTTGTCTGTGCCTGCTCTGGCTGGGTATCGGCCAAGGCCTGGCGCCGCTTAATCGCATGCGAGATGCCTTGATGCGCCGCAGTGCAGATTCTCTTGAGCCGTTGCAGATCCAGCCGTTGCCGGCCGAGCTGCAACCGTTGCTGGAAACCCAGAATCAGCTGTTCCAGCGAATCGGCAAAGCCATCGAGCGCGAGCGACGGCTGACTGGCGATGCCGCTCATGAGCTGCGTAGCCCGTTGACGGCGATCAAGACGCACCTGCAAGTGGCGCGTATGACCGAAGGCGCCGCTCGCGATCAGTCTCTGGCCCGCGCCGAGGAAGGCGCCGATCGGTTGCACCGCACGCTTGAGCAACTGCTGTTGCTGGCGCGCGTTGAGGGCAGTCTGTCGTTCGACGACGGCGTACAGTGCAGCGCCGAGCAGGTGGCCCGTCTGGCGATTCAGGACGCGGCCAGCGGTGATCGTCAGCGCATTAAACTGCACTTGCCGGCAAGTTATTCACCGGCACCCGTGCAAATGCCGGCGGTACTGTCGATTGCCGCGTTGCGCAACCTGCTGGACAACGCCTTGCGCCACACCCCGGCGGATGCAGCGGTGGAACTGAGCCTTGAAACCATGGATAACCGCGTGCGTTTTCAGGTGCGCGACCATGGCCCTGGAATCGCCGCCGATGACCTGCAACACCTGACCCAGCGTTTCTGGCGCAACGGCTCAAGCACCGGCTGCGGACTTGGGCTGGCGATTGTCCAGGCGATCGTCCAGCGCTGCGGCTGCGTGTTGCATTTCGACAGCCGCACCGACGGTTTGAGGGTTGAATTGACGATGCCGTTGCAGCCAGCCTGAGCGCCCTCGCACATGGAACACCCGTAGCAGCCTCCGGCAGTTGCTACGGATCGGGAGACCGTCCGCAATAGCGTTTTTCGCTGCACATCAAATGTAACTTCTCTCCATTAGCCACCTGGCCCTTGCGGCGCTATCGTCCCTCGTAGCTTTGACTCAATGGATTGAGGTGATAGCGCCATGAAAGCACCAATACGCATCTGTACGGCCGGGCCCGCGGATGCGGGGATTATCAGTCGGATCGTCGAACGCTCGATCAAGGTCGGGTGCGCTGCGGATCACCGCAATGACCCGAAGGTCGTCGCAGCCTGGACCCACAACAAAACCGTTGAACATGTGCAGCCCTGGCTGGCTGATCCACGCCTGTACCTGAGCCTTGCGCTGCTGGACGACAAACCGATTGGTGTGGCCATGGCCGCTGTCAGCGGTAAGGTCGCCTTTTGCTATGTGCTGCCAGAGTGGTTTCGCCGAGGAGCCGGGCAGGCGTTGATCCATGGCCTGGAAGCCTGGTTGCTCGAACGGGGCTTCAGTCAGACACGACTGAACAGCACCCGTACCGGCGAAGATTTTTTTCAGCACCTTGGCTTCCGGCAATGTGCGCAAACCTTCAGCATCGCCGGGCTTACGGCGATCCCCATGGAGAAATCGCTGACACTGCCCTCATAGAAAGCCGCCGTTTCATCGACGAATCCACGCCTGACAAAAAGCCCCCTGCCGCAAGGCAACGGGGCTTTTTGCTGGAAGCAATTCAAAAGATCGCAGCCTTCGGTAGCTCCGGCAGGGGCTGGGGGTTATTGCTGCTTGAACATCTCCTTCGCCCGCTCTTCGATTTGCGCCTGAGTCAGGTTTTCCTTGCGGGTCGACAGGAACCACACATGGCCGAAGGGGTCCTTCAAGGTGCCCGAGCGGTCGCCGTAGAACTGATCTTTCACTTCCGAAACCACCGTGCCACCAGCCTTGATTGCCTGGGCGTAGCATTTGTCCACATCCTCGACATACAGATGCAGCCCCACGGACGGCGATTTGTCAGGGTTGCTCAGCGGACCTTGATCGCACGGTGTACCGAGCATGATAGGGCAGTCGCCAATGCGCAGTTCGGCATGGCCGATGCTGCCGTCGGGCATCGACAGGCGCATGACTTCCGTGGCACCAAAGGCTTTTTTGTAAAAGTCGATCGCCTCGGCTGATTTCTGGATTCCCAAGTAGGGCGTGACGCTGTGATAACCCTCGGGAATGGGTTTAACGCTCATGACCGTTCTCCATATTCTTGTTGGGGGATGTCGCAAATCCTTCGCCGATTTCCGGTCGATTCACTATAGGTCAGCCCCATCAAGGTAACCGAGTGGCCGACGGGTTGCTGCATCGCCACTGTTACGCCATTTATCATGAACTGGCAGTTTGTTTCGATGGCCCGTTCAAAACGGCAGCAAGCCATGCAGCGGTCGATAGCGACTATCGAGAGCGATGATTTTTGTCGCTCAAGGGACGGGAGTAGCCTGTGTCCATTGTCCAGGACCCGCTCGCAGGGAGCTTCCCCATGAACCATTTGCTCGCCACATCATTGTTGTTGGTTGCCTCGGTGCTCGCAGGTTGCGCCAGTCATCCTGCCCCAGAATTGCGTCCATACACCGCTGAAGAAACCCGGGAGCTGGCGCTGGAAGCCTTGAGCCGGCGCGGTTTGTCGTTTGATGAATACCAGGCGAAAAAATCCGAACTGCTCGGCCAGCCGCCAAAAGCGTTCGGTTATGACCAGCAGGGTGAAATGAACGCCGCACGCGGTGTAAGCCTTCACGGCCACGCCAGCTAAGCGACTGTACTGCTCAAAGTTTCACGTAACTGTCCATGGGTTTCATGCGGGGGCTGCGATAGGGTCAACACCTGACTGACCCTAATGGAATGGCCTCATGACACTCTCGCTGGATTTACTGCTGGGTTTTGCCCTGTTCGCCCTGGTCACTTCAATCACCCCCGGTCCGAACAACACCATGTTGCTGGCGTCGGGCGTCAATTTCGGTTTCAACCGCTCCATCCCGCACATGCTCGGCATCACCTGCGGCTTCTTCATTCTTGTGCTCGCCGTCGGTTTTGGCCTGGGCGCGGTGTTTCAAACCTATCCTGTGCTTTACAGCGTGCTGCGTTATGTCGGCGCGGGCTATCTGCTGTATCTGGCGTGGAAAATCGCCCATTCAGGTCCAGTCTCCGAAGCCGAGCAAGGTCACGCCAAGCCCATCAGCTACTGGGGCGCGGCGGCGTTTCAGTGGGTCAACCCCAAGGCCTGGATCATGGCAATTGGTGCCATCAGCACCTACACACCGCTTCAGGGTTATTTCACCAATGTGATCGTCATCGCTGCGGTGTTCGCCATCATCAACCTGCCGAGCGTCAGTGTCTGGGTGGCCTGCGGCAGCCTGTTGCGCAATGTCCTGCGTGATCGGCGCTGGTTGCGGGTATTCAACTGGGGCATGGCCTTGCTGCTGGTGGCTTCGCTGTATCCGATGCTGCATGAGAGCTTTAGCTGACTTGCGCTTCAACCCGGTGTCCGATGCCTGTTAAGCTCGACTTCAGGAGCGTTCCTACGCACTTTGAAATGAAGTCGTACTTCTTTAACGGCATCCGATCAGGTATTGCTGATTTCCCGCAGTTTGTACACCACCTCCAGTGCGGTGCTTTCAGCAAATACTTGATCCCGGAACAAGCTCTGCGAGTCTTTTTATGAATAAGCGTCCTTTGTATTTTGATTATGCCGCCACCACACCGGTGGACGAGCGGGTCATCCAGGTCATGGTTGACTGTCTGGGGTTCAGCGGTAACTTCGGCAACCCAGCCTCCAGCTCCCACGCCTATGGCCAGCAGGCCAGGCGTTCGGTCGAGCAGGCACGTCAGCAAGTCGCCGATCTGGTGGGCGCGCAAGCGCAGCAGATTGTCTGGACTTCCGGCGCCACCGAATCCAACAATCTTGCCCTCAAAGGCGTGGCCCAGGCCCGTGCTCAGTCCGGCGGCCACATCATCACCAGCCAGATCGAGCACAAGGCGATCCTCGATACCGCCAGGCAATTGCAGGATGCCGGGGTCGCCGTGACTTATCTGCTGCCGGATGCCGAAGGTCTGATCACTGCGCAAGCGGTCAGCGAGGCGTTGCGCGAAGACACCTTTATGGTGTCGCTGATGCTGGTCAACAACGAGCTCGGTACCGTCAACGACATCCCGGCCATTGGTCAGCGGGTGCGTGAGCATGGCGCGTTGTTTCACGTCGACGCTGCGCAGGGTGCGGGCAAGGTGGCAATCGATCTGGCCCAGTGGCCGGTGGACTTGATGTCGTTTTCCGCGCACAAGATCTACGGGCCCAAGGGGATCGGCGCGCTCTACGTCGGACCGCGTGCCCAGCAGCGCTTGCAGGCGCAGATCCATGGTGGCGGACACGAAGGCGGTTTACGCTCCGGGACCCTGGCCACGCATCAGATCGCAGCCATGGGCGCGGCCTTTGTGCTGGCGGCGGAACACTTTGCTGAAGAGGCGGCCACGATCGCCCGGCTGCGCGAGCGCTTGCTTGAGCAACTCAGCGGCATTAACGGTCTACGCTTGAACGGCAGCCCGACCCAACGCATTCCCCATACCCTGAGCCTGACCTTCAGTGAAGGCGAGTTTAATTCCCAGGCATTGAGTGCTTCGATTGCGTTTTCAGCGACCTCGGCCTGCAACTCCGCGAGCAACGCGCCGTCACATGTGCTGCTGGCGCTGGGGCTCGACGCGCGAACAGCGGGGCGGACGATTCGTTTGAGTCTCGGGCGCTTCACCACCGAGCAGGACATCGATCAGGCCGCACAATTGATTAAAGCAGCAGCCGCCAGTGCACCGGCGTTCTGGGCTACCGCCCAACCCTGATGCGCAGACCAAAAGTCAGCGCCCTATAACAATATTCAAGCGGTTAGCAGGAGAGATGATGAGTACGCAGCCTTTGCCCCACGGAACGGTTCCCCAGCGCCTGGCGCACACTCGCGAGCTGATGAGCCGGGAGGGCATCCACGCTCTGCTGGTGCCGTCGGCCGACCCGCATTTGTCGGAATACCTGCCGGGTTACTGGCAAGGGCGTCAATGGTTGTCGGGCTTTCACGGCTCGGTCGGCACGCTGATCGTTACTCAGAATTTCGCCGGCGTTTGGGCCGACAGTCGCTACTGGGAACAGGCGACCAAGGAGCTCAAGGGCAGCGGCATCGAGCTGGTAAAACTTCAGCCGGGTCAACCCGGCCCACTGGACTGGCTGGCCGAGCACACTCCGGAAGGTGGCGTGGTCGCGGTCGACGGCGCAGTGATGGCCGTGGCGTCGGCGCGTTCACTGAGCAGCAAACTTGAGGAGCGTGGCGCACGGCTGCGCACCGATATTGATCTGTTGAGCGAAGTCTGGAGCGATCGCCCAAGCCTGCCGAATCAACCGATCTATCAGCACTTGCCGCCGCAGGCCACTGTCAGTCGTGGCGAGAAACTCGCCCAACTGCGTGAAAGCCTGAAAACGCGCGGTGCTGATTGGCACTTCATCGCCACCCTCGACGACATCGCCTGGCTGTTCAACCTGCGCGGCAGCGATGTGTCGTTCAACCCGGTGTTCGTGTCCTTCGCCCTGATCGGCCAGCAGCAGGCAACCTTGTTTGTCGCGCTGAGCAAGGTCGATGCGCCATTGCGCGCGATCCTCGAACAGGACGGCGTGACCCTGCGCGACTACAGCGAAGTGGCCTCGGCGCTGGCTGCCGTGCCGAACGGTGTGAGCCTGCAAGTCGATCCGGCGCGGGTGACGGCAGGTTTGCTGGATAACCTCGGCAGTGGCGTGAAGCTGATCGAAGGTCTGAACCCGACCACTCTGGCCAAGTCGCAGAAAAGTCTCGCCGATGCCGAACACATCCGTCAGGCCATGGAGCAGGACGGCGCGGCGCTGTGCGAGTTTTTTACCTGGCTCGACAGCGCCCTCGGTCGTGAGCGCATCACCGAACTGACCATCGACGAGCACCTGACCGCTGCCCGTACCCGTCGTCCGGGTTATGTGTCGTTGAGCTTCAACACCATCGCAGCCTTCAACGCCAACGGCGCGATGCCGCACTATCACGCTACCGAAGAAGAGCATGCGGTGATCGAAGGCGACGGCTTGTTGCTGATCGACTCCGGAGGCCAGTACCTGGGCGGTACCACCGACATTACGCGGATGGTGCCGGTGGGCACGCCGACCGCCGAGCAGAAACGCGACTGCACACGGGTGCTCAAGGGCGTGATTGCCTTGTCCCGTGCGCGGTTCCCGCGTGGCATTCTCTCGCCGTTGCTCGACGCCATCGCGCGTGCGCCGATCTGGGCTGAAAGCGTCGACTATGGCCATGGTACCGGGCATGGCGTCGGTTACTTCCTCAACGTTCACGAAGGCCCGCAAGTCATTGCCTATCAAGCGGCGCCGGCGCCGCAAACCGCGATGCAGCCGGGGATGATTACCTCGATCGAGCCAGGCACTTATCGTCCGGGTCGCTGGGGTGTGCGGATCGAGAACCTGGTGTTGAATCGCGAGGCGGGCAGCAGCGAGTTTGGCGAGTTCCTCACGTTCGAAACCCTGACCTTGTGCCCGATCGACACCCGTTGCCTGGAGCCTTCATTGCTGACCCAGGATGAGCGCGAGTGGTTTAACGCTTACCATGCACAAGTTCGTGAACGCTTGAGCCCGTTGCTCGACGGTGCTGCGCTGGCGTGGCTGAATAGCCGAACTGCCGCGATCTGAGTCGGTGTTGCGCCGTCAGTCTTCGGACGGCGGCGCAAGCTCGGGTGCGTGGGCGAGTGCTTCGCTCATGTAGTCGACGAACGCCTTGACCCTGGCCGACTGGCGACGATTGGCCGGGGATACGGCATGGATTGGCAGCGCTTGTGCGCGGTAATCCGGCAAGATCGCGGCCACCCGACCGGCCTTCAAATCCTCGCTGAACAACCACACGGGCGACAGCGCAATACCTAGCCCGCCCAACACCATCTCGCGTATGGCCTCCGAACTGTTGCCGGAGGAACCCACCCGCAACGGCCCGGCGACCGCTTCCCGTCCAGATTGGAAGCTGTGTTCGGCCGCGTCGACCGCTGCAAGAATCTGACGACATTCGTTGTAGTAACGCTGACCTTCGTCCGTCAGCGAAAGCTGGCGGGTGCTGCGAGCAATCAGCTTGCCACCCAGTTCTGTTTACAGCGCCCGGAGGATTTTGCTGATGGTCGGTTGGCTGGTCTGCAGTTCCCGAGCGACAGCAGAGAAACTGCCACGCTCGACCACTCTTACGAAGACCACCATTGCATTGAGTTTGTCCAAGGGTTTTCTCATTGATGCCAAACGGGCATGGTCACTATAGCTATAGAGCGTCTTATCGGCATGAGTTGGCGGGCGGATGATCAACGCAACTCTCCTCTGACATGAGATTGCGAAATGACTGACTCACTTGAAATGCTCGCCCTGATCGTCGATTCGGCCAATGCACCGCTTCGTTTGGCCTCTATCCCTAAGCCTGTGCCTGAAGCGGGGCAGGTGTTGGTCAGAATCATCGCCAGTGGGGTGAACCCATTGGACGGGAAAATCCGTGCCGGGCAGGCGGCTCACGCATGTCAGCCACTACCGGCGGTGCTGGGTATGGATCTGGCGGGGATTGTTGAAGCGCATGGTGCCGGGGTCAGTGATTGGCAGGTCGGCGATGAGGTGTATGGCATGGCGACCGGGATTGGCGGCCAGCAGGGTTCACTGGCGCAGTTCGCCGCCGTTGATACGCGACTACTGGCGCGCAAGCCGGTGAATTTGAGCATGGCTGAGACGGCAGCGCTGCCGTTGGTATTGATTACCGCATGGGAAGGCTTGCTGGATCGCGCCCGGGTTCAGACTGACCACAAGGTATTGATTCACGGTGGCGCTGGTGGCGTCGGGCATGTGGCGGTGCAGTTGGCTCGGGCATTCGGTGCCGAGGTATTTGCCACAGGGTCGGCCAGGCAGCAGGCGATTATCGAAAGTCTCGGTGCGACCTTTATCGACTACCGACAGCAGTCGGTTGAACAGTATGTAGAGCAACATACGGCGGGGGAGGGTTTCGATATCGTTTATGACACAGTTGGAGGCGAAACGCTGGATGCATCGTTCAAGGCTGTGCGCACTTATCAGGGGCACGTGTTGAGCTGTCTCGGCTGGGGGCAATACAGTCTGGCGCCATTGTCGTTCCGGGCGGCGAGTTACTCTGGAGTCTTCGCGTTGCTGCCCTTGCTGACCGGCAGAGGTCGCGAGCGTCATGGGCAGATTCTCGGTGAGGCCGCGAAGTTGATTGAAGCAGGGTTGTTGAAGCCTTTGCTCGATCCTCGGCGGTTCACGCTGCAAACCGCCGAGGCAGCCTATGACCTGCAAGCCTCAGGGGCAGCGCAGGGCAGACTGGTTATCGAGATCTAGCCCAAGGCCTCGCGGACAAAATCCAGGCGATCCTGGCCGAAGAACATTTCGTTGTCGACGAACATGCTTGGCGCACCGAACACCCCCCGTTGGATCGCCTGCTCGGTTTTGTCCTTGAGTGCGGCTTTGACTTCCTCGTCAGCGGTCAAAGCCAGCACTTCATTTGGGTCAAAGGCATGTTCGGCCAACACCGCGGCGACGGTCGCCGGGTCGTTGAGGTTGCGACCATCAACCCAGAGTGCACGGAACAGGCAGTCGATAAAATCGAGAAAGCGTTCGGGGTGCCGCAGCTGGATGCCGGTGACGGCGCGCATCAGCAGCAGGGTATTGATGGGAAAGTACGGATTGAGCTGGAATGGCACGCCGTAGCGCTTGGCGTAACGACCCAGGTCCAGAAACATGTAATGGCCCTTGGCCGGGATAGTCGCCGGTGAGGCGTTGCCGGTGGCTTTGAATACGCCACCCAGCAACATCGGTTGATAGATCAGTTGGCTACCGGTTTGCTCACAGATGTTCGGCAGTTGGGTATAGGCCAGGTAAGTGGCAGGGCTACCGAGGTCGAAGAAGAACTCTACGCGTTTGCTCATGTTCGATGCGCTCTGATTATTGTTATCGGGGAGAGCTTACCAGCGTTCGCTCCAGGGCCGCAGATCCAGCTCGAACGTCCAGGCGTCGCGTGGCTGACTGTGCAGGTACCAGTAGTTCTCGGCGATGTGTTCGGGGTTGAGAATCCCGTCCTGATCCTTGAGTGCGTACTTTTCCGGGAAGCTGTCGCGAATGAAGTCGGTATCGATGGCGCCATCGACCACGACGTGGGCGACATGGATGTTCATCGGGCCCAGCTCCCGCGCCATGCTTTGGGCCAAGGCGCGGATGCCATGCTTGGCGCCGGCGAACGCCGCAAAGCCAGCAGCACCGCGCATGCCGGCGGTCGCCCCGGTGAACAGAATGGTGCCGCGTTGTCGGGTGGCCATGCGCTTGGCCACTTCACGGCCGTTGAGAAATCCAGAGAAACAGGCCATTTCCCAGATCTTGAAATACTTGCGTGCGGTTTCTTCAAGAATGCTGCACGGCACATTGGCGCCGATGTTGAAGACGAAGGCCTCGATTGGGCCGATCTGGCTTTCGATCTGATCCACCAATGCAATCACATCCTCTTCCTTGCGCGCATCACACGCAAAGCCATGCGCTTCACCACCACTGGCCTGGATGGCATCGACCAATGGCTGTAGCTTGTCTGCGCTGCGACGAGTGACGCAGGCAACAAAGCCTTCTTGTGCGAAACGCTTGGCAATAGCTCCGCCGGTGGCATCGCCAGCACCGACAACCAGTACGACTTTCTTGTTATTGATAGCTGTGGTCATAGTCATCGCTCTTTGGTAAACGGTCGTTAACCAAACGAACGTTATGCTACGATCCTGAAGACGTCAAGGCGATGGATTCTCGGGGGAAGCGATGCGTTACACAGCCAGTCACAAGCTGGAAACCAGGCAGAAACTGCTGGAAAGCAGTTCAGTGTCAGCCAAGAAAGAAGGCTTTTGCACGGTAGGTGTCGATGGTTTGATGAAGGCCATCGGGCTCAGCGGCGGTGCGTTTTACAGCCACTTTTCCTCGAAAGATGAACTCTTCAGTTCGATCGTCGAGCGTGAGCTGTGTCAGAGCCTTGAGCGATTGAGCGGTAATGGCGAGCTGAGTCGAGCCAGGCTGGAGCGTTGCCTCAAGCATTACCTGAGCATGGCGCATGTCGAGCACCCAGAGTCCGGGTGTGCGTTGCCGGCACTGGGCGCCGAGATCGCTCGTTCGGACATCGCGGTACGCCAGCAAGCGGAGCAGTGGATCTGCCGGTTACAGGAAAGTTGGGCACGTATCCTGGGGAGTGACAGCCTGGCCTGGGCCATTCTGTCGCAATGCATTGGCGCGTTGGTGGTTGCGCGAATGCTGGTGAATCCGGAGGTCCAGCGCAGCGTATTGAAATCCAGCTACGAAGAAATCGGACGCCAGATTGCCGGTCAACACGCTGAATAAGAGTGCACCCGGTTATTTGCAGATAACGATCATGCTACGGCTGGTATAGCCGGCGGGATTGAGACCAAACGGATAGTCGCCCGGGTCTTCCACGGCGTCTCCGGATTTGGCGAGCACCTTGTAGCCGTTGGGGCCGCATGAGTCAGCCGCACTCGTGTAGCACTTGTCCCAGGAAGAAGAGAGGCCTGAGCAGTTAATGTGCAGACCTTTTTTGCCGCGCTTGACCTCTGTCCTGGAGGTCGCAGCGCAACCCGCAATGGTCAGTACAACAAGCAATACCAAAAATCGTTTCATTCCCGTCCCTATTGCGGTCTCGGGTCTGGTGCCCGAGTCTGGCAGCATGTGCTTTCGTTTTTATCGTTAGTGATATCCCTATCCGAGTAAAATCCATGCCTGACATTGAGTTGCGGCTAAACATGGCTCAATTGAGCGGTAAATACCAGACCTTCGTAAAAGCGCGTATCAATCTACTGCTACCAAAGGCTTGGACTCATTGCGCATGGTCATGGTCGCGCCTACGGATGCGAGAATGATGCAAGTGATGGCCATCCACTGTGCCAGGGACAGGTATTCGTGCAGAAACAGCAGCCCGGACAATGCGCCGAACGCGGGCTCAATACTCATCAGTGTGCCGAAGGTTCGCGCCGGCATTCGGGTGAGGGCGATCATCTCAAGGGTGTACGGAAGGGCCGTGGACAGAATGGCTACGCCAATAGCGATGGGGATCAGTGAAGGTGTGAGTAACGCGGCTCCGGCGTGGACGATCCCAATAGGCGCAACGAAGAGCGCTGCAATAATGACACCCAGCGCGGCAGTCTGGACGCCGTTATCTGCCCCGGCTTTCTGACCGAATAGAATGTACAGCGCCCAGCATACCCCGGCGCCGAGTGCATAACTGGCCCCTATGAGGTCAATGCTCGCGTTTGTTGCGTCTGTAGGTATAAGCAGCAACAGACCGACGATGGCCAGACCGATCCACAGAAAGTCGATCGCCTTGCGTGAGGCATAGATTGCTACTGCCAGCGGGCCTGTGAATTCCAGAGCAACGGCAATTCCGAGCGGGACGGTCCTGAGCGACATATAGAAGAGGAAGTTCATGCCGCCCAGCGCCATGCCGTACACAATGACGGTGCGTAAGGACTTAGCCGTGAGCTTGGCCTTCCAGGGGCGCAATAGCAGCAACATGATCACGCTGGCGAACATCAGTCGCAGGGTGGTCGTTCCTTGCGCACCGACTATCGGGAACATGCTTTTTGCCAGGGAGGCTCCAGACTGGATCGACGCCATGGCTATTAATAGCAGGCCAACCGGGAACAGAGTCGATGCAAGGCCGCGGGGCTGGTCATTCATTGCGTGGCGTCGTCCGAAGTGAGAGGCGAGAGAGTGTACGGGTGGCTATCATGCTTAACTACTAATGAATGAGCAATATACTGCGCATTCATTGTCGGTACTTCTATATATAAGCTGTACCGAGTGCTGTTTTTGGATTTCTGATAGAAAAATCAAATTAGGTGTTGACGACAGATTCTGGAAGTCTATAATTCGCCCCACTTCCGGCGCAGTCGAAACGTAAAACTCCTTAGTAAACAAAGAGTTACGCAGTTTTCGGCAGCGGTTACGCTTCAGTTCATCGAAGCCTGAAGGAGTTGAAAGAGTGGTGGTGTTTAGCTCTTTTGACGGTTCGATCTTCTCGGTCGAAAGCGGAGAAAAAGAGGTGTTGACAGCAGCGAGTAACGCTGTAGAATTCGCCTCCCGCTAACGAGAGATCGGAAGCGCAAGTGGTTGAAGTTGCAAGGGAAACCTTGAAAGCTTCTGAAAATAACCGCTTGACAGCAACAGAGGCTGCTGTAGAATGCGCGCCTCGGTTGAGACGAAAGATCTTAACCAACCGCTCTTTAACAACTGAATCAAGCAATTCGTGTGGGTGCTTGTGCAGTCAGACTGATAGTCAACAAGATTATCAGCATCACAAGTTACTCCGCGAGAAATCAAAGATGTAACCAACGATTGCTGAGCCAAGTTTAGGGTTTTCTCAAAACCCAAAGATGTTTGAACTGAAGAGTTTGATCATGGCTCAGATTGAACGCTGGCGGCAGGCCTAACACATGCAAGTCGAGCGGCAGCACGGGTACTTGTACCTGGTGGCGAGCGGCGGACGGGTGAGTAATGCCTAGGAATCTGCCTGGTAGTGGGGGATAACGCTCGGAAACGGACGCTAATACCGCATACGTCCTACGGGAGAAAGCAGGGGACCTTCGGGCCTTGCGCTATCAGATGAGCCTAGGTCGGATTAGCTAGTTGGTGAGGTAATGGCTCACCAAGGCGACGATCCGTAACTGGTCTGAGAGGATGATCAGTCACACTGGAACTGAGACACGGTCCAGACTCCTACGGGAGGCAGCAGTGGGGAATATTGGACAATGGGCGAAAGCCTGATCCAGCCATGCCGCGTGTGTGAAGAAGGTCTTCGGATTGTAAAGCACTTTAAGTTGGGAGGAAGGGCAGTTACCTAATACGTGATTGTTTTGACGTTACCGACAGAATAAGCACCGGCTAACTCTGTGCCAGCAGCCGCGGTAATACAGAGGGTGCAAGCGTTAATCGGAATTACTGGGCGTAAAGCGCGCGTAGGTGGTTCGTTAAGTTGGATGTGAAATCCCCGGGCTCAACCTGGGAACTGCATTCAAAACTGTCGAGCTAGAGTATGGTAGAGGGTGGTGGAATTTCCTGTGTAGCGGTGAAATGCGTAGATATAGGAAGGAACACCAGTGGCGAAGGCGACCACCTGGACTGATACTGACACTGAGGTGCGAAAGCGTGGGGAGCAAACAGGATTAGATACCCTGGTAGTCCACGCCGTAAACGATGTCAACTAGCCGTTGGGAGCCTTGAGCTCTTAGTGGCGCAGCTAACGCATTAAGTTGACCGCCTGGGGAGTACGGCCGCAAGGTTAAAACTCAAATGAATTGACGGGGGCCCGCACAAGCGGTGGAGCATGTGGTTTAATTCGAAGCAACGCGAAGAACCTTACCAGGCCTTGACATCCAATGAACTTTCCAGAGATGGATTGGTGCCTTCGGGAACATTGAGACAGGTGCTGCATGGCTGTCGTCAGCTCGTGTCGTGAGATGTTGGGTTAAGTCCCGTAACGAGCGCAACCCTTGTCCTTAGTTACCAGCACGTAATGGTGGGCACTCTAAGGAGACTGCCGGTGACAAACCGGAGGAAGGTGGGGATGACGTCAAGTCATCATGGCCCTTACGGCCTGGGCTACACACGTGCTACAATGGTCGGTACAGAGGGTTGCCAAGCCGCGAGGTGGAGCTAATCCCACAAAACCGATCGTAGTCCGGATCGCAGTCTGCAACTCGACTGCGTGAAGTCGGAATCGCTAGTAATCGCGAATCAGAATGTCGCGGTGAATACGTTCCCGGGCCTTGTACACACCGCCCGTCACACCATGGGAGTGGGTTGCACCAGAAGTAGCTAGTCTAACCTTCGGGAGGACGGTTACCACGGTGTGATTCATGACTGGGGTGAAGTCGTAACAAGGTAGCCGTAGGGGAACCTGCGGCTGGATCACCTCCTTAATCGACGACATCAGCTGCTGCATAAGCTCCCACACGAATTGCTTGATTCATTGAAGAAGACGATAAGGTCAGCATCCCTTGATTGGGTCTGTAGCTCAGTTGGTTAGAGCGCACCCCTGATAAGGGTGAGGTCGGCAGTTCGAATCTGCCCAGACCCACCAATTACGGGGCCATAGCTCAGCTGGGAGAGCGCCTGCCTTGCACGCAGGAGGTCAACGGTTCGATCCCGTTTGGCTCCACCATTTACTGTTTGTAGCTGGCTTATTGTAGAGTACAGAAATGAATATTCGAATGAATATTGATTTCTGATCTTTATCAGAATCGTTCTTTAAAAATTTGGGTATGTGATAGAAAGATAGACTGAACGTTACTTTCACTGGTAACGGATCAGGCTAAGGTAAAATTTGTGAGTAATTGCGAATTTTCGGCGAATGTCGTCTTCACAGTATAACCAGATTGCTTGGGGTTATATGGTCAAGTGAAGAAGCGCATACGGTGGATGCCTTGGCAGTCAGAGGCGATGAAAGACGTGGTAGCCTGCGAAAAGCTTCGGGGAGTCGGCAAACAGACTGTGATCCGGAGATGTCTGAATGGGGGAACCCACCTAACATAAGTTAGGTATCTTAAGCTGAATACATAGGCTTAAGAAGCGAACCAGGGGAACTGAAACATCTAAGTACCCTGAGGAAAAGAAATCAACCGAGATTCCCTTAGTAGTGGCGAGCGAACGGGGACTAGCCCTTAAGTGGCTTTGAGATTAGCGGAACGCTCTGGAAAGTGCGGCCATAGTGGGTGATAGCCCTGTACGCGAAAATCTCTTGGTCATGAAATCGAGTAGGACGGAGCACGAGAAACTTTGTCTGAATATGGGGGGACCATCCTCCAAGGCTAAATACTACTGACTGACCGATAGTGAACTAGTACCGTGAGGGAAAGGCGAAAAGAACCCCGGAGAGGGGAGTGAAATAGATCCTGAAACCGTATGCGTACAAGCAGTGGGAGCCCACGTTGTTGGGTGACTGCGTACCTTTTGTATAATGGGTCAGCGACTTATTTTCAGTGGCGAGCTTAACCGAATAGGGGAGGCGTAGCGAAAGCGAGTCTTAATAGGGCGTCTAGTCGCTGGGAATAGACCCGAAACCGGGCGATCTATCCATGGGCAGGTTGAAGGTTGGGTAACACTAACTGGAGGACCGAACCGACTACCGTTGAAAAGTTAGCGGATGACCTGTGGATCGGAGTGAAAGGCTAATCAAGCTCGGAGATAGCTGGTTCTCCTCGAAAGCTATTTAGGTAGCGCCTCATGTATCACTGTAGGGGGTAGAGCACTGTTTCGGCTAGGGGGTCATCCCGACTTACCAAACCGATGCAAACTCCGAATACCTACAAGTGCCGAGCATGGGAGACACACGGCGGGTGCTAACGTCCGTCGTGAAAAGGGAAACAACCCAGACCGTCAGCTAAGGTCCCAAAGTTATGGTTAAGTGGGAAACGATGTGGGAAGGCTTAGACAGCTAGGAGGTTGGCTTAGAAGCAGCCACCCTTTAAAGAAAGCGTAATAGCTCACTAGTCGAGTCGGCCTGCGCGGAAGATGTAACGGGGCTCAAACCATACACCGAAGCTACGGGTATCACTTAGGTGATGCGGTAGAGGAGCGTTCTGTAAGCCTGTGAAGGTGAGTTGAGAAGCTTGCTGGAGGTATCAGAAGTGCGAATGCTGACATGAGTAACGACAATGGGTGTGAAAAACACCCACGCCGAAAGACCAAGGTTTCCTGCGCAACGTTAATCGACGCAGGGTTAGTCGGTCCCTAAGGCGAGGCTGAAAAGCGTAGTCGATGGAAAACAGGTTAATATTCCTGTACTTCTGGTTATTGCGATGGAGGGACGGAGAAGGCTAGGCCAGCTTGGCGTTGGTTGTCCAAGTTTAAGGTGGTAGGCTGGACTCTTAGGTAAATCCGGGGGTCTAAGGCCGAGAGCTGATGACGAGTGTTCTTTTAGAACACGAAGTGGTTGATGCCATGCTTCCAAGAAAAGCTTCTAAGCTTCAGGTAACCAGGAACCGTACCCCAAACCGACACAGGTGGTTGGGTAGAGAATACCAAGGCGCTTGAGAGAACTCGGGTGAAGGAACTAGGCAAAATGGCACCGTAACTTCGGGAGAAGGTGCGCCGGTGAGGGTGAAGGACTTGCTCCGTAAGCCCATGCCGGTCGAAGATACCAGGCCGCTGCGACTGTTTATTAAAAACACAGCACTCTGCAAACACGAAAGTGGACGTATAGGGTGTGACGCCTGCCCGGTGCCGGAAGGTTAATTGATGGGGTTAGCTAACGCGAAGCTCTTGATCGAAGCCCCGGTAAACGGCGGCCGTAACTATAACGGTCCTAAGGTAGCGAAATTCCTTGTCGGGTAAGTTCCGACCTGCACGAATGGCGTAACGATGGCGGCGCTGTCTCCACCCGAGACTCAGTGAAATTGAAATCGCTGTGAAGATGCAGTGTATCCGCGGCTAGACGGAAAGACCCCGTGAACCTTTACTATAGCTTTGCACTGGACTTTGAATTTGCTTGTGTAGGATAGGTGGGAGGCTTTGAAGCGTGGACGCCAGTTCGCGTGGAGCCAACCTTGAAATACCACCCTGGCAACTTTGAGGTTCTAACTCAGGTCCGTTATCCGGATCGAGGACAGTGTATGGTGGGTAGTTTGACTGGGGCGGTCTCCTCCTAAAGAGTAACGGAGGAGTACGAAGGTGCGCTCAGACCGGTCGGAAATCGGTCGTAGAGTATAAAGGCAAAAGCGCGCTTGACTGCGAGACAGACACGTCGAGCAGGTACGAAAGTAGGTCTTAGTGATCCGGTGGTTCTGTATGGAAGGGCCATCGCTCAACGGATAAAAGGTACTCCGGGGATAACAGGCTGATACCGCCCAAGAGTTCATATCGACGGCGGTGTTTGGCACCTCGATGTCGGCTCATCACATCCTGGGGCTGAAGCCGGTCCCAAGGGTATGGCTGTTCGCCATTTAAAGTGGTACGCGAGCTGGGTTTAGAACGTCGTGAGACAGTTCGGTCCCTATCTGCCGTGGACGTTTGAGATTTGAGAGGGGCTGCTCCTAGTACGAGAGGACCGGAGTGGACGAACCTCTGGTGTTCCGGTTGTCACGCCAGTGGCATTGCCGGGTAGCTATGTTCGGAATAGATAACCGCTGAAAGCATCTAAGCGGGAAACTAGCCTCAAGATGAGATCTCACTGGAACCTTGAGTTCCCTGAAGGGCCGTCGAAGACTACGACGTTGATAGGTTGGGTGTGTAAGCGCTGTGAGGCGTTGAGCTAACCAATACTAATTGCCCGTGAGGCTTGACCATATAACACCCAAGCAATTTAGTGACTCGAAAGGGCGCCAGATTGCGGTGTGTGAAGACGAAGTAAACCGAAAGTTTGCGATTCACAAAGCACCGAGCTATCACATACCCATTTGCTGGAGCGTTGCGCGAGTGACGACCTGGCTACCGAATTTCTTGACGACCATAGAGCATTGGAACCACCTGATCCCATCCCGAACTCAGCAGTGAAACGATGCATCGCCGATGGTAGTGTGGGGTTTCCCCATGTGAGAGTAGGTCATCGTCAAGATTAAATTCCGAAACCCCTATCTGCGTATGCAGGTAGGGGTTTTGTTTTGCCTGCGAGAAAGTGCCCTTTGGCTGCACCAACGTCCGACCGTCGTTTTGGCCGTCAAGGACAACCACTTAGGGCATTACCCCTAAAGTGCCCGCACAGTTTTTGGTATGGTGCAGCTCGTTTTTTAATGGACTGATGTCTCGCGCAGGGAATGGCGTTTAACCCGGTCAAAGAGTTGCTGCAGAAATGCCCGAACCGATCCCGATCAAGGACCACGAAAAAGAAACGCGCCTGGTCAATAAACGGTTGTTGGCCTGCGCGCTGTTCGTGGTTGCAATCACCTGCGCGCTGGTTATGCGCATGTACGTCCTGCAAGTGGTCGAGTTTGACTATCACTCGACGATCTCCGAAAACAACCGGGTGCATGTCCTGCCCATTACCCCGACTCGCGGCCTGATCTATGACCGCAACGGCGTACTGCTGGCCGATAATCGGCCAAGCTACAATCTGATCATTACCCGCGAACGCGCAACCGATGTGAAAGGCGAGCTGGACTCGGTGGTCAGTCTGTTGCACTTGCCTGCTGAAGACCGCACGCTGTTTGACAAGGCGATGAAGCAGGCGCGCCACCCCTTTGTTCCGGTCACCTTGTTTTACGAACTGACCGAAGAGCAGATTGCGGTACTGGCGGTGAACGAGTTCCGCCTGCCGGGAATCGACGTTGAGCCGCAGTTTGTGCGCAACTACCCGCTGGGTGCGCATTTCGCCCACTCTATCGGTTATGTCGGGCGTATCAACGAGAAAGAGTCCAAGGCACTGGATACCGTCGAGTACCGCGGTACCCAGTCGATCGGCAAGACCGGCATCGAAAAATTCTACGAGTCCGAGCTGCATGGCCATGTCGGCTATGAAGAGGTCGAAACCAACGCCCAAGGGCGTGTACTGCGAGTGCTCAAGCATACTGATCCGATTCCTGGGAAAAACATCGTGCTCAGCCTCGATGTGAAGCTTCAGGAAGCGGCGGAAGAGGCGCTGGGCGACCGTCGTGGTTCAGTGGTTGCTCTCGATCCGGCAACCGGTGACGTGCTGGCAATGGTCAGTAAGCCAAGTTTTGACCCGAACCTGTTCGTCACCGGTATCAGCTTCAAGGAATACGCGGCGCTGCATGACTCCATTGACCGCCCGCTGTTCAACCGGGTATTGCGCGGGTTGTACGCGCCGGGCTCGACGATCAAACCGGAAGTGGCGATTGCCGGGCTCGACACCGGCGTGGTCACAGCGTCCACCAGGGTTTTCGATCCGGGTTACTACCAACTGCCAGACTTCGACCATAAATATCGTAACTGGAATCACAGCGGCGACGGCTGGGTGGACATGGACGCAGCGATCATGCGTTCCAACGACACCTATTTCTATGACCTGGCGCACAAGCTCGGCATCGATCGTCTGCATGATTACATGGCGATGTTCGGCCTCGGCGAGAAGGTCTCGCTGGACATGTTCGAAGAGGCCTCCGGGCTGATGCCGTCCCAGGCATGGAAGCGCGCTACTCGCCGCCAGCCGTGGTTCCCCGGGGAAACAGTGATCCTCGGGATTGGCCAGGGTTATATGCAGGTGACACCGCTACAACTGGCTCAGGCGACGGCACTGATCGCCAACAAAGGTGTGTGGAACCGACCGCATCTGGCCAAGACGATCGATGGCGTGGCGCCGGTGGACGAGCATCCGATGCCGAACATCCTGCTGAAGAATCCACACGACTGGGAGCAGGTCAACCACGGCATGCAGATGGTCATGCACGATCCGCGCGGCATCGCCCGTGCGGCGGCTGTGGGGGCGCAATACCGGATTGCAGGCAAGAGCGGCACCGCACAAGTGGTGGCAATCAAACAGGGCGAGCGCTACGACCGTTTGAAGACCCGCGAGCGTAACCGCGACAACGCCTTGTTCGTCGGTTTCGCCCCGGCCGAACATCCGCAGATCGTGATTTCGGTGATGATCGAGAACGGCGAGGCCGGCGGTCGTGTTGCCGGTCCTGTGGTGCGACAGATCATGGATGCGTGGCTGCTGGACAAGGACGGTCATCTGAAGCCGCAATACGCGAGCCCGAGTAAATCGCCAGGTGAGCCTCACGTTTGAAGCGCTAAAGCTATAGAGCCTGCTCGGACGGTGACAGCGTTCCCTGTGGGTACTGGCGTGCTAGTGCACAGTAGCAAGCGCTCTACGGCACTTGCCACTCTCTTGACGTTAACGTAAACATAGGCGCTGGCGCCGTTTTCCCATGGCGCAGGTTTTGCTTGAGGGAAGGGCTGTCCGAGGTATCGGGCAAACTTCCCTTTACTGCCATCTGAACCGGGTAGATATTTCCCCATGACGTGCGTGCTTCGTCGCATGTCTGGAAGTGACCCGGCCAGAGACTGGGCGGACCGATCCGGAGCGCTTGATGACTCTTATAAAAACAATAACGCCAGAACTGCAGCATGAAGCCCGGCGGGCCCGGGAGAAGCTTCACCTTGAAGGCGAAGTCCCGAACGGGGTGTTGCGCGCTGAAATCGATGCCTCATGGCGGCGCAGCTTGAGCCATGGCGTGCACTTCAATGGCAAGCATGAGTTGGCGCTGGAATCGAGCGCCAGCCTTGAGGTGTTGCTGGCGAGCAATCGCTTGCTGATCGACGCCGCGATGCCGGCCATCGATTACCTGGCCGCGCGTCAGGGTAAGGAAGGGCTGATCATCCTCGCCAATTCCGATGCGACCATTCTCGCGGTCGAAGGCCGTGCCGACCGTCTCAAGGGCAGTGGCCTGCAAGACATCACCCTGGGCGCCTGCTGGAGTGAAGCAGCACGCGGTACCAACGCCCTCGGCACTGCACTGGTAGAAGCCCGGCCGACGTTGATCGACTGTGGTGAACATTACCTCGACCGTCTAAGCGATTTTTCCTGCACCTCGGTGCCGATTCACTGCCCTCAAGGCGACATCCTTGGCGTACTCGATCTGACCCGTGAAGGCCCGTTGGGTCGGGTGCATGACAGCACCTCGTTGCTGGCGATGGCCGTCAGTCAGATTGAAAGCCGGGTGTTCAACGCAAGCTTCCCCGAACAGATCGTGCTGGCCTTTCATAGCCGTCGGCAGTACCTCGAGTCTCCCTGGCAAGGTTTGTTGGCGGTGAGCCTCGGCGGGCAGATTCTGGCGGTCAGTGCCCAGGCTTGTCAGTTGCTCAATGCCGAGCGCCCAGCCTTGGTCGGTCATCGTTGCGAAGAGTTTCTGGGGGTTGATGGCCTGCAACTGCTGGCGCGTCTGCAACAAGGCGGAATCGGCAGTCTGCAAACCGCCAAAGGCGAGTTCTTTTACAAAACCCTGCATGCACCACAGCGCTCGATCAATATCAGCAGCACGCCGCGCGGCGTTGCCAAAACCACCAAACCCCCGCCCGATCTCGAATCCCTGGCCGGCAGCAATGCGCGGTATGCGCGTGCATTGCGCATGGCCCGGCAAGGCTTGGCCAATGAGTTGCCGGTGTTGCTGTTGGGGGAAACCGGCACTGGCAAGGAAGTCATCGCCCGGGCGCTGCACAGGGCCGGCAGCCGTTGCGACAAACCCTTCGTTGCGGTCAATTGTGCTGCGATCCCCGAAGGCCTGATCGAGTCGGAACTGTTTGGCTACCGCGAAGGGGCGTTCACCGGCTCACGACGGGGCGGGATGATCGGCCGCTTGCAACAGGCCCATGGCGGCACGTTGTTCCTCGATGAAATCGGCGACATGCCGCTGGCACTGCAAGCGCGCCTGCTGCGGGTGTTGCAGGACCGCAAGGTTGCACCGCTAGGGGCGGGTGAAGAGCAAGACATCGACGTCGCGCTGATCTGCGCCACCCACCGCGACCTCAAGCATCTGGTCGAGGACAAACACTTTCGCGAAGACCTGTTCTATCGAGTCAACGGCATCAGCGTGATGCTGCCGGCCTTGCGCGAGCGCGATGACTTCAACGAGTTGGTGAACCGTCTGCTCGGCAAACTGGACGCCCCGACGGTCAAGCTCAAAGAGGACCTGAGCAGTCTGCTCGCCGGTTATCACTGGCCGGGCAACATCCGACAGCTGGAGATGGTGCTGCGTACCGCGTTGGCGATGCGCGAACCCGGTGAAACCGTGGTGAGCCTGGAGCATTTGCCCGATAGCATGCTCGACGAGTTGAATGCCTGCGAGCATTCGCCCTCCGGCAGTATCCGCGAGAACGAACTGGAGCTGATCCGACAGTCCCTCGACAATCATCATGGCAACGTTTCGGCGGCTGCCGATGCGCTGGGCATCAGCCGAGCGACGCTGTACCGCAAGCTCAAACAGTTGCGCAGCTGATGCGTCGCTTGATCGTCAGGCTGGTCGACAGTCACAACTCCCAGGCACTGGACGCCGCATTACAGTGGCTGTATGGCTTCGTGCGCCCGCATCGGCTGGCGATTGCCGGACTGCTCGGGTTGTCGGTGTGCGCCTCGTTGCTGGTGTTGGTACAGCCCTGGCTGACCAAGTTGCTGATCGATGATGGGCTGTTGGCGCACAACTTTTCCATGCTGGTGCTGATCGCCGGGTTGATGATTGTTGCCGGACTGCTCGGCACCGGATTGTCGGGGATCAATCGCTACCTGCACACACGGTTGTCGGGGCGCATTCTGTTTGCCCTGCGTGATGATCTTTATCGGCATTTGCAGACATTGTCGCCCGGCTTTTACGGGCAACGGCGGATCGGCGACCTGATGTCGCGCCTCGACGGTGATGTCGCGGAGATCCAGCGCTTTGCCGTCGACTCGCTGTTCTCGGCGGTTTCCAGCGTCATCGGTCTGGTCTGCGCAGTGGCGATGTTGCTGACCTTGTCTTGGAAACTCTCGCTGCTGGCGTTGGTGTTGATTCCGCTGGACGTGCTTTGGCTGCGCTGGATGCGGCGCAAGGTCGAGCGTGATGTGCGGCAATTGCGTGAGCGTTCGGCGGACATGTCCTCGTTCATGGTCGAAACCCTGCCGGTGATGAAATTCATCCAGTCCGCCGGCCAGCAACAACGCGAAGCACGGCGCCTCGAAACATTGGGGCAGGGCTACATGAGCCAGTTACTACGTCTGCAAGTCACCGAGTTTTTCACCCAGGCGGTGCCCGGCACGCTGACCTCTTTGTCGCGAGCCTGTGCATTTTTGATGGGTGGTTATTGGGTGGTGCAGGGCACCTGGCAGCTCGGCGCGTTGATCGCGTTTTCGACGTATCTGGGCATGGCGGTCGGGCCGGTGCAGAGCTTGCTCGGGTTGTACGTGGCGATTCAACGGATGACTGTCAGCCTGGGTCGGGTGATGGAGCTGCGCGGTGAACAGCCGAGTGTCGTCACGCCAGTAACGCCGCAGCCAATGCCGAGCTCTGGCGAACTGTGTTTTGAGGCGGTGCATTTCAGCCATCCTGGGCGCCCGGTGACTTTACGCGGCATCGACGCGCGTATTCCCTACGGTTTGAAAGTAGCCCTGAGCGGCGGCTCCGGGGTTGGCAAGTCGACGCTGATCGATCTGCTGCAACGGCATCACGACCCGCAGTCTGGTCGAGTGCTGCTGGACGGGGTCGACCTGAGAGAGCTTGCGCTGTTCGAGTTGCGTCAGCGGATCGCCGTGGTTAGCCAGGACATCGTGCTGTTTCGCGGCAGCCTGGCGGATAACCTCGCTTACGCGGTGCCAGATGCCAGCCGTGAGGCGGTGGCCGAAGTGGCGCGGCTGGCACAGCTCGACAGCCTGATCGCGTCCCTGCCCGAAGGCCTCGACAGTCCCTTGGGCGAGCGCGGTCAGCAGTTGTCCGGTGGGCAGAAACAGCGGATCGCCATCGCCCGTGCGCTGTTGCAGAATCCGCTGATTCTGGTGCTGGATGAAGCCACTTCGGCGGTCGATGAGGCCACTGAACGGGAAGTTATCGAGGCCATCGATCGACTGTTTGCCGGACGTACACGAATCCTGATCAGCCATCGTCCCTCGACTCTGGCCGATGCTGATCTGCGCTTTGAGTTGTTCGACGGCGTGCTAACGCAGGTTAAGGTGCTGCATGAAGCTTGAGCTAAGGATTGGCGTGGTCGACAGCGGACATTCCGTGGCACAACGCGGGCAGGTGAGCGCCGGGCGACGGTTTTACCTGGTCGAGGACGGACTCGCCGAAGACGAGCTGCGTGACGATCCGAGCGGCCACGGCAGCGCGGTTGTCGAAGCGATCAGCCGGCGCGCAGCCTCTGCACGGTTTTGCGTAGCGCAGGTGTTCGACCAGCGCGGAGTGACCAGCGCCTTGCAAATCGCCACGGCGATCGATTGGCTGGTGACGCAGGATGTGCGGGTGATCAACCTCAGCCTGGGTTTACGCCAGGACCGCGGTCTGCTGCGTGAAGCCTGTTCGGCGGCATTGGCCCGTGGTGTTTTGTTGTGCGCGTCGAGTCCGGCACAAGGCGAGGGCGTGTACCCAGCGAGTTACCCGCAGGTGGTGCGGGTGACCGGTGATGCACGTTGCGGCGAACACGAATGGTCATGGCTCAACAGCCAGCAGGCCGACTTTGCCGCCTGCGTTCAGGGCACGTACCCAGGGCAATCCGGTGCCAGTCTCGGTTGCGCGGCGTTGACCGGGCATATCGCCAATTTTCTCGCCGGACACCTCGACGCGAGCAATATGCAGATCCTTGAATGGCTACGGGACAACGCCCGTTATCGTGGCCCCGAGCGGCGAATCTGGAAATGAATGCAATCCTGATTCTCGGCGCCGGGCCTGCGGGCGCGGCGGTGGCGTTGGGTCTGCGCCGGCTGGGTTATGCGGTGACGCTGGTCAGTGACTGGCGGCGTTTTGCGGCGCTCGAAGGCGTTTCGCAACGGGTGCTCGAAGCCCTGCGCGGTGCTGGTTTGAATCAGGCACTGGCGGAGGCTGCGTTGCCGTCGCAGCGGCAGGTGTCGTGGAACGGCCAGCAACATGCGCAAAACATCGAATTTCTACTGGATCGGCCGAGCTTTGATCGAGGCCTGCGTGAGGATTTGCGTCTGGCCGGTGTCGAGTTGATCGAAGGCCGGGTGCTGGCGGTCCACTCACAGGCGTCGGGCCATCGGGTTGAGGTCGAAGGTCATGCTGAGTTGAACAGCGAATTTCTGGTGGAAGCCCGTGGTCGTCAAGCGCCGGCGCTTGGTAAAGGACTACGTGGACCGGAGACGGTCAGCTTGCTCAACCGTTGGCAGTGCGCGCCAGGCGACACCGCCAGCGCGGTGGAAAGTCTACAGGACGGTTGGGCCTGGATGGCGCGGCGGGCCGACGGTCAATGTTATTGGCAGTTGACCGTGGACGTGGCCAGCGCCGAGTTGCCGGGCAAAGCGCAGTTGCTCGATTACTGTCGCCAGCGCCGTCAGGACTCGCCGTTGGCTGTCGATTTTTTCGGCTCGCAGCCTGAAATCGAGCTGCAACTGCATGCCCGCAGCAGCACGGCGATTCTCAATCCGCAGGTGTGCGGCGATAACTGGATTCGGGTTGGCGATGCGGCCATGGCGGTCGATCCGCTGTCAGGCAATGGCATCTTTCAATCCCTGTCCTCAGCCTTGCAGGCGCCGGTGGTGATCAACACCTTGCTGGGTAAACCTGAGCGGGCGGCCTTGGCTCAGCGCTTCCATCAACAACGGGTCGAGCAACTGTTTTTGCGGTTTGCGCGCATGGGGCGGGATTTTTATGCCGATGAACTGCGCTGGCAGGACGAGCCGTTCTGGCGTGCGCGTCGACAGTGGCCGGACACGGCGCTGGCTCATGTACCCGCAGAGTTTGAGTCTCTGAGCATTGAGCGCGCACCGGTGCTGCGCGATGGGTTTGTCGACGAGGCCGAGGTGGTGATCACAGCGGATCAGCCATTGGGGATCTGGCATGTGCAAGGGGTTGAGTTGGCGCCGTTGCTGCGTCGTTTGCAAACCGAGCCGGCTGACCAAGCGCTGGAAGGTTTGACGGTGGAGCAGGGGCGGGTGGTACGCAGTTGGCTACTGTCCCAAGGTTTCAAACCGTAGGAGCGGCCGAAGGCTGCGATCTTTTGATCTTGATCTTCGGCATGGCGTAACACCGCCAAAAGATTGCGACCTTCGGCCGCTCCTACGGGGGTTAGAGCTTTATCAACACCGACTTCAACTCGGTGTAATGTTCGATCGCTGCATACCCCATCTCTCGGCCTACGCCGGACATCTTGTAACCGCCAAACGGCAACGCCGGGTCGAGGGCGCTGTGGCAGTTGACCCAGACCGAGCCGGACTTGATCCGTGGAATCATCCGGTGCACGGCCGCGAGGTCGTTGGACCAGATACTCGCACCCAAGCCATACGGACTGTCGTTGGCCATGCGCAATGCATCGGCTTCGTCATCGAACGGAATCGCTACCAGTACCGGTCCGAAGATCTCTTCCTGAACCAGCGAGTGCTTTTGATCGACGTCGACAATCACCGTCGGTTTGACGAAGAATCCAGGACCCAATTGCTCACCGCCACAAGCAATGGTCGCGCCACTCTCACGGCCCATTTCGATGTACTTATACACCCGCTCTTGCTGGCGCGCCGAAATCAGCGGCCCCATATCAACGCTTGGGTCCAGGCCGTTGCCCAGCTTCATGGCGTTGGCGATGCCGGCAATGTCAGCCACCACATTGTCGAAATGCTTGCGCTGCACATAAAGCCGCGAGCCCGCGCAGCAGACCTGGCCCTGATTGAAGAAGATCGCGCTGGCGGCCCCGGCGGCGGCACTGCCGAGGTTGGCATCTGCCATGACGATGGTCGGCGATTTACCGCCCAGTTCCAGGGTGACCCGGGTCATGGAATCCATGGCGATCTTGCCGATTTGCTTGCCGACGGCAGTGGAGCCGGTGAAGGTCAGTTTGTCCACCAACGGGTTGTGGGTCAGCGCAGAACCTGCGGTGATGCCGGTGCCGGTGACGACGTTGAACACCCCGCTCGGGTAGCCGGCTTCCAGTACCAACTCGGCGAGTTTCAGTGCGGTCAGCGGCGTTTCATCCGCGGGTTTCAGAACCACGGTGCAACCGGTCGCGAGGGCCGGGCCGAGTTTCCAGCAGGCCAGCAGCAGCGGGAAATTCCAGGCGACGATGGCGCCGACCACACCCACCGCTTCACGACGGATAAAGCTGTGGAACTGATCGCCCGGCATCAGTGGCAGCGAGACTTCGACGCTGGAACCTTCGATCTTGGTCGCCCAACCGGCCATGTAGCGCAGGAAGTCGATGGACAACTGCACGTCCATGACCTGCGCCACGGCCGCGCTTTTGCCGTTGTTCAGGCATTCCAGTTGCGCGAGCAATTCGGCGTCGCGCTCCATCAGGTCAGCGAGCTTCCACAGCAGGTTTTGCCGCTCCCGAGGGCGGGTGCGGGCCCAGGCCGAATCATCGAACGCGTGACGCGCGGCAAGCACGGCGCGATCAACGTCGTCCGGCGTAGCCTTCGGTACAACACACAGCACTTCGCCGGTTGCCGGGTTGTGCAGGGGCATGGTCTGGCCGTCAGCGGCCTCGACCCACTCGGCGCCGATCAGCATGCGCGGCGCACGCTGGATGAACACCGAAACGGCAGGAAGCAGATAAGGGAGCGGCATGGTAAGACCTCGTCTTGTTCGTGTGACGAGGTCTTTCGCAACGGTTGTGCCAGTTTTCCGGGCCTCGTGTTTATCGGGGGTTGAGGGCCGAGTGAGGTAATGAAACGATGATCGGATGTCGCAGATTGAGACGGCTTGAGACAGACGCCGATGAAACCTGTGACAGCGAGCTTGCTCACGACTAGGGTCTGTCATCCGGTATTGAGGGTGACAGACCTACCGCCTTCGTGGGCAAGCCTGCTTTTTACGGATCAGCTGTCCAGGTTGGCGTACACCTTGCGGCCCCCTTTCCAGGTTTCGCAAACCTTGATGTCGCGGATACTCGTGGCCGGGACTCTTTCGTCTAGCGGGTCCTGTTCGAGAATCACCAGATCAGCAAAATGGCCATCCTGTAACGACCCCATCCAGTCCTCGGCATGGCATTGCCAGGCGGCGTCATAGGTGATGGCTTTCAAGGCTTGCTTGCGCGACAGGCACTCGGCTTCGTTGAGGATCGGTTGCTGACGCGGGTCGCGGATAAACAGACCCTGATTATCGCGCATGCCTTCCATTTTCCGGGTCACGGCTTGCTCCATCGAGCGCAACGGCCCCAGTGGTGTGACCGAACAATCGCTGTGCAGCGAGATTCTCAGCTTGTGGTCCAGGGCCGACTGGCACAGATCAAGCATCCGTGTGGCTTTGTCCTTGAAAATCGCCTTTTCGAAACTGTAGCCCCAGTAACCGACATGACCGATCAGGAAACTGGGAGAGACGCCCAGTCGCTTCATGGTCTGGATGTGGCTGTCGGTCAGCAGCGAGCAGTGTTCGATGCGGTGCCTTTTTTCCAGGCCACTGCAACCGCCCAGCGCCGTCTCATAGGCTTGAAGTGTGAACTCGATCGCCTGATCACCGTTGGCGTGAATCATCAGTGGCCAGCCGGTGGCCACGGCGTCGTTGATGGTGGTCTGATAAGCGTCGGGAATGACCGTCGGGGTCGTGTCTCCAGGATCACAGAAGTTGAAGTTACCGAGCGGGGGCTCCGTATAACAGCAGTACTCTTGGGCCTGGTAGCCCGTAAGCCCCTGGTTGGAGCCATCCGATATCAACTTGAGCCCGGCTTGATAAAAACTTCTGGCGGCTTCCCTGGTGACGGGGAAATCCGCTTTTTTCTTGGAGTCTTTACTGTCGTAGGGGACGACATAACCGATCCGCAGGTTGCGATGGTGCTTCAGGTCATAGGCTTTCAGGACGGTTTTGGAGAATGTGTCCATCATGGCGTCGTAGAGCAGGGTGACGCCCCGGCGGGACGCTTGCTCGAAATAGTCGTTGATGTACCTGAAGATATTCAACAGGTCGAGACCCTGCTTGAACGGAATCGAACAGATGGCCGGCATCATCCCGGCTTTCTCCTGAAGATTGCCGTGCGTGTCTTCGATGTACTCCTGACAGGTCGAATATTTCGTACGCAGCTCTTTGCTGTATTCATTGTTGCTGTTGTAGACCGCCTCGCACGCCGCAGTGTTCAAGTAAATGGTGTGCATCGAGGCGCTGATCATCAGTAACGGGTTTTGCGTCACGATGCTGTCCAGATTGCCGACTCTGTCCCCGGTTTCATTGAGATCGCAGTGAAACGTCGTGAGTTGGTTGAGACCGCCTTTCACCTCCTTGAACGGCATCAGGGCCGGGTCGACCATGCGGCCGAGAATCCAGGTCGAACTGTCTTCGGGAATGTTTTTACGGATTTCACCCTTCAACCAGTTCCAGTCATAGCAGGGGCGTAGCCGCTGGTCTTGTTTGAGGGCATCCGGGTTCAGCCGGTTTTTGGCATGGTCCTCAGGCGACAGCTCCATGATGGCGCCCAGGTCCAGCCAACCTTGTATGGCACACGTCTGCACGATGTGCACATGAGGCTCGATCAGGCCGGGCAGCAGGGTTTTGCCCTCCAGCAACCGAGTCTGATAAGCGATGCCTTTGGCTTTCATGCGCGCCTGCACGTCAGCGAGGCTACCGGAGGCGACGACGTCGCCACCATGGATGCCCAGCGCTTCGACCCGATCATCCATGTTGCCGTCCTTGAGCGGATAAATCACGCCGCCGGTGAAGACGATCGACTCGCTGTCGGGCTCTGGAGCGAGGGAGGATGCCAGGCCCGTGTGGGCTGTCAGGTCGAGGGTGTGTTTGAGTGCATTCCAGATCGGGTTTTCGCAGCCACAATGGGTGCAGTTATGATCATTTCCTTTTGATCCCATGATGCTTTCCTCAGGTTTTCGGTGGTTTGAGGCGTAGGGCACATGATGTGCGAATAGCAAGCGTAGCAGGCACTTTGATGTCGAGCCGGGCGATCTTTGCTTCGTCTCAGAGTGCAACAGTTGTCGCGTAATTAGACGTCTCCAGGCTTTTCCCAGCGTGATAAAAAATCTGAAATTATCGTCAACCGGCTGATTCAGAAGACTATTTTTAAGCTGGCACGCTCCGTGTATTGCTTCTCGCAGACGTTTCTCTTGCCTCCGTCAGTTCATCGACGCCGACGGCAGAAACCATAAAAACGATAAGCCACAACAATAAGAAAGCACCGTGCGAGGTTCGACGTTGATGAAGAGAAAACTCCGATCAGGCATGAGCGCCAGTCTGCTGGCGCTCGCCGCGTGTGCCGCCCTGCATGCTCCGCAAAGCATGGCGGCGCGTGACGCCCAAACCATTCTCAAGGAAACCTGCCAGGGTTGTCATACCCCCGAGGCCGACAATGCCTTGAGCCGTATCAGCCACCAACGCAAAACCCCCGAAGGCTGGCTGATGAGCATCGCCCGGATGCAGACCATGCACGGTTTGCGGATCAGTGATGAGGACCGTCGCACGCTGGTCAAATACCTCGCCGATACCCAGGGCCTGGCACCGAGCGAAACCGATGGCGTGCGTTATGCGCTGGAGCGTCGACTCAACACCGTCGAGCATTTCGACGACCAGACCAGTCAGATGTGCGGCCGCTGCCACTCCGGCGCGCGGATCGCCCTGCAACGGCGGCCTGCCCAGGAGTGGGAACGTCTGGTGAATTTCCATCTGGGCCAATGGCCGTCCCTGGAATACCAGGCGCTGGCCCGCGACCGCGACTGGTTCGACATTGCCCGCAAAGACATGGTGCCGCTGTTGGCCAAGCGCTATCCACTGGATAACCCGGCCTGGAAAAGCTGGCAGAAAACTGCTCCGAAGTCCGACACGCTGGTGGGTGCCTGGAGCTTCAGCGGCCACTTGTCGGGCAAGGGTGAGCTGGCCGGTGTGATGAGCGTCAGTGCCTCGGGCGACGACCAATTCAAGGTCACGGTCAAAGGCCAATACGCCGACGGCAGCCCGTTCAATGGCGACGGCAGTGCGATCCTCTACTCAGGTTATGAATGGCGCGGCAACGTGACCATTGACGGCGTGGTCATGCGTCAGGTGTTCGCGGTCAAGGGCTCTGAGCTACAAGGCCGGATGTTCGACGCCGAGCACGATGAGCGCGGTCTCGACTTTATCGCCGCAAAACAAGGCTCCAGCCGTTTGCTGGCGGTGCAGCCAGGTTACCTGAAGGCTGGCAGCGAAACTGAAGTGACCCTGATCGGCAGCGGTCTGCAAGGCACGCCGAACTTCGGCAGCGGCGTTGAAGTGGCGCAAGTGCTGGAGCAAAGTCCAGAGCGCATCAAGGTCAAAATCAAAGCGGCCGCCGACGCCAAACCAGGCGCACGCGAGGTCATGATTGGCAACTTGAAAGGCGTGACGCTGGCGGTCTACAGCCAGATTGCCGAGGTCAAGGTGGTGCCGGAATTTTCGGTGGCGCGGATCGGTGAGGGCGGCGGTTCGACCCCGAAAGTCCAGGGCCGTTTTGACGCCGAAGCCTGGGGCAAAGGGATCGACGGCAAACCGTATCGCATTGGTGTGTTTCCGGCGCAGTGGAAGGTCGAAGCTTTCGACGACCGCGCCAAGGAAGACCAGGACGTCAAGTTTGCCGGCACCATGCAGGCCGACAGCGGCGTGTTCACCCCGGGTGATGCGGGACCAAACCCTGCACGCAAGATGTCCACCAATAACGCCGGTAACCTCAAGGTGATCGCCGCCGTCGACGACGCAGGGAAATCCCTGACCGGCGAGGGCCACATGATCGTCACCGTGCAACGCTGGAACAATCCACCCATTCCATGATTTGAAAACCTGAGCTGACTGATCCCCCAGGTTTCAGACACTTTTTTGGAATGACAGCAGGCCTCGCCAAACGGGGGTTTGCACAGGAGGTTGTAATGAGCGCTATTTTGAATCTGGTCGAGCGCAATCTGCACGAAGTGCACGTTGATGCCGACCGCATGCTGTTCCATATCCCCAGCAGTTCGCTGTTCGCCAGCGATGAGCTGACCGGCACCATCATCGATACCTTGCGCGGTCCCGGCTGTTCGTCGGAGGACTTGGTCCAGCGCTTGGCGGCACGCTTCAACGGCGAAGAAATCAACGAAACACTGGGCGAGCTGATCTCTCTGGAACTGGTCAGCGACGGCTCACCGCTGACCCCGGACATTGGCACCAAACGGGTCGAACGCACGGCGATCAACACCGTGGTGCTCAACGTCAATACCGGCTGCAACCTGAGCTGCACCTACTGCTACAAGGAAGATCTCGACAAGCCGTCGGCGGGCAAAAAGATGGACGTCGACACCGCCGTCGCGTCGGTGGAAATGCTGCTGCGCGAATCCCCTGACGAAGAGCGTTTTACCGTGGTGTTCTTCGGTGGCGAGCCGTTGAGCAACCGCAAGCTGATCGAGTACATGGTCGACTACTGCGAGAAGCGGTTTCGCGAGGCCGGCAAGTTCGTCGAATTCGTCATGACCACCAACGCCACGCTGCTCACCGAGGAAACGGTCGACTACCTGAACGCCCACCGCTTTGGTTTGTCGGTGAGCATCGACGGACCGAAAACCGTGCACGACCGCAACCGCATCACCGTGGGCGGGCAGGGCACTTATGACGTGGTTCGGCGCAAGGCCGAGATGCTGCTGTCGCGCTACAACAGCCGCCCGGTCGGCGCGCGCGTGACCCTGACTACCGGTGTCACCGACGTCGAAACTATCTGGGATCACCTGTTCAACGAACTGGGTTTTGCCGAAGTCGGTTTTGCCCCGGTGACCTCGGGCGACATCAGCAGCTTCAACCTGTCCAGCGACGAACTGATCGAAGTCTTCGCCAACATGAAGAAACTCGGCCGACGTTATCTGGAAGCGGCACTGGAACACCGCAACATCGGTTTCTCCAACCTGCACCAGCTGATCACCGACATCCACGAGGGCCACAAGAAAGCCCTGCCGTGCGGTGCCGGGCTGAAAATGCTGGCGGTGGATCACAAGGGTGAACTCAACCTCTGCCACCGTTTCACCGGCTCGTCATTGCCGACCTTCGGCAACGTGCACAGCGGCGTGAAACAGGTTGAGTTGAACGACTTCCTGTCCCAGCGCCTGGACCGGACCAATACCGGTTGCGAAGACTGCCAGATCCGCAACCTGTGTTCCGGCGGCTGCTACCACGAGAGCTACGCCCGTTATGGCGACCCGACTCATCCGACCTATCACTACTGCGAACTGATGCGTGACTGGGTCGACTTCGGCATCGAGGTCTACACCCGGATCATGGCTCACAACCCTGCGTTTATCAGCAGTTACATCACTCCGCGCAAGGCTCACTGATATGAAACATCTCAAGGCAATCAATAACAAAGCGCAGAAGCTCGATCAGGCCGCGGCCGAAAACCGTATTGAAGAAGTGGTGGCCATGAGTTCTGTCGCCGGCTGCGCCTCGACCACCGATCCGGGTTGGGAAATCGACGCCTTTGGCGGTGTGGCGTCGCTGTGCCAGCCAATGGAAGCTGACCTTTATGGCTGTTCCGACCCTTGCTGGTGGCCGGCCCAGGTGCCGGACATGATGAGCACCTACCCGGACTGGAACAAGGACGCCCAAGCTTCCAACGAGAGCTGGCGCAACCTGGGCACGGTGTTTCCTAAAGACAAATAGGCAAAAGACAAATAATCGGACCCAAGAAGGATTCCTGCATGCGCCTTATCAATGCCTGCGGCCTGGCCGCTTCCGCCCTCCTGAGTGTCTGCTCACTCAGTGTTCTGGCCGATGAAAACACTGTGCTTCAACGTGGTCACGAGTACATGCTGACCACCAACTACCCGAACAACCTGAACGTCATCGACCTTAAAACCGACAGCCTGTACAAGACCTGCAAACTGCCGGACGCCTTTGGCCCTGGCACCATTCAGCTCTCGCCGGACCGCATGACCGCCTACGTGCTGAACAACCACTATGCGGACATTTACGGTGTCGAACTCGACAGCTGCAAGCCGGTGTTCCACGCCAGCATCACCCAGCAACCGGGGGAGAAAGCACGTTCGATGTTCGCGTTCACCCTCAGCCACGATGGCAAGGAGCTGTACACCGTCGCCAACCCGACCTTGATGCTCAATGACCACTATGAAGTGCAACCGCCAAGACTGGATGTCTACGCCACCGATGCCGGCATGAGCGCCAAGCCGGTTCGCAGCTTCCCGGCACCGCGTCAGCTGACCATCATGCAAAGCGGTGATGACGGCACGCTGTATGTGGCGGGTGCGGACATCTACAAGGTCAACGTGAAAACCGGCAAGTTCGACGTGCTGATCCCTAGCCGCCACTGGAAACGCCCCAACTACAGTGCACCGGACGTGCTCTACGTGTGGAACCAGCAAACGTATCGGCACGACTTCTCGCTGCTCTACACCACCGCGAAATTCAAGGACAAGAAACAAGACCCGGCCACTGCCGACAACCTCTACGGCCTGTTCAGCATCGACCTGAAAACCGGCAAGACCGAAACCACCGATTTCGGTCCGCTGATCGAGATCTACTTCAGCGGCATGCGCTCGCCGAAAGATCCGAACCTGATGCTCGGCGTGCTCAATCGTCTGGCCAAGTACGACATCAAACAGAAGAAGCTGATTAAGGCGGTCAACCTGGATCACTCCTACTACTGCATTTCGTTCAACAAGGACGGCAGCAAGATCTACCTGGCCGGGACCTTCAACGACGTGGCGATCTTTGATGCCGACAGCCTGAAACAGATTGGCAGCATCAAAATGCCGGGCGACGACATGGCGATCACCACGGCGCAGGTGTTTATCCGGTAAAGCTCATGCGATTCACGTAGGAGCTGCCGCAGGCTGCGATCTTTTGATCTTGGCGCCGCTCCAGACAACGAGTCGTCTGTTGGAAAAATCAAAAGATCGCAGGCTGCGCCAGCTCCTACGGGGCTCGTGTTGACTGCGATTTTTTATTCAAGGCACCGGGCAACTCAGGTCGCCTTCCTGGCACTTGAGGTAGGTCTTGAAGGCCTCGATACGTTTTAGCGTCAGCTCAGCCTCGCAGTGGCTGTAGATCATCGGGTAAGCGCTGCCGCCAGCCACCCCGGACGCCGAGAACGTGCACTCGGCATCGCGGAATGTCACCCAGGCGCGCTGTGCACCGACCAGCCGTTTTTTGCTCTCGACGTTGTCCTTCAAACGTTCATTGATCTGCTTGTAGAGCGCGTTGAGCTGGGTGTCCGCCTTCTTGTAGTCCTTGGCGGCACACTCGTTCATCGTGCGTTGGTCGGCGGCGCTAGCGCAGTCGTCGGCATGGGCGAAGGGCGCCAGCAGCAGTGGCGTAAGGGCCAGTAAAAAGCGTGGATGCATGGAAAGCTCGCGTGGGTCTTCGAGGAGTTGAACGGCTGATTGAAGTGCAGTCGCCACGCTTGTGCAACCCGTGGCGGTGGTTACTCGGCACGCCGGGCAATTCCTTCAAAGGCTAGCCACGGCACTGCGTGAGACGTCCAGATATGTGTCTGCGGTGTTATTTCCGGATCGTCATCGAGGCTCGCCACTCGCACGACCACATGCGGCTGAGCCAAACGCTCGGCCATCAGGTGCGAGCCACACCGGGAGCAGAAGTGCCGCAGTTTTCCGGGTGAGGACTCGAAGGATGACAACGTGTCTAAACCTTTGACCCAACGGAAATGTTCACGCATGACCCCGGCCGTCGAAGCAAACGCCGCTGCATGCGCTTTGCGACAGGTATGGCAATGGCAGTGACTGATCGGCATGTCGAGGCTGTCGAGTTCATAGGCGATGGCCTTGCACAGGCAACTGCCGCGGAGTGTTTTCATCGAGTGTTCCTTCACCGGTTTGATGGGCTGACCGACGAGCGGTAGACAGTGGACGTTACCACCGTTAACCGGGGGTGTTGAGCGGATAAAGACGATCGTACTGGCGAGGCATATCCGCTTAATGCAACTCAAAGGTTGCGCATCCGCCTATCCGAGCCTAGTGTTCATCAACGGAGGTGACCTATGCACTCATCAGATCGCATCGAAAGAAAGATCCTGCTCAAGGCTCCACGCTCCACCGTCTGGCGGGCCTTGGCCAATGCCGAGTCCTTCGGCAAGTGGTTTGGTGTCGCGCTCAATGGCAAACGCTTCGTTGCCGGTGAGCGAACACAGGGGCAAATCACTTATCCGGGCTATGAACATCTGGTCTGGGACGTGCAGGTGGCGCGGGTCGAGCCCGAGCGGGTGTTTGCGTTTCGTTGGCATCCGTACGCGGTGGAGCCGGACATGGACTATTCGTCGGAGCCCACCACCCTGGTGCTGTTCGAGCTCGAAGACATGGATGGCGGCACTTTGCTGAAGGTCGTCGAGTCCGGTTTCGATAACATTCCGGCAGAGCGCCGCCTGAAAGCCTTCCGCATGAACAGTCGCGGTTGGGATGACCAAATGACCAACATCGAGACGTACCTTGCCGCCCCCTGACGCCTTAACGCTGGAGATGCCGTTGGCCGCCACTGCGCTGGGCCGATCGGCGCTGACCTTCGCCGCACTTGGCGACGAAACCCGGCTGCGGCTGATTGACGTGTTGTGCGGTGGCGGGGCGATGTCGATCGCACAACTGACCGCCGGCACCGACATCAGTCGCCAGGCCGTGACCAAACACCTGCGGGTGCTGGCTGACGCCGGTCTGGTGCGTGACACCAAGCGGGGGCGTGAGCGTCGATGGGTCTTTGAGCCGACGCAACTGGACGAGGCCCGCCACTCGCTGGACGTTATCAGCCAACAGTGGGACCACGCGTTGGTGAGTCTGAAATCCTTTGTCGAACAATGAATTGCCTACCCTGGTTGAGCCGTACCTGACGCAATGCTCGCGGCTCAGATGCTTGAGACCTGAGGTGTCTAAGGGTTTTCGGAAGTGCTGCAATGGCGAATGTCTTACATGAAGTAGTAGCTATGTCTCCTGTTTCAGATTGGATCCGAAGCGTAATCTACACCCATCAACTGAAGCGCAGGACGCGCTCAGGGTCATGGATGATCGACCATTTGCAAGGATCGCAGCGACAGGATGTCGTCATGGTCTTGAAAACCCGCCTCGGCGGGTTTTTTTTTGCCTGCAGAAAATGGCCGTTTGGGGGCTTAACCTGACGCATAGCCAATGGCTTACGCACGGTCGATGTCATGTCGTCTTTTGCGCTTTTGGTTTCTGGCCTAATCTGACTTTATCAACTGCAGCGCAGGACGCGCTCAGGGTCATGGATGACCGACCATTTGCAAGGATTGCAGCGACAGGATGTCGTCATGGTCTTGGAAAACCCGCTTCGGCGGGTTTTTTTATGAGCGCTGTAAAAGTCCCTTTCAGACCTGATCAAGTGCTTTATCTAGCCGTGCTGCCACGCGCGCAGTGATCAACGTGCGCTGAGTGAGCGAGGCGGCCGAACGCCGATGGGCTTCCTCCAGCACGGCTTTCGGCGCGGTGTGTGGGTCGCCGGAATTGAACGGCGGTGCGGGCGCGTATTCGAGTTGCAACTGCACCAATTGTGCAGTGTCTGCATCGAACAACTCAGCGGCGAGGGTCAGGGCAAAGTCGATACCGGCGGTGATCCCGCCACCGGTCAGCAGATTGCCGTCGCGTACCACCCGATCCCGAACCGGGATGGCGCCCAATAAGCTCAGCAATTCATGATAGGCCCAGTGGGTCGTCGCACGTTTTCCCTTGAGCAATCCAGCTGCGCCGAGTACTAAAGCGCCCGTGCACACCGAGGTCACGTAGCGTGCCTGGGCGGCGTGTTTGCGAATGAACGCCAGGGTCGGTGGATCTTCCATCAATGGCCCGACGCCGCTGCCTCCGGGGATGCAAATCACATCCAGGTCAGGGCAGTCATCGAACGTGGTGGTCGGCTTCAGGACCAGGCCGGTGCTTGCCGTCACAGGGATCAGGTCCTTCCAGATCAAATGCACCTTCACGTCCGGCAACGAGGCCAGCACATCGTAAGGGCCGGTCAGGTCCAGTTGTTGTACCTGTGGAAACAACAGAAAACCGATCTGCAACGTCATGACGCTATCTCCTTGGTCTGCGTGTTCACACCCGGTTCGGGTGGACGGTTTGACGGTATGCTCGTAGGATTTGGCGTGCGCGCCAATTAACCCTCGAATTACGCCAATCATGCCGAACTCGCCGAAAACCATTCATGTGCTGGCCTTCGCCAAGGTGCAACTGCTTGATGTCACCGGGCCGTTGCAGGTGTTCGCCACGGCCAACGACATCGCCGCTCAACGCGGGTTACCGCCACCCTATGCGCCGACGGTGATAGCGGATGGCGGCGGGGCGATAATGTCATGCGCAGGCCTGGCGCTGCTGGCTGAACCACTGCCCACCGAGCCTTCTGATACGTTAATTATTGCGGGTGGTTGGGGCGTTTACGCGGCGGCTGAAGACGCTGCATTGGTGGACTGGGTACGCCAGCACGCGGCCATTTCCCGGCGCGTGGCGTCAGTGTGCACGGGGGCATTTCTGCTGGCGGCCAGCGGTTGGCTCGACGGTCGCCGCGTGGTCACTCACTGGACCCGCTGCGATCAACTGGCGCAAAAACATCCACTGTTGCGGGTCGAGCCCAACCCGATTTTCATCAACGACGGCTCGGTCTGGACCTCTGCCGGGGTCACGGCCGGCATCGACCTGGCGTTGGCGCTGGTGGAGGCGGATCTGGGGCGCAGTATTGCACTGGCGGTGGCCCGGCAACTGGTGGTGTTCCTCAAACGCCCTGGCGGCCAGTCACAGTTCAGCGTGACCCTGGACCTGCAACAGCATGGCAACCGTTTTGACGACCTGCACGCCTGGATCGCCGAAAACCTCAGCCTGGACCTCGGTATCCCGGCGCTGGCCCTGCAAGCTGGCATGAGTGAACGCAGCTTTATCCGGCACTATCGCGCCGACACCGGCCAAACCCCGGCGCGGGCCATCGAACTGATTCGTGTCGAAACCGCACGACGATTGCTGAGTGATACCGGAGTGCCAATCAAGCGGATCGCCGTGCAATGCGGGTTCGGCAGCGAAGAAACCCTGCGCCGCAGTTTCCTGCGGGCCATGGGCGTGACACCGCAGGCGTATCGCGAGCGGTTTTCGCGGGAGAGTGTTGTTGAGGAGGTTTGAGTCGCTCCTAGGCTTCCATTTCCGACGGCTGGTTGAAGTATTTCGAGCGGTCCGGGGTGAACGTCACGACCATTTTTGTGCGCGAGCAGGTCATCACCCGTTCCTGAGTCAAGTCGATGTCCAGGTCCTCTCCGCGCAGGCCTTGCCATTGCGCTAGGTATTTGAGCGAGCCGAATTTATCGCGTTTCTTCAGGCTACGGCTGACGCCACCTTTCCAGCCGAGTACCGGGAGTTCGCCCGCCAGACAGCGCTTAGAGAGATCGGGGAATTTAGCGGCACGTTCGCGGCCGACTTCCCAGCATTTGATCAGGCCTTTGTCTTCGGCTTCCCAGAGTTGATCGCGGGTCAGGCCTGAGCGGGGAGGTGCTTTGATGCTGCATTGGATGCGATGGGTCATTCTGGTTCCTTGAATGCGGGTTTTTGTTGAACAGCTCCGCTGTACCCGTTGAAGGCGCGATCTTATGAGGCGGATGGCTGGCTTGCAACCGCGTATTTCAGGATGTGGGATCACCAAGATCGCAGCCTGCGGCAGCTCCTACGCCGAGTAGTCGAAGCCGTACGCAAATCCGTAGGAGCTGCCGCAGGCTGCGATCTTTTCGGGCTATTCATCATTAAACGCATTTCGTCAGGCGGACCGCGTGATCGTTCATCGCGGGCGAGCACTGCTCCTACAAAAGCGGTGTTGACCGGGAATTCTCCGACGAGGTTCTCAGGTTGTGGTTAGGAAAAGCGCGGGACTAGCCTTTGCGGGTCGCTGAAAATGGTGGGGGAGCCTTCTCGCCACAGGAGCAATCAGTGTTTGGAGTTGTTCCCGACGTTGTGATCGCCATCCAGATACGCAATTTCTCTGCAACGGCGAATTGTGGCAAGTTGCACACCCCAGCAGAGGATGGACCCGATGGCAAACCCTTATCGAGCGTTGTTCAGTGCCCCCGGCAGTCGCGCCTTCGTGCTGGCGGGGATGGTCGCGCGCATGCCGATCTCGATGACTGGTATCGGCCTGATCACGATGCTCTCGCAGTTGCAGGGTGGTTACGCATTGGCCGGATCGGTCGCGGCGACCTTTGCCCTGGCTACGGCGTTTTGTGCGCCGCAGGTGTCGCGGATGGTCGACCGTTTTGGTCAGGGCCGGGTGTTGCCGGTTTCGGCCTTGGTCGGCGGTGGCGCACTGTTGCTGCTGTTGCTGTGTACGCGATTGCAAGCGCCGAACTGGACGTTGTTTGTGTTTGCTGCGCTGGCCGGTTGCATGCCGAGCATGTCGGCGATGGTCCGGGCCCGCTGGACCGAGGTGTATCGCGGTCAGCCGCAGTTGCACACCGCGTATGCGCTGGAGTCGGTGCTGGACGAAGTGTGTTTTATCGTCGGGCCGCCGCTGTCGGTGGGGCTGTGCGTGGTGGTGTTTCCCGAGGCCGGGCCGTTGGCGGCGTTGCTGATGTTGGCGATCGGGGTGACGGCGTTTGTGTTGCAGCGCAGCACCGAGCCGCCGGTGCATCCGCATGACGCAGATCAACCGGGATCGGTCGTTGGTTCGGGGGATATCCGCCTGTTGATGCTGTTGATGCTGTTGATGGGCGCCATGGGCATCATCGTCGGGGTGGTGGATGTGGTCAGCGTAGCGTTCGCCCAACAGCAAGGCCAGCCGGCAGCGGCGAGCATCGTGCTGTCGGTGTATGCCATCGGTTCGTGCCTGGCCGGGTTGGCGTTCGGGATGTGGAAGTCGAGCGTGCCGTTGCCGCGTTTGTTTCTGTATGGCGGGATAGCGACGGCGCTGACCACACTACCGTTGCTGTTGGCGGGGAACATTCTCGGGTTGTCGCTGGCGGTGTTTGTTGCCGGGTTGTTTTTTGCACCGACGCTGATTGTTGCCATGGGCCTGGTGGAGCAGATCGTGCCGCCGGCCAAACTCACGGAAGGCCTGACTTGGCTGATCACCGGTTTGAGTATCGGCGTGGCCATCGGCGCAGCCGGTTCTGGCTGGCTGGTGGATGCTTTCGGCGCACGCAGCGGTTTCTGGCTGTCGATTGCGGCGGGGGCCGTGGTGCTGGGTTCGGCAGTGCAGAGCTATCGACGATTGACCCGATAGGCCCTGAAAACACCCAGCCTGGACCCTTCCTGAAGAACTGCCGATTTCATCTGACGTTCACCTTGATGTGGTATGTGTTTGATGCCAACTCCCCGGGCCATCAAACCCTGTTCCAGTCGGGCTGGTTCGTGGTCGGGTTGCTGACCCAGGCGGTGAAAGGCTTCTACAGCCGCCGGTTTGGCTGGCAATAAGCAACCGATGATCGTTCCCACGCAGAGTGAACTTATGCAAGCCATCGACAACATCAACCTGACCTCGCTGGTCGACACTCTGGTCAGCCTCAGCGCGGCGTTCATCCTGGGTGGGGTGATCGGTTTTGAACGCCAGTTCCGTCAGCGCACGGCGGGGCTGCGGACCAACGTGCTGGTGGCGGTGGGCGCGGCGATTTTCGTCGATATGGCCAACCGTCTCGGCGGTGCCGACGGGGCGGTGCGGGTGGTGGCGTACGTGGTGTCCGGGATCGGTTTTCTCGGCGCCGGGGTGATCATGCGTGAAGAGGGCAACGTTCGTGGCCTGAACACCGCCGCGACCCTCTGGGCCTCGGCGGCCGTCGGTGCCTGTGCCGGTGCCGACCTGGTGCTCGAAGCGGCGCTCGGCACCGTATTCGTCCTGGCGGCGAACACCCTGCTGCGACCGATCGTCAACAACATCAACCGTCAGCCACTGGACGTGATCTCGGCCGAAGTCACGAACATCGTTTACGTCATCGCCCAGCGCTCCCGGCAAAAAGCCGTGTTTGCCCTGCTCGAAGCCGAACTGGAACGTAGCAACTACCCGGCCAGCGATGTTGACGTGCGCGCCTTCGGCAACGACGAAGTGGAAATCGAAGCCACCCTGGCCACTACCTCGGTGGACGGTGACGAGTTGGATGCGCTCGTGGCACGAATATCCCTCTCACCCTTGGTGCAACAGGCGTTCTGGAGCCCGAGTACTACCGAGTGATGTTTTATTTGGGAAATTTCCTACATGCCGACAGGACGTATCCTTCCTAAAAACACATCTCGAATCGCCAGTATTCTCGCCCCGGATGTTCAAAGTGTTTGAAGAACATGAACTCTCCCCGTGTTCTGGTTCTGGATAATCAGGGTTTTCAACACTATGGGCTGTCAGACCGGTCAGGGTTATTATCTGGAATGTCCCATGGTCAGCCATGGCTGGCAGCAATGGCCGGGACGCTGCGCCCAGGCCCCAAGAGGCGAGGCGCGTACGCACTGAAAACTCCGTGAGAATTCCTACACTGCACTCAGGGACTCGTCCTTTAAGATGATGCATGAGGGGGCGGACCTTCCTTTCAGGCAGGGACATTTTCCCTTCGGCCCGTTCTGGCCAGTCTTACAGAGGTTTGTATGTATAAAGCGATGGTTGTGGACGATCATCCGTTCATTCGATCTTCAGTCAAGATACTCCTGGAGCAGCAGCACTTCGAGGTGATCGCCGAGGCGGGCAACGGTGCCGATGCCGTGCAACTGGCCCGTGAGCACGCGCCGGACCTGATCATTCTCGACATAGCGATGCCAAAGCTCGATGGCCTGGAAGTCATCAGCCGGATCAGCGCGCTGCGCCTGCCGAGCAGAATTCTCGTGCTGACATCACAGGCGCCGCAGTTCTACGCCATGCGCTGCATGAAGGCGGGGGCCGCAGGCTACATCTCCAAGACCGAGGACACGGGTGAGCTGCTCAAGGCCATTTCGGCGGTCATGGGGGGCTACACCTTTTTTCCGAATCTGTCGTGCAATTCGGTCCGTCGCAGCGATGTCCAGGCAACCGATCTTGAACTGATCCAGAGCCTGACGGACCGTGAGTTGACGATCTTGCAGCAGCTCTCGAACGGCCTCAGCAACAAACAGATCGGTGATGTCATGCTCCTGAGCAACAAAACCATCAGTACCTATAAAACCCGATTGATCGAGAAGCTCAACGTCAAATCGGTGGTGTACCTGGCGGACTTCGCCAAACGTAACAATCTGATCTAGATGACCTTCTTTCGAAAATGCCTGTTTGCGGTTGCGCTTGTCCTCTGGACGCTGCCCGTCCGTCCGGTGCTGGCCGAGCCGCAGCCCTATCACCTGCTGGGCCGTTCCAGTGTCGAGGGTTATCACGTTGAGCTCGACGACAGCGACCGGCTCTGGCTACGCAGCAAGGGCACGCTGGTGCTCGGTGCGTCGGCCCCGGAATACCCGCCGTTCGGCATCACCAACAACGGCAACGACTACGAAGGTCTGACGGCCGACTATGTGCAACTGCTGGGAGAGTTGCTGCACGTCAAGGTGCAGGTGCAGCGTTACAGTTCGCGCGGGCAAGTCATCGAGGCACTCAAGCAAGGGCAGGTCGATCTGCTCGGAACCGCTAACGCGTACGAGGCTGCGGATCCGCAGTTGGTACTGTCCAGTGCCTATGCCGACGACCAGCCGACCCTGGTCAGTCGTGTCGATGACTCCCAAGACCTGACACCGGACCTGGCAGGCAAGCGGGTGGCGATGCTCTACCACTACCTGCCGCCGGAGCAGGTACAGGCGTTCTATCCCAAGGCCCGCCTGCAACTGTACCCCTCAACGCTCAGTGCTATCGGCGCAGTCGCATTTGGCCAGGCGGACGTGTACATCGGCGACGCCATCAGCGCCAACTACCTCATTCTGAAAAACTACCTGAACAATGTCCAGTTGGCAGACTTCTCGCGCATGGAGGTGAATAACTTTTCTTTCGCCCTGGCGCGGGACAATCAGCGTTTGTTACGCATCGTCAATGCTGCATTGGCGGTGATTCCTACGGAGGTGCGCCTGAGTATTCTGCGGCGCTGGAGTGCCGGTGGCGCGAGCCTCTCAGGGAAAAATCGGGTGCATTTCAGTGACAGCGAGCAGCGCTGGCTGGACACTCATCCGCGGGTGCGCGTTGCCGTGGATGGCGGATTTGTGCCTTTGTCGTTCTACAGTCGCGAGGGTGAATTTCGCGGTGTGGCTGCCGATGTTTTGGCCAAGGTTGCACTGCGTACGGGCTTGAAGTTCGATATCCAGCAAGGCTTTTCGGTTCCGGAGTTGATGGACAGGATCAAGTCGGATCAGGCTGATCTGCTTGTCTCCCTGACCCCCAGTCTCGAGCGCGAAGACGCGTTGCGCTTCACGCGTCCCTACCTGAACACGCCGTACGTACTGGTCAGCCGGACATCTGCCGACGCTCCGAGCACGCTGGACGAGATGATCGGTCGACGGTTGGCGCTGACCCTGGGCAGCCCGGTCAGGGAAATGGTTGCCGAGCGCTATCCAGGCGTTCGGCTGCTGGTGGCGGACAACGCCCAGGCGGCCATGGCGATGGTCGCCAAAGGTGACGCGGATGCCGCGATCAACCCCTTGATCATTGCGCGCTACATGATTTCCGGGCAGTACCGTGACCAGCTGCAAATCACCAGCACCATCGGGACCTCATCGGCGCACATGGCCTTTGCTACGGCGCGCGGCGCGCGGGAGCTGTATTCGATTATGGACAAGGCATTGTTCAGCATTCCGCCGGAAGAAATGGACGAACTGACCAACCGCTGGCGCAGCGAAGCCGTGGTCGATGACAGCTACTGGTTGCGTTACCGGTCGACGATCATCCAGGGCTTTGCCATCGCCGGGCTGTTGTTGCTGGTGGCGTTAGGCTGGATCGGTTATCTGCGGGTGTTGATACGCAAGCGTGAGCAAGCCGAACGAGCGCTCAACGATCAGTTGGAATTCATGCGCGTGTTGATTGATGGAACGCCCCATCCGATCTACGTCCGTGACCGCCAAGGGCGCCTGATGGCGTGCAATAACAGTTACCTGGAGGTGATTGGGGGTGAGCGCGACGCGGCCATCGGCAAAACCGTGATTGCCAGTGAATTCAAGAGCGTGGCCGAGGCCAAGGCGTATCACGAAGAGTACTTGCAGGTGATGGAGGAGGGCTTGCCACGGGTGCGTGATCGCAAACTGACCTTGTCTGAAAGTGACGTGCGAACCATCTATCACTGGATGCTGCCGTATCGTGGCAGTGACGGCCAGGTCAACGGAATGATTGCCGGCTGGGTCGACGTCAGTGAGCGCCAGCGACTGCTCGAACAGTTGCGTGAAGCCAAGAATGAGGCCGATGACGCCAACCGCGCCAAAACCACGTTTCTGGCCACCATGAGCCACGAAATCCGCACGCCCATGAATGCGGTGATCGGCATGCTTGAGTTGGCCATGAAAAAAGCCGATCAAGGGATCATGGACCGCTTCGCCATCGAAGTGGCGTCGGGCGCGGCGCGGGGGTTGCTGGAACTGATCGGCGATATTCTGGACATCTCGCGCATCGAATCCGGTCATCTGTCGCTGGCGCCCGAGCGCGCCAACCTGCGCGCACTGGTGGAATCGGCGGCGCGGGTTTTCGAAGGGCTGGCCCGGCAAAAGCATTTGCACTTGCTATTGGACGTGGATGCCGAGGCCAACCGCGACGTCTTGATCGACCCGCTGCGATTCAAGCAAATCGTTTCCAACCTGTTGAGCAATGCGATCAAGTTCACAGCTGAGGGCCAGGTGCGCCTCAGTGTGCGGGTCACGCCTGGCAGCGACGATCAGCGCTTGGCGATCCTGGTGCGTGTCGAGGACTCCGGTAGCGGCATTTGCATGGCGGACCAGCTGCGGTTGTTCAGCCCGTTCAGCCAGGCCAGCAACAACCTTCAATCGGCGCGCAGTGGTTCTGGCCTGGGGCTGATGATCAGTCGCACATTGTGCGAAATGATGGGCGGGAAACTGGAGCTGTCCAGCGTGTTGGGGCAGGGCACGCAGATCGAGGTGACGCTGGAGCTGCCTGTTCTGGCGCCCTTGGTGAGCGACACGGTCACCAAGAATCTTCCGGCGCCCCAGGGCCAGATATTGAACATCCTGGTCATCGACGACTACCCGGCCAATCGCCTTCTGCTGTCGCAGCAATTGACGTACCTGGGGCATCGGGTCAAGGAAGCGCAGGACGGTGCCCATGGTCTGCGGGCCTGGCGCAGCCAGCATTTCGATGTGGTCATCACGGACTGCAACATGCCGATCATGAACGGCTACGAGCTGGCCTGTGCGATCCGCGACGAAGAACGAACCCGAGGCATCGCGCCAGGGCTGATTTTGGGTTTCACGGCCAATGCGCAGCCTGAGGAAAAGACTCGTTGCCACGAGGCCGGCATGGACGGTTGCCTGTTCAAACCCATCAGCCTGGGTGATCTGGGCGCCCGATTGGCGAGTGTGGCTCCGGGCACCGTGCCCGTGCCGACCGAAGAAGAGCGGTGCGAACCGGGCGACGCCATCGACCTGACCAACCTTGAGCAACTGACGCGGGGGGATGAGGCGTTGATCAAGAGCCTGTTGGGAGATTTGGCCTGCAGCAATGACGAGGATATGTCGCGGCTGCTGAATTTGTTCACCCGACACGACTTGCCGGCACTGGCCGATCTGGCGCACCGGGTAAAGGGCGGCGCGCGGATAATCAAGGCACAAGGGCTGATTCACTGTTGCGAAAGTCTGGAGGCGGCATGCGAGGGCTTCGATGCCGAGCAACTGACGGCGGCCGTGGATGCCTTGCAACAGGCCATGGAGCGGTTGGCCGAGACCTTGGAGCAGCTTGCAGACTAAGCGGCGGTGTTTTTCAAGAGATCGAGATCAAAAAAACGATAAAGCGCTTCTTTGGGAAATTTCCCACAAGCTTTAAGACTATTCCTAGTTAAGTCCACGCGTCGTGCAGGGATAATGGCGTCATCTTTTTATGACGCGGGCCGCCGAGATGACATTGCCGATCAGGGTTCTGGTGCTTGAGGATCACGCCTTTGCGCGAGCTGTGGCGGTCAATATGCTCAAGCAGTTGGGCTGTCTCGAGGTGTTTCAGGCCAGTGATGGCGCCCAGGCACTGGCTGTTCTGCAAGAAGTCGGAGCGGTGGATATCGCCCTGTGCGATCTGTGCATGGACGGTATGGATGGCCTGGAGTTTTTCCAGCGCGTCGGACTCTCGGGGCTGGTCGGGTCGATTATCATCAGCAGTTCACTGTCGGCCGACTTGCGCCGTGCGGTAGGCCAGATTGTCTCCCTGTCGGGGCTCCGGCTGTTGGGGGATGTCGGTAAACCCTTGCATTTGCAGGCACTGGCTCAGTTACTGGGAAAACACCGCAGTGGTCCTCGCGGCGATTTGATGCCCGACCCGGCGCCCGAGCTTGCCTGCGAAAGCGAGGTGCGGAACGCCTTGCGCGAAGGGCAGTTACAGCCGTACTACCAGCCTAGAGTCAACCTGTTGACCGGTGAAGTTTGCGGCGTGGAAGTGCTGGCTCGCTGGCTGCACCCGTTAAAGGGGACTCTGTCACCGGCGGTGTTCATGCCAGCACTGGAGCGCTTCGAGTTGCTGGACGAGTTGTTGTTTACGCAAATGGACCAGGTATTGACGCTGCAACGGCAAGCGCGGGAGCAAGGATTTACGCTCAATGTCGCTTTCAACCTGCATGCCACGCAGTTGGCTAACCATGAACTGGCCTCCACCGTCAGAGCCATTCTGGCGCTGCACGATGCGCCGGGTGCCGGCCTGACGTTCGAACTGACCGAAAGTGGTTTGCTGGAAGCCCCGGCCACCAGCCTCGAGAACCTGGTGCGCCTGCGAATGATGGGCAGTCGATTGTCCATTGACGACTTCGGTGCCGGCTTTTCGTCGTTGCAGCGTCTGTGCCAGTTGCCGTTCAACGAGATCAAGCTCGACGGCGAATTCGTGCGCACCCTTGAAGACGCACCGCGTTGCCGGGCGGTGATCAGCAGCACCCTGGCCTTGGGTGAGGCTCTGGGCATGTCGGTGGTGATCGAAGGTATTGAAACCGACGAGCAGCACCAGCAGTTGGTGGAACTGGGTTGCACCCAAGGCCAAGGCTATCTGTTTGCACGCCCCATGAGCGGTGCTGACTTGTTGCGCTGGCTGTTGGTGTCATCGGTGTCACAACAAAAAAAATAAATCGTGATGGAACTGTTTCTTTCAGAAAGGTCCTACAGAAACCTCGCGGCATTGCCCTTAGTCTCAGGCGCTCTTGATAAGGGTGGGCGTAAACGGCCGCACCGTCATTGTAGGGTCAATCAACTATGCCGAATAAAGCGTTACGTATCCTGATCGCCGATGAGCAGCATTTTCATCGCATGAAAACCGAGCGCAACCTGAACCAGCTCGGTTATTTCCGGATCGCCCCCGTGCACTCCCTTGCAGAGCTGCTCAGCGTTGTCGAATACGGCTGTGAGCCGTTTGATCTGGTGATCATCAATGCAACCTTGTGTACCGGGACCGGCCTGGACCTGTTGGCGTTCTGCCAGGATAACCAGCAAATCCGCCATGCGTTGATCTACGATGCCCAGAAAGCCGGACTGCCCGCGTTGTTCGCCGTCCAGCGGCACAACGTCCGGATCAGCCAGGCCCGCGTACCGGACCAGGAAACCCTCGAAGATCTGATGAGTCGCGTCGATATGCCAGCTCACGGTTCCCTGCGTGGACACGCCCGGCAGCAGGGCGGTTTGCGCGCCTGAGCCACACGACCGTTCGTCTGAACTGTCAACTTTGACAGGTAGTTTCGCCCCGTTTCTCGTGCAACAGTCGTTGCGCAGCCGTTGTGCCTACCTTGGCAAACGCCATGGGCGGTACGTCGGGGTTATTAGGCGTTTCTACAGGAGTTGCCATGCCTTTAGCACTGATTGTGGATGATCATCCGGTTATTCGGGCCGCCGTCAAAATGGTGCTTGGGGCAGTCAAGGATTCCAGCAACAGAGTGATGTTCCGGACCATCCTGGAGTCATCCAATGGTGTTGAGGCGCTGCAAACGATCCTTGCTCAGCCACCTGACCTGGTGGTGCTGGATCTGAGTATTCCCGGGCTTGGCGGGCTGGACTTACTGAGTCGTCTACAGCGCGATCAGTCACCTTCTCGGGTTGTGGTCTTCACTTCCTATGAGCCCGGGTTTTATGTCGACCGCTGCATGAGAGCCGGGGCCTTGGGCTTCGTCTCGAAAACCAATGACCTGCAAGAGCTGCGTAAAGCCGTTCAGGCGTTGATGTCCGGCTATACGTATTTCCCTCGGCTGGACACCAGCTCAGTGAACCTGGACCCGCTGCAACTCAATGAACGGCAGATGATCGAGAAACTCTCCGACCGTGAGCTGACCATCTTCCGCTATCTGGCGCTTGGTTTTCGCAATCAGGAGATCGCCAACGTCATGAACCTCAGCCACAAGACCATCAGTACCTACAAGACCCGTTTGATCGAAAAGCTCAATGTGAAGTCCCTGGTTCATCTGGTGGATTTCGCCAAGCGCAATCATTTGATCTGAATGCACATGAGCCTGCGTGTCTGGCTGATTGCCCTGACGTTGCTCAGTCCCTTCTGGTCGCTGGACAGCTTCGCCGCAAAACCTCAGTTGCTGAAACTGCAGGGGCGTTCGGCCGTCGACGGTTACCAGGTCGAACTGGAGGAGGCCGACTGGCGCTGGCTGCGCGAGCAGGGCAGCTTGCGACTGGGTGCTTCGGCACCGGATTACGCGCCGTTCGAAGTCACCATCAACGACAAGTATCTGGAAGGCATCACCGCTGATTTTGCGGTCTTGCTCAGCCAGTTACTGCACATCCAGGTCGAGGTGAAACGCTACCGCTCCCGAGGGGAGGTGATAAGCGCGTTGAAGCAGGGGAACGTCGATCTGTTGGGCACCGCCAACGACTTTGAAGCGGCCGATCCGCAGCTTTTGATGTCGCGTACCTATGCTGAAGACGCACCGGCCCTGGTCACCCGCACGGGCGACAGCGCCAGACTGACCGCAGACCTGGCGGGTCAGCGGGTGGCGATGCTCGACCATTACTTGCGACCCGAAGCGGTCGAGGCAATTTATCCCAAGGCGCACCTGCAACTGTATGACTCGACATTGAGTGCCATCGGTGCCGTGGCCTTCGGCGGCGCCGATGTCTACTTGGGTGACTCCCTCAGTGCCAGCTACCTGATCAATAACAGTTACCTGAACAATGTGCAGCTGGCGGAATTTGCCCGCCTGGACGTCAACGCATTCGGGTTCTCAGTGAGTGCTGACAACCTTCGTTTGCGGCGGATTATCGATGCCGCGCTGGCGGTGATTCCCGTACAGGAACGCATGACTATCCTGCGCCGCTGGAGTGCCGGCAGCAGTTTCAGCGGTGCGCAACGCTTGCAATTGAGTACTCGCGAACAACGCTGGCTGGATAGCCATCAATCGGTCAGAGTCGGGGTCATCGATAATTTTGCACCGTTGTCTTTTTATGACGACAAAGGTGAGTTCAGAGGTCTCAGCGCCCAGGTCCTGGATCGGATCAGCCTGCATACCGGGCTGAAGTTCGAGCTCGTGCGCGGCCATTCGTTGTATCAGCAAATAGAGCAGGTCAAGCAAGGCGGGATCGACCTGCTGGCAGTGATTACCCCGAGTACCGAGCGTCAGACAGAACTGCGTTTTACTCGACCGTATCTGATCAATCCCTTTGTCCTGGTCAGTGCAGGCGGTACCGGGGATGCGGCGACGCTGGATGACCTGGCCGGTAAGCGCTTGGCGATCTACAGCGGCCATGCGCTGCGCGAGTTCATTCTGGCGCGGGTTCCCGGTGTGCGCTTCGTTGATGTGCAAACCCCCGCCCAAGGCATGGCGCTGGTCGTCAAGGGGCAAGCGGATGCGGCACTGAGCTCATTGATCATTGCTCGCTACCTGATCGCCCGGGAGTACCGTCATTCGCTGGAAATCACCAGCACGGTGGGCACTGAACCGGCGCGCATCAGTTTCGCGACCAACCGTGGAGCCCGTGAGCTCTACTCGATCCTGAATAAAGCGCTGTTAAGCATGCCCCCGGAAGAAATGGCCGAGTTGGCCAATCGCTGGCGCAATGAACTGCCGGTGGATGACAGCTACTGGTCGCGTCACCGCACCCTCATCCTTCAGGGTTTTTTGGCCGCAGGGCTGTTGCTGCTGTTGGCGCTTGGCTGGATTGCGTACCAGCGCAACCTGATCCACAAACGCCAGCAGTTACTGCAACAGGTGCAGCAAGCCAGGGACGCGGCAGACGACGCCAACCGTGCCAAAACCACCTTCCTGGCAACCATGAGCCACGAAATCCGTACACCGATGAATGCACTGATTGGCATGCTCGAGCTGGCGAGGACGCGTGCCGAGGAGGGCGTCACTGACCGGTTTGCGATTGAAGTGGCGTCGAATGCAGCGCAGCAGTTACTGGAGCTGATTGGCGACATTCTGGACATCTCGCGGATCGAATCGGGGCATTTGTCCCTGACCCCGGAGCGCGCGAATCTGTTGGCGCTGGTCGGATCGGTGAGCAAAGTGTTCGAAGGTCTGGCGCGGCAAAAGAACCTGCTCTGGCAGGTCGAACTGGACGCCGGTAGTGACCGCGATGTGTTGATCGATCCCATGCGTTTCAAGCAAATCGTTTCCAACCTGCTGAGTAACGCGATCAAGTTCACTCGCACCGGAAAGATCAGCCTGACGCTGCGGGTAGAACCCGGCGCCGTTCACGGGTATCTGGCGATCAGCCTGCATGTCGAGGACAGCGGGATTGGCATCAGTAACGTTGATCAGCAACGACTGTTCAGCCCGTTTGTACAGGCCGCCAATAGCCCGCAGGATGGCCGCAGTGGTTCAGGTTTGGGCCTGGTGATCAGTCGTTCGTTGTGCGAGATGATGGGCGGGCGATTGCAATTGAGCAGCAAGCTGGGCTCAGGCACTCACATCGATGTCAGCCTCGATGTGCCGGCATTGCAGCCACAGGTCAAGCCGCCGATTGTCGATACCGCGCCAAAAGAGCAGAGCCGACCATTGGAAATTTTGGTGGTTGATGATTACCCGGCCAATCGCCTGTTGCTGTTACAACAATTGAGCCATCTGGGGCACCGCGTCTGTGACGCCAAAGACGGTGAGCACGGGCTGAATTGCTGGCGTGAGCATACATTCGACGTGGTGATCACCGATTGCAACATGCCGAACCTCAGCGGTTACGAGTTGGCCCGGGCGATTCGTGACGAGGAGCGGGCCAGTGGGCACACGCCCTGCCTGATTCTTGGTTTCACTGCCAACGCCCAAGCCGAAGAAAAGATCCGCTGCATGGACGCCGGGATGGACGATTGCCTGTTCAAGCCCATCAGCCTGAAGGACCTGAGTGCTCGACTGGCCGGCGTGGCACCGGACATGAGCGCGCGACCCCTGCTCGAAACGCAGCCGGCCAGCGCTGTCGAAATCGACCTCGGTAGCCTTGAAGAACTGGCCGGACCTGACCGCAGCCTGATCAATAAATTGCTGGCTGAGCTGGCCGCCAGTAACGCCGAGGACCTGACCCGCTTACAGGGTTTTTACCGCCAACGTGACCGCATGGGCTTGCGGGAGCTGGCCCATCGGATCAAGGGCGGCGCGCAAATGGTCAAGGCACGGCGCCTGGTTCTTGGCTGCGAGCAGTTGGAGGTTGCATGCCGCGCGTTTGACGAAACGTCATTGAGCCAGGCCGTTGAGGTCTTGCAGGAGGCGATGGAACAACTGGCGGAGTACCTCGAACGGTATTGACCGGTGTTGTTCAATCGCAACCAAACACTCCTACACTGTGCCCAATCTGTGCGATCTTCGCGTCATTGGCTTTGCTGGAGTTGCTTGATGTTGTCACTTCTCACCGATCACCCAATGTTCTGCGCCCTGGCGCTGATTCTGGTCGACCTCCTGCTGTGGCGGTTGATCAGTGTCAGTCACTGGCAGTTGGTCATGCGGCTGGTGATTTTTTCGTTGTTCAGCGCCGTGCTGTTCAACGAAGGCATGAACCCGATGGATACACCTCCTTGGCCCGAGAACGTACCGTTGCACTTGGCCGCGACCGGGTTGCAGATCGGTTGGTGGCTGTTTGGCGCGCGAACCCTGACGGTATTGCTCTGCACGGTGATCATGCAACGGGTCGGGCATACCGGTCGGCTGCTGCAGGATTTGCTCGGCGCAGTGATTTTTTTGATCGCGATCATTGCCGCCCTGGCGTATGTGCTCGATCTGCCGGTCAAAGGCGTGCTCGCGACTTCCGGTGCCCTGGCGATCATCGTTGGCCTGGCGTTGCAGAGCACCCTCAGCGATGTGTTTTCCGGCATCGTGCTCAACACCACCAAACCCTATCAACTGGATGACTGGATCTCCATCGACGGCACCGAAGGTCGGGTCACCGACATCGACTGGCGTGCGACACGCCTGCAAACCGCCCAAGGCAGCATGGCGGTGATTCCCAACTCGTTGGCGGCCAAGGCCAAGATCATCAATTTCAGCCGCCCCCGCGACATATTCGGCATTGCGATCAGCCTGCAAGTGAGCCCCCACGCGCGCCCGCACACGGTGATCGAAGCGCTGGAGCGGGCGATGCAGGGTTGCCAGCAGCTGCTTGGCAAACCGGCACCGAGCGTCTCGTTGAAAAGCTCCAGCGCCAGCGGCGTGGAATACGAGATCATCGGGTTTGTAGCGTCCATGGGGCAAAAGCGCGAAGTGCGTAATTTTCTGTTCGATCTGGCTTTCCGGCATTTGCGGGCATCGGGCGTGAGCCTGTTGTCGACGGAAGAAACGTCGACACCGCTCGGCCTTTCGCGGCCACGAGCGTTGCTGGAAAGCTCGAGTATTTTCTCGAGCTTGCGTCAGGAAGAAAAAGACACCTTCAGCCAGAACATGACGCTCGTCAACTTCCGTGCCGGGGAAATGATCCTGCCGGCCGGCGAGGTCAGCGATCACCTGTTCATCATTGAGTCCGGCGTGGTGTCGGTGGCCTTGACCCGTGGCGGCAACAAGTTCGAAGCCGGGCGCATGGGGCCGGGCGAGGTGATCGGCGAAGCCGGGATTCTCTCGGATAAAGCGGTGCCGGCGGACTTTACGGCCAAGACCTTCTGCACCTTGTACCGGATCGAAAAGGAGTACCTAAAGCCCTGTCTCGACGCCCGCCACGACATCAACCAGGCGATGCAGGCGTTGCTGGATTTCCGCTTGCACACCGCACAAGCCCTGACTCGGGAAGTGCCGAAGGTGGTGGAGAAAAAGGGCTTTCTGCAGTGGTTGCGTAATCGAGCGTAGCCCGTTGCGATGCCTTTACCCTGACGAATCCAAATGCTTGGCCTGCAACTCCAGCAAATCCGCTGGATCGAGCCCCCGTAGGAGCTGCCGCAGGCTGCGATCTGTTGATCTTGATTTTCGGCACTCCCGGCACCGTCAAAAGATCGCAGGCTGCGCCAGCTCCTACGCGGGACACGCCATTCGGCGCAGGAGCTGGCGCAGCCGCGATCTTTGTCCAACCTCTGGCGACTACGTCGACTCAGGCGGATCGAGGTGGTCCAGTGCGCGATTCACCGCCAATTCGGCCAGGAAAATCATCTGCTGAATCGCCAGTGCGGTATTGCGCTTCGGGCCGTCGAGGTCGAATGCCAGATCGCTGGCCATGACATTGGCCGAGGCGAGGGTTTCGCTGTCGACGTCGGGGGCGATGACGAAAATGCCACCGGGGCGTCGGTCAGCTAACAATGCCTTGGTCTCGGGCAGCACCAGGTAGTGATCGAGCGCGCGGTGTGCGGCGGCGTGGAGCTCTTTCGAATCGAGGGATGCGTAAGGGGAAACGGGGTCGGTTTCGGGGGGATTTGGAGTTGGTTTGAAGATGGTGAAGCTCACTCCGCGTGAACGCGCCGCGCTGGCCTGGACCGAGTCCCTGACTCGCCTCAGTGAAACTCACGCCCCGGACGAGGATTACGCCCTGTTGAGCGCCGAGTTCGATGCCAAGGAAATGGTCGACTTCAGCGTGGCGATTACCACCATCAACAGCTGGAACCGCCTGGCGGTGGGCTTTCGCAAAATGCCCCAGGCCTGAGTCGGATCAATGAGCGTCTGCTGAGGGCGCGGCTGGCAGCTGCACTTTGCGCATCAAGGGCACCATCAGCGTCGCGATAATGAAGCAGACCATGATCATCAAAAACGCGTCGCCATAGGTTTGCGTCTGGGCTTCGCGGTAGGTCAGCAGCCACAGTTGGTGCAGGCTGGCAGTCACGCCCGCGTCGCCGCTCTGACCCAGGGCGGTGAAGTTGCTGCCGACCTGTGACAGCCACTGGTTCAGGGCTTCATTGCTGCTGTTCAGATGTTCGGCCAGTCGCGTGAAGTGCAGGTTGGTGCGGTCATTGAGGATCGTTGCGCAGGCGGCGATGCCGATCGCACCACCGAGGTTGCGCATCAAATTGAACAACCCCGACGCGTGCTTCAACCGCGCCGGGGCCAACCCGCCCAGGGTCAACGTGACCGCCGGCGGCACCGCCAATTGCTGGGCAATCCCGCGCAAGGCTTGCGGCAGCATCAATTCTTTGGCCCCCCAATCATGAGTGATCGGGCTGAAGTCCCACATCGACAATGCGAACAGCCCAAGGCCGGTCATCATGATCCAGCGCAGGTCGACGCGGTTGGCCAGAAAGGCATACAGCGCAATTGCCATGATCTGGAACACCCCGGTGGAAAATACCGCCAGACCAATGTCCAGTGCCCCATAACCGCGTACCCGACCGAGAAACAGCGGTGTCAGGTAAATGGTCGCGAACAGGCCGATCCCGGTGACGAATGAAAAGAAACAGCCGAGGGCAAAGTTGCGGTCTTTCAAGGCTCGCAGATCGACGATCGGGTTGGCTGCGTGCAAGGTCCGCCCGATAAACGCCAGCCCCGCCAGCCCGGAGATCCACGCGGTGGTCAGAATGGTCTGATCGCTGAACCAGTTCCAGCGCGGGCCTTCCTCCAGGGTGTATTCCAGGAACCCGAGAAACAGCGCCATGAAGACCATGCTCAGGTAATCCGCGCCCTTGAGCAGGGACAATTCCGGCTGGTCGATTTTCACCAGCATCGGCACCGCGACGGCGACGAAAATCCCCGGCACCAGATTGATGTAGAACAGCCAGTGCCAGGACGACACCTCGGTGATCCAGCCACCGATGACGGGCCCCAATGTCGGTGACAGCGAGGCCACCGCGCCAATGGTCGCGGCGGCGATGACCCGTTGTTTGCCGGTAAAGAAAAAGAAGGCGGTGGTGAACACCAGCGGGATCATCGAGCCACCGAGAAAACCTTGCAGGGCACGGAAGGCGATCATGCTCTGGATGTTCCAGGCGGCGCCGCAGAGCAGGCTGGCCAGGGTGAAACCGACGGCCGAGGCACAGAACAGCCAACGGGTGGAAAACACCCGCGACAACCACCCCGACAGCGGAATGACGATGATTTCGGCGATCAGGTAGCTGGTCTGCACCCAGGCGGTTTCGTCGGTGCCGGCCGAGAGCCCGCCACCGATGTCACGCAGCGAGGCCGAAACAATCTGGATATCCAGCAGCGCGATGAACATGCCGATGCACATCGTGGCGAAGGCAAACACCTTGGTCGCCGTCGCCATGTTTGCGGCATTGAACGGTACTGCCTGTGCGGTGAGGGCGCGGCTCATGGTGTGCTGGCCTGGGCGACGGCAACTGTGGGTTCCTTGGGCGCGGTTTTGGTATCCACCGACGCGGTCACCGACAGCCCCGGACGTAACTGGCCGAGTACGCCGTCGGCCGGATCAAGGAGGATGCGCACCGGCACTCGCTGGACGATTTTGGTGAAGTTGCCGGTGGCATTTTCTGGCGGCAACACACTGAACTGCGCGCCAGTGGCCGGTGCCAGGCTGTCCAGGTGACCGTGGAACTCGTGCCCCGAGAGCACGTCGGCATGAATGCTTACGCGCTGGCCCGGCACCATGTGCGCTAACTGATCTTCCTTGAAGTTGGCATCGACCCACAATCCGCTGGACGGTACCACCGAGAGCAATTGCGAACTGGCCTGGGCATAGGCGCCAACCCGTGCCCGGCGGTTGCCGATTACACCGTCGACCGGTGCGCGCAGTTCGGTGTAGCTGAGGTTCAGCTGGGCCAGATCACGTTCGGCGCGTGCCTGCATTAACGAAGCTTTGGCTTGTTGCTTGCGGGTAGCGATCACGTCCAGCTGCCGTTGCGTCGCGAGCAACTCGGCTTGTGCCCGGGCACTCTGCGCTTGAGCCGTCTTGAAGGTGGCATCGGCGCGTTGAGCACTTTCCACCGACACCGCATTACTGCCGACCAGGTGTTTGTAGCGGGCATTGTCATCCCGCGAACGGGCGGTTTCCGCGCCTGCGGCATCAATCCCGGCACGCGCCTGACCGATCACCGCGTGTTGCAATTGCTCCGTCGCATCGAGGTTGGCCAGCAGGGCTTCTTCCGCGGCAACGGCCCCTTCGGCCTTGGCCAGGCTGGCGCGATAGTCGCGCGAATCGAGGCGTATCAGCAGGTCGCCGGCCTTGACGCGCTGGTTGTCGGTCACCCGCACTTCTTCGACATAGCCTGCGACCTTTGGCCCGATGACGGTCACGTTGCCACCGATGTAGGCGTCGTCGGTTTCTTCGATAAAGCGGCCGCTGGTCCACCAGTGCGAACCGTAGAGGGCGATCAACGCCAGAGCAATGAGGCCCGCAACGGCGAGCAGTAAGCGCTTGAGCAAAGGCGGGCGCGCAGGTTTCACGGCAAGGGAAGGATCAACGGTGTTCAGGTTGGTCATGGCAATCCCCTATGGGGTATCAGTAGCTATTACGGTCGTAATATGACGCAGGTAATATTTTCTGACAATTGATTTTTCCGGTCACTCGTCGGTTGCCGATCATCCTGGGCTGGATGCTGTTGATGTGTGGTGTTCTGGCGCTGTTTTTGAGCAGGCGTGTGCTCCATACGACCTGATCGGCGAAAACTGTAGTGATGTTTAATTATTAAATACTACGTAGGCAGCGCCTTGCATTTGTGTAATCAGGGTCTGACTATCACGTTTATTGATAACGTGGCATTAGGCCAGTTAATCGAATGCAAGGATGTTGAGTGCCGTTTTCGCTTTCCGTTGTCCCGCGTTTTTTCACCCCCTTCTTTCCACGTTTGTTGGCCGCGCTGCTGAGCCTGATCATAGCTCCGCTCCACGCCGCCGAGCCTTTGGCTCCCGGCCAGGAAGGGCTGCGCCAGCAACAGCAGCAGCAACGCGATCTGCAACAACTGCAACTGGAACAGCGGCGTCGCCAATTGGAGCGCGGCAGCCTTGCTCCGGCATCGGTTACCCCCGCGTTACCCGCGCAGGTCACGGCTGATGAACGCTGCTGGCCTTTGAGCGGGACACGCATTGGCGGCGTCACCTTGTTAAGCCGCCGTGAACTGAATGAACAGCTCAAGCCGCAGATCGCTTCGTGTATGGGCGTTGGCCAGATCAATCATCTGCTGGCGACCATTACCCGTTTGTACGTCGACGCCGGTTTCATCGCCAGTCGGCCGTACCTGGTCAGCGCTCCGGCGGCCGGTCAGTCGCTGGATATCCGCGTCGATGAAGGCTATGTCGAGTCCATCGAGCTGCTGGACCAGAGCTTGCCGGTCTCACTGGGCGGGGCCTTTCCCGGCATGCTCGGCAAGCCGCTGAACCTGCGCGATCTGGAGCAGGGCCTGGATCAGTTGAACCGCTTGCGCTCGCTCGATCTGACGGCCGACATCGCCCCCGGCAGCCAGCCCGGCGCCTCGCGGATCATTTTGCGTTCTCGCAGCAGCGCAGCCTCACGCTGGGCGTTGGCGCTGGGCCTGGACAACCTCGGCAGCGCCAGCACGGGGCGCGATCGCGACACCTTGAGCCTGAGTCTGGACAGCCCGTTGCAGCTCAATGATCTGCTCAGCATCAATGTCAGCGACACCCTCAACCACGGCCCGCGTTACAGCCGTAACGCCAGCCTGTATTACGCCATCCCTTACGGGTACTGGACTTACAGCCTGTTCGCCAGCCAAGCCGAATACCGCGCGCCGTTCAAATTGCCCCAAGGCACCTTCTACAGCACTGGGCTGACCGACCAACTCAGCCTGCGCGCCGACCGTGTGCTGTGGCGTGATCAAGGCCACCAGCTCAGCGCCAACCTGCAACTGGCGCACAAGGACGTCGACAGTTATTTCGTCAACACTCGGCTGGGCATTCAAAGCCCGACCCTGACCGTTGCCGAAGCCGGATTGAACCTGTTCTGGCTTAACAGTGCGGTGTGGAACCTCGACATCAACTACGCCCAAGGCCTGCGCTGGCTGGGGGCCGACGACGATGCCCAGCGTCAGAACAGCAACCTGCCCAAAGCGCAGTTTCACAAGTACCGCGCCAACCTCAGCCAGTGGCGCAATGGCCAGTTCGCCGGACAGGCCTGGCAGTGGCAAAGCCAACTTTCGCTGCAATACAGCCCCGATCCGCTGCCAGCCATCGAACAACTGCTGGGCACCGATGATTCCGCGGTTCGTGGCTACCGCGAGAACAGTGCTTCCGGGGCGAGCGGGGCGATCTGGCGCAATACGGTGCGCTTGCCGCTCAACAGCGGCCTGCCGGTGCACATCACCCCGCGCCTTGGTCTGGACAACGGTTGGCTCAAGGCCGATCACGGCGCTCCAGGCCAACGGCTGAGCGGTGCCAGCGTCGGGCTCAACTTGACGTGGAAAAACCTGCAAGTCGACATCGACTACCAACGCAGCCTTAACACGCCCAACGGTTTTGTCCATGAACCCGAAGCCTGGCTGATGCGCCTGGGTTTGCAGATATGAAAACCGCCACCCCCGACAGCCTGAAACAGCCGCTGAATCTGAGCGCGACAGCAGCGGCGTACTCCCCAACGCGCAACTTGATTCAGCTAATTTACTGAGAGGTTCTCATGCCGATAGAAAAGTTCGCGTTTCACCTTTCCCCTCGGGGCAAACTGCGTTGGGCGATTGCCAGCCTGTTCCTCGTTGCCCAACTGCCTCAGGCGTTTGCCGGTGGCTTGACGGTCGCACCCGGTCCGGGCGGCACCCCACAGCTGCAAAATCAGGCCGGTGTACCGATCGTCAATATCGTTGCGCCCAATGGTGCCGGTCTGTCGCATAACCAGTTTCTCGATTACAACGTCGACCGTCAGGGAGTGGTGTTGAACAACGCCCTGCAAGCCGGGCAGTCGCAACTCGCCGGGCAACTGGCCGCCAACCCGCAGTTCCAGGGGCAGGCTGCGAGCGTGATCCTCAACGAAGTGATCAGCCGTAACGCCTCGGCCCTCAATGGCGCCCAGGAAATTTTCGGGCGCTCGGCCGACTACGTGCTGGCCAACCCGAACGGTATCTCGGTCAATGGTGGCAGCTTCATCAACACCCCGAATGCCAACCTGGTGGTCGGTCGTCCCGAGCTGAACGACGGAAAACTGCAAGGGCTCAACACCCGTGACGCTACTGGCAATTTGCAGATCCAGGGCCAGGGTCTGAAGAACCGTGAAGGCAGCATCAACCTGATCGCCCCGCGCATCGACAGCCAGGGTCGCATCGATGCGCGCGACCAGTTGAACCTGACCGTGGGCCGCAATCAGTTGGATTACCCCAGTGGCCAGGTGCGTAACGTCGACCCGGCCGGCAATACTCAGGATTCACGCATCGATGCCAGCCTGTTCGGTGCCATGCAGGCCGGGCGCATCAACATTGTCAGCACCGCCGAAGGCGCCGGCGTGCGGGTTGGCCCGGTCCAGGTTGAAGGCCGTGACGGCGTGAAGATTCAATCCGCGGGTGATTTGCAGGTCAGTGGCCAAGCACTGGCCAACAGCCTCGACGTCACTCGCAGCACGGTACGCAGCAGCCAGGGTGATGTCGCGTTGCGCAGCGACAAGGACCTGGCGTTAGCGGCGGCTGATGTCAGTGGCCGCAACGTCAAGCTCGACGCCGGGCGCAACCTCACGCTGAGCAGCGTCGAAGCGCGCCAGCTTCAGGAAAAACGCGAGAGCTTCGATAACAAAACCATTGGCATCACCTGGGAAACCTACGACCGGACTCAGACCGACAGCGACTCGCGCCAGCACGGCAGCCAGGTCGTGGCCAGTCACAATGCCGAGCTCTCGTCCGGCGCCCGGACCGAACTCAAGGCGGCCAAGGTCGAGGCCGGCGAAACCCTGAAGGTCGACAGCGGTGCTGATTTGCGCCTGACGGCAGCGACTGAAACCCGCACCCAGACCGATCAGGGCAAGCACCGCAAACACCTGTGGAAAGCCGATTGGAACAACAGCAGCGAAGAGCAACGCAGCGTCACCAGCCAGTTGAAGGCGGGTAAAAACATTGCGCTCAGCAGCGGTGAGTTACTGTCCTCCCAAGGCGCTGAACTGAGCAGCAAGGGCGATATTCACCTCACTGGCAAACAGGTCGACATCAGCAGCGCCAGCCGTACGCAACGCAGCAGCAAGAACGGTTACTCGGGCGATCTGGTCGGTGGCGGGTTCTTCGGCAAGACCGGCGATGCCGATCAGGGCAAGACCCTGAATCAGGGCAGCAAGGTCAACGCCGACGGCAAGTTGATCGTCAAGGCTGACGATGTCCGCATCAGTGGCAGTCAGGTCCGTGGTCGGACCGAGGCCAGCGTCATCAGTGACAAAGGCTCGTTGACCATCGATGGCGTACAGAACACCTCGCACAGCAACAGCCATGACAAGGACAGCAAGTTCTTTGGTATCACCAAGGATGAAAGCCGCCAGAACCTCAAGGGCAGTACTACCGTCAGCAGCCAGTTGAGCTCCGACAGTAACCTTGCGCTCAAGAGCGCCAAGGACATCGACGTGGTCGGCGCCACGGTCTCGGCCGGCGGTTCGCTCAGTGCGGACGCGGCGGGCAAGTTTACTGTCAGCTCGGCTCAGAACATTGCGGATAGCAGCACTTCGACCCAGAACCGTGGCTTCGACGCCTACGCCAAGGAGAACGCAGCGGGTGCCGGCCAGTACCGCGCGGGTGTGCATTACGAGGACACGCAGCAAACCACCACCGCCAATGAAACCCGTCAGCAAGGCTCGAGCCTGACTGGCGCCAACGTCGAACTGACGGCGGGCGGTGACCTGATGCTCAAAGGCGCCAACGTCAAAGCCAGTGCCGGGGATGTCAGCCTCAGTGGGCAGAACGTTGCGCTGTTGGCCGAGCACGACAGCACGTCCAGCACCACGGACACGGCCCGCAACGGCGGCGGTTTCTATTACACCGGTGGTCTGGATCGCGCCGGCAGCGGGGTGGATTTCGCCCACAGCAGCAGCCAGGACAGCAACGCCAAAACCACGGCTCGTACCACGGGCGTCGAGAGCAGCGGCAAGCTGCAGATCAACGCTGGTAACGGCACGCTGACCACCCAGGGTGCGCAGGTTGCCGCCGGCTCGACGCTTCAGGTCACGGCAGGGCAGGTCGATAATCAGGCGGCGAACAATACTGACAGCAGCTCCCATAAGGAGAACAACTGGTCGGCCGATGTCGGTGCCAACGTCGAGTACAAAGGCATCGCCCGTCCCATCGCCAAAGCTATTGAAGGTGTCGCCCAGAGCAAGGTTCAGCAACCGGGTTTGCTGGATAACCTCACACAGCCGAATGTCGGCATCGACGTCGAGGTCGGTCATTCGAACAAGCGCCGCACCGAGCAAAACAGCAACGCGGTGGTCAGCCAGTTCAAGGGCGGCGCCGTTGATGTTCAGGTGGCCGGTGAATTGAAGGATCAGGGCAGCCAATACCGTGCAACCGACGGCGATCTGACGATCAAGGCCGATAGTCAGGTCGCGACGGCGGCCGCCAACACTCACGAAAGCAGCGAGCAATCAGTGGATGCCACGGTGGGCGTTCGCGTCTACACCACCACTGGCGAAGATGTGAACGTTCGCGGCAGCGGGGCGGGGGGTAGCAACCAGACTTCCGGGTCCAGCTCCAAAGCCGTGGTTGGCAGCTACGCCGGCAATCAGGGCGTGAAGATCGATCTGCGCGGTGATGGCCAGTACGAAGGCAGCCAGTTCAACGGCGGGCAGGGCGGTGTGGCAATCAAGACCGGCGGCGATCTGGCACTGAATCAGGCCAATGACCGGCAGAGCGGCAACACCTCCAGCTTGCGTGGTGATGCCTCGCTGACAGTCGGCACCAATCCCGGCGCCGAAGGCACCAACGTCAACCTTGGCGCCGGTTTCCAACTGGATCACAAAGGCAACCAGACCGAAGACAGCCAGGCCCGCGTCGCGAGTATTCAGGGCAAAGGTCCGGTGCAGTTGAGCAGTGGCGGTGATCAAGTGCTGCAAGGCACCACCCTCGGCACGCTGGTGAACAAGACTGCTGATATCTCGCTGAACGCCAGTGGCAAGCTCGATCTGCAAGCGGCGACGGATACTCACAGCGCCAATGGCAGCAATCTGGGCGGTGGCCTCAATGTCGGTGGCGGTAAAAGCAGCACCGAGCAAAGCAGTGGCCTTAATGGCAACCTGAGCGCCAATTTCAACATCGGGCGGGTCGGTGAGAACAGCCAAAGCCTGAAGGGCGGCAGCCTGAACAGTCAGGGCGCGGTCTTGCTGAGCAGCGCTTCCAGCGATGCTGACGCCATCCACTTGCAAGGCACTCAGGTCAATGCGCCAAGCGTAACCCTTGATGCTCAGCAAGGCGGGATCTATCAGGAGTCGGCGCAGTCGACTCAGGCCGTCAACACCTGGGGGCTGACCCTGGGCGCCGGCGGTAACGCGAGCAAGTCCACGCCGTCAGCGACCAACGATCAGGACGTTGCCAAGAGCGGCCACGGCTTTGATGCACGGGCCAAGATCGACGTCAACAACCGCAACAGCACCACGCAGAAAAACAGCCACATCCAGGCTGACAGCGTGGTGCTGAACAGCGCTGGCGATACCCATTTGGCCGGTGCCCGCATCGACGCCAAACAGGTCAGTGGCCAGGTCGGCGGTGATCTCACGGTCGAAAGCCGCCAAGACCGGGAGAGCGGCGTCAAGGTCGGCATCGATCTGCGTTTGAATGCAGAGAAGAACCAGCCGGGCGCCGTCGGCAAACTGGCCAAGACTACCGGTCCACTCAAGGACAAGGTTGAGGGCAAGGCCCAGGAGGCTTTCGACAGCCATCGCGACAAGCTGGAGACCGCCGTCGATAAAAGCGTTGAGAGTCTGAACTCGGCCAAGGATTCGCTGACCCGCAGTGGCAGCTACTCGCTCAACGAGAAAGACACTGCCGGCACCAAGGTCGCCGACGCGACCCAAAGCGTGCTGTTCGGCGACAAGAGCGGTAAAACGTCGTACACCCCGACGCTGTACCTGGACGTCAGTCATACCAGCAAGAACAGCGTCGCCCAGACGTCCGGCATCAGCGGCAGCCAAGGCGTCGACCTTCGGGTCGGCGGCGAGACACAGCTGACCGGTGCACGGATTTCTGCCAAAGAAGGTTCGGTGGATCTGGGCGGCTCCAGGGTCACCAGCAGCAGCCTGAGTGGCAGCGACTACCGCGCCGATGTCGGCCTCAACCTGTCCAGGTCAGCGGTCAATCTGGCGACCGGCGCCAAGGACGAACTGACCCAAACGCCTGACGCCGCCACGGCCAAGGATCGCAAGTTCAACCTCGGCCCGCTGAGTGCCGGTGGCCATTACGACACCCAGGTGTTGCAAGCCGGTATCGACGAGAAAACCCTCTAAACCGGGTCAGCCCAGTGACTGTTGTCACTGGCCTTGCGCAAACAACAAAGCCCCTCTCCTGGCAACAGGAGGGGGGCTTTGCTTTCGACTGCGGCAACTAATAAGTTTCCTTATTTATTCTGTCGGCTACCTGAACATCATTCAGAAAGTAGTGCGTATTCTCTATTGGGTGCGGACAAGTCAGTCACTCGCTGGATATACTCCGTCGCACACGAAGAGCCACTCTTTAGTTGAGGAGGTATTGCTGATAAAACACATGGATAGTGTTCGTTTGTGCGCGCTTATCAGAAGTAAGTGCTCCGGTGTTCGGTGATTTGTATCAGTATGTGTAACAAGTTTTTTTGATGAGAAGGGCTGCTTGTGTCGGCCTGTATGGGTGGAATGGCAGGTTTGGTTGCCCGTGGTTAAAATTTACGGATGAAATAAAGTTGTCACAAATCGAAGTGAATATTGCCTGGTTAAGTTGGGCGGTAGTCCCTAGTTGTTGCTGTTAATGAAAGATCAGGAGCGTCGAAGATGACCGAAGAACCTAGTTGTAACTCGCAATATTCGAGCACTGCCTCAGTGTTGAACACATTAACCTTAGCCGTCGCAAACCCTCCTCGTTATAAGTATGAGGCGCGTTTCCGTGAACACGTATTCAAGGTCGATCATGCCAAATTACACACCTTGCCGCACCGCCCACTCGAAAATCACTGCGCAGGCCGTTGAGGCCGATTCATTCACTGCTTTTTTTCATGAAATGTCTCCCCACAAACGCGGGGTCATGCGGCAGAACCTTCTGTTTGTCGGTGTGGCCGTTGGCGTCTCCCTCCTGCTGACGCTGTCTTCCAAAGTCCATGCCGCCGGCGGCCCCTATGTGGTCGACGATGGTGGCATCAACGCCCCCGGCGAATGCAACGTCGACGTCTGGTACAAAAGCCAGCGACACCAACAGTCGAACCATGAGACGGAGCTGTCCCAGGATTGCACGTTCAAGGCGCTGCCCTGGGTGCAGTTCGGCGCTGCGGTCTCCCACGGCCATGACGACGGCGACCGGGAGACTCAAGTCAGTCCGAAGATCAAGGCGCAGGTGTTCAGCGATGACGATCTGGGGCTGGAAGTGGCCCTTGCCGCAGGCGCGCAATTTGCCCTCAATCGCCGCCACTCCTTCGATGGCGCCGATCTGACCCTGCCCATGACGTATCAGCCTATCGAGTCGTTGCGCCTGAACGTCAGCACTGGCTGGGCCCACGAATACGACGACGGCAGACAACGCAACAGCTGGACCTGGGGCACAGGCGTTGAATACGCGTTGGCCGAATCCCTGACCCTGATTGCCGAACGCTTCGGCCAACAGGGTGGCGATCAGGGCTGGCAGGCCGGACCTCGTCTGCATCTGGGCAAGCGGATCGATGTCGATGTGGTGGTTGGACGTCACCTGAACAATGACCGCGAACAGTGGCTTGCCACCGGTGCCACGTTGCGTTTTTAAACGCCCCGGTTTCGCCTACCTACGTCGGTGTAAAGCCCAAGATCAAAAGATCGCAGCCTGCGGCAGCTCCTACGTTGGGACAGTAAACACCCTGTAGGAGTTGCCGCAGGCTGCGATCTTTTGCTTCGGCGACTCAAACCTTCAACGCCTTGCCACTGACCGCCACAGCCAGCAGCAACACAGCGATCAATCCAAAGGCAAAACTCAAGCTGCTGCCGTGGGCGATAAAACCAATCACCGCAGGCCCCGCCAGAATCCCCGCATACCCCAATGTCGTGATGGCGGGCACGGCGATGTTTTCCGGCATGACGTTCTGCTTGCCGACGGCGGTGTATAGCACCGGCACGATGTTCGAACACCCAACCCCGACCAGCGCGTAACCGATCAGCGCAGCTTCCCAGGCCGGTGCCAACGTTGCCAGCAACAAACCGGCAGCCGCGGTCAAACCGCCAAACACAATCACGCGCGTGGCCCCAAGCTTATGCACGATGGCATCGCCTGTCAGTCGCCCGACCGTCATGGTCAAGGCAAACGCGGCATAGCCGAGTCCGGCATACGCAGTGTCGAGATGACGCTCTGAGGTCAGGAACACCGCACTCCAGTCCAGCACCGCGCCTTCGGCAAGGAACACGATAAAACACAGGCTGCCGATAAACAGCACCACGCCATGGGGAATGGCAAACGCCGGCCCTGAGCTTGCGCTGCCGTAGGGCAACAGATGGGGCGCTGCCTTGAGCAACGACACCAGCAGAAACACGATCACCACCCACGTCGCGCCCAACGGCGAAATACCCAGGCCGAGCAGGGCACTGACACCCGCCGCGCCGACGATCCCGCCGAGGCTGAACAACCCGTGAAAGCCCGACATCATGGTCTTGCCGCTGGCTCGCTCGACGATCACCGCTTGCAGGTTCACCGTCGAATCCACCGTGCCCAACCCGGCACCGAACAGAAACAGTGCGGCCATCAGCAGCGGGATCGACGACACCGTCGCCAGCAGCGGCAGTGCCAGGCAGATCAGCAGCGTGCCGCCACTGAGCACCCGCCGACAGCCGAAGCGCGAAGCCAGCGCACAGGCCATGGGCATCGCCAGAATCGATCCGACTCCCAGACACAGCAACAGTAAGCCGAGCGTGCCGTCATCGAGCCCGGCCCGGGCTTTGGCGTAAGGCACCAGCGGCGCCCATGCGGCGATGCCGAACCCGGCGATAAAGAAGGCGATGCGCGTCGACATCTGTTCAAGGCGCCCGGGGCGGACGGAGACGGGAGGGATGATGGCGGTCATGAAAATCCTTGGTACTTCGGGGGAGGCTATGAGCAGGGCCACATCCTTGCACATCAGTGACCGTCAGACGACCTTGAGGTTCTGTGGGTGTGATTCGAGTCGCCAGCGCTTACAGTAGCGTCGTGTTCCAGACCTTACTCAGGACCTGTCCATGACGTTGCGTTTCGATGCTCGCGGCAATATCTACGCGGTTGTCAGCCCACACGATCTGCGCCAGCGCGGGATCGATCTGCCGGAGGACGCCAGCCAGTCGGCGCAAAACCGTTCCTACTGGGCGCTGTCTGCGGTGGAAGCCCTGTGCAGTTGGGCCCCCGGCACCCAACCGGCCGGTGCCAAGGAACACCGTTCGGATGGCTTGCTGGTCGGCCCGTTTCAGGCTGCGCCACCGTTTGACCTGTTGATCGTCAATACCGACGGGACGTTGGCCGAGCGCAGTGGCAACGGCCTGACGATTTTTGCCCAGGCGCTGACCGAGCAGGGTTTGATGCCGGCGCAGGGGCATTGCCTGCTCAAGGTTCACCATGACAAAGGCGATGCGGTGTCGCCGGTCGAGACCTCGGTAGAGTCCGCTGAAGTGGAGGGTGTGCAAGGTTTCTGGCTGGACCTCGGCAAACCGGCTTTCGGGCCGGAGGCGGTGGGGGCTCAGGCGGTCAAGACGCAGACGTTGAATCAACGTGAGTTGAGCCATGTGCCGCCGCTCGCACGGCTGAATCCGCGTTGGGCTCACAGTCAGTTCGTGCGGATCGGCAATCCCCATTGTGTGACGCTGGTGGCGGATGCCGATGCGTTGCCGAGCAATGAGCAGATGCGCGAGCCCGGGTTGTCGGCCGACCTGACGCGCATCGCCTTCGCCCCACCGAGCGGGGTTGGCGAGCCCTGTGCCGCGGGCGTCAATCTGCAATGGGCGATGCTGGAATCCGAGCATCGCATTGCTGCTCGGGTCTTCGAGCGTGGGGAAGGGCCGACCGCCTCTTCTGGCACCAGTGCCAGCGCGGTGGCCTGTGCGGCGTGGAGTGTCGGTTGGGTGACGGCGGGGGCCGTGGCGGTGGTCATGCCCGGCGGCACGGCGCCAGTGTGGCTCGAAGAGCAGGACGGTGAACTGAGCCGCGTCAGTTTGTTTGGGACGGCGCGGTTGATGTCCTGATTCTGCGGTGCCGGTCAGCCCGGTCAGCCGAAAAGCTCGACCACCGGCATCTGCCGCTTCATCAACACTTTCCCGGCGCGAATCGAATACAGCGGCAAGCCCTGGCTGCGGATCACCTCGTAATCGCTGTCCGCCGACAGAATCAGCACATTCGCCGGACGTCCCGGCTCCAGTCCATAGCGATCACCCAGGGCCATGGCCTTGGCGCTGTTGTCGGTCACCAGATCCAGTGCGGTTTGCAGGTTGCGGTAACCGAGCATGTGGCAGATGTGCAGGCCGGCTTCGAGCACCCGCAGGATGTTGCCGTTGCCCAGTGGATACCACGGGTCGACGATCGAGTCCTGACCGAAACACACGTTCATTCCGGCTTCCAGCAACTCGTTGACCCGGGTGACGCCACGGCGTTTGGGGAACGTGTCGAAGCGCCCTTGCAGGTGAATGCTCTCGGTCGGGCAGGAAACAAAACTGATCCCCGAGTGCCCGAGCAGGCGAAAGAGCTTGGCGCAGTAGGCGTTGTCGTAAGAGCCCATGGCCGTGGTGTGGCTGGCGGTTACCCGCGAACCCATGTCGCGGCTGCGGGCCTCTTCGGCGAGCACTTCAAGAAAGCGTGAATGCGGGTCGTCGGTTTCGTCGCAATGCACATCCACCAGGCAGCCGGTGCGCTCGGCCAGGTCCATCAGGAACTTCACCGAACTGACACCTTGATCGCGGGTGTACTCGAAATGCGGAATGCCGCCGACCACATCGGCGCCCAGCAGAATGGCTTCCTCCATCAAATCGCGGCCGTTGCGATAGGACTCGATGCCTTCCTGAGGGAAGGCGACGATTTGCAGGTCGATCAGGTGTCGGCTCTCTTCGCGCACTTCAAGCATCGCCTTGAGCGCCGTCAGCGCAGGGTCGGTAACGTCGACGTGAGTGCGCACATGCTGGATGCCGTGGGCGGCGAGGGTGTTGATGGTCTTTTTGGCGCGGGTTTTGGTGTCGTTCGCCGTGATGGTCGCCTTGCGCTCGCCCCAGCACTCGATGCCTTCGAACAGCGTGCCGCTCATGTTCCAGCGCGGTTCACCGGCAGTCAGGGTGGCATCGAGGTGGATGTGTGGCTCGACGAAGGGCGGCACCACCAGATTGCCGCCCGCGTCGAGGTCTTCGGGGCCGAGGGTCGGGGCTTCGGTTTGACGGGCAATACTGGCGATCAGGCCGTTTTCCAGGTGCAACTCATGCAGGCCTTCACGGTTGCGTAGGCGGGCGTTGATGATGTGCATGAGGTCAGGTCCTTTCTCGATCGATAGCGTCAGTGAATGCCTGAATCATAGGCATAAAAAACCACCGGTCTCGGTGGTTTTTTTGATCCCCAGGCTTATTCGCCGTGGTAGATGCAGCCGCTGGTGCAGGTTTCGTGGATGCGAATCGCGCTGAGTTCCGGCAGCAATGGCTTCAACTCGTTCCAGATCCACTTGGCCAGGACTTCGCTGGTCGGATTCTCCAAACCAGGAATGTCATTCAAATAGTTATGATCCAGACGCTCGTAGAGCGGCTTGAAGATCGCCTTGATTTCCGAGAAGTCGCGGATCCAACCGGTGTGTGGATCGAGGTCGCCGCTCAGGTGAATCGCCACTTTGAACGAGTGACCGTGCAGGCGGCCACACTTGTGACCTTCCGGGACGTGAGGCAGGAGGTGGGCGGATTCGAAGGTGAATTCTTTGAAAATTTCCACAGTGGTTTGAGCTCTGTCAGGTGGCTATCGCGCGCGGCGATGGGGCAGGTCGAGAGTTTAACAGCTTGGGTTCAGGGATGCGGTAAAACACTGACTAAAGGGTCAACAGTTGCTCGCCCAAACGACCGCTGGCGCTGAGTTCGAGGAACTCGTCGCCGAGTCGCTGGCTCTCGTCCATGGCGGTTTTCCAGTACTTCTGGCGACCGGCCGGATCACCCATGAAGCGCTTGAAGTCGTTCCGGTCGGGCAGTTTGCCGTAGGGCAGGCGCGACAGGTAAGCCTTCGACGGTGCCACCAACAACACATTCTGCAAGCGCCCTGGATTACCGTGTCGCCATGGCAGGGTTTTGTCGAACCAGCCGGGAATCACCCGATCGGTGAAGTGCGGGTAGAGCACGATGTCATCGCCGCTGTACGGTAAGTCGAGGTGGTAATCCAGCAAGCCGCCATCGCGATAAGTCCCCGCGCCCGCACCGGGCAAGTCACGTACCCCTTCCATGACCATCGGGATCGAACCCGACGCGAGCAAGGCCTGACGCAAGTTGCCGGCGTTGAGCGGGACGAAGCGCGACGGGAAGTCGTTCAGCGTGTTGAGCGGTGGCGCCAGGCGTGGGTCATGCACGATCAGCCGCTCGAAATGCCGCGACAACCGTGAGCGCCCGCGCAGGTTGTCGGCGATCACCGATGACAAGCCCAGCCCGAGCCGCCCGCGATGGTCGTCGGCGAGCAGGCCGTGGCTTTTCACAACCATGATGTTCAGCCGATAGAGCGGGTTGTCCAGCAGCACCGCATCGCGGCCGTCGAGCAAGTCATGCAGCATGTGCTGCGAGCTCTGGCTGATTTGCGCCATGGTCACGCCCTTGGCAAAACGCTGGGCGTTGTACAGCTCACCGAGACGTCTGATGCCTTCGGCTGCGTCTGGCAAACAGGCACTGGCGAAGCGCCACGAACCGACCGAGGCGCCGATCAGCGAGCGCTCGCGCGGTGCGGCCGGTAGCCACTGCCCGAACAGCGCCAGGTCCAGACCTTGAATCCCCAGGGCCTTCGGTCCACCGGCGGCGCCGGGCAGCGTGCCGACATCCAGGGCGCTCAAGCCGCTTTCGCGAATCCGCGCAAAGGCCCGCGGACCGGCCTTGAGGGTCAGGGCGGGGAATTTGATGTGGATGGCGGTCATACCGGTCTCTGTGCGGGCGAGCGGGTGATTATAAGGAGTACTCGGCGTAGGAGCTGCCGAAGGCTGCGATCTTTTCTGTCAATGTCACTTGAGTCTTGAGTGAAAGATCAAAAGATCGCAGCCTGCGGCAGCTCCTACGGGTGTGTGTACACAGAAATGAAGTGTAAACGCATCAATGATGGCAATTCAGTTTCAGTTAAGTTGATGAGGTTAGGGTGACTCCCCGGGTAACTCATGAAGAATACGCAGGCACTCCATGCTCAGGATAGGTAATGAAGATTAATTTGCGCGCGTATGGGCTGACGACCCTGACGCTTCTGGCATTTTGCTCGGTGGTGGTGGCCCGCGACCTGGGCCCGGACGAAGCCCTGCGCCTGCGTCAGCAAGGGGTGATTCTACCGCTCGAGCAGCTGTTGCAGCAGGCGATGGACCGTCACCCCGGCGCTAAATTGCTCGAGGCCGGGCTTGAAAAAAAACACGACGTCTACCTCTACAACGTCGAGCTGCTGACCGCCGACGGCGTGGTACGTGAACTGGACCTGGAAGCCGCCACGGGGCGCTTGATCAAAGATAAGGTCGATGACTGATGCGCCTGCTGCTGGTGGAAGACCATGTACCGCTGGCCGACGAATTGATGGCCGGGCTCGATCGCCAGGGCTACGCCGTCGACTGGTTGGCCGATGGCCGCGATGCGCTGTATCAGGGCTGCTCTGAACCCTACGACCTGATCATTCTCGATCTGGGGCTGCCAGGGTTGCCGGGGCTTGAGGTGCTCGGCCAATGGCGTGCCGCTGGCTTGGCCACGCCGGTGCTGGTGCTGACCGCGCGCGACTCCTGGGCCGAACGCATTGAAGGGCTCAAGGCGGGCGCCGACGACTACCTGAGCAAACCGTTTCACCCGGAAGAACTGCACCTGCGGATTCAAGCGTTGTTGCGGCGCTCCCACGGCCAGGCCAATCAACCGACGCTCAAGGCTGCCGGGTTGCAGTTGGACGAGGGCCGTCAATGCGTGATTCACGACGGCACCGACATTCAGCTGACCGCTGCCGAGTTCCGCCTGTTGCGCTATTTCATGCTGCACCCGGAGCAGATCCTTTCCAAAAGCCACCTGGCCGAACACCTCTACGACGGTGAAACCGAACGTGACTCGAATGTGCTGGAAGTTCATGTCAATCACCTGCGCCGCAAACTCGGCCGCAGCGTGATCGAAACCCGTCGCGGTCAGGGTTACCGGTTCGGTGGGCAAACCCGGTGAGGTCGATTCAACGGCGTTTGAGCCTGGGGCTGATCAGCGTCATGGTGGTGGTGGGTCTGGTGCTGGCGCAAACCAGTTTGTGGTTGTTCGAAGTGGGCTTGCAGCGTTACCTGGAAGCCGGATTGCGCAATGACAGTGAAAACCTGCTGATGGCGTTGGTGCGTGGTCCGCAGGGTTTGCAACTGGACGAACGACGTCTGTCACCGGCTTACCAGCGACCGTTCTCCGGGCATTATTTCCATATCGACTTCGCCGACAATCACTGGCGTTCACGTTCGCTGTGGGATCAGGAATTACCGCTGCTTGAACATCCCGGGTTGCACAGCAACCTGCAATTGGGCCCGGAAGGCCAGCAATTGCTGGTTCTGCGCGCAGACTATCGACGGTTGGGGCAGTCAATCGCTATCAGCGTGGCGCAGGACTACACCCCGGTGCGCGACAGCTTCCAGCGCATGCGTCAGGTCGGGCTCGGGTTGGGGCTGACGGGTTTGCTGCTGATTCTGGTGTTGCAGCGTGTCACCGTGCGGCGCGCCTTGCGACCGCTGGAAAGCGCTCGCGAGCAGATCGCTCAACTGCAACAAGGGAAACGTTCGCAGCTGGACGATCACGTGCCGCTGGAGCTGGAACCCCTGGTGGCGCAGATCAACCATTTGCTCGCGCACACCGAAGACAGCCTCAAGCGCTCGCGCAATGCCCTGGGTAACCTCGGTCATGCGCTGAAGACGCCACTGGCGGTGCTGTTGAGTCTGGCGTCGTGCGAAAAACTCGACGCCCATCCAGAGTTGCGCAAGCTCCTTCGGGAGCAACTCGAACAGGTTCAGCAGCGACTCAATCGCGAATTGAATCGAGCGCGCCTGGCGGGCGATGCCTTGCCGGGTGCGCAGTTCGATTGCGCTGCCGAGCTGCCGGGGTTGCTGTCGACCTTGAACATGATCCACGGCGAGCACCTGCATTTGAGCTACACGGCACCGGCCGGCTTGCACTTGCCTTGGGATCGTGAGGATCTGCTGGAGCTGCTCGGCAACCTGCTGGACAACGCCTGCAAGTGGGCGGATGCCGAGGTTCGCCTGAGCATCGTCGAGACGGCTGAAGGGTTTGTGCTGGCGGTAGAAGACGATGGGCCGGGCATTCCCGAAGCGCAGCGTGATCAGGTATTCAGCCGCGGTGCGCGCCTGGATGAGCAGACTGACGGGCATGGCCTGGGGTTGGGCATCGTGCGCGATATCGTCGAGGCATGGGGTGGGGAGTTGGTGTTGCAGGAGAGCGAGTGGGGTGGGTTGAAGGTGGTGGTGGAGCTGCCTCGCCGCTGAAAGATCGCAGCCTGCGGCAGCGCCTACAGGCATGTGCAAATTCTGTAGGAGCTGCCGCAGGCTGCGATCTTGAGGCTCTTAAGGTGGCGAGCCTGCTACGCCACCTTCCTGACATCAAACCCGGAACTGATCCATCAAACTCTGCTGTTGATTCGCCAGACTGTTAAGCGACTGGCTGACCCGTGCCGATTCATTGGCCTGCCCCGACAGCGATTCCGTCACGTCACGAATGGTCGCCACGTTGCTATTGATCTCCTCGGCCACTGCGCTCTGCTCTTCGGCGGCGCTGGCGATTTGCAGGTTCATGTCGGTAATCACCGTCACCGCGTCGCCGATCTGCCGCAGCGCGGTGACCGCCTGGCTGACTTGCTCGACGCTGCCCTGGGCCTGGCGATGACTGTTGTTCATCGAACCCACCACGTCTTGCGTGCCACTTTGCAGTTGCTCGATCACCTGCCGGGTTTCTTCCACCGACTCTTGCGTGCGGCGCGCCAGGTTGCGCACTTCATCGGCCACCACCGCAAAACCACGGCCGGCCTCACCGGCGCGGGCCGCTTCGATGGCGGCGTTCAGTGCCAGCAAGTTAGTCTGTTCGGCAATGGCGCGAATCACTTCCAGCACCGAACCGATCTTCTCGCTGTTGGCGGCCAGGCCTTCGACCTGGGTCATCGCCGTGCTCATGTCTGCCGCGAGGCTGTCGATGCTGGCGGTGGTGCGGTCGATCACGGTCAGACCCTGACGAGTCGCCTGATCGGCATCGCGTGCCGCTTGAGCTGCTTGGGCGGCGCTGCGGGCGACATCCTGGGCGGTGGCGCTCATTTCGTGGGACGCGGTGGCCACCTGATCGACCTGACGGTATTGCTGCTCCATCCCGGCGCTGGTCTGGGTGGCGATGGCTGACGATTGATCCGCCGTGCTGCGCGCGTCCTGCACCGAGCGTTTCACTTGCGCAATGATCGGTTGCAGCTTGTCGAGGAAGCGGTTGAACCAGCCGGCCAACTGCCCGAGCTCGTCTTGCTTGTCGTAGTCCAGACGGCGGGTCAGGTCGCCTTCGCCGCTGGCGATGTCTTCCAGCATGCGCGCCACGCCGAGAATCGGCCTGGTCACACTGCGCGCCATCAGCCACACCAGTAGCAAACCGATGACCGCGGCCAGCACACCGAGGCTCAGCTCGATCAGGGTGCCGGCGGTGTTGCGTTCGTCGAGTTGCTTTTTCAGGGTTTCGGCGGGGCCGACCAGGACTTTCTCCGGCACATCGAGCAATACGCCCCACGATTTTCCGCCGGGGATAGGCTGGAACGGCGACAGTACTTTGAGCATCTGGTTGTTGTGCAGACTCTGGGTCTGAGTGCTGGCGGCGAGCATGCGGATCAGCTCGGCACCGCTGTCCTTGTCCACGCTGTCCAGGCGCTGGCTGAGTTTGCTGGCGTCCGGGCTGTAACCGGCGAGCAGGCCGACCGGGCTGAGGATGCTGACGTTGGTCTGGCCGTCATAGAGCTTTTTGCTCGCTTGCTGGCTGACCGCTTGCAGGCTGTTGAGATTGATGTCGACCGACAGCGACGCGATGACTTTACCGTCGACCATCAACGGGAAGACGATGCTGGTCATCAGCACATTCTGGCCGTCAATCACATAGAAATAGGGTTCGATCACGCACGGCTTGAGCGTGGTGCGCGGGCAGGTGAACCAGGCGTTGGCGGGTTCGCCGCTAGGACCGGTGCTGGTGTCGGCCATGTCGCTTTCCGGCAGCGCCATCGAGTTCAGCTTGCCGGCGGTCGGTTGCGACCAGTACAGGGCGAAACGGCCCTTGTCGTTGCTGCCGATTTCTTTCTGGCCGGCAAACAGTTCGTCCTTGCCGTCCAGGGCATTGGCTTCAAACACCAGCGACAGGCCGAGCAATTGCGGGTTGGCTTGCAGCGCCGACTTGACCTGACGGGTCAGGTCTTCGCGCAGGTCGAAGGCGTCGAGGAAACGCTTCTCGGCCTGTTCACGCAAAAACAACACCTGGCGTGAGAAGCCGTGACCATATTGATAGGCGTCCATGAACTGCTGGCGAATCCCCAGTGCCTGAACTTCACCCTGCGCCTCGATGCGTGCTTGAGCCGCTTCGTTGAGCATTTCCATGCTCGAGGCTTTTACCAGCTCCGAACTGTGCTCCATGCGGTACAGCGAAAGACCTACCAGCAAGGTTACGATACCGGCCAGGCATAGCCCGGCGAGCAGGGTGATTTTCCATTGAATGGAAAGTTGTCTGAGCGACATCGGGACGTCCTTATTCGATTTATATCTGAGACTTTGCACTGTAGCGGCCGCGTTTCTCCTTTCTTTATGCATCAGCCGAATTATCGCTCTCCCCGCGTAGGAGCTGCCGCAGGCTGCGATCTTTTGATCTTCCAGCGCCATCAATCACGGCAAAAATCAAAAGATCGCAGCCTGCGGCAGCTCCTACGGAGAATCTGTGTTGGTTTTGACAAGCCAGGCCTGCTGCTGCACAGTGCGTGCCCTCTAATAAAACCCACTCTTCAATCCGTCGTCGGCTCATGCAGCTGGCTGGACGGACTCATCCTGTTTGCGCCGGGTTTAGCCGTCGCCGTGTTTTGAGGTAACGATGATTAATGCAGTAATTGCCGCGGTCGGCATCATGCTGGTGCTCAGCCTGTCCCGCGTGCATGTGGTGATCGCGCTGATCGTCGGCGCGCTGGTGGGCGGTTTGACCGGCGGCCTGGGCATTGATGCAACGCTCAAAGCCTTCAACAGTGGCCTGGGCGGCGGTGCGACCGTGGCCTTGTCCTACGCCTTGCTCGGCGCTTTCGCTGTGGCCATTGCCAAGTCCGGCCTGGCCCACGCTTTGGCGGACAAAGCTTTGCTGCTGGTCGACCGGCAGGACGCCGCGGGCGGTGGCCAGGTCAAATGGCTGCTGATCGGTTTACTCTGGGTGGTGGCCATTGCTTCGCAGAACGTCCTGCCGATCCACATTGCCTTCATTCCGCTGCTGGTGCCGCCGCTTCTCTATGTACTGACCAAGCTGCAACTGGATCGCCGACTGATTGCCTGTGTCATGACCTTCGGCCTGATCACGCCGTACATGTTTTTGCCGGTGGGCTTCGGCAACATCTTCCTGAATGAAATTCTCCTGGCCAACGTCAGTAGAAGCGGGGTGGACATCAGTGGCGTCAACGTCACTCATGCCATGGGGATTCCTGCCTTGGGCATGGTCTTCGGGTTGTTGATGGCGTTCATCAGCTACCGCAAGAAGCGCGTGTATGACCTGGAGAAAATCGAGCGGGTCGAGCAGGTCGCGGTGCAGTACAACCCGCTGACCTTGATGGTGGCGGGGCTGGCGATTGCCGCTGCGTTCATCATTCAGTTGCTGCTCGACTCGATGATTATCGGCGCACTGGCCGGGTTTCTGATCTTCTCGGTGTCGGGCGTGGTGCGCTGGCGCGAGACGGATGACCTGTTCACCGAAGGCATGAAGATGATGGCGATGATCGGTTTCATCATGATCGCCGCCTCGGGTTTCGCCGAGGTCATGAAGGCCACCGGCGAAGTAAAAACCCTGGTTGAGGCCTCGGCTTCGTGGATCGGTCACAGCAAAGGTGTCGGTGTATTACTGATGTTGCTGGTCGGCCTGCTGGTGACCATGGGCATCGGTTCATCATTTTCCACGGTGCCGATTCTCGCGGCGATCTTCGTGCCGCTGTGCGTGCAACTGGGTTTCAGCCCGTTGGCGATTATCTGCATCGTCGGGACTGCCGGCGCCTTGGGCGATGCCGGTTCGCCAGCGTCTGATTCGACCCTGGGCCCGACTTCCGGTCTGAATATCGACGGCCAGCATCACCATATCTGGGACACCGTGGTCCCGACGTTCCTGCATTACAACCTGCCGCTGCTGGCGTTTGGCTGGGTGGCGGCGATGATCCTCTGACAAGTCGCAGACTCCCGCGGGGAGATGAATATCCCGTAGGAGCTGCCGCAGGCTGCGATCTTTTGATTTTCAGCGATCTTGACAGCGCTAAAAGATCGCAGCCTGCGGCAGCTCCTACAGTTTTGCGCAGGCCAGCCGCTAATGCTTTAACCACGCCAATAAAATCCAGAGTGAACAACACATGCGCCTGAGCCTTAAAGCCAAAGTCTTGTCCCTCTCCGTCCTCCCGGTTTTGCTCTTTGCGTTGGTGATCAGTCTGACCACTGCATTCATTTTGCAAGAGCAGGCCCGTAAAGAAGTCGAAGAAACCCGTCAGCGTTTGATGAGCGATGCCAAGGCCACGCTGCAAAGTTACGTTGCGGTGGCGATGACGGCGATCAAACCGCTGTATGACGCAGCAGCGCCTGGCGATGATGCGGCTCGCGCGCAAGTGGTCAAATTGCTGTCGAGCATCAGCTACGGCAAGGACGGTTACTTCTACGGTTACGACTCCAACACCGTGCGCCTGTTCAAGGCCAACAGCGCGGAAGGCGTCGGCCAGAGCTTCAAGGACAACCGCGATCCGAACGGTGTGTACGTCAACCGTGACCTGGTGAACGTCGCCAAGGACGGTACGCATTACCTGCAATACAGCTCGCCATTACCTGGCGACAGCAAAGTCCTGGTGCCCAAACTGGGTTACACCGAATACCTGCCTAAATGGGACATGGTCATCGGTACCTCGGTGAATCTCGATGGTGTCGATGCCCAGGTCGCAGTGGTCCAGGCCGAGGTTCGCGATCGCATGGAAGGGGTGCTGCTGAGCATCGTCGGCATCGCGGCGGTGGTGCTGCTGGTGATCGCGGCGGTCGGTCTGTTTGTGGCCAACACCCTTTTGCGTCCGCTGCACCTGATGAAGGCCAATCTGGACGACATCGCCGCAGGCGAGGGTGATCTGACGCGTCGGCTGGCAATCACCAGCCAGGACGAACTGGGCGAGCTGGCCGGCTCGTTCAACCGTTTTGTCGACAAGATTCACAGCCTGGTGCGGCAGATTACCGAGATGACGTCGCAGCTGACCGGGTTGGTCAATCAGGTCTCCGATCAGGCCCAGCGTTCGGATCAGGCCATGGAACGCCAACGTCACGAGACGGATCAGGTGGCCACGGCGATCAACGAGATGTCGGCGGCAGCGCAGGAAGTGGCGAAAAGCGCTCAAGGCGCTGCGGTTGCGGCCCAGCAAACCGACGAAGAAGGTCAAGCGGCCAAGCGCGTGGTGGCCGGGAGCATTTCGCAGATCCATGCACTGGTGAAAGATATTCGCAGCAGCGGGGTTTCTCTCGACAGTTTGCAGCAGGACGTGTCGTCGATTGTCAGCGTGCTTGGGGTGATCCGTTCGATTGCCGATCAGACCAACCTGCTGGCGCTTAATGCCGCCATCGAAGCCGCTCGCGCCGGTGAGGCCGGGCGTGGCTTTGCGGTGGTCGCCGATGAGGTGCGTGCACTGGCCAGTCGCACTCAGCAAAGCACTCAGGAGATCCAGGGCATGATCGACCGCTTGCAAGCCGGTACACAATCGGCGGTCGACGCCATGCGCCGCTCCAGCGAGGCGGGTGACGGCACCTCGGCACAGGCCAATCAGGCGGGCGCTTCGCTGGACGCCATGGCCCAGTTGATCGGCACTATCAATTCGATGAACGCACAGATCGCCAGTGCCGCCGAAGAGCAAACCGCCGTGGCCGAAGAGATCAACCGCAGCGTGCATCAGATCGCTGCGGCAGTGGACAGCGTCGCCGACGAAACCCAGCTCGGCGCGCAAACCTCCCGCAGCCTGGCGGATTTGGGCCAGCGGTTGGGCAAATTGGTAGGGCAGTTCAGGATCTGATCGGCAGACGAAATCCGTAGGAGCGGATTAGGTTTCAGTTTCCTCGCACATCCCGCATCAATAGCCCGAACTTCAAATCCACCGCGTCCGGAATCGGCAAATACACGGTGTGCCCGTCCCCCGGCGCTACTTCAATCGCTTCGCCTTTGGCGCTTTGCAATTGATGCAAGTCGAAGTGGAAATTGCCTTTGGGTGTCATTAACTCCATGTGATCCCCCAAACCAAAGCGGTTTTTCACCTTGACCTCGGCCAGCCGATCACGGCGCTCACCGGTCAGTTCACCGACGAACTGCTGACGCTCCGACACCGAGCTGCCGTTCTGGTAGTTCTGGTATTCGTCGTGCACATGGCGGCGCAGGAAACCTTCGGTATAGCCACGCTGGGCCAGGGACTCGAGGTCGCTCATCAAGCTGCGATCGAACTCGCGGCCGGCCACGGCATCGTTGATGGCGCGGCGGTAGACCTGAGTGGTCCGGGCGCAGTAGAAGTGCGATTTGGTCCGGCCTTCGATCTTCAACGAGTGAACGCCCATCTGCGTCAATCGAGCGACATGCTGCACGGCGCGCAGGTCCTTGGCGTTCATGATGTAGGTGCCGTGCTCGTCTTCGAAGGCCGGCATCAGTTCGTCGGGGCGGTTGGCTTCCTGCAGCAAAAACACCTGATCGGTGGGTGTGCCGATGCCCAGCGTTGGCTCCGGGATGAACGTCTGAACGATCTCGCCCACGGCGTTTTCTGTCGCTGGCTGCGCGGAGTACTTCCAGCGACAGGCATTGGTGCAGGAGCCCTGATTGGCATCGCGCCTGTTCATGTAACCCGACAGCAGGCAGCGCCCGGAATAGGCCATGCACAGCGCGCCGTGGACGAACACTTCCAGCTCCATGGCGGGGACTTGCTGGCGAATCTCGGCGATTTCTTCCAGCGACAGCTCCCGCGACAGGATGATCCGGCTCAGGCCTTGCTGTTGCCAGAACTCGACGCTGGCCCAGTTCACCGTGTTGGCTTGCACCGAGAGGTGGATCGGCATCTGCGGGAAATGTCGGCGCACCAGCATGATCAGCCCGGGGTCGGACATGATCAGCGCATCCGGAGCCATGGCGATGACCGGCTGAAGATCCTTGAGGAAGGTTTTCAACTTGGCGTTGTGCGGGGCGATGTTCACCACCACATAAAAACGCTTGCCCTGGGCCTGGGCTTCACGGATGCCGAGGGCCAGGTTGGCATGATCGAACTCGTTATTGCGCACGCGCAGGCTGTAGCGCGGCTGGCCGGCGTAGACCGCATCGGCACCGTAGGCGAAGGCATAACGCATGTTTTTCAAGGTGCCGGCAGGGGCGAGCAGTTCAGGCGTGGCGAGGGGCATAAGGGGCTCGATCACAAAAGCTCGCGAGGGTAGAGCAGTCTCGGGGGGCGTTTATTGATCTGGATCTATGCTGGGTGAACAAAACGGGGCACTCGGGCGTGTCGTGGCTGACTAATGTTGAAGAGGCAGTCAGAGCCTGCGTGTTACTGACGGGGATCGGACATGAACAAAACCGTTGTGCGAGACAAATCACTGCTGGTGCTACTGGTGCTGGTGACCGCCGCTTTCATCTGGATTCTGCTGCCGTTTTACGGTGCGGTGTTCTGGGCGGTGATTCTCGGCATTGTCTTCGCGCCCTTGCAGCGTCGGTTGCAAATGAAGTTCGGTTGGCACCGCAACCTGACGGCCCTTTGCACCTTGAGCATCTGTCTGCTCATTGCCATTTTGCCGGTGATCACTACCAGCGTCTTGCTGGTGCAGGAGGGTGCGAACTTCTACAAGAATATCGAGAGCGGTCAATTGGACGTCGCCGGCTACCTGGCGCAGTTCAAACACAGCCTGCCACCGTACTTTCAGCATTTGCTGGACCGCTTTGGCGTGGGTGAGCTGAGCGCTTTACGCGAGAAAATCGTCAAGAGCGCGGTGCAGGGCAGCGAGTTTTTCGCCAGTCAGGCGTTCAGCTTCGGTCAGGGCACTTTCGAGTTCGTGGTGAGTTTTTCCATCATGCTCTACCTGCTGTTCTTCTTTCTGCGTGACGGTGCCGAACTGGCGCGCGAGGTCCGCGCGGCCGTGCCGTTGGCGGAACATCAAAAGCGCCGCTTGCAGCTAAAATTCAATCGTGTGGTACGAGCCACGGTCAAAGGCAACCTGGTGATGGCGGTCACACAAGGTGCGCTGGGTGGGTTGATTTTCTGGTTTCTGGACGTTCCCAGTGCATTGCTCTGGGCGGTGATAATGGCGTTTCTGTCGCTGTTGCCAGCGGTGGGGGCGGGGATTGTCTGGGTGCCGGTGGCCGCGTACTTCCTGCTCAGCGGCGCTATCTGGCAGGGTGTGGTGCTGGGTTTGTTCGGGGTGTTCGTGATCGGTCTGGTAGACAACGTTCTGCGCCCGATCCTGGTGGGCAAGGACACCAGGATGCCGGACTATCTGGTCCTGATTTCGACTTTGGGCGGTCTGGCGATCTTCGGTCTCAATGGTTTTGTCATTGGGCCCTTGATCGCCGCGCTGTTCATGTCGAGTTGGGCCTTGTACATCGAAACCAGGCCGCGAGTACAGTTGCCTTAAGCGTCAAGTGCGTAGGTGCCCATACGGTGCGACAGGGCTTGGGCGGCGGGCAGTGAAGTGAGCGGACCGCTGATCGCAACACCGTCCTGAACCAGGTACCAACAGGCGAGCAATCCTAGCTCTCTGAGCGGTGCGGGAACGGCGCTACCAATAACGGACATGATCTGAATCTTGGGCATAAGTACCTCCATCAATCTATGGAGCTACCTTACTGGCCCGGCGGTTCAGCGGAAAATCAACGTGCTCGATAGTGGACATTGACGACAATGTGGCGAACTGCCGCTGTCAGTCGACGACCTGGTCGAGCATGTTCATCACTTCATGCTCATTGAGCAGGCCTTTACGCACCAGGTTTTCGGCGAGCAGCGAGAGAAACTTGGCGCTGCGATGGCCTTCCAGGTGTTTGAGCTCAGTCAATGCGTTATAGACCTTGCTTGAAGTACAGAGTCCAACAATGCGGTGCGGGTTTTGCGTGGGCATAAGGGTCGTCCTTGTTTTTATGAACCGTTTATTACGGACAATTCAAAGCTTGCTGAACTGTCATGACATAAATATGACGGTTACAGCGCGCAAGCCAGGGCATTCGTCGGATCAATCATTTCAAATTTAACCGCAGTCACTGTCCCGGTAGCGACCTTGGCGAGATTTATTCAGACATGGTTCTGACCGCAGAACGAAAACAGGCCCCGTTTCGAGGCGGGGCCTGTGTTGTGTAATCTGCAGTGATGACCTGCGTGGACCTCAGTAACGAGGCGGACCGTAATACACCGGTGCCGGACGGTAGTAGACCGGTGGTGGCTGGACATACACCGGTTGCGGCTGAACGTAGACGGGTTGCTGTACGTAAACCGGCTGCTGCTGAATGTAGACGGGTTGCTCTACGTAAACTGGACGCTGCGAGTTGGCGACCATTGATCCCGCTACCACGGCACCCACCACAGCACCGACGGCAAGCGGCGCACCCCAACCCCAACCGCCGCCATGGCCATAGTAGCCATGGGCTTGCGCCTGTCCGGCGACAGCCAATGCACCGACCAGCAAGGCTATTACAGGGAGTTTGCGGATCATGATAATTCCTCGTGTTTTCGCCCCAACGCTTGAGCCTTCAATAGATTCAAGGATAGTCGCGGGGATAACTCTAAGACAGCGTTTCTTGGCGAATCTGCGACGCGTCTGAGTAAATATTGTGTAAGGTCTGTACCGGCGTCTTTACCTTGCCACGTCAGCCGGGCCAAGTGCCGCGCCATGATCCGATAAACCCGGCGGGCTGGCTAATCCCGTCCATCTGAAAGTGCAATTTGAAGGAGATCCACATGCTGATGAACCCGAACAAAGACACCCGACTGTGCATGTCGCTGTCTGGGCGTCCCGGGAATTTCGGCCTGCGTTTCCACAACCATTTGTATGAACAGCTGGGCCTGAATTTCTATTACAAGGCGTTCAGCAGTCAGGATCTGCCGGGGGCGATTGGCGGGATTCGTGCCTTGGGTATTCGCGGCTGCGGCGTGTCGATGCCCTTCAAGGAAGCCTGCATCGCGCTGGTCGATGAGCTGGACGCGTCAGCGCAAGCCATTCAATCGATCAATACCATCGTCAACACCAACGGTCACCTCAAGGCTTACAACACCGATTACATCGCCATCGAGCAACTGCTGAAAACCCATGCCGTACCGCAGGACTCGACGTTCGCTTTGCGCGGCAGCGGCGGGATGGCCAAAGCGGTGGCCAGCGCCTTGCGCGACGGTGGCTATGAAAACGGCCTGATCGTGGCGCGTAATGAAAGCGCTGGTCGCGCCTTGGCTAACTCGCTGGGTTATCGCTGGCAAGCAGAACTCGGCAGCGAGCGCCCGCGGATGTTGGTCAATGTCACGCCGATTGGCATGACTGGTGGCGCACAGGCCGATCAAGGGGCCTTTGAAGCTGACGCCATCGATGCCGCTGAAACGGTCTTCGATGTGGTGGCGGTCCCCTCGGAAACCCCGCTGATCGTGCGCGCTCGTGCGGCAGGAAAACGAGTCATCACCGGGCTTGAAGTCATCGCCATTCAAGCGCTTGAGCAGTTTGTGCTGTACACCGGCGTGCGTCCCAGCGATGAGCAGTTCCAGAAGGCCGTGGCGTTCGCCCGCAGCTGATCAAGCGCTGCGGGTCAGGGGTGCAGGGTTACTCGAGGCGCGCCAGACGCTCTTCGAGAGCCGCAATCCGCGCTTCGAGTTCTTCGATACGTTCCACTGAAACTCCGTTGCTGGCGCCACGTTCCGCCGGGTTCTGACGGGCGGCGAGGATCGCTTCGATATCTGCCGGGTCGCCCAGTGCGTGCATGTAGCGGTCTTCGCGCTGGCCCGACTGGCGCGGCAACAACATCGCGAGACCGCGGGCAATCAAGCGCTCCAGTTGATGGACAACCTGTTCGGCATCTTCGAAGTCATGCATGCGGCCGCTGCGTGTCAGCAGTTCGTTGACCGTCTGCGGACCGCGCAGAAACAGCAAGCCGGCCAGAATAACCTGGGCCGGCACCAGCTCCAGTGCCTTGTCGAGCCGATGCTCCCAGCGATCGGCGCGGCTGCCCATGACCAGCTTGGTGAAGCCTCGACCTTCCAGAGCGCGCAAACTTTGCCCGACCTGGCCCTGGCTGAGGTTCATCACCGGTTCCCGACTGGTTTTCTGGTTGCAGGCAATGACCAGCGCATTAAGCGTCAGCGGATAGGTCTCCGGGCTGGTCGCCTGTTTCTCGATCAAAGAGCCGAGAATGCGCTGCTCCGTGCTGCTCAGTCGCAGTGCATCGGTGGACGTCTCTAGTTCAATGCTCATGCTTTCTGGACCTTTGCTATCCGTGACTTCCATTTTTTACTCCGAAATTTAGCAACAGACCCTTGTTTTTCGGGCCAGATCGCTTCCCCTTCACGTCGTTTTGTTTGACGTTCAGAACCCGGTTCGCGGCGCGCAGAACCTCGTTGGGGAAGGCGAGTGCGGCAATCTTAGCGCACCGTTGCTCAATTTTCTGACGGAGTACACGGTTCTTCTCGCACTCGGCATAGCGATCGTAGTGCTTGCTGCTTGCCTCACTCATCAAGTTCTTCGGGCGACACGATCCATACACTGCATGGCATTTTGTACAAAAGATTTTCCACCGTGCTGCCCGCCAGCCGGCCCATTCCCCGATGGCTGACCCGACCCATGACAATCACATCGACGTCATAGGCATCGGCATAACTGACCAGGACCTTGGCCGGGTTGCCCATGATCATGTGACGCTGTTCCGGCGGGATACCGTTGCGCTCGGCCAATGCGTTGAAGGCGTCTCCCTGAGCGTCGAACAGGGTCTTGGCTTTGCCTGAAGCGAAGAAGGTCGAAACGTTGTTGAAGTCGAATTCGTCCGCACTGATGGAGGAAAGGTCATAGGCATAGACGACGTCGACCTCGGCGTTGCAGGTGCTCGCCAGTTTTACTGCTTCGTGGAGTATCCGGTCGTTGAGGCCCTGGTACTGATCATCGCGATGGAAAGGGTCGACGGCTGCTATCACCTTGCGAGGCAAGGCATGCGTTGTATTACTGACGAAATGCAGCGGCACCGGACACTCGCGAAGCAAGTGCACGTCCAGAGGTGTGAACATCAGGCGCGAGAGCAGCGATTCATGCGTCAGCGCTTTAATCACCAACGCTATGGGTTGTTCTTTGAGGTGGATGAGGATTTCCTGGAGTGGGCGTTCGACCCACGTCACCTCGGTGGTGACCTCCAGTCCAATCTTGCGCAAAGGCCTGGCCTGTTCCTCTAACCACTGGCGGTGGCGTTCGATGTAGCCCAGACGCATCTCTTCACGCGCTTGCTCGTTGACCAGGCCGGCAGTCGCCAGGCCCTCCAGGTAGTCAAAGGCCACGATGTGTAGTGCTGCACCTTCGGCCTTGGCCAGTGCAGCGGCCCTGTCGAAGGCTGGACTGTGCTGCATCAGCGGCGAGACGATCAGCATGAAACGTGATTGACCAGACATGGCAAACCTCTCATGGGTAGACACAAAGTCGGTGGCTTTCTATGGGGCGCGATGAGTTGTCAGCGCCTGAAACCATGGTCTGATCGTGCTGCTAGCCAGGCGCCCGGGCTTGATCTGTATCAAACGGGCGAGAGGCCGGTCTTGTCGCCCGACATACGGTCGTTTGCTGCCCCTCCAATCTTGTAAATATTGACCATGATCAATCTCTCGTCCTCGACCCCGGCGCAGTCTGAGGTTCGTGGGTATTTCAAGCTCTCGTACAGGGCAGGAGAGGTCTTCATGGCAACCATGAAAGCGGCGATCTTCGTCGAGAAAAACCGGATCGTCCTCGATGACAAACCGATCCCTGAAATCGGCCCATTGGATGCGCTGGTCCGTATTACCACGACGACGATCTGCGGGACTGACGTGCACATTTTGCGCGGCGAATATCCCGTGGCCAAAGGGTTGACCATCGGTCATGAACCGGTGGGCGTTATTGAACGCCTCGGCTCCCAGGTACGCGGCTTTGTCGAAGGGCAGCGGGTCATCGCCGGGGCTATCACTCCCAGCGGCCAAAGTTATGCCTGTCTGTGTGGCTGTGCCTCACAGGATGGCCCGGATACCCGTCATGGTTTCCGGGCCACGGGTGGCTGGAAGTTCGGCAACATCATTGATGGCTGCCAGGCCGAGTACGTGCGGGTGCCGGATGCCTTGGCCAACTTGTGTCCGATCCCGGACGGCCTCAGTGATGAACAGGTGCTGATGTGCCCGGACATCATGTCCACCGGTTTTTCCGGGGCGGAGCGCGGCGAGGTGAGCATCGGCGATACGGTCGCGGTATTCGCCCTCGGGCCGATCGGGCTGTGTGCCGTGGCCGGTGCGCGCCTCAAAGGCGCGACCACCATCATCGGCGTCGACACCGTGGCCGAGCGGATGAGCGTTGCCCGACGGCTGGGGGCGTCCCATGTGGTCAACTTCAAGGACGGCGATGTCGTTGCGCAAATCATGGCCCTGACCGATGGTCGGGGTGTCGACGTGGCCATTGAAGCGCTGGGAACCCAGGGCACATTCGAGTCCGCCCTGCGGGTACTGCGTCCCGGCGGTCGGCTGTCCAGCCTGGGGGTGTACTCCAGCGATCTGCGAATTCCCCTCGATGCCTTTGCTGCAGGGCTGGGGGATTACAGCATCGTGACTACGCTGTGCCCTGGCGGCAAAGAGCGGATGCGCCGCTTGATGGCGGTGGTGGCCAGCGGTGGCGTGGATCTATCGCCGCTGGTGACCCACCGTTTCAAACTGGACGATATTGAAGCAGCTTATGAGTTGTTTGGTCATCAACGTGACGGTGTGATGAAGGTCGCGATTACGCCGTGATGGAGTTTTTGAAGCCAGGACGCACCGCCCACAGACCCGATTACGGGGCTTGAACCGAGGCTGGCTATGATCATTGAAATAACAGAACAACTGGCAAGACACCGTTGGATCGTACACATGGATGGGTGGGAGGCGGGTTTCGGCAGTCGGGATGAAGCTGAGGCGTTCGTCAGGCAACTCAAGGCGCGCATTAATGCGCCTCATGCCTGGCCGGCAAACGCTGTCACGGAACTATTGATCCGACAGCCTCCTGGCTCTCGATCCGACCCGGTTGTTGAGCAAAGGGCGCAGGCTGACCTCGCGAGATAAGTGCCGAGGTCATGGAGGGCATGACCCAGTGCATATCCAATGAATGAAACCTTCGGCATGGCCAATGCAGCTGCTGCGCTGGGGATCGGCATGCTGGTGGGGCTTGAGCGCGAGCGCCACAAGGGACGGGGAGACAGCCGAGCCTGTGCCGGATTGCGGACATTCGCGATCACCGCGTTGTTGGGTTATGTCACCGTGCAGGTGGGCGACGGTCTGCTGCTGGGGATCGTTGCAATGTGTCTGGCGCTGCTGCTCACCGTGGCTTATTGGCGAAACCTTGGCAACGATCCTGGCATTACCAGTGAAGTGGCCTTGCTCACGGTGTTGGTACTGGGGGCGTTGTGTGGCACCGCGCCAGAGCTGGCCATTGCCATGGGTGTGGTGATGGCGGGACTGCTGACCTACCGGCAGAGGTTGCATCACTTTGCACGCAGTCAGTTGACCGAAGCGGAAATGCGCGATGGGCTAGTATTGCTGATCACCGCGCTGGTGGTGCTGCCCCTGGCGCCCGATCGCTTCATCGGGCCGTATGCCGCAATCAATTTACGGACCATTTGCACCTTGACCGTGCTCTTGATGGCGGTAGGTGCGGTGGGACATATCGCGGTTCGCACGGTGGGCACCCGCTACGGCTATCCGATCAGTGCAATCGCGTCAGGGTTTGCATCCAGCACTGTCACCATCGCGGCCATGGGGCATATCGTCGCCAAGGAACCGGTGAACATCAAAGTCCTCAGCGCCGCTGCGGTGCTTTCCAATCTGGCGACTGTGACTCAAGTGGGCCTGATACTCGGGACAGTCGATCCAGGCCTGTTGCGGCCCATGTGGGGATCACTGTCATTCGGCATCGTGACCACGGCGTTGTATGGTGTTTGCTTGATGTTTCCCAAGCCGACGGGGGGCGCCGAGGAGCCGATCAAGGTCGGTGGTGCGTTCAATCTCAGGCTGGCCTTGATTGTGACGCTGACTATCACCGCCATTACCTTTCTGTCTTCGGTGATGCTCAGTTACTTTGGCCAGGTGGGCGTAATGCTGACAGCGGCCTTTACCGGTTTTGCCGATGCTCATTCCTCGACGGCATCGATTGCCTCCCTGGCCAAGGCCGGCCAGATACCCTTCGATGCCATCGCCGGTCCTGCGCTGATCGCTGTCAGTAGCAATTCGCTGAGCAAATGCGTGGTGGCTTGGGTCAGCGGCGGTCGACGGTTTGCCGCTTATGTCATCCCAGGGCAGGTATTGCTGACGCTGGCGATGTGGGTGGGCCTCTTGTTGCACTGAGGCGTTTGATGCCGCGCCGTATCCATCAAGACAAGGCGAAGCCTACATAGAGCTGATAAAGATCAAGTCGTCTGCGCCTGGAGCGTTCAACCTAGAGTCCTGCTCACCGTATTGAAATGGCCGCGTGCCGAGGTGCCGTATGTCGCAGACTCAACGTTTATTGTTAATTGCCCCCCCAGCAATGACCCGTACTCCGGCGTTCGAACGCGCCACGGCCCTGGCCCTGGCGGCGCAGTTACCCTTGCATATCGTGGCGTTTGATTACATCGAAGCCTTGGCGGTGGCCGGTCTGTTCGCCCCCGAGCAAATCCGGCAAGCCCGCGAAGGCTATCTGGAAAGCCATCGGCAATGGCTCGAACAGCAGGCCGAACTGGCGAAGAAGCACGGGGTCGAGGCCACCTGTGAAGTGGTCTGGGTCCAACACCCCTATGAAGAGATCCTTCACGTCGTCAACGAGATGTCCTTGGCCCTGATCATCAAGGATGCCCAGGAGGAGTCCGCGTTGAAGCGGATCTTCTTTACCCCGCTGGACTGGCAGTTGCTGCGCGATTGTCCGGCGCCGGTGCATCTGGTCACCAACGCCTGCCACCCAAGGCCACACAAGGTGCTGGCGATCGTCGATGTGTTACGCAGTGAAGAGCAGGACCTGGTGTTCAACGACCAGATTATCGACGCAGCAGTGAAGCTGGCCGAACAGTGCAACGCCCAGCTTGATTTGGTGCATGTGTATGACTGGGCCGCGGTATACGCCACGGACATGGGCTTTGGCGCATTGCCCCTGGCCACCGGCATCTATGAAGCATTGGCTGAGGCTCAGCGCGAGGCGTTTTCGGCCTTGGCCGAACGTAAGGGCGTTCCACCTGATCGTCGCCACTTCATTGAGGGGGCACCGCTGCAGAGTATCTGCGAGTTTGCGACCGATCATCAGGCGGACGTCATCGTCATGGGAACGGTGCACCATAGGGGCATAGGGGCTTGAACAAACTCTTGGGCAGCACCGCCGAACATCTCTTGCACCGGGCGCCGTGCAGTGTGCTGGCGATCAAGCCGGACGAGTTGTTGCAGTCATAAGTGTTGAATCATCCCTTGGAGCCCCGGTGTCCGGTGCTCCAAGGGGCGTTTTTTTTACAGCAAGAGGCGGTGAATGACCTGGTGGGCATCATCAGGATCGTTATGGACTTCAAATCCCAGGGCTTTTGCCAAATCACGCATAGGGGCATTGCTTGAGGCATCAATGGAATACATCTGATGGAAACCGTTCTTGCGGGCGGTCTTGATCAAGTGCTCCATCAACAGCGTTCCCAGCCCCAGGTGCTGCCATTCATCGGCGACCGTGATCGCACATTCGCATTCATGTTCGGCGGTGGCGGCATAGCGGCTGATACCGATTTCAATCAATTTACCGTTTTCGTGGATCAAGGCGATGTAGGCCATCCGCTGCTTGCAGTCGATGTCCATCAACTGGTCGAGCATGGCTGTCCCCGGCTCGTTGATTTGCGCTAGAAAACGCATATGCCGGGATTCGGGAGACAAGCGCTTGATAAACGCATATTCGCGCTCGCGGTCTTTTTCCGTCAATGGCCGGATCAGTACATGCCGACCGTCCCTGAGCGCTTCAATCCAGTATTGTCCAGAGATCGCGGCATAGGCGGCAGCGGCTCGCTCGTTGTGGTCTTCGACAGTGGGCATGGTGCGATCCTCCATCTGACATAAAGGGCGCGCGTGCGGTAAAAGGCCACGCGGTTGATCCCTTTTTACGCCATTGACGACAGTCGAGTCTGATCTGGATCAGATACTCGGTGCGGGTGTCATCAATCGCCTGAATTTGATGTAAATCAACCTGACGTGGGGGGCAATGAGCGCAGTCTAGGAATATGCCGGTGGCTCGACCGGCGCCGCGCCGAGGTGTGTGATGGGTCAATATCAACGTTTACTGCTGATCGCCGACCGAACCCTGCATCAATCTCCAGCCTTGCTGCGCGCCGTGGCCCTGGCCAAGGTGTGTGGGGCGGTCCTGCATGTGTGTGCCTTTGTCGAGCCGGTGCCGATCGTCCATTTATGGGAAGAAAAAGTCGACGAGGCGGCTTTTCAGAGGTATCTGCGTCGCTATCGCCGCTGGATGTCGGAGGAAATCCAGCGGCTGAGCGGTGAGGGACTGAAAGTCTCGGTCGAAGTGGTCTTCACCACCCATCCGCTGCTGGATATCTTGAAGCATGTCGAGGAATTCAAGCCTGATCTGCTGATCAAGGACGCCACGCTGGAGCCCGTGCTTAAACGGGTGTTCATCACACCACTCGATTGTCACCTGCTGCGCGAATGCCCGGTGCCTGTGCACTTGGTCAACCAGGCCCGATACGGTTTGCCTCATCGGATCGTGGCCGCGGTGGACCCCTTCGACCCGCAGCCCCAGATCAGTGGCCTCAACGACGTCATCATCCAGACCGCGAACGCCCTTGCCCTGCAGTGCGACGCGCCGTTGCATCTGCTGTACGCCTATGACCTGTCGCCAGCGTTCAATGGCGATGTAGCGTTGGTCAGCGGCGGCTGGGGCCTGGATTACATGGAGGAGCTGCGTGAGTCATTGCATTTGGCATTTGTGACCCTGGCCGACCGCTATGGTGTACCGCCCGAACGTCGGCACTTTGTCATGGGCCAGCCGGTTCGGGCATTGAGTGAATTTGTCGAAGAGTACTTCGCCGATGTGGTCGTGATGGGCACCGTGCACCGGGTCGGGTTGGATCGGTTGATCGGCAGTACCACTGAACGGGCTCTTTATTCGGTGCCTGGCAGCATTCTGGCGGTCAGGTCACCGGGTTTGGCCGTCAGAGAGGCGCGTCCCGGTGACAGCCGGCGACCAGTTGCCTGAGCCCGTCCATATCCAGGACTTTGACGTTACGGCCCGCGATTTCGACCAGTGCCTGATCGCGCAGGTGGGCAATGCCTCGGCAGATGGTTTCCAGGCGCAGCCCCAGGTAGGAGCCGATCTCTTCGCGGCGCATTTTCAGTACAAACTCCCTGGAAGAGTAACCGCGAATGCTGAACCGCTGAGACAGGTTAAGCAGAAAGGCGGCCAAGCGTTCGTCCGAGTTCATGTTGCCCATCATCATCAGCATGCTGTGATCACGGACGATTTCCCTGCTCAGGAGTTTGTTCAAATTGTGCTGCAGTGAAGGCAGCTCATGGGCGAGCTTTTCCAGTTGGGCGAAATGGATGGGACAAACCTCGCTGTCCTCAAGGGCTAAAGCATTGCAGGCGTGCTGCTCTGCACTGATGGCATCCAGGCCGAGCATCTCGCCGAGCATTTGAAAGCCGGTCACCTGCTCGCGTCCGTCAAGAGACACCACACTCGTCTTGAAAGAGCCTGTGCGTACCGCGTAAAGCGAGCGCAATGGATCGCCTGTGCGGTACAACGCTGCGCCTTTTTTAACTTTCACGCGCTGGACGATCAAAGTGTCCAGCCGCTCCACTTCCTGGCCGGTCAGACCAATCGGCAGGCACAACTCCAACACGCTGCAGTTAGAGCAAGCAGCCTTGAGATAATGAATGTGAAGTGGTCGAACCTCAGACGGTGACATGTCGCCCCCTTAATGGCTGAAGGAAGCATAGGCGCTTGCCAGTTCGGGAAAGACCTTCCTTTGCAAGCGAGTGGGTGTGGAGCGACGAACGGGAACGTGTTCAGTGGTCACACGTTGTGAAAATCGGTCATTTGCTCTTCCAGTACTTCTGCATCTCGAGAAACAGAAACGATGCCGTCCAGGAGATGAGCACCAGGCCGGTCAGTGCCTGCAACCCGGTCAGGTACTTGAGTTTCCCCATGGGCGAGATATCGCCAAAACCGATGGTGGTAAAGGTGGTGAAAGAAAAGTACACGCAGTCCATGAACGAGCCATCAAAGTTGCCCTTCAGGCTTCCCCATTCGCCGGATCGCGTCATCAGGTAATAGACCAGCGCGAAGCACCAGACTTCCAGCGCATGGGCCAGCAGCGCGCCAAATACCCCGACGACAATCCTGAATCGACTCCAGGCCTTGAGCCTGGGTAGCCAGTCGTTCAGGCGTGACAGACATTCGTAGTGGATCACCACGGCAACGATTACCACCAGTGTATTGATCAGCGTGACCTCAATCATGGCGATTCATCGGGGAAGGCCTTGATCGGTATCAGCGGCGCAAACTCCTCTGGCGTCAGCGTTTCCTTTTCCAGCAGTAAATGGGCGCCGGCATCCAGGTCGGCCCGGCGACTGTCGAGCAGCGCTTTGGCACGGTCATAGGCTTCATCGAGCAAGGCGCGGATGCCCAGGTCGATTTCCCGTGCGGTTTGTTCCGAATAGTCTTTCTGGCCAAATCCGGCCATGTGTTCACCCAAATAAGTAGGATTTTGCCGTTCCAGTACCGATTGACCGAGTTCGGCACTCATGCCAAAGCGGGTGATCAACTGCCGGGCGATATCGGTCGCCCGGGTCAGGTCGTCGGCTGCGCCTGTGGAGATCTGGCCATAGACGATGTACTCGGCAGCCCGACCGGCCATCAGTACGGCGATTCGATCCTTGAGCATCTGACAACTGATCAGGAAGTGATCCTCGGTCGGTCGCTGCAAGGTATAACCCAGTGAGCCCATGGAGCGGGGGATGATCGAGACTTTGTGTACCGGGTCCATCCCGGGCAAGGTGCCAGCGGCCAGGGCATGGCCCATTTCGTGATAGGCCACTACCAGGCGCTCTTCAGGCCGTAACAGGCTGCTCTTGCGTTCGACACCCGCAACGATGCGTTCCACCGCGGCCGTGAAGTCGTCAAGGTTGACGGTCTGGCCTCCCCGGCGGGTGGCAACGATGGCGGCTTCGTTGATCAGGTTTGCCAGGTCCGCACCGGTGAAGCCCGTGGTTATTTCGGCGATACGTTCGCAGTCGATGTCGGGCGCTACGGTGATTTTTTTCAGATGGACCTTGAGGATGGCCAGTCGGCCTTTGCGATCGGGGCGGTCGATCACAAGCTGACGGTCGAAGCGACCGGCCCGCAGCAGTGCCGGATCGAGGACCTCCGGTCGGTTGGTTGCTGCCAGCAGAACCACACCTTCGCGCGGGTCGAAACCGTCCAGTTCGGCCAGAAGCTGGTTGAGGGTCTGCTCTTTTTCGTCGTTGCCGCCAAACGCACCGACACCGCGCATTTTGCCTAGGGCGTCGAGTTCGTCGATGAAAATAATGCAAGGTGCCGCCTGCCGTGCCTGCTCGAACAAGTCACGCACTCGAGCGGCACCGACACCGACGAACATTTCGACGAATTCGGAACCGGAAATCGAGAAAAACGGCACGCCGGCTTCACCGGCAATCGCCTTGGCCACCAGGGTCTTACCGGTGCCTGGTGGGCCGACCAGCAGGGTGCCCTTGGGAATATGCGCCCCCAGGCGTGCGTATTTGGCCTTGTCCTTGAGAAACGAGACGATTTCCACCAGCTCGGCCTTGGCTTCATCGATGCCCGCTACATCGGCGAAGGTCACCCCGGTATCACGTTCGACAAATACCTTGGCTCGCGACTTGCCGACGTTCATCAGCCCGCCAAGGCCCTGTTTTTCGGCCATGCCGCGGAACAGGAAATGCCAGAGCACCATGATCATGGCAAAGGGCAGCAGCCAACCCAGCAGCGCGTTCAGCAGTGTGTTTTCGCTGACGCCGGAAAAGCCGACGCCTGACTGGGCCAATTCAGTCGCCAGCGTGGGGTCGACCCGCACGGTGGTGAACAGGTCGTGGCCGTCGATGGGCTCTTGCAGCTTGCCGCTGATCTGGTCCTTCTCGACCCGCAGCTCGCTGACCTTATGCTCGCCCAACAGTTGCAGGAACTGACTGTAAGGGATGTTCTGCACAGCATGGCGTTCAACAAAAAAAAGCTGAGCGAGTGCAAGAATCAGAAAGGTGATAGCGAAGTAGGAAAGGTTCCACTGGTGATACTTCTTCATGGCCTTGGCTCAAGGGATAAGGGGCACGATGCGTGGCGGCTCAATCAGCGTTCTCGCGGTTTAGGGGCTGTGGCACATCGCGTCAAGGTCAATAGTGCAAACTCTCCTGCCGTAGTCGCGCGAAGCGCTCAAGCGCCGCCGCGTCGAGCGCTTGCGCCGCGTCAGGCGCCGCACCGTCGCGAATCGCTTGCCACACGGTTTGCGAGCCGATTGAGGCGCGGGTTGCAGCAAGATCGAACGCGTCAGGATAGAGCGCATGCAGTGTGGCGAGCAGCGCCAATCCCAGGCTGGCTACGGGACGTCGTTCAGGCACCGGGTTGCGAGCGATGCTCACGCCATGACAGAGCTGACCGTGCCAGGTTGATTCGGTGGGGACAAAGTCGAGCGGCTCGAAATGCGCGCCGACGTCGAGCGCATTCAGTGCGTGTGCGAGCCGAGTCGCGTTGATCCACGGCGCGCCGATCCACTCGAACGGATGCGGTGTGCCGCGTCCCACACTCAGATTCGCGCCCTCGAGCAAACCGACATCCGGGTAGAGGTCTAGCTGGAGCTGCGTGCGCAGGTTTGGCGAAAGCGGCACCCAACCGAGACCGGTGTCGGCGAAGGTCATCGCGCGCCGGTACCCTTGCATCGGCACAACGCGCAGGTCCGCACCCGTGTGCTTGTTGCGGTTGAAAAGACTCGCCAACTCGCCGACCGTCATGCCGGGCTGCAGCGGCGCAGGGAAATAACCGGTGAACGATTCGTGGCGGCTGTCCAGCACCGGTCCGCCGAATCGCTGCGCACCGAGCGGATCGGGCCGGTCCAGCACAAACAGCGGAATATGACGCGCCGCTGCGGCCTCGAGTGCGTAACCGAGCGTCGTCTCATAGGTGAAGAAGCGCACGCCGGCATCCTGAATGTCGAAAATCAGCGCATCCAGTCCAGAGAGCGAACCCGCCGGAAAGCGCCGTGCCGCGCCGTAGAGACTGTGTACGGTGAGGCCCGTCGCCGTGTCGAGGGTGTCGCCGACCCGCTCGTCCATATCGATATTCAGTCCATGTTCCGGCGAGAACAGCGCTGCCAGCGTGACGCCTGGCGCCTGCGCGAGTACATCGATAGTGCGCCGGCCCTCGGCGTCGAAGCCGCTGCGATTGGTGATCAAGCCCACGCGCTTGCCGGCGAGCGATGCAAACTGCTGCGCCTCGAGCACGTCGATGCCGGTCTGCACCGGGCCCGCCGAGGTCGGCAGACGATCGGCGGCACGCAGTGCCGGCAACGTCGATGGCAGCAACCGGCCGATTTGCGCGACGCTCGCAGGCGGAGCCCGGCTTGCCAGCAGCGCGAGCAACTGCGCACGAAGCGGGCGGGCGTCACCGCTGTCGTCCGGGTACACGCGGTTGGTCAGGATGACGATGAATTGGCGCGTTACCCGATCGATCCACAGGCCCGTGCCGGTGTATCCGGTGTGGCCGATGATGCCAATCGGCGGCAGACGGTCATGGTTCGACGCGAACGGTGCGGCCAGATCCCAGCCGAGGCCGCGCCACGGCGCGGTCGCGAGCGGCGAGGCGGCACTGGTGAGCGCGGCGATACTCGCTGGCCGCAGAATCTGCAGGGCGCCAGCGCGCCCCTCGTTCAGCATCATCTGCGCGAAGCGGGCGAGGTCATCCGCCGTGGAAAACAACCCGGCGTTGCCGGAGACGCCGCCCATCCATTCGGCCGTCGGATCGTGCACACGGCCACGGCGGATGCCGGCCTTGTTCGCGAGGGTCGGCGCACTGCGGGCCACTCGCCCGGCGTCCGGCACAAAGAGCGTGTCGCGCATACCGAGCGGCCCGAAGATGTGAGCCTGGCAATAGGCGTCGAGCGGGCGGTGCGTGATGCGCTCGACCAGTTCGCCGAGCACCACGAAATTCAGGTCACTGTAGATGACGCGCTCACCTGGCGCGCTACGCAGACGCTGCGCCGCAATTGCGTTCAACACGCCTTCGCGGTCCGGATGCAGTGGTCGCGCAGGCAGGTCTGGCAGCAGCCCGGAGGTGTGCGCCAGCAGTTCACGCACCGTCACCGCGTCTTTGCCGTTCGCGGCAAAGGCGGGCCAATACTGCGCAACGGGTGCGTCGAGGTCGATGCGGCCGGCTTCGGCCAGTTGCATGATCGCCGTGGTGGTCGCGATGACCTTGGTCAGCGATGCGAGATCGAACTCGGTGCTCAGCGTCATCGGCTCGGGGTCGGGCGTCGTCGCGCGTTGTCCAAAGGCTTGGCGATAGAGCACGTGCGTGGCGTCCCCGATGAGGACGACGGCCCCCGGAACGCGTCCCGCAGTGATCTGCCCCTCGACGATCTGTGCGGTTTGCAGGCGCGCCGCCGCATCGAAATCGGCGGCACCCGCGATCTGCGCCGCCGCCATTCCAACCAGCATCGCCCAGGGCTTCAGCGCACCGATCAACGGTGCGGCAAATCGGCGGCGTCGTAGTGATTGCGTGGATTCCATAACATCCATCCATCAGTGCCGGCTGCATCGGCGGCGTTGACCTGCGCACTGATCGTCGCCGCGTCAAGCAGGCGGCGATCGAATGCATAGTCGCGAAAGGCCTGCAGCCACGGACGAAAGCGCACGCCCGGCAGATGGGTGCGCTTCATTGCCTCCGCGAGGGAGCGCCTGACGATCTGACCGGGATCAGTCACCGGGTTGCTCAAGCCCGGTAGCCCCCAGGTAAAACCGGACGGGTAGAGCATCGGCGAAATATAGTCGAGCGGCTCGCCGAGCAATTCGATTTGCTGGCCGATCGCGGTATCGTCCAGATTCCAGCAAACGTAGCCGAAGATGTCCGCGGAGATGAATACATTGTAGGGCGCGAGCCGTGTGCGTGCGGCCTGAAGGAGGCCGACGATCGCCGCGGTCCGGTTGCGCCGGGTATTCGAGAGGACAAACTGTAGCCCGCTCTTGTCGGGAAAACGCACATAGTCGAACTGGACCTCGTCGAAGCCCATCTGCGCCGCCTCCTCGGCGACATCGAGATTGTGCTGGCGTACGTCGTGCGAAAACGGATCCATCCATTGCAGGTTCTCGCCATCGCGCCACGGCTCGCCTTCTGCGGTGTGCACGCTCCACTCCGGATGCGCGTCGGCGAGCGGATCATCCTTGAACACCACGATGCGCGCGATCAGATACAGGTGTTGTGCATGCAGCCGGGCAAGCAGCGCCGGAAAGTCCTGGTCCTGTGGTGCGCGCGCAGTCACGCGTGCCGCCGCGCCGATCGCCTCGCGCGCCGCACTGCGATACGGCGTCAGGCCGCGGTCGCCTTTGACGTCGATCACTAATGCATTGATCACGGTGCTGTCGGCAAGGCTGACGGCCGTGTTGCGCAGTGTCTTGCTGGTCACGCCGAACACTGACAGATAGAGCGCTTTTGGGCGAAACGGGGTCAGCACGAGCGTCACGGGCGTTTCGCCGGACACCTTGGCCTCGGTGCGCAGATACCCCGGGGCGCGGGCCGCGACGCTTTTGACCGCCTGAGCGATCTCGAAGCGACCGTTTTCGTCGGTACGCATCACGCCGGCCGATGTGGTGATGATTGCGTCAGCGAGCGGATTCTGTGTGCTCGAGTCGAGCACGACACCGGTGACGGCCAGGGCGCTTCTCGCGGTCAGCAGGGCAGTGAAGGCGGCGAGCAGTGTCGGGATCGCGTAGCGCCTCAATGCGCGGATGAAGGTCATCGTGCGCTCCCCGTGGCGGGTATCGGTGGGGTGTTCGGTTCGCCGAGCAGGCGCGCGAATGCGCTTGCGCCGTAGGCATCAATCATCAGAAAGCGTGGCAGCGCGAGCAGCCGCGCGTGCCGGTCCACCTTGTGCGCGTCCAGTGTGAAGGCGACGACGTAACCCTCGTCGGAGGCGAGTGCGATCAACTCGTCGTCGTAGATGCCGAACGGCCACGCGAGCATGTCGACATGCGTACCGGTTTGCGCCTCAAGACGTCGACGGGATTTGTCGAGTTGTGTGCGGACGAATTGCTGGAAATCTGCCGGCGTACGGTGTCTGCGCTCGACGTTGAAATTGGGATGCCAGTACGTATGTGACTGGATGTCAAAGAGCCCGGTCTGTTTCAGGGTGCGCAATTGCTCCCAGGTCAGGGCATAGGACGCGTTCGAGATCGCCGATGGATAGATGAACAGCGTGACCGGAAAACGCTCGCGCAGCACGATGGGCAGCAGCTTTTCGAATACCGAACGATGCCCGTCGTCGACGGTGATTGCCACCGGCTTCTGCGGTAACGTCGCATTCGGATCGCGCAGCCAGTCGACAACTTCACGCAGCGGCACGATGTGGTAGCCATGCTCGCGCAGGACGCGTAACTGGGTTTCGAAGGTGCCCATGCGCACGGTCATCGAGTCGTCCGCCGTTTCCGAAAAACGGTGGTAAACGAGGATCGTGACGCGCGGTCCGGCGCTTTGCGCGGCTGCGTCCGCTCCCCAGGCCAGCCCGCAGATGCACGCCAGCACAGCGCACACCAGAAGCCGGATCGCGCTGCTCATATAAGCCCCCCGTGTGGCAGGTTTTACCTTGATTTGATCTAAATCAATAGTAGATCGTCGTTGGCGGGCCACTGTATGAAATGACAATATTCGAGGCGTGCCGACATGAATATCAACGAGGCGATAAAACGTCCGCAGGCCGCTGAATATGACCTGACGCAATGGGCGTGATGCGCGTTGCTGGCTTGAACGGCGCCACTCTCGACTGAACTTGTAAATGGCTTGTGTCTGGCTAGGCTCCATTCAGGGTCAAGCCGCTTGACAGTCTCTTTTTCAGAGTGAGCTGAAATGTATATGACGGACGGCGAAGCAGGCGGGAAGAGGGCGGTGGCGCGGTCGTTTCTTTTCAGGCCAGCGTTTTTTTTCACGTTACTCAGGCGACCGGGAACCCTGTTGGGGGCGCTATTGTTGCTGGTGTTCTGTCAGTCAGCCCAGGCCTTGCCTTCCTTTGCACGTCAAACAGGACAAAGTTGCGTTGCCTGCCATGCGGGTGGGCAATTTCCTGAGCTGACACCTTATGGGCGCCTGTTCAAGCTGACGGGGTATACCAACGGCGTACAAACCAACCCCTTGGCAGCCATGATCGTCGGTGACTTCACCTCAACGCGTAACAACAGCGACGGTGCGGGCAGCTCGATTTCACCCAAAGACAAGCAATTCATCATTGATTATGGAAGCGTGTTTCTGGGCGGAAAGATCACTGACGTCATCGGCGGCTTCGCCCAATTCACCTACAGCTCGTATGACCACCAGGACGCCTCGGGTAATTGGGTAAGCCACCTGGGGTCGGATAACTTTGACCTGCGTTATGCGGACAGCCGGGTGGATGCCTCACGAGATGTCATCTGGGGGGTCACATTGAACAACAACCCCACGGTTCAGGATGTCTGGAACAGCACGCCTGCCTGGGGCTATCCGTATGTCAGTTCAACCTTGGGCGCCTTTGGCGGGGTTCCTGCCTCGACGCTGATTGAAGGGGGATTGGCTCAACAGGTGGCGGGTATCGGTGCCTATGTTTATTTGAACAAGTCGTTGTATCTGGAGCTGACCTCCTACCAGACAGCCAAAAATACGTGGGCCTTTCTCAGCCTGGGCAACAAGAAGGGCGACACCTACCATCCGTTGACGTACATGGATGGCTCAAGCCCTTATGCAAGGCTGGCCTATACCTACGAGTGGGGGGCCCAAAACGTGATGGTGGGGGCCTTTGCGATGAATGCCAAAATTCTTCCCATGGATGACTCCAACAATCCGGTCTACGGTCAGGGCAGCACCGAGTACCGGGACGTAGGCTTCGATGGCCAGTATCAGTACCTCCTTGAGCCCCATGCTTTGACTGTACAGATACGGTATGTAAAGGAAGAAATCAGAGATGACACCCAGACACTCTTCGACGGGCCTGCATCCCTTCGATCGTTCAAATTGAAGGGCAGTTATGTATACGGTGCCAAATATGGTGCGAGCCTGGCTTATACCAATGTCAATGGAAGCTCGGATGCCACGGCGTACCCGGACAGTGCCAACTTTTCACCCGATACACAGATGTGGACGCCAGAGGTTTTCTGGTTGCCGATGCAGAGCCTGAGGGTTGGACTTCAATATAACTACTTCACCCGCTATCTGGGCGCATCGAACAACTACGACGGCAATGGTCGTGATGCCAGTGAAAACAACACCACTTATCTTTATATGTGGTACGCGTTTTGATCCGTTGAACGCAGGGGCGTAGACCATGGCAGCAATGGGCACGAAGAGTTCTTCCAATCGATCACGTTTTTTTCTTGCCCTCTGCGTGGTTGCGCTCACGGGTTGTACAGGTACGAACGAGGAGGCATCGGATAAAACCTCGCCCATGTCCGGTATCGCCATGGCGGACAAGGTTTGCTCCATGTGCCATGGCCTGACGGGGGAGTCCGTCTCGCCGATGTTTCCCAAGTTGGCCGGCCAGCAAAAAGAGTACCTGAAGTTGCAACTGACTGACTTCAAGGGCCATGCACGCAGCGATAAAACCGGGACTCAGTACATGTGGGGATTTACCCATTTGACAGAGACCCAGATTGGTGAACTGGCGGACTACTTTTCAAGTCAGAGCCCCATGAAGGCTGACGCCGATACGCCGGATGCGCGCGGCGAATTGATCTTTCGCAAGGGCTTGCCTGAGTTGGGCGTCGTTCAGTGCAGTTCCTGCCATGGTGCTGAGGGTCAGGGCAATGGTCAGTTTCCGCGCCTGGCGGGTCAACATGCTTACTATATGATCCGCCAGCTCAAGGTTTTCCAGCAGACCGACCAGCGGCCTCGTGGCGCTCTGATGAAGCAGGTTACTCATTCACTGTCTGATGCAGATGCCGCCTCTGTCGCTCATTACATTGCGACACTCGGGGCAAAAGAATAAGGGCCTTCGCGCAACGTTTACCGAGTCGATGTTCATGATGGTTTTATCAATCAGCGCTTTCGGCGTACTCGTTCCTTCATGGACACAGGTGTGAAAGCGCGATTTTGTTTTTTCAACCTACCGCAGCACCCAATGAAATACCTACTGCCGCGGTGATAGCCATCGCCAGCGCGCCCCACAGCGTTACCCGCCATGCCCCGATCAGAAGATTGGCGCCGCCCGCCTTGGCGGCAGTGCCTCCCAAAGCGCCCAGAAATACCAGTGACATGCCGGATATCCACGCAATCACACTTTGAGCTGGTGCGAGGATGGTCACGCCCAGCGGTAATGCGGCGCCCACAATAAAGCTGGCCGCCGAGGACATTGCCGCCTGCAGCGGTTTTGCGCTGAGTGCATCGGAAATACCCAGCTCGTCGCGCGCATGTGATCCCAGTGCGTCGTGTGCCATGAGCTGCGTGGCGACTTTACTGGCCAGCTCAGGTTCAACGCCGCGATCCACGTAGATGGCCGCCAACTCCCGATGCTCGGCAGCCGGCGCCGTCTCAAGCTCTGTTTGTTCGCGCAAAAGATCAGCCCGTTCAGTATCGGCCTGGGAATGCACGGAAACGTATTCTCCCGCCGCCATCGACATTGCACCTGCTACCAGCCCGGCAACACCCGTGACCAGTAACGTGCTGTGGGTGGCATTGGCGGCGGCGACACCGATCAACAGACTGGCGGTCGATACAATGCCGTCGTTGGCACCCAATACCGAGGCCCGAAGCCAACCGATCCGCTCATGCTTATGGGATTCAGCGTGTCTGCGAAAGAACTTCATCGTTGAAACCTGCTCACGGTCGTTGAATCAATGCCGATCAAAAAGCGCCCGAACAAATGACCCGGTGGCCGGGTCGTTTCAGCGAGCTTCAATCTGCGCCTGGAGGCATCCTGCAACAACCGATATTTCCCTGAACTGTTCGCCATCATGTACCACGAACAATGCGTCCATGCCACGCTCCTGCGCCAGTTCGGGACCGGCTGTTTCTCCCAGGACCATGAACGCGGTGGCCCATGCGTCAGCGAGCATGCAGGTGGCGGCAACTACGGTCACTGCCGCGAGTGAATTGGACAGGGGCGCTCCGAGAGCAGGATCCATCGTATGCGAGTAGTGCCGACCGGCCACCTCGATCCAGTGTCGATAGTCTCCGGACGTGGCAATCGCCGCATCGCAAATCTCCATCACCCCCATGACTTCACGAATGCCGCGGCGGGGTCTTTCAATGGCGACGACCCAGGACTCTCCATCCGGCTTGACCCCGCGCGCACGCATTTCGCCATCGATCCCCACCAGGTAGTTCGTTATCCCCCAGCCATCGAGGCAGCGTGCCATTTCATCCACCGCGAAACCTTTGGCGATGCCCGAAAGATCAAGGGTGGTTGCCGAGCGTTTACGGGCCAGGTTGCGCTGTGGATCAATCTCCAGCGCTTGAGTGGCTGGCGTGCGCACCTGGCGATCTGATGCACGGATGTGTTCTGCGGTGGGGTGTTGTTCGTCGGGTCCAAAACCCCAGGCATTGACCAGATCACCCACGGCGATATCAAACGCACCATTGGATTGGCGGCTCACACGCAGCGCCGTTGCCAGGACAGTGGCCAGTTCCTCGGGTATGGGCAGCCATTGCTGTTCAGGTGCCGCATTGAGACGGTTGAGCGCGGATTGGGCCTTCCACGTCGACATTTGTTGATCCACTGTGTCGACAGCTGCAAACAGGCTCTTGTTGATGGCGTCCTCATCCACCGGCGGCTCGGCGTAAAACAACGCACTGTAACGGGTGCCCATGGTCTCCCCGCTCAGGCTATAACGCTGGGTTTCAGTAGACATCTTCACGGTAGCGTCCTTGTGCTTTGAGCGTCAGCACGTTCAAGTCGAGAGGGGCCAGCACTTCATCCAGGGCGTTCATCACGCCTTTGGCCATCTCGCGACTCCCGCACACCAATACGTGGGCACCTTTTTCAATCAAGCGGCGTAGTGCCAGGGCGTCGGCGATGAGGCGGTCCTGCACATAGCTGCGTTCATGCGCCTGGGAGAAGGCGGCGCGCAACCGGGTGAGGCGCTGATCCGCCAGATAGCGGTTGAGTTCGGGTTCATAGAGAAAGTCGGACGCCGGGTGACGTCCGCCCCAGTACAAGTGCATGGGGTGCCTGGCTTTGTTGTTGCGGATAAAACCGGCTAAAGGGCCGATCCCCGTACCGGCACCGATGAGAATCACCGGCTCTTTTCCAGAGCCAGGACGAAACTCGGGGTTGGGTTGTATGAAGGCCTCAATCTGTCCTCCCACCGGCACGTCATGAAGGAATCCGGAACACACGCCGTCTGCATGTTTACGCACGCAGATTTCCAGAACGCCGTCATCTGATCCGCTGGCCAGTGAGTAGTAGCGCGGTACCCCGCAGCCGGGCGGCAGCACCCCAACCAGATCTCCGGCTTCGAACCGGGGCAGGCCGTTACCCTTGTGTATACCTTTGAACCTGCCCGGCGCGCGGGACGTTGCGACTGCCTTGAAACGTAGAATCTGGGTGGGCGCGTTCACATGCTCGCCGTATTGTGTGCGATCCATCAACGCCAAGGTCGTGGTCTCAGGCAGACGTGGGGTGTGTACCAGCGTCAGTTCATGACCCATCAACTGGCCAACAGTGGAGCCCCAGCGTTTGAACGCCTGGGGGGATTGGCGATTGATGGTTTCAAGTTCCAGCAGCTGCGACCAACCTGATGCAAGCAGCGCCGCCTGAACGTCTTTGGCAAACTGACAAAATGTCGGAAACTGCCGATCGCCAAATCCTAGTACAGCGAAACCCAGATCAGGCTTTACGCGGGCATTCGCCAGTCGCTTCAAGAACTGTGAGGCAGAGGCGGGCGCGTGACCTTCACCGGTTGTGGCCGTCAGGATGAACAGCCGTTGCGCGCTACGATACTCCACCGCGAGCTGGTTCATGGTTGCGCTATGGACCCGGTGGCCGGTCTGGTGCAAAGCCTCATGCAAGGTCTTTGCAAATCCCCATGTGCTGTTGCTTTCGCTCCCGACCAGAATCACCGTGTCAGCATTTTGCGCGCCACTGTTGTGAGCGATTTTCGGCAGCGACTGTCGACGCCACCACAGCAGCGCCCCGGTGACGCTCATCAACGGCACGCTGAGTGCGCAAACGCCGAGGAGCAGGCCCAGCCACCAGAGGCTTTCGCCGGTATGCAATTGGTAGATGACCTCGTAAGCAGTACGCATGCGGTCGTGGGGCAAGTAAGACAACAGCGCTCCGCTGGCGGGGTCGACATAACCGTCGCCCTGCGCGGTACGCAATGAAAAGAAATCTTCAGGATCACCGACGCTGGGGTAGACCAGTTCGCGCAGGTCGTTCAGGTCAGTCGCCAGAAGCGCTGGCAAGGTCGCGATCGGTGCTGCCGGGCCACTGCTGATCGTGCTCGGAAATACCGGCTCGCGTTGCATCCCGTCCGAAATCAGGCTGAAGGTGGTGGCCGACATGTACATCCCGGTCAACGCGGACAACAGTAAGCCCAGAATTGCGAAACGCCCCACTTCAGCGTGCCAGCGCTGATTAAAGCTCCCGCGCAGTGGCCGCATCACGCGTCGCCAGCCGCCCAGGCGCTTTGCCAGCAGCGCAGCCCCGGAAATCGACAATATCAATATGAACAGGGCGCCGATGCCTGATGCCGCATGCCCGGGCGTGCCTGACAGTAATGACCTGTGCAGGTCTTTTACCCAGCGGGAGAACGCGGAGGGCGTATAGCTTGCAACACCTGCTCCGGTCAGCGGGTCGACGCGTTCGGCGCCGGGCTGGCCGTCCCGAGTGAAATACACGATGAATGAACCCGAGGGAGTGCGCTGGATTTTTTCTACCCCAGGGTAGTGGTTCGCCACTCGACCGGCCAACTCGGCAACGTTCACCTGACCGGATGCAGGTATTGTCGCGTTCAGTCTTTCCAGAGCCGGATTGATCGACAGGATCGCACCGCTGATCGCCAGCAGCATGACCAGCAGGGCCGCGACAAGACCGGGCAGTGAGTGAAACTGGCGTAGCATGGTCAGCCTCCAAGGGGTGCCGGTGTCACATGTCGTAGCTAAAGGACTTGATGTAGCCGCTGCCGGTCGAAGGTTTACCCGCGCCTTGGGTGGTCAATGGCACGGCAACATCGGAGCGGGCCTCACGTTGGTTCTCGACAGCACTGTCGACGCGGATCTGATAGCCGGCATCAATCAGCGTGTCTGCCAGTTCAACGCTCACTTTCAGGGTGCGCCCGCTACCGACGCTGGCACCGCTGACCCCGTCAAATTCGCTGGGATTCAAGCCGCTGCCGCGGGCCCAATCGGGCAAATGCCTGTAGTACTTGGCCTTTCTGCCGGCCACCCACAGGGTTTTTTGGTATTTGCCATTGGCGTCGGTCACATAAAACGCCAGATACGCATCATTGCCGTCGTAATTTTTCAGCTGGGTGGTCAGGGTGATCTCTCGCGCCTGGACCAAACCCGGCAGCGCAATGGCAGTGGTGAGACAAACCGCAGCGGTCAGCTTTTTCATGGTGGATTTCCCGTTCAAGCGTTGTGGCGCAATCCTGCGCCTGTAAGCTGACAGCAACCTGAAGGATGATTCAGGCCTTTGTCAGGTTCGCCAGCCAATGTGTTGTACGACGAACCATCACAGGAGGGTTGCAATGCGGGTTTTATTGGTTGAGGACGCTGTGGGGCTCGGCGAGGCGGTACGTGAGCAACTCGCGGATGACGGCCACGCGGTGGACTGGGTGCAGCGCCTCGATCACGCTCAGACCAGTGTGCGAATGACGCGTTATGACCTGATCTTGCTCGACCTGATGCTGCCGGACGGACGAGGGCTGGATTTTTTGCGCAAGCAACGCGGGGCAGGGGATATCACGCCAGTGATCATTCTCACGGCTCGCGACCAGATATCCGATCGTATCGATGGCTTGAATGCGGGGGCCGACGACTATCTGGTCAAGCCCTTTGATCTCTTCGAATTGTCCGCCCGAGTCGCGGCTGTGGCGCGGCGATACAGTGGTAATCCCAATCCGCACATCAAAGTTGGAGAGTTGCAGATCGACATGACGGCTCGCACGGTTCTGCGCGCCGGCATGACAGTGGACTTGACTGCTCGCGAGTGGGCATTGTTCGAAGCTTTTATCCAGCGCCCTGGTGCGTTGTTATCCAAACCCCAGCTGGAAGATCGCCTGTATGCATTTGGCGCCGAAATTGAAAGCAACACCATCGAGGTCTATATCAGCCGTCTGCGCAAGAAACTGGGCCGCGAGATGATTGAGACTGTCCGTGGGATGGGCTACCGGTTGATGCCGGTATGAAGCCGGCCTCAAGTCTGCAAAAGCGCCTGGGGCTGGGGCTGACGCTGGGCATGACCCTGCTCTGGCTGGGGGCGACCGTAGGCGCCTGGGTCGTGGTGCAACACGAATTGAACGAGGTCTTCGACAGTGCACTGGAGGAGACGGCACAGCGAATTCTGCCCTTGGCCGTGCTCGAAATCGGCAACCGTGATGAGCCTCGCCAGGCTCGACATATTGCGCCGCTCAAAGTCCGCAAGGAATACCTGACGTACCTGGTCCGGGGTGCCAAGGGCGAGATACTGATGCAATCTCATGATGCCGACCCGAGCATTTTCAATCCGCTGCCGGTGGAGGGCTTCACGACCACTTCCAGGTATCGCTTGTATGGGGCCAGTGCTTTGCGCGAAGGTGTTTTTATCGAGATGGCCGAGCCCTTGGCCCATCGACGCGAAGCCGCGCAGGAGGCCTTGTTCGCGTTGCTCCTGCCGATACTGGCACTGATTCCGATCAGTTTGTTGGGCACCTGGTTGTTCGTGCATGTCAGCCTGCGTAGCGTTCGGGCTTACCGCCGAGCAATCGAGACGCGCGGGGTGGGTGACTTGTCCCCGATCAAGGTGGACCGACTGCCTGCGGAAATCGACCCGTTGGCCGAGGCGGTCAACCATCTGATGGAGCGATTGCGCAAGGCACTGGAGGCCGAACGCAGTTTTACGGCCAACAGTGCCCATGAGTTGCGCACCCCGTTGGCAGCGACGCTGGCACACATCCAGCGGTTACGCCGCGAGGCGCCTGAGGGTCCGCTTCAAGTGCGTGCAGCCAAGATCGAGACCTCTCTTCAAGCGCTGACGCGACTCTCGGAAAAACTGATGCAACTGGCCAAGGCTGAAGGCGGCGGGCTTTTGTCCGAAGCGCCGCAAGACCTCGTCCCGGTACTGGCGCATGTAGTGGATGAGTGCAATCACGCGGCCGGTCAGCGGGTTCATGTGGTCCTGCCTGCAGCGCGAAGCGTGCTGTCGGCGATTGATCCTGATGCTTTTGCCATTCTTGTGCGCAACCTGATCGAGAATGCGATGAAGCACGGCGCGCCGGATCGGCCTATTGAGGTAAGCCTTTCCAGTCAGGCACTTCTGAGGGTGGTCAATGCCGGTCCGGTGGTGCCTGAACCGATATTGAGACGCCTGACCGAGCGCTTCGTGCGAGGTGAAAGCGGTGCACAGGGTTCGGGGCTTGGCTTGGCCATCGCGCTGACGATTGCCCAAGGCGTCAACGCGACGATAGCACTCGTGTCTCCGGCGACGGGCAAACAAGACGGCTTTGAAGTCATCGTGCAGTTTGTGCTTGGGCGATAATGGCAGGTCCTCGGGGGAACGGATGCGCCTGCCGGTTGGTTGACGGTTGCGGGATCAAAGACACGCCGCATGGCGCTTCAGGCAGGGCTATAATCGCGCCGCGTTTCACTCCTTTCACAGCACCGCCACCTGACGAGACTGCCATGACTATTTCTCTGTACGCTGCTTCTGTTCCGGTCTTCAAGCAAATGCTCAACGCGTTGAGCGATGTTCTGAACAAGGCCGAAGCTCACGCTACGGCAAAAAACATCGACCCGAATGCCTTCCTGCAAGCGCGTCTGTACCCGGACATGTTCCCGCTGGTGCGCCAGGTGCAGATCGCCGTTGATTTCGCCAAAGGCGTTTCTGCCCGTCTGGCCGAAGTCGAGCTGCCGAAGTACGACGATACCGAAGTGACCTTCGCCGAGCTGCAAGCACTGATCACCAAGGTGCTGTCCTTCATTGACGGCATCAAGCCTGAACACATCAATGGCAAGGAAGGTATCGAGATCGTTACCCGTCCAGGCACCCCGAAAGAAAAACGCTTCAGTGGCCAGGCTTACCTGCTGACCTACGGCCTGCCGCAGTTCTTCTTCCACGTCACCACCGCCTACGCGATCCTGCGTCACAACGGTGTTGAAGTCGGCAAGCGCGATTACATGGGCGCGTTCTAAACCCGCCAGCGACAAAAAAGCCCGCCACGGTGTGAACCTTGGCGGGCTTTTGTTTTTGTATTGCTCTGTCTATTGCCAAGATCGCAGCCTGCGGCAGCTCCTACACAGGAATCGTGCCCCTGTAGGAGCTGCCGCAGGCTGCGATCTTTTGATCTTTTGATCTTTTGATCTTTTGATCTTTTGATCTTCGCCTTAGTTACGCCAAACGCTGAGCCTTCTCGTCTTCACCCAAACAGGCCGCAGCGGTGAACAGCACGTCGGTGGAGGAGTTCAGCGCGGTTTCGGCCGAGTCCTGCAGCACGCCGATGATGAACCCGACGGCCACTACTTGCATGGCGATCTCGCTCGGAATGCCAAACAGGCTGCACGCCAGCGGAATCAACAGCAGTGAGCCACCGGCCACACCCGAAGCGCCGCAGGCACAGATCGCCGCAACCACGCTGAGCAGCACGGCCGTCGGGATGTCCACGGCAATCCCCAGCGTGTGCACGGCCGCGAGGGTCAGCACAGTGATGGTGATCGCCGCACCGGCCATGTTGATGGTCGCGCCCAGCGGTATCGATACCGAGTAGGTGTCTTCATGCAGGCCCAAACGCTTGCTCAGTTCCAGGTTGACCGGAATATTCGCCGCCGAACTGCGGGTGAAGAACGCGGTGATTCCGCTTTCCCGCAGACAGGTCAGCACCAGCGGGTAAGGGTTGCGGCGCAGTTTCCAGAACACGATGGCCGGGTTCATCACCAACGCCACGAACAGCATGCAACCCAGCAGTACCGCTAGCAGGTGCAGGTAGCCGATCAGCGCGCTGAAACCCGAGGTGGCCAGCGTGGAGGCGACCAGGCCGAAGATCCCCAGCGGAGCAAAACGAATCACCAGGCGCACGATCACGGTGACGCCATTGGACAGGTCACCGAGCACGGTGCGGGTCGTTTCGCCGGCATGGCGGATGGCGACGCCCATGCCGATCGCCCAGGCCAGAATGCCGATGAAATTGGCATTCATCAGTGCGCTGACCGGGTTTTCGACCACGCTCAGCAGCAGACTTTGCAGGACCTCCGTGATCCCGCCGGGAGCGCTGATCGCCACGTCGTGGGTGGACAGCACCAGGCTTGAAGGGAACAGCGTGCTGGCCACCACTGCAACCACCGCAGCGGCAAAGGTGCCCAGCAGATACAGGAACAGAATCGGTTTGATGTGGGTTTCCTGGCCGTGCTTGTGGTTGGCAATCGAGGCCATCACCAGCACGAACACCAGAATCGGTGCGACGGCTTTTAGTGCAGAGACAAACACTTTGCCGATGAACGCGGTGGACTTCGCCACGTCGGGTGCGAACAGCGCCAGGGCAATACCGGCGATCAGGCCAATAACGATTTGCGTGACCAGGCTGGTGTGTTTGAGTCTTTGCAAAAGAGCAGGCGGAACAGCAGTCATAGCGGTATCTCTGATTTTTTTAAGGTGCTGTGAATCGAGAAACCCGGTCAGCAAAAAACGGGCAGACTGACCGGGCAAGAGCACATTGCGTCATCAACATCAGCGGGTGAGCAAGGTTGGGTTTTTTTGCGGGCGCGGACTTTATCACAGCGTAGGCGCGATCCTTCAGACCTGTGACGATCTGCGACCCGAGTGTTTAAGCGGATATGTCAGGTTCGTGCCAGCGCTGTCGGACACACTCTGTTAAGCTTCGCCATCCTCTTTTTCATCTCCCCTCAGTGAGCCCTTGGGCTGTCGCTGGCGTTGTCGTTTTCTGGAGTTACCCATGCTGTTGCCCATCCTGTTGTTGTCAGCCGCCGGTTTCACCGTGCTGACCACAGAATTCATCATTGTCGGTCTGTTGCCGTCGATTGCTCGCGATCTCGACGTCAGCGTTTCCCAGGCGGGACTGCTGGTGACCTTGTTCGCGTTTACCGTTGCCGCCTTCGGACCATTCCTGACTGCGTATTTCGCGCGCTTTGAACGTCGGCGTCTGTTTATCAGCGTGCTGATCATGTTCGGGCTGGCGAATACCCTGGCGGCCATGGCACCGAACATCGGTGTGATGGCCGTGGCGCGGCTGATACCGGCGCTGGGTCTGCCAGTGTTCTGGGCGCTGGCCAGTGAAACGGCGGTGGACATCGTCGGGCCGGACTACGCCGGGCGGGCGATTGCCAAGATCGGTTTCGGGATTGTCTGCGCAACCGTGTTCGGGATCCCGGTCGGTACGTTGATTTCCGATGCGTTCGGCTGGCGCACGGCTTTCGGCATTCTCGCGGTGATTGCCTTTGCCAAGGCGCTGCTGCTGTTTATCTACTTGCCGAAAACCAACCTGCACAACCAGCAGGTAAGCTTCCGTTCGCAGTTCAAGATTCTGCGCAGCCCACTGATGCAAGGGCATGTGCTGTTGTCGATTCTGGTCTTCAGCGGAATGTTTACCGCTTACACCTACCTGGCCGACATCCTTGAGCGACTGGCCGGTTTCAACGGCACGGTGGTCGGCTGGTGCCTGATGGGCTTTGGTGCGGTCGGGCTGATCGGCAACTCGCTGGGTGGACGGATGGTCGATCGCCATCCGTTGATCGCGTCGATGGTGTTCTGTGGCTTCATGATCGGCGGCATGGTGGCATTGGTGCCGAGTATCCATTCGACGCTGGGGTTGGCAGCGGCAATGGGTATCTGGGGCGTGACTCAGGCCGCGTTATTCCTGGTCAGTCACGTGCGCTTGATGAAAGCCGCCCCGCAGGCGCCAGCCTTTGCCGCGTCGTTGAATATCGCCGGGGCCAATCTGGGGATTGGCTTGGGGGCGATGGTCGGTGGGCACGTGATCGACACCTTGGGCCTTGGCAGTCTGGGGTTTGCGGCGGCCGGTTTTATCCTGGTGTCGATTGTACTGGCGCTGTTGCTGATGAAGGTCAAAGCCCCGGCCGTCTGCGCCTGAGGCATTAAAGCGCAGTAAACAGCTCGCGTCGGGCACCTTCGGCAATGGCGACAATGCCGGGGTGCTTGACCTTGCGCTCCACCGAGATCGCGTAAAACGACTCGGTCACTGCATCGGTCTGCCCGATCAACTCGACGCCGTACTGGCGTCTCACCTCATCGGCAATCACGCTTGGGCCGATGAAGATCCCGCTGCCGGATTTGCCGAACGCCTGCATCAAGGCACTGTCATCAAACTCACCGACGATACGCGGCTGAATCTGCTGTTCGGCAAACCAGCGCTGCAAGCGGCTGCGCACCACGGTTTCCTGACCTGGAATCAGTAGGGGCGCGCCGTGCAGGCAACGCGGGAAGTCTGTGCCATAGCGTTGTGCCAACTCGGTCGTGGCGAAAAAGCTGATGCCGCATTCACCGAGTTTCTGGCTGTAACCCTTGATGTCCAGGTGCGACGGCATCGGGCTGTCGGAGATCACCAGGTCCAGCCGCTGAATGGCCAGATCGGCCAGCAAGCGCTCCAGCTTATCCTCGCGACAGGTGATGCGTAGCGGCTCAGTCAATTCCATGGTCGGTGCGATCAGGCGATAGACGATGGATTTGGGCACCACGTCGGCGACACCCACTCGAAACAGAATCTGCTGCTCGTTGGGCTGCGCCCGGAGCATTGCCTCCAGTTCGCCACCCAACTGAAACATTTGCTCGGCGTAGGGCAGCGTCTGCCGTCCGGCCTCGGTTAGCTCAAGTTGCCGGCCAACCCGCTGAAACAACTCTATCCCATAGGTTTGTTCGAGCAGACTGATCTGCCCGCTGATGGTCTGCGGGGTCAGGTTCAATTGCTCGCAGGCGCGCACGATGCTGCCGGTTTTGGCCACGACCCAGAAGTAATGCAATTGCCGGTAATTGAGCATGTGTGATGCCGATTCGTAAAAACCGAAGTATAGCTGCTAAAAATACGAATTTTCCTGAAGTGTTTGCCTCCTTAGAATGCCTCGCTATCGACGGGCCACTCCCTTGGCCAAGTCCGTTCTATCGAGGAATACATGATGAAACTCAACTCCCTGGCTGCCGTTTCGTTGCTGGCCTTCTCTGCACTGGTGCTGACGGGCTGTGACCAGGCCGAGAAAAGCGCTCAGCAATTGATGGGTAAAGCGGCCGAAACCGCCAGGCAGGCGATCGACGATACGCATAAGGCGGCGGAACAAGCGCTGAGCGACGCCACCGGGAACATCGTCGGCAACAAGGAAAAAACCGCTGACGATGACAGCGAGAAAACACCAGGCACGTCGCAGGAAATCTAATCCGTCTAACATCGAGTCAGGACTGACCCATGGACTATCTTTTACAACTTGCAGCAAGCCCTACAGCCTGGGTCGCCCTGGCTACATTGATCGTGATGGAAATCGTGCTTGGCATCGACAACCTGATCTTCATCTCGATCCTGACCAACAAACTGCCTGTGCAGCACCGAGCCAAAGCGCGTCGTATTGGTATCAGCATGGCTTTGTTCCTGCGTCTGGGCTTGCTGAGCACCATTGCGTTCATCGTGCAGTTGACCGAGCCGGTGATCGAACTGTTCAACCACGCGTTCTCGTGGAAAGACATGATCCTGATCGCGGGTGGTCTGTTCCTGTTGTGGAAGGCGACCACTGAAATCCATCACAGCATGGATCCGTCGCCAGAGGAACCGAAGTCGCAGACGTCCGGCGTGACATTGGGTTTTGCCGCAGCAATCGGTCAGATTCTGATGCTCGACCTGGTGTTCTCCATCGACAGCATTGTTACCGCTGTCGGCATGACCGAGCATTTACCGATCATGATCATCGCGGTGCTGGTGTCGGTGATGGTGATGTTGTTGGCGGCTGAGCCTCTGGCCAAGTTCATCAACGACAACCCGACGGTGGTGATGCTGGCTCTGGGCTTCCTGATCATGATCGGCATGACGCTGATTGCCGAAGGTTTTGGCGCCCACGTACCGAAGGGCTACATCTATGCGGCCATGGCGTTCTCGGCAACGATAGAAGGGCTGAACATGTTGTCACGGCGGGCTCGGGAGAAGCGGATCGCTGCTGAAGCTGAAGCATAAGAGGTAAGGCAACAACTGGACGGTCGTCTGCGCTCGAAAGCGTGCAGACGACCGTTTTACTTTGTGGGGATTAAAATCGAACCGATCAGTACGCTGTGGCGTGGCGTCGGGCAGGTTTCCCGGTTTTGGCGGGGGCCGCGGAATGAACATGGGAATGATAGTGTCTGCGGGTAATGCGCAATACGCCCCACAGCATGGCTGCCGCAACGGCCAGCCAGCCACAGATCAGCATCAGGATTATCATCGTCAGGCTCATCAGTGCCTCCTCTTTGCCCTGCTTCGGGCACACACTCTGTGCAAGGGTCAGTCTAGTCGCTGATGTGTTGCAGGCAATTGACCAATAGTCGTGAGTCACCAACCCGTTCGCTCTATCAGCTGCACGCGACTGCCGTTAAAGGCTATACCGCTGCTATGATCATGGGCGAAGCCGGGAGACCGATTACCTGGCACCTGAACAAGTGAGTGATGATGTTGCCGGTACTTTCCCGATCCCGCTTCGCCTTGCTGGCCGCGGCCTGTGTCTTGAGCCTGGCCGGTTGTGCCGGGAGCGTGCAACCTGACATTCAGCGTTTGCCTGAGCGCGTCGAACTCAGTGGTATGCCGTTTTACCGTGGCGAAGCCTACCAAAGCGGGCCGCAATCCCTGGCGAGCATGCTTTCCCAGCAAGGCATCGTGATTACCCCGGGGCTGCTCGACAAGCCGCTGCATTTACCGGGCGCCGAGGCGCAGTTGCAGCAGAATATGCAGAACCTGGCGCGTGAATACGGGATGGTCGTGTATCCGCTGGACAGCAATCTGCCGGCGTTGTTGACCCAGGTCGCGGCGGGTTACCCGGTGTTGCTGCGCTTCAGTGAGGGCTCGGCATTCTGGAAAGAGCCGAGGTACGCGATTCTCGCCGGCTACAACCGTCACAAGCAGACGGTGCTGCTGCGTTCCGGAATGGACCGCCGCTTGTTGATGAGCTTCAAATCGTTTGAGTCTGCCTTCCAAAACGCGGGCGGTTGGGCAGTGCTGATTCAGGGGCCGACCCAGATTCCGGCCAAGGTTGACCCGCAGCGCTGGCTCAAAGCCGCTGATGATCTGGCCCGGGCTGGACAGGAGCAGGCGGCAACCAAGGCGACCAAGGCATTGGCTACTCATTAATCGAGCCGAATAAAAACGGCGCCTTGAGGCGCCGTTATCGATAAAGGTCCCCGACTCATGTCGCGGGCCTTTTTTCGTGCGCTTATTTGCCGGTCTGCGCCATGCCGCTACCTTGACGATGTTGCAGATTTTTCTCGGCTTTGTATTGCAGGGCAACACTCGGCGCGGAAGTGCTCTTGCCGGTTTCAACCCATTGACGAATCCGTGCGGCGTCCGCGAAGTGGGTGTATTTGCCGAAAGCATCGAGAATCACCAGCGAAACCGGGCGATTACCCATGCTCGTCACCAATACCAGGCAGTGGCCAGCCTGGTTGGTAAAGCCGGTCTTGGTCAGCTTGATGTCCCAATTGGCCTTGTTGATCAGGTGGTCGGTGTTGTGAAAACCCAAGGAATAGTTGGGCCTGCGGAACGTCACGGTTTTTTCCTTGGTAGTGCTCAGTTGGCTCAGCATCGGGTACTTGCGTGCAGCCTGGAGCAATTTGCTCAGGTCGCGGGCCGTGGAAACGTTGTGGACTGACAGGCCGGTCGGTTCGACGTAATGGGTGCTGGTCATGCCCAGCGCTTTGGCCTTGGCGTTCATTGCCGCGATAAAGGCCGCGTAGCCGCCAGGATAGTGGTGGGCCAGGCTCGCGGCGGCACGATTTTCCGAGGACATGAGTGCAATCTGCAGCATTTCCCTGCGCGACAGTTCGCTATTGAGTTTGACCCGGGAAAATACACCTTTCATTTCCGGGGTGTCGCTGATCGATACGGAAATGTATTCGTCCATATTCTGCTTGGCGTCCAGCACGATCAGCCCGGTCATCAATTTGGTCACCGAGGCGATCGGCACGATCACGTCCGGGTTGCTGGCATAGATGACTTTGTCGGTTTGCAGATCGATCAGCATCGCGCTGCCGGAAGCGATGCGCAGATGTGAGTTGTCTCGGGGCGCTGCGGTGGTTTCACGAGCATCGACGTTCGACGTGATGACACTGCCTGAAAAAGCAAAAAGAAGACTCAGGATGGAAAGACGGATTTTCACGCGAGTAGACTCGATAAATGTGGGTATACCGTTTTGCAACGGGCTGTTTCCAGAAAAGCGTTACATTTTATGAGCGTAGTTGAGGAACTGTCGAATGTTCTTCGAGGGGCAGATCAAACCCCTTCTTTTCGTCTAAAAAACGGGGGTTTACGACGAGCTGACGTTGTATGGCGGTTTGGGCGATGTTCGATGTGATGCCTTAAACAAGGAACCCCGCCAATTGGCGGGGTTCCTTGTTTGACCTCAGGGGAAATCTACACTCAGCCGTGCAGGGTTTCCGCAGCGTACAGTGTGTTTTCCAGCAGGCAGGCGCGAGTCATCGGGCCGACACCGCCGGGTACTGGAGTAATCCATCCAGCACGGGGCAGGGCGGTTTCATAAACCACATCGCCTACCAGCTTGCCATCTTCCTGGCGGTTGATGCCGACGTCGATGACGATGGCACCCTCCTTGATCCACTCACCTTTAACCAGGCCAGGTTTGCCGGCGGCGACTACAACCAGATCAGCGCGACCGACGTGGCCGGCCAGATCCTTGGTGAAGCGGTGGGTGACGGTCACGGTGCAACCGGCCAGCAGCAATTCCATCGCCATTGGACGACCGACGATATTGGAAGCGCCGACAACGACTGCATCCATCCCATACAGATCGGCACCTGTGCTTTCCAGTAAGGTCATGATGCCTTTAGGGGTGCAGGGGCGCAGCAAGGGGATGCGTTGTGCCAGGCGGCCGACGTTATAAGGATGGAAACCATCCACGTCTTTGTCCGGACGAATGCGCTCCAGCAGTTTGGAGGCGTCAAGGTGCTCAGGCAGAGGAAGCTGCAGCAGCACGCCGTCGATGTTCGGGTCGTCATTAAGACGGTCGATCAGCTCGGTCAGGGCTTGCTGGGTGGTGTCGGAGGGCAGGTCATAGGCTTGGGAAAGGAAGCCGACCTCTTCACAGTCTTTACGCTTGTGCGAGACATAAACCTGAGAGGCGGGATCGCTGCCGACCAGAATCACCGCGAGGCCTGGCGTGCGCAGACCTTGCTGGCGACGCTCGGTGACACGTTTGGCGATCTGCTGGCGCAGGCTGGCGGCGATCGATTTGCCGTCGATTAGTTGTGCAGTCATTGCGCGTGATTAACCATCGAGAGGGGGAAGAAAAGAGAACGCATTCTCGCATGCCAGAACGTGAGGGCAAAGGCGCTTGGTCTGCAAATTCCCCTAAGCCCTTTAATTAAATGAATTTTTTTCAAAAAAGTGTTGACGACCTTCAGGCTCACCTATAACATTCGTCGCACTTGTCGGGCACAGCCTAGCACTGGTTAAGAAGGTCGAGCAGAATTGTTGTTTGATTCAGCAAGACTGAAAGCACTTAGTTTGTAATCGTCCAAGAATACAGATTAACAAGGCGCCCGTAGCTCAGCTGGATAGAGCATCCGCCTTCTAAGCGGATGGTCGCAGGTTCGAGTCCTGCCGGGTGCGCCATTAGGCAGCTTTGGCACAAGTAACGCAACATGGCAATATGGTGGGCGTAGCTCAGTTGGTAGAGCACGGGATTGTGACTCCCGTTGTCGAGGGTTCGATCCCCTTCGTCCACCCCATATTTAGAAAGGCGCCAGATTAATAATCTGGCGCCTTTGCTTTAAAAGCTTGATACGCGGATGTGGTGGAATTGGTAGACACACTGGATTTAGGTTCCAGCGCCGCAAGGTGTGAGAGTTCGAGTCTCTCCGTCCGCACCAGTTAAGTAGCTATTTAATAGCAGAAGACGGCGCAGAACCTGAAAGGGTCTGCGCCGTTTTTGTTTCAGTCGGCCGTGGTTTACGATTCGGCTGCGGACTTTGTGCTGGCAGGGTGCTCGGTTCATCGGCAACGTGTTTCTCTCGATAATGTGTTTCTCGATGCTGCCCGATTTGCCCGTCGGTCTCCTTGTGAGACCGGCAGTCAGGGATGTGACTGCTGATTCTTTCTTGCTTATATATAGAAGGCATAGAGGGGTTGGCGCAGAGCCCTGGCGTGATTCGCTGTATTTGCTCCCATGGCGAGGCTCAACCGCTTGTCCCCGCCGATAAATTGCCTGCTGCTTTTTTACCCGTTTTCAGTAGGGTGACTTCTTGAGTTTGACCCACTAGAATGCATGCCCTTGATTCTGGGGTCGGAAACGGCCGGCTAACGTCTGTGCAACGAGGAATATCCATGCAAGTTTCTGTTGAAAATACTTCTGCTCTTGAGCGCCGCATGAGCATCACCGTGCCAGCTGAGCGCATTGAGACTCAAGTCAACAAGCGTCTGCAGCAGACTGCCCAAAAGGCCAAGATTGCAGGCTTCCGTCCTGGCAAAGTGCCAATGAGTGAAATCAAGCGTCGCTTTGGCGCTGATGCACGTCAGGAAGCTGTAGGCGATGTGATCCAGTCTTCCTTCTACGAAGCTGTTGTTGAGCAAAAGCTGAACCCAGCTGGCGCTCCTTCGATTGAGCCTAAGTCGATCGAAGCTGGCAAAGATCTGGAATACGTTGCGATTTTCGAAGTGTTTCCGGAGTTCACCGTTGCCGGTTTCGAATCCATCGCTGTCGAGCGCCTGAGCGCTGACGTGGCGGACGCCGATCTGGACAAAATGCTGGAAATCCTGCGCAAGCAGAACGTTCGTTTTGAAATTGCCGATCGTGCAGCTCAGAACGAAGACCAACTGAACATCGATTTCATTGGCAAGGTTGACGGTGAAGTGTTCGCCGGTGGTTCCGCCAAGGGCACTCAGCTGGTTCTGGGTTCCGGCCGCATGATCCCTGGCTTCGAAGAAGGCCTGGTTGGCGCTAAAGCGGGCGAAGAGCGCGTTCTGAACCTGACCTTCCCTGAGAACTATCAGAACCTCGACCTGGCTAACAAGGCAGCCGAGTTCACCGTCACTGTTAACACTGTTTCCGAGCCGAAACTGCCTGAGCTGACCGAAGAATTCTTCGCTCAGTTCGGTATTAAAGAGTCTGGTATCGACGGTTTCCGCACCGAAGTTCGTAAGAACATGGAGCGCGAGCTGCGTCAGGCGATCAAATCCAAGGTCAAGAATCAGGTAATGGACGGTCTGCTGGCCGCCAACCCGATCGAAGTGCCTAAGGCTCTGCTGTCCAACGAGGTTGATCGTCTGCGCGTTCAGGCTGTTCAGCAGTTCGGTGGCAACATCAAGCCTGATCAACTGCCGGCCGAGCTGTTCGAAGAACAAGCCAAGCGTCGCGTAGTGCTGGGTCTGGTGGTGGCTGAAGTGGTCAAGCAATACGACCTCAAGCCTGACGAAACCCGCGTTCGCGAGCTGATTCAGGAAATGGCTTCGGCGTATCAGGAGCCTGAGCAGGTTGTGTCCTGGTACTACAAGAACGACCAGCAACTGAACGAAGTCCGTTCGGTTGTGCTGGAAGAGCAAGTTGTGGATACTGTTCTGCAGAAAGCTAGCGTGACCGACAAATCGGTCTCTTACGAAGAAGCGGTCAAGCCGGTAGAAGCTCCACAAGCCGACTGATTGTTTTTGCGTTAGAAGCACACACCATAAGCCAGCTTTCGAGCTGGCTTATGCGTATTCAAGACATAACTATTTGGGAGTGACTGCAGAGCATGTTCCGTAATTCGTATATTCAGCAGAACTCTGATATCCAGGCCGCAGGCGGCCTGGTCCCGATGGTTGTCGAGCAATCCGCTCGTGGCGAGCGCGCCTATGACATCTACTCGCGCCTTCTCAAGGAGCGAGTGATCTTTCTGGTTGGCCCGGTAGAGGACTACATGGCCAATCTGATTTGTGCGCAACTGCTATTCCTTGAAGCGGAAAACCCGGACAAGGACATCCATCTCTATATCAACTCCCCGGGCGGTTCGGTGACGGCGGGCATGTCGATCTATGACACCATGCAGTTCATCAAGCCAAACGTGTCGACCACCTGTATCGGTCAGGCCTGCAGCATGGGCGCATTCCTGTTGACCGCCGGTGCCCCAGGCAAACGTTACTGCTTGCCGAACTCGCGTGTGATGATTCACCAGCCACTGGGCGGCTTCCAGGGGCAGGCGTCGGATATCGAAATCCATGCCAAGGAAATCCTCTTCATCCGTGAGCGTCTCAACACGTTGATGGCCAAGCATAGCGGGCACACTCTTGAAGAAATCGAGCGCGATACCAACCGCGATAACTTCATGAGTGCAGAAGCCGCGCGTGCGTATGGGTTGATCGATGAAGTGATCACCCAGCGCCCCGCTTAAAATAAGCAGCTCAAAATAGGCTTGGTCGGCAGGTCTGATCACCGGCGGGCTTGAAAAAGCCCGCAATAGCCTTCATCTTGTGTTGCAAGCCTATCGGATTTGGATCGAACGAATGACTGACACCCGCAACGGCGAGGACAACGGCAAGCTGCTCTATTGCTCCTTCTGTGGCAAAAGCCAGCATGAAGTGCGCAAATTGATTGCCGGCCCCTCGGTCTTTATCTGCGACGAGTGCGTCGACCTGTGCAACGACATCATCCGCGAGGAGGTGCAGGAAGCACAGGCCGAAAGCAGCGCGCATAAATTGCCTTCGCCTAAAGAAATCAGCGGCATCCTTGATCAGTACGTGATTGGTCAGGAGCGTGCGAAAAAGGTTTTGGCCGTAGCGGTGTACAACCACTACAAACGCCTCAATCAGCGTGACAAAAAGAATGACGATGTCGAACTCGGCAAAAGCAACATCTTGCTGATCGGCCCTACAGGCTCGGGTAAAACCCTGCTTGCTGAAACGCTGGCCCGTTTGCTGAATGTGCCTTTCACTATCGCTGACGCAACCACCCTCACCGAGGCAGGTTACGTGGGTGAAGACGTTGAAAACATCATTCAGAAACTGTTGCAGAAGTGTGACTACGACGTAGAAAAAGCTCAAATGGGCATTGTCTACATCGATGAAATCGACAAGATTTCGCGCAAGTCTGACAACCCGTCCATCACCCGGGACGTTTCCGGTGAAGGCGTGCAGCAGGCCCTGCTCAAGTTGATCGAAGGTACGGTCGCTTCCGTTCCGCCTCAAGGTGGTCGCAAGCACCCGCAGCAGGAATTCCTTCAGGTCGACACCCGTAACATCCTGTTCATCTGCGGCGGTGCGTTCTCCGGTCTGGAAAAGGTTATTCAAAACCGTTCCACCCGTGGCGGCATTGGTTTCAACGCAGAAGTTCGCAGCAAGGAAGAAGGCAAGAAGGTAGGGGAGTCCCTGCGTGAAGTCGAACCTGACGATCTGGTCAAGTTCGGTCTGATCCCGGAATTCGTCGGTCGTCTGCCGGTCCTTGCAACGCTGGACGAGCTCGATGAGGCTGCGCTGATGCAGATTCTCACCGAGCCGAAAAATGCTCTGACCAAACAGTATGCCAAGCTGTTCGAGATGGAAGGCGTAGACCTGGAGTTCCGGGCCGATGCACTGAAATCGGTTGCCAAGCGTGCGCTGGAACGCAAAACCGGTGCCCGTGGATTGCGCTCGATCCTCGAAGGTGTGCTGCTCGACACTATGTATGAGATCCCCTCGCAGTCCGAGGTGAGTAAAGTAGTGATCGATGAAAGCGTTATAGAAGGCAAGTCCAAGCCACTGTATATCTACGAAAACAGTGAGCCGGCTGCCAAGGCAGCGCCAGACGCGTAAGCGTCGCACTGCTGGATTCAAGAAGGGGCCTTCGGGCCCCTTTTCTTTTAGCGGGTTTAAGTACCTTCTTTAAGCTTGTTTTTTTTCAAGGCAGCCCCCATCTTGGTTTCAAGCTTACTTCCATCTGTTTCCGGCCTTATGGCCGCCGTAGAGGCGAAATCATGAAGACAACCATCGAATTGCCTCTCCTGCCATTGCGTGATGTTGTGGTTTATCCGCACATGGTTATCCCGCTGTTCGTGGGGCGCGAGAAATCTATCGAAGCCCTCGAGGCCGCGATGACGGGCGACAAGCAGATCCTTCTGCTGGCCCAGAGAAATCCTGCTGACGACGATCCCGGTGAAGACGCACTTTATCGCGTCGGTACTGTCGCGACGGTTCTGCAGCTGCTCAAGCTGCCTGACGGCACGGTCAAAGTGCTGGTTGAAGGCGAGCAGCGTGGCGCGGTTGAGCGTTTCAGCGAAGTCGACGGCCATTGCCGTGCCGAGGTTTCGTTGATTGACGAAGTCGACGCTCCCGAGCGCGAGTCGGAAGTGTTTGTCCGCAGCTTGCTGTCGCAATTTGAACAATACGTTCAGCTGGGCAAGAAGGTTCCGGCTGAAGTCCTGTCGTCGCTCAACAGCATCGATGAGCCAAGCCGCCTGGTCGATACCATGGCCGCGCACATGGCGCTGAAGATCGAGCAGAAGCAGGAAATCCTCGAGATCATCGATTTGTCGGCCCGGGTCGAGCACGTTCTGGCATTGCTGGACGCCGAGATCGATCTGCTGCAAGTCGAAAAACGCATTCGTGGCCGCGTCAAGAAGCAAATGGAACGCAGCCAGCGCGAGTACTACCTGAATGAGCAGATGAAGGCCATTCAGAAAGAGCTGGGCGATAGCGAAGAAGGTCATAACGAAGTCGAAGAGCTGAAAAAGCGCATCGATGCCGCAGGCTTGCCAAAAGACGCGCTGATCAAGGCTCAGGCCGAGCTGAACAAGCTCAAACAAATGTCACCGATGTCTGCGGAAGCGACCGTTGTGCGCTCCTACCTCGACTGGCTGGTCCAGGTGCCGTGGAAGGCTCAAAGCAAGGTTCGTCTGGATCTTGCGCGCGCAGAAGACATTCTTGACGCTGACCACTATGGTCTGGAAGAAGTCAAAGAGCGGATTCTCGAATACCTCGCCGTGCAAAAACGCGTGAAGAAAATCCGCGGTCCGGTGTTGTGCCTGGTCGGTCCTCCTGGTGTGGGTAAGACCTCTCTGGCGGAGTCGATTGCCCATGCTACAAACCGTAAATTCGTGCGCATGGCCCTCGGCGGCGTACGCGATGAGGCAGAAATTCGTGGTCATCGCCGGACTTATATCGGTTCGATGCCAGGAAGATTGATTCAAAAGATGACAAAGGTTGGCGTACGCAACCCGCTGTTCCTGCTCGATGAAATCGACAAGATGGGCAGCGACATGCGTGGCGATCCGGCATCGGCTTTGCTGGAAGTGCTTGATCCTGAGCAAAACCACAATTTCAACGATCACTATCTGGAAGTCGACTACGACCTGTCCGATGTGATGTTCCTTTGCACCTCGAACTCGATGAACATTCCACCGGCGCTGCTCGACCGGATGGAAGTGATTCGTCTGCCGGGTTACACCGAAGACGAGAAGATCAACATCGCCGTCAAATACCTTTCGCCCAAGCAGATTCAGGCCAACGGCTTGAAAAAAGGCGAGCTGGAATTCGACGCCGAGGCGATCCGCGACATCATTCGTTACTACACCCGTGAAGCTGGTGTACGTGGGCTTGAGCGCCAGATTGCCAAGGTTTGCCGCAAGACGGTCAAAGAACATGCAATGGAAAAACACTTCTCGGTGAAAGTCACTGCCGAGATGCTGGAGCACTTCCTCGGCGTACGCAAATTCCGATACGGCCTGGCCGAGCAGCAGGATCAGGTGGGGCAGGTGACTGGCTTGGCCTGGACTCAGGTGGGCGGGGAGTTGTTGACCATCGAAGCGGCGGTGGTGCCGGGTAAAGGTCAACTGATCAAGACCGGTTCGCTGGGCGATGTGATGGTCGAATCGATCACTGCTGCATTGACGGTTGTTCGCAGTCGCGCGAAAAGCCTGGGAATCCCGCTGGACTTCCACGAGAAGCGCGACACCCACATCCACATGCCGGAAGGGGCGACGCCTAAAGACGGTCCTAGTGCGGGTGTAGGCATGTGCACGGCACTGGTCTCGGCATTGACCGGGATCCCGGTGCGTGCTGATGTTGCCATGACCGGCGAAATCACCTTGCGCGGCCAGGTTCTGGCGATCGGTGGACTTAAGGAAAAACTGCTGGCGGCACACCGCGGCGGGATCAAGACGGTGATCATTCCTGAAGAGAATGTTCGCGATTTGAAGGAAATTCCCGACAATATCAAGCGGGACCTTCAGATTAAACCGGTTAAATGGATTGACGAGGTCCTGCAAATTGCGCTGCAATACGCGCCGGAGCCCTTGCCGGATGTGGCTCCCGAGATAGTTGCAAAGGATGAGAAACGCGAGTCTGACTCTAAGGAAAGAATTAGCACGCACTAATACGTATTAGCTTGGGGGGCTTTCTTGACAGCTTTTTAGAGCCCTTGTTATAAAGCGGCTCTTAAGTGTCTGTAGGCCATTCAGCACTCGTTTTTGCTTTCACCAAAAAACTTAGAATCATCTCAAATAGATATAAGGGGACTTAGAGTGAACAAGTCGGAACTGATTGATGCTATCGCTGCATCCGCTGATATCCCGAAAGCTGCTGCTGGCCGTGCGCTGGACGCTGTAATCGAATCCGTCACTGGCGCTCTCAAGGCTGGCGACTCTGTTGTTCTGGTTGGTTTCGGTACTTTCTCCGTTACTGATCGTCCAGCTCGCATTGGTCGTAACCCACAGACCGGTAAGACGCTGGAAATCGCAGCAGCCAAAAAACCAGGTTTCAAAGCCGGTAAAGCACTGAAAGAAGCTGTTAACTAAGCCTCCTCGGTTTTTTGCCTATCCGGGTCGGGGTCATTCCTGACTTGGCAGCGGAGCGGTAGTTCAGTCGGTTAGAATACCGGCCTGTCACGCCGGGGGTCGCGGGTTCGAGTCCCGTCCGCTCCGCCAGTTACGAGAAGGCGCATCCTCGGATGCGCCTTTCTTCTATCCGGATTCTACCCACGCTCCACGGTTGCCTAATTTGAAGTTCAACCGTTTCTGGGGGACGCATGCTGCAGAATATCAGGGACAATTCACAAGGCTGGATTGCCAAAACCATTATCGGGGTCATCGTTGCACTGATGGCTTTGACCGGTTTCGACGCCATCTTCAAGGCCACCACTCACCGTAATGATGCGGCCAAGGTGAATGGTGAAGAAATCAGCCAGAACGAGCTGAGTCAGGCGGTTGATATGCAACGCCGTCAACTCATGCAACAGCTGGGCAAGGATTTCGATGCTTCCTTGCTTGATGAAAAAATGCTGCGCGAAGCTGCTCTGAAAGGGCTGATCGACCGCAAACTGTTGCTGCAAGGCGCAGAAAAATCGAAATTCGCTTTCTCCGAAGCTGCACTGGACCAAGTGATCCTGCAAACGCCTGAGTTCCAGGTTGACGGCAAGTTCAGTCCTGAGCGTTTCGATCAGGTGATCCGTCAGTTGGGCTACAGCCGTATGCAGTTCCGCCAGATGCTGGCTCAGGAAATGCTGATCGGCCAGTTGCGTGCCGGTTTGGCAGGTAGCGGTTTTGTTACCGATGCACAGGTGCAGGCTTTCGCTCGTCTGGAAAAACAGACCCGCGATTTCGCGACCCTGAACGTCAAGGCAGATCCTGCGGCGGTGAAACTGACCGACGAAGAGGTCAAGGCCTACTACGACGAACACGCCAAAGAGTTCATGACGCCTGATCAGGTGGTCATCGATTACCTCGAGTTGAAGAAGGCTTCCTTCTTTGATCAGGTCGCCGTCAAGGACGAAGACCTGCAAGCGCTGTATCAGAAAGAAACCGCGAACCTGGCCGAGCAACGCCGGGCTGCGCATATTCTGATTGAAGTGAATGACAAGGTGAACGAGGCGCAAGCCAAGGCGAAGATCGAAGAGATTCAGGCGCGTCAGGCCAAAGGTGAAAGCTTCGAGGCCCTGGCCAAGGAGTTCTCGCAGGATCCAGGTTCGGCTGCCAACGGTGGTGACCTCGGTTACGCTGGCCCAGGCGTTTACGATCCTGCCTTTGAGAAAGCGCTGTATGCGTTGAGCAAGGACCAAGTGTCGGCGCCGGTACGCACTGACTTCGGTTTCCACTTGATCAAGCTGTTGGGCGTTGAAGCACCGCAAGTGCCGAGCTTCGCCAGCCTGAAAGACAAGCTGACCAAGGAACTGAAAACCCAACAGGTCGAGCAGCGTTTTGTGGATGCGACCAAGCAGTTGGAAGACTCCGCGTTCGAAGCCTCCGATCTGGCTCAGCCAGCTGCGGACCTGAAACTGACCGTTCACACGTCCGCACCGTTTGGCCGTGAAGGTGGTGAAGGTATCGCGGCCAACCGTGCCGTGGTCACTGCCGCGTTCAGTCCGGAAGTACTGGATGAGGGTGCCAACAGCACCGGCATCGAGCTGGATCCGGAAACTGTCGTGGTGCTGCGTGCCAAAGAGCATCGCAAGCCTGAACAGCTGCCGCTGGAAAGCGTCGCTGCGAGCATTCGCGTGCAACTGACCAAGGAGCATGCCAGTGCTGCTGCCAAGACCAAGGCCGACGAGTTGATTGCCAGTCTGCGTGATGGCAAGACGCCGCTCGATAGCCTGAGCTGGAAAGCTACCCACGCGGCAACTCGTGCTCAGGAAGGGGTTGACCCAACGGTACTGCAAGCATTGTTCCGCATGCCTAAGCCTGCCTCCAAGGACAAGCCGGTTTTCAGCAGCGTGACCCTGACTGACGGTAGTCTGGTGATCGTACGTCTGAACGGTGTGGACGAAGCCGCAGCGCCTTCTGAACAAGAGAAGGCTCAGTATCGTCGTTTCCTCGCGTCGCGCGTTGGCCAGCAAGACTTTGCTGCCTATCGCAAGCAGCTGGAGAGCCAGGCAGACATCAAGCGTTACTGATGCCTGACTGACTCCGTTGGTTGTAAACAAAGACCCTGGCCGAAAGGCCGGGGTCTTTTGTTTTGTGCGGTTCAAGGGCTGGCTGGACTCTTTGGCCATCCAGTCGGTACGCAGCGGCTTAATTGCGGACGTTCATCGGTCATTTATGCGTGCGACTTTTTCCGGTAAACGATGGTCAGTAGACTTGTAACGCTTACAAGACATTAATCCATGCGCCGTTACGGGGTGATCTGTTGCACAATACGCCCCGGATCGTTTTCTTCAGGATGTTCAATGTTCAAATCATTCCATGTGCGTGCCGCCGGGCTGGCGTTGGTACTGGCTGCCGCAGCCGGTTGCACCAAGGACCAGGCCATCTATGAGCATGAAAATTTCGATGATTCCGGGACGTTTTCGCGCAAATACCCGGTTACCGATATCGCTTCCTGCGAGGCGGCCCGTCGGGCATTGCTGAGCCAGGGCTACATCATCACCAGCACTGACCCGAAACTGGTCAGCGGGCACAAGAGCTTTCAGCAGACCGGCGACACACATATGGAGATCAGCTTCAATGTAGTCTGCGCCGAAGACAGCAGCCATCATGCGACCATGTTCGCGAATGCCCTGCAGGACCGCTATGCGCTGAAGAAAACCAATAACTCCGCCAGCCTGGGCGTCGGTGTGTTGGGCTCGGTGTCGATGCCGATTGGTTCTTCCGATGACTCGATGGTCAAGGTTGCCAGTGAAACCGTGTCGTCCGGGAAGTTCTATGAGCGTTTTTTCACTCTGGTCGAGCTGTTCCTGCCGCCGGATGCGAAGAAAGCGGCGCATATCACCGAGAAGCCAAAGACCGATCTGGGTGTGCCTGAGCCCGCGGCAGCCCCCGCAGCACCTGCGCCTGCAGCGACGCCTGCACCGACTCCAACGCCAGTGCCAACTCCGGCGCCTGTTGTGCCAGCGGCGGCCGAGCCTGTGACGGCTGTGCCAGCGGTGAGTGCGCCGATCGAGCCTGTAACCGCTGCATCGATGCCTGTCGTTTCAGCGCCTGAGTCGGCGTCGATTGCACCTGCGGGCAATGTTGAACCGACACCGACACCGACACCAGCACCTGAAGTCATTACGCCACCGGCGAATCCGAGTTCGTTGCCGGCGCCGACCGAGCCAATTCCGGCACTGCCATCGTCCGGCAAGTAAGCTGAAGTCGAGCGCTGTCGGGGCAAGCCCCGCAGCGTTTGTTCAGAGTCGTCTGCACCACCAGAGGCTGATTTTCTTCAGCTTTTATTCGGCTTTTATTCAAAGTCTCCCGTGATAAATTCTTGAGTGCCTGCTACGTTTTATTAGCAGGAACGTTCCGCTGTGCCCGCGTCATTTTTCTTTCATGCGGGCACTTTATGCTGATGGCGAAGGTCATTGGTATAACGGTTTTAACTCGACTCAAAAGGACATCTCGATGGACGATTATCAAGAAGAGCTGCTCGAATACCAGGCGTTTGAACTGGACCCACTGGAACCCGCCGAAGACGCCACCGAGTTGTAACAAAGCAGCCACTGGCATGCCCGTCAGGCGGATTGCCTGTGACTGCGACGGAACTCACCAGGTGTCTGGTTGTTCCAGCGTTTGAAGGCGCGCTGAAAGGCTTCGGCCGAGGCAAAACCCAGTAGGTAGGCGATCTCGCCAAAGGCCAGTTCCGTGTCACGGATGTAGGTCATGGCCAGGTCGCGGCGGGTGTCGTTGAGTATGGCGCGAAATTGCGTGCCTTCTTCAGCGAGCTTGCGACGCAAGGTCCAGGTCGGCAGCTTCAGGCGTGCCGCCACTTCTTCCAGGTCGGGTTCGCGACCACCATTGAGCAAAGGCCCCAGCAACTGAGTGATGCGCTCACGCAGGCTGCGGGTGCGGGTCAATTGCTCCAGTTCCCGTTCACACAGCTTGAGCAGCAGACGCCAGGTACTCGGGCAGTGCTCGGGGTTGCGCAGCGCCAGACTGTTCAGACTCAGCCTGAGTTGATTGTGCTCGGCGCCAAACTGGAGTGGGGTGTCGCCCAGTAGCGCGTAACGCTCGCGGTAATCCGGCTCGGCGAACTCGATGTCGATGCGTTCAGCGCGCAACGGCTCAGGACTCAGGCTGGACAACTGCTGCAACCAGCCAGCGATGATTGAATCCACCACAAAGCGGTTATAGGCGTTGTACGGGCTGATGGAATAGAACCGCAGCCATGCGCCCTGGGCGTCTTCATGGAAACTCGACTGGCCCCGGTAGTTGGAGCCGTACAAGGCCTCGAAGCGAATCAGGCAACGCGCTGCTTCGCGCACGGTTGGCGCCTGAGCGGCAGTGACCCCGGCCAGCCCGACCTGGCTGAGGCGGCTGAGCTGGCCCATACGCAGACCCAGCGCCGGGTCGCCGGTCAGCTGAATCGCCGCGTGGCCCAGGCGCATGTAGCGCGGGATCGACAGCCGTGCGCCGGCTTCGGCTAACCGCGCCGAGTCGAGTCCGTATTGTTCCAGCAGCGGCTGCGGGTCCAGACCGTGGCTGCACACGGCGTCAGCCAGGCTATGGACGAAGCCGACCGACAGATCCCCGAGGCGCATCGGCAGTGGTTTCATCATTCACAACCAGATGTTCAGCAAGCGTGCACCACGAGCTTCGCGGTCGGCGAAGTGTTGGCCATTACTGCTGAGAAAGCTCTGGCCGGCGCTGCCCTGATCCCAGAATTGTCCACGGAGGAACACGCTGACCCCGGCGTTGGCCTGACTGACCGGGCGCTGACTGGTCAGCGTCAGGCGATGCCAGACCTGGCCCTCGCTGAGCGAGCCGGGTTTGAGGCCGATTTCGCTCGGGGTCGATGACCCTTTGTCGCCGCGCCAGGGTTTGTCCCAGGTATTTCGGCCGATGACAAAGGCAGGCACGGCGATCAACTGAGCGCCCTGATCGTTGAGTTTGCGATAGTTGTCCGGGTACCAGCTGTCGTTGCCGATCAATACGCCCAGACGTCCGGCCGGGGTGTCGATGACATTGATCACTTGATCGGTGCTGGGCTGGATATAGCCCCGTTGATCGAAGGCCGGGCTCAGTTGGCGCTGCGGTTGGCCGATCGGCAAGCCATCGCGACCGAACACCAGACTGCTGTTGTACAGTGCGCCACGACCGATGTTCAGCGTGCCGTCGCTGACGCTGGGTTCGGGCAGCACGATGCTGCCCGCTACCAGGGTGATGCCGAACTCGTTGGCCAGCCCACCGAACAACGCCTGGTACTGCCTGGCCATGCTTTTGGCTTTCATGCGCAGGTGCGCGTCATCCAGGCGGCTGTTGCCCTTGGCGCTGATCAACGCGCGCAAAAAGGTCAGGGGATTGCTCACCGCCAGCCAATTCATGGCTTCGTCCAGTGTGCTGGCTTGATACAGCTCGTCTTTCTCGCCGCTGACCATTAACCAGGTACCGATGTGTTCGGGCAACACGACAATGGTCTTTTCGTTCAGCAGGCCCTGTTCGCGAGCCTGCTGCAGATAGGCCGCGAGCTTGCGGTGCAGGTGCTCGGGGCTTTGATAATCGGTGGGGAACAACTCGGGCTGGATGCCCAGCAGGTTGCCGCGGCCGGCAGGAATGCCTTGGTCTACAGCGAGTTTGATGCGCAGGTCCGAGAGGTAATGGCCAACCGGGCGATCAGCGGTCCACATCGCGTACGCGGCGATGACGGCGACCAACGCCATGGAGACGGTCAGATAAAGAAGTTTGCGCATGGGAAAACAGTCAGCGGCCGCGTGCAGGATTCGCCGACTAGGGTAGGCCCCATGCCGACGAATGCCAAGAGGTGCTGCGCGTTTGGATCAATAAGTTGTCAGTTACGGTCATTGAGCGGCCGGAGGAGTGCTCATAGGCTGTTACACATGACAGAGGGGCGCCAAAGAGCGCCCACACTTCTTCCGTGATCGTTTGTTGTGGAGTTACCGATGGCCGCCGCTCATTACCCGCACCTGTTGGCCCCGCTGGATTTGGGTTTCACTACGCTGCGCAACCGCACCCTGATGGGCTCGATGCACACCGGCCTTGAGGAGAAACCTGGCGGTTTTGAGCGCATGGCGGCCTACTTCGCCGAACGTGCTCGCGGTGGTGTTGGCCTGATGGTCACCGGCGGTATTGGTCCGAACGATGAGGGCGGGGTTTACTCCGGCGCTGCCAAGCTGACCACGCTCGATGAGGCGCTCAAGCACCAGATCGTCACCCGTGCCGTGCACGAGGCGGGTGGCAAGATTTGCATGCAGATCCTTCACGCCGGGCGTTATGCCTACAGCCCGAAACAGGTTGCGCCCAGTGCGATCCAGGCACCGATCAATCCGTTCAAGCCCAAAGAGCTGGACGAGGAAGGCATCGAGAAGCAGATCAGTGACTTCGTCACCTGTTCGACCCTGGCGCAAAAAGCCGAGTACGACGGTGTCGAGATCATGGGGTCGGAAGGTTATTTCATTAACCAGTTCCTCGCTGCCCACACCAACCACCGCACGGACCGTTGGGGAGGCAGTTACGAAAACCGTATGCGCTTGCCAGTAGAAATCGTTCGTCGCGTACGCGAAGCGGTAGGCCCGAATTTCATCATCATCTTCCGCTTGTCGATGCTCGATCTGGTGGAAGGCGGCAGCACCTGGGAAGAAATCGTTCAGCTGGCCAAGGCCATTGAACAAGCAGGTGCGACCATTATCAATACCGGGATCGGCTGGCACGAAGCGCGGATTCCGACCATCGCCACCAAGGTTCCACGTGCCGCGTTCAGTAAGGTCACGGCCAAGTTGCGGGGTTCGGTGAACATTCCGTTGATCACCACCAACCGCATCAACACTCCGGAAGTCGCCGAGCAGATCCTTGCCGAAGGCGATGCTGACATGGTGTCGATGGCACGGCCGTTCCTCGCCGACCCGGAGTTCGTCAACAAGGCTGCCACCGGTCGCGCTGATGAAATCAACACCTGCATCGGTTGCAACCAGGCCTGCCTGGACCATACCTTCGGCGGCAAATTGACCTCGTGCCTGGTGAACCCGCGGGCGTGCCATGAAACCGAGCTCAACTATCTGCCAGTGAAGCAGATCAAGAAAATTGCCGTGGTTGGCGCCGGTCCCGCTGGATTGTCCGCAGCCACCGTGGCTGCCGAGCGCGGCCATCAAGTGACATTGTTCGACTCCGCCAGCGAAGTCGGCGGCCAGTTCAACATCGCCAAGCGCGTGCCGGGCAAGGAAGAGTTTTTCGAAACCCTGCGCTACTTCAAGCGCAAGTTGCAGACCACCCATGTCGAGGTATGCCTGAACACGCGGGTCGATGTCGCGCAGCTGGTGGACGGCGGTTATGACGAAGTGATTCTGGCCACCGGTATCGCGCCGCGTGTCCCCGCGATTCCTGGCGTCGAGCATGCCAAGGTCTTGAGCTATCTGGACGTGATTCTCGAGCGCAAACCGGTCGGCAAGAACGTTGCGGTGATTGGCGCCGGCGGTATCGGTTTTGACGTCTCGGAATTCCTCGTGCATCAAGGCGTTGCCACCAGCCTGGACCGCGAAGCGTTCTGGAAAGAGTGGGGCATCGATACTCACCTGCAGGCCCGTGGCGGTGTCGCCGGGATCAAGGCCGAACCTCACGCGCCGGCACGCCAGGTGTTCCTGTTGCAGCGCAAAAAATCCAAGGTCGGCGATGGTCTGGGTAAAACCACGGGATGGATTCACCGCACGGGGCTGAAGAACAAGCACGTACAGATGCTCAACAGCGTCGAGTACCTGAAAATCGATGACGAAGGCCTGCATATTCGCATCGGTGAAACCGGTGAGCCGCAGGTATTGCCGGTGGACAATATCGTGATCTGCGCCGGACAGGATCCGTTGCGCGAATTGCACGACGGCCTGGTAGCTGCCGGGCAGAACGTGCATTTGATCGGTGGTGCGGATGTAGCGGCTGAGCTGGATGCCAAGCGCGCAATCAATCAGGGGTCGCGCCTGGCTGCCGAGCTCTGATAGAGACCGCGGGCTGCTGCTAAGATGCCGGTTCTTTCCCAAAGAGCCGGCATCAATGCATTCTCTTTCTTTCGACTGGCTCGCTCATGCCCCCCTCGAACCCTTTCACCTGGACTGGCTCACCGCCGCCGGCATCGAGGTTGCGATCCTGCGTCTGGACCGGATCGACCCGCTGATCTCCGGCAACAAGTGGTACAAGCTCATTGATCATCTAAGGGTGGCCCGCGAGGCCGGTGCCGAAGGTGTGATCAGTCTGGGTGGCGCGTGGTCCAATCATCTGCATGCGCTGGCGGCAGCAGGTAAGCACTTTGGTTTTCCTACCGTCGGCTTGCTGCGCGGGCATCCGCAAGACACCCCGACCGTGCAGGATTTACAGGCCTTTGGCATGCAACTGCACTGGTTGGGTTACGGCGGTTATCGCGCGCGCCACGAAACGGGTTTCTGGCAGCCATGGCAAGTGCAATACCCGCATCTGCATCCAGTCCCCGAAGGCGGTGGCGGTTTGCTCGGCGCGCGCGGTTGCGAGCAAATGCTGACGCAGGCCGGCCAACAGTTGAATGCATTGGGTTGGAGTGACCATGACGGCTGGTGGCTGGCCTGCGGAACCGGTACCACGCTGGCCGGGCTGGTGCTGGCCGAGGCCCGAAGGCATCCGGTGTATGGCGTGCTGGCGGTGCCCGATGATCATGGCGTGGCGCAGCAGGTCGCGGCGATTCTCGGCGAATGCGGTTTGCCGGACGGAGGATATGAGCTGTTCGACGGCAGTCGCGGCGGTTTTGCCAAAGTCGACCCGCCGTTGCTGGCATTTATCGAAAGCTGCGAGCAGGCCAGCGGTATCCCGCTGGAGCCGCTGTACACCGGTAAAGCACTATGGGCACTCAAGCTACAGGTCGATGCCGGACGTTTTGCCCCCGGCACACGCTTGATCTTCGTGCACACCGGCGGCTTGCAGGGCCGTCGGGGTTTTGCGCCTCTCAGTCAGGGCTGATGCGCTTGGGCGTCATCCGCAGCAGGGTGTTATCGCGCACCACGTAATGATGGTACAGCCCAGCCACGGCATGCAGGCCGATCAGCCAATAGCCGACGGTGCCAGCCAGTTCATGCCAGCCCTTGATCTGTTTGGCCAGTGGTTTGTCTTCCCCGATCAGCAATGGCAGGTCAATGCCGTAGAACATCACCTGATGGCCGTTGGCGCTGGTGACCAGCCAACCGAGAATCGGCGTGGCAATCATGAAAATATACAGCGCCCAGTGCATCAGCCGGGCGAGTACCGTTTGCCATTGGGGCGATGCCGGGAAGATTTTCGGAGCCCTTCCCAGGCTGCGGGCGAACAGCCGCAACCAGACCAGCACGAACACGGTCAGGCCGAGCATGTAGTGAGCTTCCATGATCAGGGTTCGGCCGCCACTGCCTCTGGGAAACATCCCCCGCAGTTCGATACAGGCGTAAACCACCACCAGCAGTACCAGCATCAACCAGTGCAGCGCGATTGATACGGTGCTGTAGCGAGATTCGGAATTCTTCCAGGGCATACGTTTTTCCTCGCTTTTCAGGTCTGAAGTCTCCGTTCTTATGCGACGGAGTGCCTTAACTGTAATCCTGTTTGCGTGGATTTGCCTGAGTCAGGTCAGGCTTTCGTGCCTCATCGAGCGCTCTGGGACAGACTATTGGACAAAAAACAGCGTCAGCCCCGGTTCAGGGGCCGGCGCTGTTTTGCAATTGACGCGGTAATCAGCTGCTTTGCGGCATCTCACCGTTGGTCAGGCGCTTGTTGATGTCAGCGATCACTTCCGGCAGGTCGGTGATGGTATCGATCATGTAGTGCGGGCGCGAACCTTCGAACAGGGCGTGAATGCGTTTGCGTTCGCTGGCGAGTTTTTCGCTGCCTAGCGCGCGATAACCGTCGTAGGTCAGGCCGAGCGCGTTGCCGGAACAGATTAGCGCGACGGTCCACATACCGGCGCGGCGACCTTCGAGAATGCCCGGCACGGTGTCGTCAACTTTCACACACGCGGCGACGTCGTCGATGCCCAGGGCGATCACGTTGGCCAGGGCCTGCGCCGGCCATGGGCGGCCATTCGGCACTTCGTCGGTGGCGACCACGTGGTCAGCCACATAGCCGTTAGTGGCGGCCAGTTCGACAACTTTGTCCATGACTTGCTTCGGATAACCAGAGCACGAGCCGATTTTGATCCCTTGCTGGCGCAGGTTGGCGATAGTGTCCAGGGCACCCGGGATCAGTGCCGAGTGCTCGGCGATTTTTTCGATTTGCAGCGGCATGAAGCGTTTGTAGAGGGCCGTCACGTCATCGTCGGTCGGCGTACGACCGAAGACCTTGCGATAACGCTCGGCCACTTCGGGCTGATCGCAGAGGGTCCGAATGTGGTCCCACTTGCCCATGCCCATTGGTCCGCGGGCTTCTTCGATGGACACCTGGACGTCGAATTCGGCAAAGGCTTCGACAAAGATCCGGGTCGGCGCGAAAGAACCGAAGTCGACCACGGTGCCAGCCCAGTCGAGGATGGCGGCTTGCAGCTGAGTTGGGTTGTTGTAGTTCATGTCTCAAATCCTGTAATTGGGGGAATGATGAGCAAAGCCATGACTCGGTCCGTAGCCGCTGTCGAGCCTGCGAGGCTGCGTTCGACAGCGGCTACGGATCGGTAAAAAGTCAGATGTCGAGGACTTCCATTTCGTGCAGTACGTCGGCGATGGCAGCCACCGCCGCACGCATCTCGGCCAGATTGACGTGGCCGATGCAGCCGACGCGGAAGGTTTCGACCTGGGTCAACTTGCCTGGGTAGAGGATGAAACCCTTGGTCTTCACGCGCTCGTAGAACGCTTTGAACTGGTAGCGCGGATCTTGCGGCGCATGGAAGGTGACGATGATCGGCGCCTGGATCGCGGCAGGCAGGAAGCTGCGCAAGCCGAGTTTGGCCATCTCATCGAGCAGCACCTGGCAATTGCTCGCGTAACGCTGATGCCGCGCCGGCAGGCCACCTTCTTCGTTGTATTGCAGCAGCGCTTCGTGCAGCGCCGCGACGACGTGGGTCGGCGGGGTGAAGCGCCATTGGCCGGTCTTGGCCATGTAGGTGTACTGATCGAACAGGTCCATCGCCAGCGAGTGGGAGTTGCCGGCAGCATCGGCCAGAGCAGCTTTGTTGGCGAAGACGAATCCCATGCCCGGTACACCTTCCAGGCATTTGCCGGAGGCGGCGATCAGTGCGTCGAACGGCACGTGTTGAGCGTCGATTGGCAGTGCGCCGAAAGAACTCATGGCGTCGATGATCAGGCGTTTGCCGTGCCAGGCGATGACGTGGGCGATTTCCGGCAGCGGATTGAGGATCCCGGTGCTGGTTTCACAGTGGATCAATGCCACGTGGGTGATGCTGCTGTCGGCGTGCAACAGGCGGTCGACGTCGGCGGCGGTGGTCGGTTCGTCTTCAGCGGTTTCGAAGGTGCTGAACGAACGGCCGAGCACTTCGCAGATTTTCGCCAGGCGTTTGCCGTAAGCGCCATTGATCAGCACCAGCACTTTGCCGTCGCGAGGCACCAGGGTGCCGATGGCCGCTTCGACGGCGAACGTGCCGCTACCCTGCAACGGCACGCAGTGGTGGCTGTCGGCACCGTTGATGATTGCCAGCAGCTGTTCGCAGAGGCTGGCGGTCAGTTGGTTGAAGCGGTCATCCCATGAACCCCAGTCCACCATCATCGCCTGACGGGTGCGCTGCGATGTGGTTAATGGGCCGGGGGTGAGCAGGGTGGGTTCGGCAGTGCTCATTCGGGTGTCCTCGCAATCAGTGGGATGAAGCTGCGGGAGATAAATTGCAATTTGTCGTGCCATCAATCAAATTGTTTGTTGTTATGCCAACCATCAGTAAGGCTGATCGCTATGAACCTGTTCCAACTCCGCGCATTTGATGCCGTGGCCCGCGAAGGCAGCTTTACCCGGGCCGCTGCCCGTTTATTCATCAGCCAGCCGGCGGTCACCGGGCATATCAAGGCGCTGGAGGAGCACTATCAGATCACCCTGCTGCGGCGCACCGTGCGGCGGGTAGAGTTGACGGAGCAGGGCACCAGGCTGGCGGCTATCACCCGGGCGATGTTCGGCTTGGCCGAAGAGGCGCAAGTGATGCTTGAGGCCAATCGGCAGTTGTTGACCGGTCGGCTGGAAGTGGCGGCGGACGGCCCGCATATGGTCATGCCGATGCTCGCCAGCCTGCGTGCTCGTTATCCGGGGATCACCGTGAACCTGCGCCTCGGCAATGCCCAGGAAACCCTCGCGGCGTTGTTGTCCGAGCACGCCGACGTGGCAGTGCTGACCGCGGTCGAACCGCGTAAAGGCTTGCACCTGCAGGCCTTGAGCGAGTCGCGGATTTGCGCGCTGGTGCCGGAGGGGCACCCGTGGTCGGCGCTGCGCGAAGGGGTCGCGCTCAAGCAGCTGGACCAGGTGATCATGGTGTTGCGTGAGCCGAGCTCGATCACCCGTCGCACGTTCGATGAAGCCTGCGCTCAAGCCAGGGTCAATCCTCGGGTGCTGCTGGAGCTGGACAGTCGGGAGGCGGTGACCGAAGCAGTAGCGGCCGAGTTGGGGGTGGGCGTGGTGTCTTCGGTGGAAGTCAGCCACGACCCGCGCGTGCGGGCGGTGCCGATTATTGGCGAAGGACTGGTCAACCGGCACATGATCGGTTGCATGGAACGGCGGCGGGATTTGCGCTTGATACAGACATTTTTTGATCTCGCACCGGGTTCCGTGTAGGAACTGGCGAAGCCTGCGATCTTTTGATTTTGCTTTTAAAAGCGAAGATCAAAAGATCGCAGCCTGCGGGGATGCGTGATCAACTCAGGAACAGACCTCAGGGAGTAGCGCCTGGACCGTTCACCAGCCAGTCGAATAGCAGAGAGGTTTCACGGGGCTGGCGGTGAGTGTTGGCGGGGTTGGCGCTGTCGATGAAGCTCAGGCGTTGCTCGCTGTTCCAGTGTTGCTGGAAATAATCGGCCAGCGCCACGCATTGCCCTGGATACAGCAGGCAGAGTTGTTCGGGGGTACGGGCGAACTCGCTGGCCAGGCGCTGTTTCTGTTCTATCGTCAGTGACAGGTTGCCCAGTGCCTGGCTTTTACCGGTCATCAGTACATCGTCACGGTTAAGGCTCCGCAGTTCCTTGAGCCCGGGGCGCGGCATGCGCACGATGTACCACGTGGTGCCGGCCAGGCGTTCGGTGGTGGCGGGAGGCCGTTCGAACAAATAGATCTCGCCGCTCCAGCCCGTCGGCGATGGCGCCTGTTCAGCGGTCACCATCGGCTGCGATTCGCCCGGTTGTACGCCAGCGAAACCCGTGCAAAGCACCGGCCGATCAGGATCACCATCAAGGAAACTCACGTGTACCTCGCTGCCGGCCAGTGGCAAGGTCGGGCGCCCCGTCCCGGCATGGGCAATTGGCAACCAGATGCCTGAGCAATCGTGCCCGTCGGATTGCGCTTCAGGCCACAGGCAGATGTTGATTCGCCCGTGTTCGTCGAGGTGCGGTGGCTTTCCTGCCGGGCCGAGGACCTGAGCCATCTGGTAACCACTGATACACGGTCTGGAATGTTTGTGGGCCGGTCTGAACGCGGTTGACCAAGGGATTGCCTTGAACTGATTGCGATAACCCGGTGCCTCGGGCAACACCGTGTCGGTGCCAGGCTGTTTACCCTGGTGCAGCACTTCGCTTAATAACCATTGATCGTTGAACGCCGGGACGGGATGCCCGGTGACTTGCAGCAGGCGGCCGCTGAGCAGTTCGGGCAGCGTACTGTGGCCCTGAACCAGACGATGCAGGCTGCGCAGACGCTCGAGTTCGCGGCGACCGAGCTGGTTACGACGGGCTTGCACCGGGTCGGTTCGGCCCGTTGGGTGCAGGCTGTCGAGGTAGGTCTGGTTGGCGCAGGCGTCAGGTGCGATGGTGGCGCGGTCAGCGCTGGCGTGCTGCGTAAAGGTGGTTTGCGGTCCTGTGGCCGGCCGGCTGTGGCATTGAAAGAGCTGGTTGATCCGTGGTTGTTCGGCATCCAGCGCGACGGGGTGAAAAGCGCTTTCGACCGGGCGCTGCGCAAAGCTGTCGCTGTCATCGGCGAACACCAGCACATGCCGGTCGTGTTGATGTTCAAAGTGATAGTGGATGCCTTCCTCTTCGCACAGTCGTTGCAGGAGGTTCAGATCGGTTTCGTCGTACTGGATACAAAAGGGGCGCGGCGGATATTCACCGTTCGATAACTCGAAGCGGTAGCTGTCGGGCGGCAGTCGATGCTCAGCCAGCAACTGGCGCAAGAGTTCGGGCACGCTCAGTTGCTGAAATACCCTTCGACAGCGCTGCTGTTCCAGCGTAAGCAGGCGGGGTGCCAGGTTCAGGCTGTAGCTGATCTGCTGCGCGCCGCGGTACTGCACACCGGCGCTGTGGATGATGCCGTGGATGCCGGTGGTGTGGCTCAGGGTGAGGAATGCAGGTTGATGCAACAGCCGATCCAGACTCATCGCGGGCTGCGGTCCGAGCATTTCGATGTCGAAACAATAGACCTGATTGAGGGCTTCGCGACCGCTGAACTGTCGGACCTGAAAACTCAAGGCGAGCTCGGTGAGCGTCAGGGTGAAGGGACTTTCCATGTCGTTGCGCATCAAACACTCTACTGCCATGAAGTACGGGGCACAGAGGTTACGAAACACTGGCGCTCAATAGTCACCGTAAACCTGCTTTTCAGAAAAGCCCTACAACAGGTTGTGAAGATGTCGGTCACTCACAACACTTTTTGGTCGATTGCCAACTTTTTGCCGTATAAACTTGCGCAAAGCGTCGGCCAATAGATGTCTCGGCGCCACAGATCAAGAGAGTGAGTAATGGGCGCACAGTGGAAGGTTAAACACAAAGAAGCGGCATCCAACGCCAAAGGCAAGATCTTCGGCAAACTGGTGAAGGAAATCACCATTGCTGCGCGTAACGGCGCCGATATCGCCACTAACGCACACCTGCGTCTGGTAGTTGAACAAGCGAAAAAGGCGTCGATGCCCCGCGAAACCCTGGAACGCGCGATCAAGAAAGGCTCCGGCCAGCTCGGCGAAACCGTGCAATACCATCGCGTGACCTACGAAGGCTTCGCCCCGCATCAGGTGCCGCTGATCGTTGAATGCGTGACCGACAACATCAACCGTACCGTGGCGGAAATCCGCGTGGCGTTCCGCAAGGGCCAATTGGGCGCTTCCGGTTCGGTCGCCTGGGACTTCAACCATGTCGGTATGATCGAGGCGTCCCCGGACAGCCCTGATGCCGACCCGGAAATGGCCGCCATCGAAGCCGGCGCGCAGGATTTCGAACCGGGTGAAGAAGAGGGCACGACCCTGTTCCTGACCGAACCTGCAGACCTGGACTCGGTGCAGAAAGCCCTGCCAGAGCAAGGTTTCACAGTGTTGTCGGCCAAACTGGGCTACCAGCCGAAGAACCCGGTCAGCGGCTTGACCGACGCGCAAATGGAAGAAGTCGAGGCCTTCCTTGAAGGCCTCGATAACCACGACGACGTGCAGGACATGTTTGTCGGGTTGGCAGGTTAAGTAGACGGTTACTTTCGCCTGACCGGCTGTCTTCGCGGGCATCATTGCGATGCCCGCGTTCGTTTCAGGCCGCGCGCAACGCGGTTTCGACTTCCTCAAAACCTGGGCGCGACAGCACATCCGGCTGACAGCAGCGGCTCTGCAAGTCCATCAAGCGCTCACGGCGCTCAGCACTCAAGCCTGAGTCGATGCGCTCCAGCAACTCACCTAACAGAATCCCGAAGGCCCGCACTTCGATGCGTTGCAGCGCGCGCGTCTCAAGCGTGTCTGAGGTGGCATGGAAGGACGCCGCGCCAAAGTCGCCCAACAGGCAATCGCCGTGTTCATTCCACAGTGTGTTGTGGCCATACAGGTCGCCGTGGGTGATGCCCTGCTGATGCAGGTGCGCGGCGGCCGAGGCAATGCCGCTGGCGATCCGCAGCGCCACCGCTGCACTGAAACGCGTGTCGTCTGCGTACACATCACGGCTGCAAGAGGCCAGGCTCGGCAACGCCGCCAGGTTGCGATAGCTCGGCTCGATCAACTGCATGACCAGGCCAGCCTGCGCCTGTGGATGCCCGACGATCCGCCCCTCGACCTTGATCAGGTTGGGATGAAGGCCGGCGGTGATGCAGGCATTCATTTCATGCAGCGGTGAGCCGTCGCTGGTCATGTGCCCCTTGTAGAGTTTCACCGCGACCTTGCGTTCAGGTTGCGACGGCTGCACCCACAACGCTTGGTGAATCACCCCGGAAGCGCCTTCGCCCAGTTGTTGCTGCAGGTGCAGCTGCGACCAGGGAATATTCGGCGTGGCTTCGAGCGCGGCGGCATCGGCCTCGGTTTCCAACGGGTTGCCGGCGTACGCCAGCCATGCCAGCCCCGGCAATGTCAGCAACCACTGCGGTAGTTCGGTCAAGCGGTTGGCGGCGATGCGGATCAGCTCCAGCTGATGGCACTGGCTCAAGCTTGCGGGCAGGCTTTGCAGGTGGTTGCCGGCCAGCATCAGTTTTTGCAGGTGGGGCCGTTCGCCCAACTCGCTCGGCAACTCGCTGATGCAGTTGTCAGTCAGGATCAGCCAGCGCAGCAGCGGCGGTAGCGCTGCAGCCGGGACGCGCTCAAGGCGATTGGCCTTGAAGCCGATCATCGTCAGTTGCGCACATTGACCGAGGCAGGCCGGCAGTTCGCGGAACTGATTGTCCGAGCAAAACAGCACGCGCAGATGAGTCAGGCGATGCAGGTCATCCGGCAAACTGCTCAAGGCATTGCCGCTGAGGTTGAGCACCTCCAGCGAGTCCGCCAGGTCGAAAATTTCCCGGGGAAACTCGGTCAGGCCGCACGACAGATCCAGACGTTTGAGCCCCGCAAGCGCGCCGGCCCGCAGTTGTGCAAGGGTATGCATGAACACATCCAACCAATGAGAAGAGTACGGCAAGTCGCCCACAAAAAACGCCGCCATGATAACGACAAAACCGCTGCACTGGACGCTTTATAGCGCTGGTCCGACGTCCACCAGTTGCCCCAGGCGACTGCGGGTACGCGCCAGGTCGATGGCGTCACCGCCCAAGTGTTCACGTAACGGTCGTTCGCCGAGCAGGATCAGTCGCTTGTCCTGGTCGTAGAGCACGTCGATCAGGTTGATGAAACGCTGTTGGGTCGCAATCGAGCAGTTCGCCAAATCTGGCAGTGCGTCGATGATCCAGATGTAGAAGCGTCGGCACAGTTCCAGGTAGTCCATCACGGCCTTGTGTGAATACCTGATGCGAATGGGTTCGCATCTGGCTGCGGTAATCGTGAGGGCCGCCGACTTCCATGACCTGCATACGCACATGGATCAGGTCGATGACCGGTTTGAAACGTGCGTGGTAGAGCGGGTTGGGCAACAAACCCTGAGGCGGGTAGTTGGACGTGACCAGCAGCTGTGGTTTGAGTCGTGAGCGGTTTGGCGGGATAGCGGCCAAGTGTTGTCCCCTCGTGGTCTTTTTGCCTGCTCACCCCGAGCGACGGCGACGCAATATTAACCAGACGGCGAATCCGCCGTAAGCCTTAAAATCTCAGCTCCTGCTTGAGCATCTGCGTTGCCGGATCCCGGGCTTCGCTGACCATCGCATAGTTGTACCCGGCCCCGGACCAGTATTCAGCCTGCAACTCGCCGTCGCTGCGACTGCCGCGTGGCAGCAGGTTGTTCTTGGGGCCCGGCGGACGAATGTAAAAACTGATCTTGCGGCCGCTCTGGTCCTCGTACATCACCATCGCTGCTGGGCCCTGTTCGGTGCTCAGTAACCGCCCGCTGACGGGTTTGAACCCCGAGTTGGCGAGGTTCGGCAAGCGATTGGCCCGGGAGAAATAACGGTCGAGCCAGCCTTGCATATCGCCGTCATCGGTGACCTTGTAATCGGCCGGCAGGATGCCTTGCTGGGCAAACATACGGTACGCCTGCATTGCGTCGGTCATCGGTGGTGTTGCGCCAACCATGGTCATTTCCCGCGCTTGCCAGCCGCTCAGGCCGCCAACACTGACCGCGATCAGCAACACGGCGGCACTGGCCAAATGACGGCGGGACTGACGTTTCAGGTGCTGGCGAATCACGCTGGGGTCGAGGTCCGGGTTGGGCGGTTGCTGCAAGGCGCCGCTCAAGGCGGCACGCAGTTGCTGGGCGTCCTGTTGCCAGGCCTGAACCTGCTCGGCAATGTGCGGATTGGCCGCCAGGTACGTTTCCACCAGGCGCCGGTCCACGTCGTTGAGTTGATGGTCGACGTAGGCGTGCAGGTCATTGACGCTTGGGGGCATGCTGATCATTTGAGTCTCCGCAAAGAGGGGCTGGTGATTTCGCCGTCGCTGAGCTGGCGCAAGGCCTGGCGGGCGCGGGACAGGCGAGACATCACGGTGCCGGTGGGGACGCCAAGAATCTCGGCGACCTTTTTGTAACTCAAGCCTTCCACCGAGACCCAGAGCAACAGCGCGCGTTGCTCGGTGGTCAGCTTATCGAAGGCTTGCAGCGTCGATTGAGCCAATACCGTGCGCTCGACCGAGGGCTGTGCGTCGTCGCGACCGGTGAAGAACCCGAGCATTCGCGCATAGCGCCTTGAGCGTCGATGGGCGTCGAGAAACTGCCGATACAGAATCGAAAACAGCCAGGCGCGCAAATCGCCTTCAGGGCGTTTATCGCCCCAACCCGACAGCGCCCGCTCAAGACACGACTGCACCAGATCGTCAGCGCTGCTGGGGTTGCGCGTCAGCGACACGGCAAAACGCCGCAGTCTGGGGATGAGGTCACGTAACGGTTCGTCGAGATCGTTCATGGAATGCTGGCTAGTCACTACGCTTGGGACTAGGAAGACGCCCGGCATTGGAGGTTATTCCAGCGTTCGGAAAATAAATACCGGGCGATGGAATAAACCTCCATGGGCTTCGTCTGATTGATCCTTCCCTTCGGTGGCCCACGGGCCTGGAGATTTTCATGGTTGATCATTCACCACCGCCACGGCCCGACAAAGTTCCCCTGAGCAGCGCAAGCCTGGCCTTGCGTCTGGCCGGTATTGGCGCGGTAGTCGCTGCACTGGCCGGGGCCTTTGCCTACGTCAATGGCACGTTTGACCCGCAGCGTCTGACACCCAAAGCGCTGGTCGACGTGTTGGAGAAAAACAACGGCGTACACCCGGAGTTTCGGCGCAATCACGCCAAAGGCGTGTGCGTGGTCGGGTATTTCGAAAGCACCAGCGAGGCGCGCCCGTATTCAACCGCCGAGGTCTTCAGCGCGGCACGAACGCCGGTCGTCGGGCGTTTTGCGTTGCCCAGTGGCAACCCCTATGCGCCGGACAGCAGCGTACCGATTCGCAGCCTGGCGTTGCGCTTCAAACAGGCCAACGGTCAGCAATGGCGCACGGGGATGAACAGCATGCCGGTGTTCCCGGTGGGCACTCCTGAAGCGTTCTATCAGTTGCAACACGCTCAGACACCCGATCCGGCTACCGGCAAACCCAATCCTGCGAGCGTGCCGGCATTTTTTGCCGCCCATCCGGAGACCACGCCTTTCCTGCAATGGGTCAAGACCGCCAGGCCGTCGGCCAGTTACGTGACCGAGACTTACAACAGCATCAATGCTTTTTATCTGGTCAACGCCACGGGCCAGCGTCAGGCGGTGCGCTGGAACGTGGTCCCGGTGGCGCAAGATGAGGCCGGTGCCAGTGCCCCTGAAGGTGCGGACTTCCTCGAAAAGGATCTGGTCCAGCGCTTGAAGTCCGGACCGTTGCGTTGGCAACTGAGTATCACGTTGGCCACTGCTGCTGACCCAACCAACGACGCCAGCAAGGCCTGGCTTGGTGAGCGCAAGGTCTTGAATGCCGGGACTCTGGTGTTGGAAAGCACTCAGGCGCAAAACGATGGCGAATGCCGCGATATCAATTACGACCCGCTGGTATTGCCGAGCGGTATCGAGGGTTCCGATGACCCGTTGCTGGCCGCACGTTCGGCGGCTTATGCCAGTTCTTACCTGCGTCGAACCAGTGAAATCGGCCAGTTGCCCACCGCCAAACAGGAGTCGCCACAATGAGCGCGCACCCTCATCATTTCGCTCCACTGGCGCGGCTGCTGCATTGGCTGATGGCAGTGATGATCATCGCCATGTTGTTTATCGGTGCCGGTATGGTCGCATCAGTATCTGAGCGCCATGAATGGCTGATCCATCTGCACAAGCCATTGGGAATTGCGATTTTGTTGTTGGTGATCGTGCGGCTGTTCGTGCGCTTCTCGACTCACCAACCGCCGCTGCCGACAGACTTGCCGGGCTGGCAAGCTCTGGCGGCCAAGGCGTCGCATGTGCTGCTTTACGCGTTGATGCTGATCTTGCCGTTGTTGGGCTGGGCGATGATTTCGGCAGCAGGGGACCCGGTGATGCTCGGCAGTTCGTGGCAGTTACCCTCGGTTGTGCCGGCGAATGCGCTGCTGTTTGCGTTCCTGCGCACGGCCCACGGTTATCTGGCGTACGTGCTGTTTTTGACCGTTCTGTTGCACCTGGGGGCGGCGCTGTTCCATGGCTGGGTGCGTCGTGATGGGGTGTTGCAAAGCATGCTGTACGGCAAGGATCACTGATCGGCCGTTAGCGACATGGCTGCACGCCGTATGGGCATGCAGCCATTGAGAGGCATCAGCGCAGGGTGCCGGCCATCTCTGCCACCGTCGACAACACATCCTTGGCCAATTGCATCGAGCGCTTGCCCGACCAGCCGGTGAGCGCATTCGGTGCGTCGTTGTTGTCCTTGAACGGCATTTCAAGGGTCAGTGACAGGCAATCGAATTTCTGGCCGACGCTGTTGCAGGCCAGGGTCATGTTGGCCTTGCCCGGCAGGTCGTGGGTGTAGCCGTGGGTGGTCTGGAAGTCACGGGTCAGGTGTTTCAGATGACTGCGAAAGTGCTCTTCGAGCTTTGCGATTCGCGGGGTGTAGCCCGGGTTGCCTTCGCAGCCAGCAGTGAACACGTAGGGGATTTCTTCATCGCCGTGGATATCAAGGAACAGGTCGACACCGTATTTCTCCATTTGCTGTTGAACGAAGAGTACTTCCGGGCTGGTGTCCTGGCTCGCGCTCTGCCAGGCGCGGTTGAGGTCCTTGCCCATGGCGTTGGTACGCAAGTGACCATGGAAGGCGCCGTCCGGGTTCATGTTTGGCACCAGGTACAAATCGGCACTGGCCAGCAGTTTGTTCAACTCTGGATCATTGTGTTGTTGCAGGCGCTCGATGACACCTTCCATGAACCACTCGGCCATGTGTTCGCCGGGATGCTGCTGGGCGATGATCCAGACCTTGCGCTGACCTTCGGCGCCGCTGCCTTTGCGCAACAATTGAATATCACGACCTTCGACACTTTTGCCGGTGGCCAGCAGTTCGGTGCCAGCCTTGCTCAGCGCTTGCTCGATCAGCCAATCGTGGCGTCCGCGACTGTAGGGTTCAAAGTAGGCGAACCAGGCGTGAGTCTCGGTGGCTTCGAGGCTGAAGCGCAGGCAGTCGCCTTCAAAGATCGTCGGCACACGGAACCAGTTGACGTGGTCATACGAGGCCACTGCCTGGTAACCGTCCCATGCCTTGTTATAGGAGGATTTACTGGCGTTGTTCAGTCGAAACCAATGTTCCTGGCCGACGTGCAGACCACTGGCCTTGAAGTGAAACCACTGGAAATGCTGACTGCGGGTGTCGGGTTTGATGGCCAGCAAGGCCTGCAACGGATTGCTGAGGTCCAGCACCTCGATGTTGCCGCTGTCGAAGTTGGCAGTGATATCAAAGGAGCGGTGAGCCACGGTCATAATCTGTTCCTGAGTATGATTTTTATGGCTGCTACTTTACACGCAAGGGGGTGAAAACCGAGGGCAATTTACGGGGGGATAAACGGTGGGGGCGTCGTCCTTGACGCAGCAGGAGCTTAGTGTTTATGCGATTGATTCTCAAGTGCTATTTTTTGCTGCCTCAAGCCCGTGCTTGAGCGGTCTGTTGCAAAAAGATGCTCTTTTGATATCATCCGCGGCATCGAATTCAGCAGCACCAGTCTTCATTAGCCTGAAGCCATAGCCAGAATAACTGGCAAAAAAAGACCCGGCGAAAAGCCGGGTCAAAAACCGTGATTAGCCTGATGAGGAGATATTCCAGGAGTCCGACCTAAGGCCTCTTGGTCTATCGACTGATCTCGCGATCAGCTGCTTGCAATAATAATCATTATCATTCGCAAGTCAAATGTTTTCACCTGCCTTATTGGAAAATTTTTTCCTGTGGCTTCCCCAGCGTCTGCGGCTTGACTCAAATCGCAGCGTTTTCTAATCGTTTTCTCTGTTCAGTCTTTCTGGTCACCGTCCAGGGATCTGTCCACCATGGCCTTGGCCATGTCAATCATGTGTACCACTGAAAATGCCAGATCGCGGCTTGCGCCATGCAGGTTGTCTGCCGACTCATAAGCAGTCGCTGCTGCACAGCGCAGCAAGTCCGATGCATGGACCAGAGCTTCTTCGCTGCTGATGTTACGGTTTACATCGAAGAATCGTTCCGCGACTTCGAATTCTGAAACAGTTGGTTTCAAGTAATAGTCCAGGGCGCGTTGGGCTGCTGCACAGCCCTTGAGCGAGGTGAAGTCCGCGTCGATTTCTTGTTCGGCCGTGTCTTTGCGGGTGATATCCATGGTGGGTAATGCTCCGTGGGTGGGGCGATTGAGTAATCCGAATACTAGTACAATATGTATTCATGACTGGAAATTAAATACTACAATGTGTGTGTTGAGGGTCCGACTACGCGAAGTATTGTTCCGCCCATGGATAAATGGATTGAATTGGTCAAGGCCAAGATGAGTGAACTCAAAATCACTCAGGAAAAGCTCGCAGAGCGTCTCGCAATGTCTCAGGGCGGTGTCGGCCATTGGCTGAACAAGCGTCGCCAGCCCAGCCTCGAGGATATGAATCGGGTGCTTCGGGAGTTGGGGCTGGGGTTTCTCGAAGTCGCCTTGGTGATCAGAGAGCCGGAGCGTGCGAAAGACGAGGCGCAAGAGGGCGATTACGACGTGCCGCTGGCGCAAAAGTACAACCCGTACTTCCGCTACCCGGTCAGTGACTGGCGTGGTATCAGTGAGGTGCGCGAGGTTGCAGCGACTGTTTATGCCAAAGGTCGCTACGAATTATCGGATTATCACGCGCAAGGTCCGGCGTTCTGGCTGGTCGTGGTCGGTGATGCGATGACCGCACCGAGCGGCATCAGTATCGCGCAAGACATGCTGATTCTGGTCGACCCGGCGGTTGAAGCCGTTCCCGGCAAACTGGTGATCGCGCAGTGGTCAGACAGCGCCGAAGCGACGTTCCGCAAGTTGATCGAAGAGGGTGGTCAGCGATATCTCGTGCCGCTGAATCCGACTTACCCGAAAGCCCTGTTTACCGACGAGTGCCGAATTATTGGTGTCGTAGTGCAGGCAACTGCCAAGTTCTAGGCTCTGTACGAAAACTGCCTGCGCGTCGCCCAGGCTGCGTTAAAAACAGGCTCGGAATGCTCATTTAGGGGCCTAAACTCCGCTTCCTCGCCTGTTTTTGCCTTGCCTGATCGCCGCTCGGCGAGTTTTCGTACAGACCCAAGTCAGACAGGTCCTACGGCGTAGGGCCTGTCATCAGACCGCGATTATTCCAGCTCCACCAGCGCGCTGCCTTCGTTGACCATCTCGCCTTCCTGGCAATACAAGGCCTTTACCACACCTGCATGGGGCGCACGAATGCTGTGCTCCATTTTCATGGCTTCCAGGACCACCAGTTGCGCACCCGCTTCGACCGTTTGCCCCGGCTCCACCAATACACGGACGATGCTGCCATTCATTGGCGCGGTCAGGCCGCCCTGATGACTATGGCTGGCTTCGACAGCGGCGATAGGGTCGTAAGGTTTGATGCAGCGCAGCTCACCTTCCCATTGCAGGTAGAGGTTTTCGCCATGACGGATGGCGCGATGCTGACGGCGCAAGCCGTGATGTTCGACCAGCAATTGCTCACCGTTGAGCTCGGCGTTGCGGGTGTCGGCCGGCGCCAGGGTGATTGCTCGGTCCTGGTCTTCGCAGCTTAAGTGCAGTGTGGTTTCTGCCGGCAACCCGGCACGGAAACCGTTGCCAACGGCCCATGGCGAATTCGGGTCATCAGTGCGTACGTGGTGTGCCTGGCTTTGCGCAAAGGCTTGAGCGGCGGCTTGCCAGAATTCATCGCTGAGTTCGTTTGGTGCTGGCAGTAATTGTTCCTGATAGCGTGGGATGAATCCGGTATCCAGCTCGGCCGCAGCGAAGGCCGGGTGACCGACGATTCGGCGCAGAAAGCTGATGTTGGTCTTCAGCCCGCCAATGGCGAACTCATCGAGCATGCTCAGCAGCCGCAGGCGTGCCTGCTCACGGTCCTCGCCCCAGGCAATGAGCTTGCCAAGCATCGGATCGTAGAACGGCGAAATGCTGTCGCCTTCCTCGACACCGCTGTCGACGCGCCGGCCCGGGCCTGCGGCCGACTCGCGGTACAGCGCCAGGTGACCGGTGGCCGGCAAGAAGTCATTGCTCGGGTCTTCGGCATACAAACGTACTTCAATCGCATGGCCGATCAACGGCACCTGTGCCTGAGTCATTGGCAGCGGCTCGCCTTGGGCGACGCGAATCTGCCAGGCCACCAGGTCAAGGCCGGTGATGGCTTCCGTAACCGGGTGCTCGACCTGCAGACGGGTGTTCATCTCCATGAAGAAGAACTCACCGCGCGAATCCAGCAGAAATTCCACAGTGCCTGCGCCGACGTAGCCGATTGCCTGCGCCGCACGGACTGCCGCGTCGCCCATGGCTTTGCGCAGTTCCGCGCTCAGACCGGGGGCTGGAGCTTCTTCGACGACTTTCTGGTGACGACGTTGAATCGAGCAATCACGTTCGTTGAGGTACAGGCAATTGCCATGCTGATCAGCGAAGACCTGGATTTCCACATGGCGCGGTTTGAGCAGGTACTTCTCCACCAGCATCCGCGAGTCGCCGAACGAAGACTGGGCTTCACGCTGGGCCGAGGCCAGGGCTTCGGCCAACTGGCTGACGTCCTCGACCACTTTCATGCCTTTGCCGCCGCCGCCGGCAGTCGCCTTGAGCAGCACCGGATAGCCGATGCGCTCGGCGGCCTCGCGGAAGGTTTCCAGGTCCTGAGCTTCGCCGTGATAGCCCGGTACCAGCGGTACCCCGGCGGTTTCCATCAAGGCTTTGGCGGCGGATTTGCTGCCCATGGCGTCGATGGCCGAAGCGGGTGGGCCGAGGAAAATCAACCCGGCGGCTTCAATCGCGCGGGCGAAGCCGGCGTTCTCCGAGAGGAAGCCATAACCCGGGTGAATCGCCTGCGCGCCGCTGGCCTTGGCGGCAGCGAGCAGTTTGTCGATTTGCAGGTAGCTGTCAGCGGCTTTGCTGCCCCCCAGATCGACGCGAATGTCCGCCTCGCGACTGTGCCGTGCATCGCGATCAGTGGCACTGTGCACGGCCACGGTAGTCAGGCCCAAGGCCTTGGCGGTGCGCATCACTCGGCAGGCGATTTCGCCACGGTTGGCCACCAGCACGGTGGTGAGAACAGGGGCGCTCATCAACGCGGCTCCTTGGTGGTTTCGGGTTGCCAGTTCGGCGGACGTTTTTGCAGGAACGCCCGCAAACCTTCCTGACCTTCAGGGCTGACGCGGATGCGAGCGATCGCGTTTTCGCAGTAGCGGCGCAACGCCGGGTTCAGTGCACCGTTGCCGACTTCGCGCAGCAGTTCCTTGCTTGAACGCATGGCGTGCGGGCTGTTGAGCAACAGATTGTTGGTCCATTGTTCGACCTGCGACTCCAGTTCGCTGGCCGGATAGCTTTCGCTGAGCAGGCCGATGTCTTGAGCGCGTTGGCCGCTGAAACGTTCAGCGGTCAGCGCATAACGGCGTGCGGCCCGTTCGCCGATGGCTTGCACCACGAACGGGCTGATCACCGCGGGTGCCAGGCCGATGCGCACTTCCGACAGACAGAATTGCGCGTCATCGGCACCAATCGCCATGTCGCAGCAACTGATCAAGCCCAATGCGCCGCCATAGGCCGCACCCTGGACTACCGCCAACGTCGGGAGTTTCAGCTTGGCCAGGTTGTACATCAACTCAGCCAGCTCGCGGGCATCGTCAAGGTTGGTGTGGTAATCGAGTTCGGCCGATTGCTGCATCCAGGCCAGGTCAGCGCCGGCGCTGAAATGCTTGCCACGTCCGCGCACCAGCAGAAAACGCAGGCTCGGGTTGCTCTGGACCTTGTCCAGCGCGAGGATCAATTCGCGGATCATTTCAGCGTTGAAGGCGTTGTTTTTCGCCTCGCGACTCAACCACAGCGTGGCGAAACCACGCGGGTCGGTCAGCAGTTCCAGGGTATTGAAGTCGCTCATGGTTTTCTCCAGATCACATCCGGAACACGCCGAAGCGGCTCGGTTCAATAGGTGCATTCAGCGATGCAGACAAGGCCAGGGCCAGCACGTCGCGGGTTTGCGCCGGGTCAATGACGCCGTCGTCCCACAACCGGGCGCTGGAGTAGTAGGGGTGGCCCTGTTCTTCATACTGATCGAGGATCGGTTGCTTGATCTGGGCTTCTTGAGCGTCAGAGAAAGGATGACCGCTGCGTTCAGCCTGTTCGCGCTTGACCTGTACCAGCACGCCCGCGGCTTGCTCGGCACCCATCACGCCGATTCGCGCGTTCGGCCACATCCACAGGAACCGCGGATCGTAAGCCCGTCCGCACATGCCATAGTTGCCTGCGCCGAAGCTGCCGCCGATGATCACGGTGAATTTCGGCACCTTGGCGCAGGCCACGGCGGTGACCAGTTTTGCGCCGTGCTTGGCAATGCCGCCGGCCTCGTATTTCTGACCGACCATGAACCCGGTGATATTTTGCAGGAATAGCAATGGAATCCCGCGCTGGCAGGCCAGTTCAATGAAATGCGCGCCTTTCTGCGCGGCTTCAGCGAAGAGGATGCCGTTGTTGGCGAGAATCGCGATCGGGTAGCCGTGCAGGTGTGCGAAACCACAGACCAGCGTCGTACCAAACAGGGCTTTGAACTCATCGAACACCGAACCGTCGACCAGGCGCGCGATGACTTCACGCACATCGAACGGCTGCTTGGCATCGGCCGGCACGACGCCGTACAGCTCATCGCTGGCGAACAGCGGGGCGATCGGCGGGCGTTGCTGCAACTCGCCGAGTTTGCGCCAGTTGAGATTGGCAACGCTGCGCCGGGCCAGCGCCAGCGCGTGTTCGTCGCTGTCGGCATAGTGGTCGGCCACGCCGGAAATCTTGCAGTGCACATCGGCACCGCCAAGGTCTTCGGCGCTGACCACTTCACCGGTCGCAGCTTTCACCAGCGGCGGGCCGGCAAGGAAAATTGTCGCCTGCTGACGGACCATGATCGCTTCATCGGCCATGGCCGGCACATAAGCGCCACCGGCGGTGCAGGAGCCCATGACCACGGCGATCTGCGGGATGCCCATGGCGCTCATGTTGGCCTGGTTGTAGAAGATTCGACCGAAGTGTTCACGGTCTGGAAACACTTCATCCTGACGCGGCAGGTTGGCGCCGCCGGAGTCCACCAGGTAGATGCATGGCAGGCGATTCTGTTGGGCGATCGTCTGCGCGCGCAGGTGTTTTTTCACCGTCAGCGGGTAGTACGAACCGCCTTTCACCGTCGCGTCGTTGGCGACGATCATGCATTCGACGCCTTCGACCCGGCCGATGCCCGCGATCACCCCGGCTGCCGGCACGTCTTCGCCATAGACTGCGTAAGCCGCCAGTTGGCTGATTTCCAAAAAGGGTGAGCCTGGGTCGAGCAGGCGATTGATCCGCTCACGGGGCAGCAGTTTGCCGCGTGAGGTATGCCGTTCCTGAGCTTTGGCGCCGCCACCTTGCTGGACTTGGGCGAGCAGGGTGTGCAGGGCGTCGACCTGGGCAAGCATCGCCGCGCTGTTGCTGGCGAACTCCGCCGAACGGGGGTTGAGCTGGGTATGCAGGATTGCCATGGACAGCTCCGTTAGCGGGTTTCGTTAAACAGTTCGCGACCGATCAGCATGCGACGGATCTCACTGGTGCCTGCGCCGATTTCGTACAGCTTGGCGTCACGCAGCAGACGACCTGCCGGGAACTCATTGATGTAGCCGTTGCCACCGAGAATCTGGATTGCGTCGAGGGCCATTTGTGTGGCGCGTTCGGCGCTGTAAAGGATCACGCCGGCAGCGTCCTTGCGGGTGGTTTCGCCTCGCTCGCAGGCCAGGGCCACCGCGTACAGGTAAGCGCGGCTGGCATTGAGTTGGGTGTACATGTCGGCGACCTTGCCCTGAATCAGCTGGAATTCGCCGATGCTTTGGCCAAATTGTTTGCGGTCGTGGATATACGGAACGATGAGGTCCATGCAGGCTTGCATGATCCCGGTTGGCCCGCCGGAGAGCACCACGCGCTCGTAGTCGAGGCCACTCATCAGCACTTTCACGCCACCGTTCAGTACGCCGAGGATGTTTTCTTCCGGAACTTCAACGTCGTCGAAAAACAGCTCACAGGTGTTCGAACCGCGCATGCCGAGCTTGTCGAATTTGTTGCTGCGGCTGAAGCCTTTCGAGTCGCGTTCGACGATAAAGGCGGTGATGCCATGCGGGCCCTTTTCCAGGTCGGTTTTGGCATAGATCACATAAGTGTTGGCGTCCGGACCGTTGGTGATCCAGGTCTTGCTGCCATTGAGCACATAGTGGTCGCCACGTTTGTCGGCGCGCAGTTTCATCGAAACCACGTCGGATCCGGCATTCGGTTCGCTCATGGCCAGTGCGCCGATGTATTCGCCGCTGATCAGCTTCGGCAGGTACTTGGCTTTCTGTTCGTGGGTGCCGTTGCGATTGATCTGGTTGACGCAGAGGTTGGAGTGGGCGCCATAGGAAAGGGCGACCGAGGCCGAGCCACGGCTGATTTCTTCCATCGCCACCACGTGCGCCAGATAGCCCAGACCGGCACCGCCGTATTCTTCCGGAACGGTAATCCCCAGCAACCCCATGTCGCCGAATTTACGCCATAGGTCAGCAGGGAACAGGTTATCGATATCGATCTGTGCTGCGCGCGGGGCGATCTCTTTGCTGACAAAGGCGCGCACCTGGTCACGCAGCATGTCGATGGTTTCGCCGAGGGCAAAGTTCAGGGTCGGATAGCTCATGGGGGCACCTTCAAACTTGTTTTTATAAATGGAAAGTCGGCCTGCAAGTACGCCGAATCGACTGTCACCTTTACGTTAACGTAAGCCTGTGACGAATGGCTGTCAATCACCCTTTACGTTAACGTCAACTTGAGCGAGAGTAGGGGCAGTTTCGACGTTGAAAATCGAACCGTTTGCGTAGGAACAGGTAAGCCTGGCACCGGCAAAGGTTCAACCGTCTCACCCACTAAAAAAGACAATAGGGGTCGTCATGGATCAACACAGTACTCACCCACAGCACAGCTATAGCCGTGGCTCGCAGGACCAAGCCTTGCTGGCGATGACCATCGGTCAGACGTTTGATAACACCGTCGCGAAGTACCCCCAGGGCGAAGCATTGGTGGTGCGTCATCAGCAACTTCGCTACAGCTGGGCGCAATTGGCCGAAGCGGTCGATTTGCACGCCAGAGCGCTGCTGGCGTTGGGTTTGCAGACCGGTGACCGTCTTGGCATCTGGGCGCCAAACTGTGCGCAGTGGTGCATCAGCCAGTTTGCCAGCGCAAAGATCGGAGCGATTCTGGTCAACATCAATCCGGCCTATCGCAGTTCCGAACTTGAGTACGTGTTGAAGCAATCGGGCTGCCAATGGCTGGTGTGTGCCGGTTCGTTCAAGACTTCCGATTACCACGCCATGCTGCAAGGCCTGGCGCCGGAACTGGCCGAGCAATCCATTGGCCGTTTGCAATCTGAGCGCCTGCCGGATTTACGCGGTGTGATCAGCCTCGACGCGCAACCGCCATCAGGCTTTTTGCCATGGTCGCAACTGGCGGATCTTGGCGCCGGAGTGCCGGTCGAACAGCTTAAAGTGCGCCAAAACAGCCTGCATTTCGACCAGGCAGTGAACATTCAATACACCTCGGGCACCACGGGTTTTCCCAAGGGCGCGACCCTCAGTCACTACAACATTCTCAACAATGGTTACATGGTCGGAGAAAGCCTCGGGCTGACCGCCAGTGATCGTCTGGTGATCCCGGTGCCGCTGTATCACTGCTTCGGCATGGTCATGGGTAATTTGGGTTGCGTCACCCATGGCAGCACCATGATTTACCCCAACGATGCGTTCGACCCGTTGTTGACGTTGACCACTGTTGCGCATGAGAAAGCCACCGCGTTGTATGGTGTGCCGACCATGTTCATTTCGATGCTTGATCAACCGCGTCGCGCTGAGTTCGACTTGTCGACGCTGCGTACCGGGATCATGGCCGGGGCAACGTGCCCGATTGAAGTCATGCGCCGGGTCATCAGCGAGATGCACATGAGCGAAGTGCAGATTGCCTACGGCATGACGGAAACCAGTCCGGTGTCGTTACAGACCGGTCCGTCAGACAACCTGGAGTTGCGCGTCACCACGGTCGGCCGCACCCAGCCGCAGCTGGAAAGCAAAATCATCGATGAGGCGGGCAATCTGGTGCCCCGTGGGACCCTCGGTGAATTGTGCACTCGCGGTTACAGTGTGATGCTCGGTTACTGGAACAACCCGCAAGGCACGGCCGAGGCAATCGATCAGGCCGGCTGGATGCACACCGGCGATCTGGCGACCATGAACGAAGACGGCTACGTCTGCATTGCCGGACGTAACAAGGACATGATCATTCGCGGTGGAGAGAATATTTACCCGCGAGAACTGGAAGAGTTTTTCTTCACCCATCCGGCGGTAGCGGATGTGCAGATCATCGGCATTCCATGCGAGAAGTACGGTGAGGAGATCGTTGCCTGGATCAAGTTTCACCCGGGCCATAGCGTGAGTGAGCAGGAGCTGCAAGCCTGGAGCAAGGAACGCATTGCGCACTTCAAGACGCCGCGCTACTTCAAATTCGTCGAGGAATTTCCGATGACCGTGACCGGCAAGATCCAGAAGTTCCGGATGCGCGAGATCAGTATCGAGGAGTTGAAAGTAACCCGGTAGGAGCTGCCGAAGGTTCGGGCCGCGTTCGGACGATCTTTGCCGCTTTATCGCCGTGGGGATGAAGATCAAAAGATCGCAGGCTGCGCCAGCTCCTACGAAGGTCAGCGATCTTTTACGGAATCGCAGAAAGCACAAAGGGGAGCCGAAGCTCCCCTTTAATGTGTCGTTGCCTGCTCTTTTTTTATTATTAAGGGGCGGTCTGTTGTTGTTTTTGGCAACCGTGACCCTTTACAGCTGTTTTGGGCGACCCCCATCCGGGGTCAAGAGCAAACGTATTTTTTTGAGCGCTGATCTGCCTTTTCGTCAAGCGATCCAACCAGTTCGGGAGCTACCTGAAGGTAGTTTTATTGTTCTCTGCCCGGTTGCGGGTTACTGCAAGCAGCACCCTGAAAAGCATACCTTCTCCAAAAAAATCTGTTAGCTGCGTCTCTGCCGTGTTGTTTTTGTTATGTCAGAGTCGTTACGTCTTATTTTTATTAGGTTTGCTGCTTTTTATTCTTGTTATGCCATAGAGATAGCAGGAGCCATGCCAACTTTATAAAATACTTTAAAATCAATCACTTAGAATTTTGTGGGATATTTCATTCATAAAAATTCGGTCAGATTGTTTCCGTGTTACTCGTTTTGTTGAGGGGCGGTAACACCCCGACACATCACTTCGCGCTACGAGCCTTCGCTACGCGTGAACCGGTGGGGCGACCCAGCACAGTGCAGATCTGCTGGCCAGCCAGAATCAGTTTCTCCATGTCGACACCGGTCTCGATGCCCAGGCCGTTGAGCAGGTACAGCACGTCTTCGGTGGCAACGTTACCGCTGGCGCCCCTGGCGTACGGGCAGCCGCCGAGGCCGGCGATGGAACTGTCGAACACTGCGATCCCTTCCAGCAGGCTGGCGTAGATGTTGGCCATGGCCTGACCGTAGGTGTCGTGGAAATGCCCGGCCAGCTTGTCCCGTGGTACGTCGGCTGAAACCACGTCGAACATCTTGCGTGTTGCGCCCGCGGTGCCGGTGCCGATGGTGTCACCGAGGGAGACTTCGTAGCAGCCCATGGCGTACAACTCGCGTGCGACCCACGCGACTTGCTCAGGCGCCACGTCACCCTCGTAAGGACAGCCGAGCACGCAGGACACGTAACCGCGCACGCTGACGCCGTGTTGTCTGGCGGCGTCCATGATCGGCACGAAACGCTCCAGGCTTTCGCTGATCGAGCAATTGATGTTGCGTTGCGAGAAGGCTTCGGACGCGGCCGCAAACACCGCGACCTCTTTGACCCCGGCAGCGATCGCGTCTTCGAACCCGCGCAGGTTCGGCGCCAGTGCGCCATAGGTCACCCCGGGCTTGCGCTGGATCTGCGCGAAAACTTCGGCTGAGCCGGCCATTTGCGGTACCCATTTGGGCGACACGAAACTGCCGACTTCTATATAGCCAAGGCCGGCGGCGCTGAGTGCGTCGACCAACTGCACCTTGTCCGCGACGCTGATGGGTTGGGCTTCGTTCTGCAGACCATCGCGTGGGCCGACTTCGATCAGGCGTACGTGGGCGGGGAGGGACATAGCAAAGGACCTGTTGTGATTGTTTGAATGTTCAGAGAACCTTGTGGGAGCGGGCTGCGTATACCTGCTAAACAGCCTGCTGGCTCTTGATCGTCTGTTCCAGCGCCTGGACGCAGCGCTCTTCAGCGGTATCGAGTTCCAGCTTCATCTGTTCGATATCCAGCAGTTGCTGCTCAAGCTGTTCACGGCGTTCGGTGATTTTTGCCAGCATGCTGTGCAGCTGTTTCTGATTGCCGCTGGTGGGGTCGTAGAGCTCGATCAATTCGCGGCATTCGGCCAGGGAAAAGCCGATTCGCTTGCCGCGCAGGATCAGCTTCAGGCTGACCTTGTCACGTGGCGAGTAGATACGTTCCTGGCCGCGACGCTCAGGGCTGAGCAGGCCTTGCTCTTCGTAAAAGCGAATGGCGCGGGTGGTGATGTCGAGTTCGCGGGCGAGGTCGGAGATGCTGTAGGTCTGGCTGCTCATGGGCGCGCTCGAAAGAAGGTCATGGCGCTAAGCTAATTCCAGGTTGACGTAAACGTCAAGGGAGAAAAGATCGCAGGCTGCAGCTTTACGGTGTAGGAGCTGGCGCAGCCTGCGATCTTTTGATCTTCCTCAAACCAACTGCTTGTCGAGTTTCTTCTCATGCGCCGTCACCTGCTGGCTCAACTCGATCATTTGCTCGCGCATCCAGCGGTTGGCCGGGTCCTGGTCGGTGCTTTCGTGCCAGTAAAGGTGGGTTTCCACCGGCGGCACATCATTGACCGGCAGGTTAAAGGCGTGCAGGTCATGACGTCGGGCGAAACGTTCCGGCACGGTCATCACCATGTCGGTCTGTTGCAACACCTGAGAGGCCATCAGATAGTGTTGCGAACGCAGGGCGATCTTGCGCTGGATGCCCATTTTGCCCAACGCCAGGTCGACATGGCCGAGGCCGCTACGACGGCTGGAAATGTGGATGTGGGTCAATGACAGGTAATCGTCGAGGGTGAACTTTTCCTTGCTCGCCATCGGATGGCCCTTGCGCATGGCACACACATAGCGGTCTTCCATCAACTTGACGTGGCGCACTTGCGGGTCGGTGTTGAGCGGTGCATCGACGGCAAAGTCCAGGCGACCAGCGGCGAGTTCCTTGGTGGTCTCGCGGCGTTTGGACAGAAAGCTCTCGATGATCACCGTTGGCGCCAGACGCCGCAAGCGCTGGAACAGCGGCGGCAGGATCACTGCTTCGGTGAGGTCGGTCATGCTGATGCGATACGTCTTGACCGCCTGCAGCGGGTTGAAAATCCGGCTTTCCTGCACCGATACCCGCAGTAACGACAAGGCGTTACGTACCGGGCCGATGATGTTTTGCGCCATGGGCGTGGGCACCATGCCCTGGGCGGTACGCACGAACAACGGATCGTTGAAGGTCTCGCGCAGGCGGGCCAGAGCGTTCGACACCGCCGGCTGGGTAATGCCGACAATCTGCCCGGCACGGGTCAGGTTGGCTTCGGTGTAGATCGCGTCAAAGACGATGAAAAGGTTGAGGTCGACCTTGCTTAGATTCATTGCGCGCACTCTTATTGGTGGGGCCGGTTATCGAGGCGGTGGGGCCTTGGCGATCTGCCGATCATATATCGGTGATGAATGTTAATACACGCCGAGAATAGGCTAGGTAAATTATCAACGCTGATCTAGCATCGATTCATGACCTCAACAACGTCTTCAACACCTCGTCAAAAAAGGTAGCTGCCCATGGATTTCGCCTATTCCCCCAAGGTCCAGGAACTGCGTGAACGCGTGACTGCGTTCATGGATGCCTACGTTTATCCAGCCGAAGCGGTGTTTGAACGCCAGGTCGCCGAAGGCGATCGCTGGCAGCCGACCGCAATCATGGAGGCGCTGAAAAACAAGGCCAAGGATGAAGGCTTGTGGAACCTGTTTTTGCCGGAATCCGAACTGGGCGCCGGCCTGACCAACCTGGAATACGCGCCATTGGCTGAAATCATGGGCCGCTCCTTGCTCGGGCCTGAGCCGTTCAACTGCTCGGCGCCGGACACCGGCAACATGGAAGTGCTGGTGCGCTACGCCAACGAAGAGCAAAAGCAACGTTGGCTGGAACCACTGCTGCGTGGCGAGATCCGTTCGGCGTTCGCCATGACCGAGCCGGACGTAGCGTCCTCCGACGCCACCAACATGGCCGCTCGTGCGATGCGTGATGGCGACGAGTGGGTGATCAACGGCAAGAAGTGGTGGACCTCCGGCGCATGCGATCCACGCTGCAAAATCCTGATTTTCATGGGCCTGAGCAATCCCGACGCACCGCGCCACCAGCAGCACTCGATGATTCTGGTACCGGTGGATGCTCCCGGGGTGAAGATTGTTCGTCCGCTGCCGGTGTTTGGTTACGACGACGCGCCTCACGGTCACGCCGAAGTGCTGTTCGAAAACGTCCGCGTACCTTATGAAAACGTTCTGCTGGGTGAGGGCCGTGGCTTCGAGATTGCCCAGGGACGCCTTGGCCCAGGCCGGATTCACCACTGCATGCGCTCGATCGGCATGGCGGAGCGCGCACTGGAATTGATGTGCAAACGTTCGATCAACCGCACCGCATTCGGTAAACCGCTGGCGCGGTTAGGCGGCAATATCGACAAGATCGCCGACTCGCGGATGGAAATCGACATGGCGCGGCTGCTGACCCTCAAAGCGGCCTACATGATGGACACCGTGGGCAACAAAGTGGCGAAAAGCGAAATCGCCCAGATTAAGGTGGTGGCGCCGAACGTGGCTTTGAAGGTGATCGACCGGGCGATTCAGATCCACGGTGGCGCGGGCGTTTCCAACGATTTCCCGCTGGCTTACATGTACGCCATGCAACGGACGCTGCGTCTGGCCGATGGCCCGGACGAAGTGCATCGTGCGGCGATCGGCAAGTTTGAAATCGGCAAATACGTACCGAAAGAAATGCTGCGCAGCGGGCACTAAATCCCGGCGCTGTACTTCACCCGCAAACGCAGTACTGCGTTTGTGGGTGAGTGCATTTGCAACCATTCCTCACATCGGTAGCGCTTTCACCTCGCGGCCAAACCGCTCCCGATACACCGACGGCGGCAGCCCGACCACGCTGCGAAACGCCACCCGGAAACTCTCCACCGAACGGTAACCACACTGCTGTGCGATGGACTCAGTATTGTGGGCGCTGCTTTCCAGCAATTCCCGGGCGCGTGCCAGCCGTTGTTGTTGCAGCCAGGATTTGGGCGAGGCACCGGTGGCTTCGCTGAAACGGCGTAAAAAAGTTCGCTCGCTCATGGCCGCCTGGCTCGCCAGTTCGCGTACGCCCAGTGGTTCATGCAGGCGTTCGCGGGCCCACTGCATGACGCGCGACAGATCGTTGCGTGGTGTGCGGCTGACGGGGGCGGGAATGAACTGCGCCTGGCCGCCGGTACGTTGCGGTGACATCACCAGTCGGCGAGCCACCGAGTTGGCAACGTGGGTACCCAAATCGCGCGCCACCAAATGCAGGCACGCATCAATGCCAGCGGCGCTGCCGGCGGACGTGATCAACTGGCCCGCATCGACATACAGTACGTCGGGGTCGACCAGAATGTTCGGGAAGCGCTCGGCCAGCTCCTCGGTATAGCGCCAGTGAGTCGTCGCGCTCAGCCCGTCGAGCAATCCGGTGGCTGCGAGCACGAACACCCCGGAACAGATCGACAGCAGCCGCGCACCTCGGGCATGCGCCTGGCGCAGAGCGATAAGCAGCGCTTCGGGCACCCGTTCAGTGCGGCTGCGCCAACCGGGGATGATGATGGTCCGCGCGGTTTCCAGCAGTTCCATGCCGCCGTCCGCCAATACCTGAATGCCACCCATGGCGCGCATCGGTCCCTGATCGACGCCGACGATCCGGTGTTCGTACCAGGGGAAATCGAACTCCGGCCGCGCCAGGCCGAAGATTTCCACGGCAATCCCGAACTCGAAGGTACAGAGACCGTCGTAGGCCAGTATCGCGACTAATCCGGGTTCGGCGTGCATTTGGCGGAAAATTCCCAGTGAGTGTCTTGTGCGCCACTGTAGCGGTATCACCGAGTTGGATACAGTCCCCTCACGCCCACACATGCTTTGGAGAACACCCATGACCAGTCTGGTTCGCGAAATTCCTGCCGCCCCATCCGCTGTTGCCCTGATGCACTTTCGCAACCGGCTGACCTTTGAAACCGACTGTTTCGACGTTTTTGGCAGCCAGCAGGCCGGTAACGTGGACTTTGTTCTGGTGGATGTGCGCGGTCCGCTGGCTTATGAGCGCGGTCATGTGCCGGGTGCGATCAACATTCCTCAGCGCTTGATCAGCACTGAGGTACTGGCGGCTTATCCGAAAACCACGCTGTTCGTGGTGTATTGCGCCGGGCCACACTGCAACGGCGCGAACAAGGCTGCGGTGAAGCTCGCGGCGCTGGATTACCCGGTCAAGGAAATGATCGGCGGAGTGACGGGGTGGCTGGATGAAGGCTTTGAATTGAGCCACGCAGTTGAACGGCCTGCCAGTGTTGCGATTGGCTGCGAGTGCTGAGCTTTCGATGCTGACCAACTGAATGGCAGGCGTGACGAGCTCCCGTAGCAGCTGGCGAAGCCTGCGTTCGGCTGCGGAGCAGTCGTAAAATCGGGCTCTACGGTCATTCAGGAAAACCGTGGAGTCATTATTTACGAGTGCTACGCCCTCGAACGCAGGCTTCGCCAGCTGCTACGGGGTGTGTCAAACCTTGGACGCGGCGGCGTGCCACTCATCGAGCGTCGCCTGCAACCAGTCGAACACCTGGCGGTAAGCGGCGCTGTCGTCCTGATTCCGGGGCAGGGGCGACTCTTCGCCGAAGTGGGCGTTGAGTAGCGCGACCGACTCGGCGTTCCATTCCGGATGAAACTGCATTCCCACGCGGGTTGAGCCGACTGCGTACATCTGCTGCTCACACTGGGCGCTGCTGGCCAGCAACCGTGCGTCTGGCGGCAGATCAATCGCATCCTCATGCCATTCCAGCACGTTCAATGCGCGCCCATCGGCGAACGTAACCGTGGTCCAGCCGGTTTCGGTCTGGGCCATCCGCCGCACGTTCCCACCCAGGCTCAGGGCCAGCAACTGCGCACCCAGGCAAATCGCGAACACCGGCGCGCCTTGAGCCAGGCTGGCGGTCAGCCATCGACGTTCTTCTGCCAGCCACTGCGGACCTGCATTGGCCTCGTAAGGTCCGCCCAGAATGATTACCGGCGCAGCGCCTGCGGGTGGAAGCTGACCAAGGTCAGCGCGAAACACCTTCAGCGTCAGCCCCCGGGGTTCCGCCCAATCGTCAATCGCGCCCGGGCCTTCGGCAGGGTGGTGCTGGATCAGGTTCAACGAAGTCGAATGCGTGGGCATGACGCTGCTCTCTGGTGGACGGTGGGTTGAACGGTGGTATTTCCGTCAGAACGTGCGGCATCGTGACTGAAAACCAGGCGTTTCTGAAGGCCGTTGCACCGTGCCGGTGCAGGCGATTACCGCGAGAACTGCCTTGGCTACTTTTTTATAACTATCTGTCGCATAAAAACAATTTGCATCCTGAGCGCAGCTCTAGACTGCCGGCCACTTCGATAAAAACTAGCCACAAGCTACCCATCGAATGCTGCCAATAAGAGTCTCCGCACACAGGAGTTGTAAATGAAGAAGCTAGTGATGTTCGGTGCTCTGGCACTGTCCGTGTTGTCCCTGTCGGCCGTGGCCGAAGACGCCAAACCGATCCGTCTGGGGATCGAAGCCGGCTACCCGCCGTTCTCGTTCAAGACGCCTGAAGGCAAACTCAGCGGTTTTGACGTGGACATAGGCGACGCGCTGTGTGAGCAGATGAAAGTCAAATGTACCTGGGTCGAGCAAGAGTTCGATGGCCTGATCCCGGCGCTGAAGGTCAAGAAAATCGACGCGATCCTGTCGTCCATGACCATCACCGACGACCGCAAGAAGAACGTCGACTTCACGATCAAGTACTACCACACCCCGGCACGCTTCGTGATGAAGGAAGGTTCCAACATCAAGGATCCGCTGACCGAGCTCAAGGGCAAGAAAGTCGGTGTACTGCGCGCCAGTACCCACGACCGCTTCGCCACTGAAGTGCTGGTGCCGGCCGGGATCAACCTGGTGCGCTACGGCTCCCAGCAAGAAGCCAACCTGGACATGACTTCCGGCCGCCTCGACGCGATGCTGGCTGACTCGGTCAACCTCGACGACGGCTTCCTGAAAACCGACGCCGGCAAAGGCTTCGCATTCGTTGGCCCGGAATACGAAGACGCCAAATACTTTGGCGGTGGCGCCGGGATTGCGGTGCGCAAAGGCGATAAAGAGCTGACAGACAAGTTCAACACCGCCATCAACGAAATCCGCGCCAACGGCAAGTACAAGCAAGTGCAGGACAAATACTTCAAGTTCGACGTTTACGGCAAGTAATTTCACCGTTCAAAAAGGTGGCTACCGTTAACGCGGTGGCCACCTTTTTTTGCGTCCATATGAATCACCCTGCCTGACACATTTTCTGTAGGAGCTGCCGCAGGCTGCGATCTATTTAGATTTAAGATCGCAGCCTGCGGCAGCTCCTACGAGGTTCAACACAGGAGCCAGCCATGCAACGTATCGATCATCAACTGCCCTGGAGCCACCTCGGCACCGAGCGCAGCCTCAGTGTGTTTCGTTTTGGCGCGGGCTCGCGCAAGGTCTACATTCAGGCCAGCCTGCACGCTGATGAACTGCCGGGCATGCGCACGGCCTGGGAGCTGAAAAAGCGTCTCACCGAACTCGAAGCCCAAGGCCAGCTCAACGGCGTTATCGAATTGGTGCCGGTGGCCAACCCGATTGGCCTGGACCAGCATCTGCAAAGCGCCCACATGGGCCGTTTCGAACTGGGCAGCGGGAAGAATTTCAACCGGGCGTTCTACGAACTCAGCGGCCCGGTGGGTGAGTTGATCGGTTCGCAGTTGGGCAGCGACGCTGATGCCAACATTGCGCTGATCCGTCAGACCATGGGCCAGGTCCTCGACCAGTTGCCGGCACCGGCTTCACAGCTGGAAGCCCTGCATCGGTTGTTGCTGCGTCACGCCTGTGACGCCGACATCACTCTGGATCTGCATTGCGATTTCGAGGCCGCTATCCATATCTATGCGCTGCCGCAACACTGGCCGCAGTGGCAGTCTCTGGCGGCGCGGTTGAAGGCGGGAGTTGCGTTGTTGTGCGAAGACTCGGGTGGCAGTTCGTTCGATGAGTCTTGTTCGTCGCCGTGGTTACGGTTGGCCAAGGCGTTTCCAGAGGCGGCGATTCCACCGGCCAACCTGGCGACGACGCTGGAGTTGGGGAGCATGGGCGACACGCGGGTCGATCAGGCTCAGGCCAATTGCGAGGCGATTCTTGGGTTTCTGGCAGAGCAGGGTTTTATTGCCGGTGAGTGGCCACAAGCGCCAAGTGAGTGCTGTGAGGGGATGCCGCTCGAGGGGACGGAGTATCTGTTTGCACCGCATCACGGGGTGGTGAGTTTTCTGCGTGAGGCGGGTGAGTGGGTCGAGAAGGGCGATGCGTTGTTTGAGGTGGTCGACCCGCTGAGTGATCGGGTGACGGTGGTGTGTGCCGGGACCAGTGGGGTGTTGTTTGCGCTGGACCGCGGGCGGTATACGCAGCCGGGAATCTGGCAGGCGAAGGTAGCAGGAAGGGAGGCGATTCGGGTTGGGAAGTTGGTCAACGATTGAGTCTGGTCTGGCAGACCCATCTCCTGTGGGAGCTGGCTTGCCTGCGATGGCGGCCTGACAGCCGACCAATTTCTCGTAGGAGTACATATCCGTTTCTGCGGTAACAACGGCTTACGGTTCCGCTCTTACAGCGTGTCACTTTGGCAAACGCCCCAAAGTAACCAAAGGTCTCGTCCCAAGCGTACGGCACCTCGCTCCGGCCTTCCGAAGGGGCGGGTGGAGCAAGATCAAAAGCTGCAGGCGAGCTAACGCTCGGCCTGTTGAGTGGTGGGGCGCGCCACTTCATTGTGGGTGGGTGATATCTGTAGGAGCTGCCGCAGGCTGCGATCTTTTGATCTTGGAGGTCTGACAGCCGGCCTGAGTGGTTGGGTTCGGTTTTTTGGAGCGCTGCTTGTGATGTTAGGCTTTGACGCGTATTCGCCGTATTTCTAGGAAGGTCCATGTTCCGGTTTTTTGCTGTGTTGATGTTGATGGTGTCTTCGGTTGCCCAGGCGGCGCTCAACGATGATTTGCCGTTGCCGTACCTTGAGCAATCCAATCCTGATTCGCGCAATCAGCCGTTGGTGATTTTTCTCCACGGTTCCGGCAGTAACGAAGAGGACCTGTTCGATATCAAGGATGAGTTGCCAGCGTCTTACACCTACCTGTCGGTGCGGGCGCCGCAGGCGGTGGAGGAAGGCAGTTATCAGTGGTTCCGCAAAAAGGGCGAAGGGGCCTACGACGGTGAAACCGAAGACCTGAACGTTAGCGCAGGGTTGATCCGCGACTTCGTGGCACAGGCGGCGAAGAAGTATCACACCGAGGCCGATAAGGTGTTTCTGGTGGGGTTCAGCCAGGGCGCGATCATGTCGTATGAAGTCGCCTTGCGTCATCCCGAGGCGGTGCGCGGGATTGCAGCGTTGAGTGGCAAGGTTCTGCCGGTGTTGAGATCGCAGCTCAAGGCCGACAAGGCGCTTGCGCCGCTGGCGATTTTCATCGGTCACGGGACGGCCGACCTGAAACTGCCCTACAGCGATGGCAGCGAGGCCAACAGCCTGTTGCAGAGCATTGCGCTCACGCCTGAATTTCATGCTTATCCGGGCATCGGCCACACCATCAGTGCGACCGAAATGCACGACTTGAACGCCTGGCTGCTGCGGGTCAATCAATAGCCTAGGGGCTTATTTATCGCCAAGGATCTGATTGACCAGTGCCGCATGCCCGGCCTTGTCGTCGGCGCGGGAGATGATCTGGATCAGCATCATGCGCGTACCGGAGCCGGCCAGCAGGCTGGTGTCGAGCGTCAGACCACCGCCCTGAGTGGCGGTGCTGTCGATCTGGCGCAGGCCAAGGCCTTTGACGGTCAGGCTTTTTTCACTTTGCTTGTTGAAGTCAGGCAAGGCTTCGCGTTGCTGAGTGGCGAAACCGGACACTGATTCGTCCAGAAACGCAGCGTCGTTGTCTTTGACGTTCAGGCCATTGGGCAAGGTATTTTCAGCGATGATCAGTACGGTTTTGCTCGCCTGATTGGTGTACATGGTGCCCGTCGCGCCAGCAGTGCCCTTGGCGGCGTCGCCACCGGCCAGTGGGTTGGCGATGAAACCCTGGGGCAGGGTGAAAGTGAATTTACCGCCCAGCGCCGAGATTTTTTGCGCGGGTGCGGTTTTCGCGGCCGGTTGCTTGGCGGCGTAAACGCTCACGGCAGCGAAGCTGGTGACCGCTGTCAGGATCAGGACAACGGCTTTTTTACTAAACGACATGCAAACTCTCCGGGGTAATCGCGCGGTGGCGGCGATCATCCCACGGCCAACCTTGATCACTCCAGCGCGATCTTGAGTCAGGGCGCGAGAGGCGACGTGAGGTCATCAGGCCCGCGAGCATGGGCACGCAGATCGCAATCGCAGATCATGGTTGTGAGTTGCATCGACTACCCTAAGAGGTGAGCGAGGGCCGCCTGTCACGTCGGAACCGGTTTTCCGTGCGGTCATTGCTTCAGGTGCGGCATTGGTGCCGCCTCTGGACGACCACACGCATGGAGTCAGATTGATGAAAGCAACGACCTGCGCCTGCCCCAACTGCAACTGCAAACTGGGTGAGCATTCTATTGTCCGTCACGGCAAACACTATTGCTGTGAGGGTTGCGCCAAGCATCATGAACACGGCGAAGCCTGCACCTCGACGGGTTGCCAGTGCGCCAAGGGGGCTCACGGCTGAAAGCCTCTGCCTGAACGTGGAGCCGGTTGTGCTCCACGTTGAATGGACGTGTCAACTGGCGGCAATCGCGGTGCCTCGTTACCATGAGGCCTTCTCCCTTCTTCACGATCCTGCCCATGGCCCTTGCCGCTCCGCCTGATCTCAGCGACACCGATGTGCCGGTGCAGCCGTTGGCGCGCACCTATCCGCGCGGCCTGTACATCGAGCCGCACGAGCATGTCTGGGGCCAGTTGCTGTATGCGATGAGCGGGGTCATGTGGGTCGAGACACCTGCCGAAGCATTGGTTGTACCGCCGCAACGGGCGGTCTGGTTGCCACCGGGGGTGGTGCATGGGATTCGCGTGGTCTCGGACTTGCAGATGCGCAATATCTACCTGCGTCCCGCGTTGGCTGCGACGCTGGACAGCAGCGTTCAGGTGATCGAGGTCGGCGGTTTGCTGCGCGAGTTGATTCTCGGGTTGGTGGAGCAGGGTGACAACGGACCGGCGGAGTACTACGAGGCGCTGGTGGGGCTGGCCTTGCTGGAGCTGAAACGGGCGAAACGTTCGCTGTTGAAGATTCCCATGCCAGACACCTGCGAGCGGCGGCTGGTCAATCTCTGCCAAGCGGTCATGGCCGCACCGTCGCTGGACATCCCCTTTGAACAGCACGCCGAAAATGCCGGCGCCAGCGTGCGCACGCTGGCGCGGTTGTTCAAGGATGGATTGGGCATGGGCTTTGCCGAGTGGCGGCGTCAAGTGCAATTGGCGATGGCGGTCGCCGAGCTGATCCAGGGCGTGCCGGTCAGCACAATCGCCCGCGAATTGGGCTATTCGCCCAGCAGTTTCAGCGACATGTTTCGCCGCGAGCTGGGTGTTCCACCCTCGCAGTTCGCCCGCGAAGGCGATTTCAGCTCAGCACCGTAGCAGGGCATTTGTCCGAAATCCTGAAGTACTTGGCCGATTGCTTTAGCGACGACTCTCTAGACTCTGCGCATACCCCATTGCACGGAGTTCAGCATGAACTACCTTATTTCATTGGCTATTGGTCTTGGCGTCGGCCTGCTCTACGGCGCGCTGGACTTTCGCTCGCCCGCGCCACCGGCTATTGCGTTGGTGGGGTTGCTGGGCATGTTGGCCGGCGAACAGCTGTGGCCGATGGGGCGGCAGCTGGTGGCTGGCTGGATCTCCTGAAATCCCTTCATTTGTCAGATGGAAGTTCCCATGAAAGCACTGCAATTCGATAAAACCGGTGATCTGGCAGCTCTGCGTTACGTTGAGGTGCCGACCCCGGTTCCGGGTGCCAACGAGGTGTTGGTAGAGATCAAGGCTGCGGGCCTGAATCCCAGCGATGTGAAGAACGTGCTCGGACGTTTTCCCTACACCACGCTGCCACGGATTCCCGGCCGCGACTTCGCCGGCGTGGTGATTGAAGGGCCGCAGGCGCTGATCGGTCAGGAAGTCTGGGGCACGGGCCGTGAGTTGGGCTTTTTCGCCGATGGCTCCCATGCGCAATACGTGAAGCTGCCGGCCAAGGGTGTCGCCCTCAAACCGACGCATTTGAGCTTTGCCCAGGCTGCCAGCCTTGGTGTGCCTTACACCACGGCGTGGGATGCGCTGGAGCGCAGCCTGGTGACCGCGCAAACCCGTCTACTGGTGATTGGTGGTGGCGCAGTGGGTAGCGCGGCGCTGGCGCTGGCGAAAATTCGCGGTGCCCAGGTGTTGGCGGCGGCGCGACGTCCCGAGCAGGTCAAGGCCTTGCAGGCCCAGGGCTTTAACACGATTCAACTGGAAACCCCGGAAGCGTTGGGCGCTCAGGTCAATGCGATTTTCACGGGCGGTGCCGATGTAATTTTCGACACCACCGGTTTCTGGCTGCCGGCGGCGGTAGCGGCGTTGGCCACCTTCGGCCGCATCGCAATCATCGCGGCACCGGTCGATGGGCATGTGCAGCTGCCGGCACTGGCGTTGTATCGCCGTGGCGGCTCGGTGGTCGGGATCAACTCGTTGCTGTACGGCGTCGAAGCCTGCGCGGCAATGCTTGAGCAGTTCGGCCGGTTCTTCGATGAGGGATTGTTGCCATTGCCGGAAGGGCTGGTGGAGTCACCACTGGCCGACGGGCTTGAGCGTTATGCCGAGGTGAATCAGGGCAGCGGCGACAAGGTGATTTTGTTGCCTTGAGGCTGCCCCGTAGGAGCTGCCGAAGGCTGCGATCTGTTTCACGGCAACGTCGAAAATCAAAAGATCGCAGGCTGCGCCAGCTCCCACGGGCGTAGCATTACGCCTCAGGCACACCGTTCTCCCACGCCGACCAGTTCTTCAGAATATCCTGCACCAGCGGGTTGCCGGTGCGGAAGAGGTTTTCCAGGGCCGGCACAAAACCACCCTGATCGGCGTATTTGAGCAAGTTGTCGACTTCGCTGTAACCCGGATACGGACGGTCGAAGTCAGAGCCCGCGCGCACCACCGCCAGGCGCCGAATATCCACCAAACCTTCACGGCTGGCGCGCAGCAGCGCCTCATAGGTCGAGTTGTCTTCCTGCTGAGTCGTGCAGTACACGCCTTTGTTGTCCGTCAGCAAACGGGTCCAGACTTCGGCGCGTTTGCTCAGGCGTGTTCCAGAAAACCAGGTATTGCCCGCCAGGGTGTCGCACTGAGTGACCACTGGTGGTTGATTGGCCGGGGCGTAGGGGTATTTCACCCGCCACGCGGCAGACTCTTTGCTTTCGCTGAGTGCAACGTTCGCGCTCAGGGCGAAGGCTTTGGCTTGCAGCTTTGGGTTGAGTTCGAAGACTTCGGTCTTGTAGTCCAGCGGCGGTTTTTCGTTCGGACCTTTGGTGTTGATGCCGATGTAACCGGTCGGCCACGCTGTAGGGGCGTCCCGCGAGTCCAGTTCCCATTGCGTGCCGAACTCCACCAGATAATGCGCCCACGCGGCGGTGCCAATGGTGCCATGGTGCGGGTTGATACCGGCAATACCGGCGATCAGGAAATAGCTTTTGCGCAGGTCGAATTTCGGTGACACGGCCAATGCCAGCGTGGATGCCGCAGCGTTGGTCTGGCCCATGCCAGTGACCATCAGGCACACCTGCTGTGTATTGCAGCGAATGCTCGGGTACTCGGCGGAGAGTCCCGGAATGCGGATCTCTTGCTTGAGGTCCAGGCGATCAATCCAGGTTTGCGCTTCCGGGGCGAACATGCTGATCAGCATGACTTTCGGCGTGATCGGGGGCTCGGCCGCCCAAGCACTGAAAGAGAGCAGGGCACTGCAGGCCAGACCGGCAGACAGAGAAAGGCGAGTCATTACGTGCATGGAACCTCCTTGGCGAATTGCGATAACGAACAAGCTTGCCACTCAGAACTGATACCCGACACCCGCGTAGTAACCCCAGCCATCGGAGCGAGCGCGGAAGTTGCCTTCGCCGAAGTTCAACTCGCTGCCATCCTCCCAGTTACCGCCGTTATGGAAGTAACGCCCGACCAGGGTGAAGCGCAGGTGCGTGAATGAATAGAGCAATACGTTGGTGGCCACGGTGGCGTTGGCCGTGCGCGCCGGATTGTCTTTATGCAGGTCCGAACCAAAGTCGAAGTTGGTGAAGCCGATGTAAGTCAGTGACGCTCCGTTGCTGAAGCTGTCGATGGGCACGATGTACTTCAACTGGGCACGATAACCATCCCACGAGTATTCGTTGCTGGCGCCGTAGTTCTCCCACTGATAGCGCCCGTAGAAGTTGGCCGACAGGTTGACCCGTGAATGGGTGTCGATGTCGGTGCCCAGGCCACTGTAAAGCGTGTTGGCGCGATTGGCGGTGCGGCTGCCGTGGTCGTAGATCCAGTCGAACGCGACATACCACTCCTTGAACGGCCCGACCGCCAGGCTGCGACCGGCCAGGTAGTCGATGGAAATACGTGGCTCGTGCTCCATGAACAACGGCGAACCGTGATCCCAGGCGCCTTTGTCATGGCTGTTGCCGATGCCGAGGATCTTCGGGGCGTCAATATAGCCATACAGTTCGAACGGCCCCTTGCGCCCGAAGTACTCGTATTCCAGGTAAACGTCGTCGGCCGGTTGCGGGCCGAAGCTGATGTCCTTGCTGCCGATCAGCGTCAGGTACTGATTGAACCAGTCCGACAGGTACGCGCCTTTTTTCGGAGGGCTGGCTTCGGCGCTGAGCGTCTCGCCTTGGGCGGATTCATCAACGGTTTTTTCTTGAGCCAGGGCAGCGGAGCTGAGTAGTCCCGTAACGGCGCTTAGTAGCAAGGAAACAGCAACAGTGGGGCAGGACGCGGTGCGTCTGAAAGTAGCGTGCATTGAAAATCCCTGTTCGTGCAGTGGTTGGCCGAACGTGAGCGCATCATGCATTGATGATGCGTTCACGTTACTGACGCAAACGTTTGCATGTTGCGGACCAACTTGGAACAGACGATTGAAATAAAGGAGGATTTTGTGAATTAGCTGACGTTTTGGTTAGCAATTTTCCCCTCAACGAGCGTGTCTGTTTGAAAGCGAGGCAGGCTCTGTCAGCGCTTGCACCGTGCTCTGTTAGAATCTTTAAACTTGAATTCCAGAGGTGCCCCCCATGAGCGAGCCGATTCGTCTGACCCAGTACAGCCACGGCGCAGGTTGTGGCTGCAAGATTTCGCCTCAGGTGCTGGAGGTGATTCTGGCCGGGAGCGGCGCGCAAAATCTCGATCCAAAACTCTGGGTCGGCAATGCATCGCGCGACGACGCGGCGGTGTATGCCATCGACGACGAGCGTGGCGTGGTGTCGACCACCGACTTCTTTATGCCGATTGTCGATGATCCGTTCGATTTCGGCCGCATCGCCGCCACCAATGCCATCAGCGACATCTACGCAATGGGCGGCGATCCGTTGATGGCGATTGCGATCCTCGGTTGGCCGGTCAACGTGCTGGCGCCGGAGATTGCCCGGGAGGTGATTCGCGGCGGCCGCTCTATCTGTGATGAAGCGGGTATTCCGTTGGCCGGCGGGCATTCGATCGATGCTCCGGAGCCGATCTTCGGCCTGGCGGTTACCGGACTCGTGCAAAAGCGCCACATGAAGCGCAACGACACCGCCACCGCCGGTTGTTTGCTGTACCTCACCAAACCGCTGGGCATCGGCATCCTCACCACCGCCGAGAAGAAGGGCAAACTGCGCGCCAGCGACGTGGGCCTCGCCCGTGACTGGATGTGCACACTGAACAAACCCGGTAGCCGCTTCGGCAAACTTGACGGCGTGACCGCAATGACCGACGTCACCGGTTTCGGGTTGCTGGGACATCTGGTGGAAATGGCCGATGGCAGCGGCGTGACTGCGCGTATTGACTACAATCGTGTGCCACGTCTGCCGGGCGTCGAGTACTACCTCGACCAGGGTTGTGTGCCGGGCGGTACCCTGCGTAATTTCGACAGCTACGCCAACAAGCTCGGACGCATACAGGAGCTGCACAAACGCGTGCTGTGCGATCCACAGACCAGCGGCGGCTTGCTGATTGCCGTGACGCCCGAGGGCAACGAGCAGTTTCTCGCCGTTGCCGCCGAACTCGGCTTGAACCTGGCGCCGATCGGTGAACTGATCGAGCGACAGAGCAACGCGGTAGAGGTGATTTGATGCCCATCGATTTCACTGATTACCGCGACATCTTCCTCAACGACCGGCCGATGATGGATGTCCGCGCGCCGGTCGAGTTCACCAAGGGTTCGTTCCCTGGGGTAATCAACCTGCCGCTGATGACGGATAACGAGCGTCAGCGAGTCGGCACGTGTTACAAGCAGCATGGTCAGCAGGCCGCCATTGTGCTCGGGCATCAGTTGGTATCGGGCGAGATCAAGGCTGCACGCATCCAGGCCTGGGCGGACTTTGCCCGGGCCAATCCTGACGGTTACCTGTATTGCTTTCGCGGCGGTTTACGTTCGCAGATCGTCCAGCAATGGCTCAAGGATGAGGCAGGCATCGACTGCCCTCGGGTCGGTGGCGGCTACAAGGCGATGCGGACTTTCCTGCTGGAAACGGTCGATCAGGCGATTGAACAGTGCGACTTTGTTTTGCTCGGCGGCATGACCGGCACCGGTAAAACCGATGTCCTCACCCGTTTGAGCAATGGTCTGGACCTTGAAGGTTACGCCAATCATCGCGGTTCCAGCTTTGGCAAGCGTGCGACCGCTCAGCCCACCAACATCGACTTCGAGAACCACTTGGCGGTGGACGTGCTGAAAAAGCGTGCCTGTGGCATTGAACAGTTCGTGCTCGAAGATGAAAGCCGCATGGTGGGTAGCTGTGCCTTGCCACTGCCGCTGTATCAGGGCATGCAACGTTTTCCGATGGTCTGGCTCGAGGACAGCCTGCAAGATCGGGTCGAGCGGATTCTGCGCGATTACGTGGTGAATCTCTGCGCTGAATTTATCGCTGTACATGGCGACGAGGGGTTAGCACAGTTCTCCGAGCGTTTACTGGCAAGCCTCAACAACATCAGTAAACGCTTGGGTGGCGAGCGTCATCAGCGCATGTTCGTTTTGATGGAGGCTGCGTTGGCCGAGCAGGCGCGCAACGGTGCAGTGGACTTGCACCGTGGCTGGATCGAAGGCTTGTTGAAAGAGTATTACGACCCGATGTACGCCTTCCAGCGTGAGAAGAAAGGTGCCCGAATCGAGTTCGTCGGTGAGCAGGCAGCAGTGCTTGAGTACTTGCGTGAGCGTGGTAACCGTTAACATCGAGACGCAGGCGCGGGTTAACCAGCGCCTGCGGTCCCCTTTAAAGCACCAACGCGCCGATCAGACCGCAGATCACGCCAACCAGCATGGTCAGCACGGCCACGGTCACCAGCGCTCGGGTATCGAAGTCTTTGCGCAGCATCAACAGCGACGGCAGGCTGATGCTTGGCAAGGTCATGAGTAGCGCGACGGCCGGTGCGGTACCCAAACCCAGGGTCATCATGGTTTGCACGATGGGGATTTCCGCGGCGGTGGGGATCATGAACAACGTGCCGACGATGGCCAGCGGTATCAGCCATAGCAAGCTGTTGGCCATCGCGCCGTCAACGTGAGGGAACAGCCAGACCCGGGCGGCGCCCAGTACCAGTACTGCCAGCACGTAGATCGGAATAGTGGTCCAGAACAGTTGCCACAAAGTCCGCGCCCAACGGCTGAGGAAGGGTTGGGCGTCGGTTGTGCGGGTGGCTTCGGCCACCGCTTCCAGCGCCGCTTCGGGCATGTACTCGGGGCGCGAGATGCGTTGGGCGACCAACGAAACACCCAGCACCAGCACAATCCCCGCCACCAGCCGCAGTGCGGTAAAGCCCCAGCCGAGTACGAAGCCCATGAACACCAGCGTTGCCGGGTTGAGTACCGGGTTGGCAATCCAAAACGCCAATGCCGCACCCACCGAGACGTTCTGACGGCGCATGCCTGACACCACGGGTGCGGCGCAGCAGGTGCACATCATGCCTGGCAGGGCGAGCAATCCGCCGCGCAAGGTTGAAGCAAAACCGGCACGGCCGAACAATCGCAGCAGCCAGTCTCGGGGAATCAATACCTGCAACAGTGAGCCCAGAATCACCGCCAGTACGGCCGCTTTCCAGATCGCCAGGAAGTACACCTTGGCGTACGTCAGTGCAGCGGCGAGCGGCGCGGTTTGTTCATCGTTGAGGATCGAGGCGCCGATACTGTGGCTGTCGGCAGCCGCGAAAGCCTTGAGGTAGTAGGGCGACCACTTGACGTAGTAGAGGCCGATACAGGCGACCAGCAGGAACAGAGCGGGTTTCCACCAGAGCGCCAGGCCCCGGTTGGGGGCTGCTAAGGAGTTGGACATGCAGAGGCTCCGGACAATAGGGACAGTGGGGCATCATACTTCAGTGCAGTCTAGTCCAGAGGCCCGGAAACGGCACAAGTCGCCCCGTTATGTCGGACACGTCTGGGGGCCGTTGTTCAGCGCCTGCTTGTAGCTGTGGCTGAGCAAGGTGACCTTGCCGTTGTGCCAGGTCAGAGTCAGTACGTACAGCGAGTCGAAATCGTTGGATGGCCAGTCGTCGAGAAGGGGGCGTGTTTCACCGGTGGCCTCTTCAGCCACCGTGTTGATCAACTCAGGCAGATAGCCGTGGGACCAGGCCGTGTAGATGATCGAGTTGTGGTACTTGTCATGAAGCAGTTCGTCGGCCAGTTCACTGATGTCGTTGGCCGAAAATTCGATGTTCACCGGCAACCCGAGTTTGATCGCTGTGGGACTGATGGTCAGCAGTGGTCGGAGGTAGCTGTAGGAATTGTCGAACTCGCCTTCCTCGACGTTGCGTGTCGGATTGGCGGCAAACACGTAATTGGCCTTGCCGAACTTCTCAGGCAGTAGCTGTGCCAGTTTGATCGCACGGTTCAGGCCCTGACAGTTCAACTGGCCGAGACCACCGGCCGGCTTTTCTGCGTGGCGTAAAAACACCAGGGTCTGGGTGCCGTCAGCCGATTGGGCGCGGCTCTCACGGGCTTGCAGCGACAGGAACAGGGCACAGGTCATGAGCAAGGCCGCACAGAGTACAAGGGTGCGCGGCTTAGGGGTTTTAACGAAGTTCAGGTGTTTTTTCATTGAGTTATTATTCTTCAGCGCATTTGATTAAGGCTGACAAAACATCACACTGGGAGCTCACGGCTTCAAGTGCTTTTCATGTCGTGGGGCCGATTCGTCTAACGCAAGGGCAGCCTTGAGAGTCCATTGGCACCCTTTGGTTCGATTCTAGATGGCGCGCGGCACTTTATCTGTGGGGTCGGGCCGGCTGCCGGGAAAGTTATCGACAGAATGTTTCTGGTTTAACCTGCCCCGATCAGCGCCGTGCCTATAATCTAGCCGCCTTGAAGGCCAGGCATCTGCCGCGACCAAGGCCCATCATCGCCATTCAATTGTCACTGGATGTTCACCATGACCGATCTGTCTGCATTCCCGATCACTGAAAAATGGCCAGCGCAGTTTCCCGAGTGGATACAGCTCTATTCCTTGCCGACACCCAACGGCGTCAAAGTCTCGATCATGCTCGAAGAAATCGGTTTGCCATACGAGCCGCACCGGGTGGGTTTCGACACCAATGATCAGCTGTCTCCAGCATTTTTGTCGCTGAACCCCAACAACAAGATTCCGGCGATCCTGGACCCCCACGGGCCGGGTGATCAGCCACTGGCATTGTTCGAGTCCGGAGCGATTCTGATCTACCTCGCCGACAAAAGCGGACAACTGCTGGCGCAGGAATCGGCCGCACGTTACGAAACGATTCAATGGCTGATGTTCCAGATGGGCGGCATCGGACCGATGTTTGGTCAACTGGGCTTCTTTAATAGATTTGCCGGCAAGGATTACGAGGACAAGCGCCCGCGTGATCGCTATGTCGACGAGAGCACGCGTTTGCTGAAAGTGCTCGACGGCCGCCTGGAAGGCCGCGACTGGATCATGGGCGAGCGTTACACCATTGCCGATATCGCGACGTTCCCCTGGGTGCGCAACCTGATTGGCTTCTATGAGGCAGGGGAGCTGGTCGGGATCAACAACTTCCCGAACGTATTGCGCGTGCTGGAACGCTTCCTGTCACGCCCTGCGGTGATTCGCGGCCTTGAAATCCCCAAGTAACGGCAAGCAATGCCACTCCAGCACCGTGCCCTGGAGTGGCATTACGTCTGATCCAATCCGGTAAACCTTCTACCGGTTGCTCGCCGCCAGCCTGATGCCGAAGCCGATCAGCGCCAGGCTCGTTACGCGGGTGGCGACTTTCCGAGCCAGGGGCAAAGTTTTCAACCGGGTTGCCGCCGCATTGCCGATCAGCACCAGCGCACCTTGGTAGAGAAAGCTGATGACCGAGACGTGAATCATCATTGCCACCAGAGTGACACTCGACGACCCCGGGCTGATGAACAGCGGGAAAAACGCCACGAAAAACAGGATGACCTTCGGATTGGTCAGGCTGATTACCAAGGCGTTACGAAAGTAGGTTCGTGCCGAGCGTTTTTGCTCTTGGCCGGATACGTTTTTGGCTGCCGGCTTGAGCAGCATCTGCAGACCCATCCAGCACAGGTAGGCGGCACCGAACCATTGCAGCGCCTGAAACAGCAGCGGGTTGGCGATCATGATCGCCGCCAGGCCGGCGACCGCGGCAATCATGTACGTTGCATCCCCCAGCAAGGTACCGAGCACCGCACCGAAGCCTGCGCCGACACCGTTTCTGGCAGTCGCATTAAGGATTGCGAAGGTGCCTGGGCCGGGCATCAACTGGAAGATCACAATCGCTGCGATGAAGCTGCCGTAGTTCTGGATGTCAAACATTAGGGTTCACTCCGTATCCGTCGGGGTTGTTGCCATGCCGGGAAGTGTCTGCAAGAACGTAATCTTTGCGGCTCTGAGCCTGGCTCAACGGCGATTGAGTGTCTGCCGGCTGATCCGTGGGGTTTTTCGCTGACAAGAATCAGACTGTTACCGAATCGGAAACAAATTGTTCCTGAACTTACGTTTGTGTCGGTGGGGGAGAGGGGCATAAGCTCCCTTTCTTTACGACTTTTGTCTTGTTCAGGCCGTTGGCCCCCTGCCAGGAAATCCCATGTCCAGCCAGTTCCCCGAAGCCCGTCCACGCCGTTTGCGTCGCAATCCGCAGTTGCGCAGCCTGTTCCAGGAAACCGAGTTCACCCTCAATGACCTGGTGCTGCCGATCTTTGTCGAAGAAGAAATCGACGATTTCGTGCCGATTACCAGCATGCCCGGCGTGCGGCGGATTCCAGAGTCGAAACTGGCAGGCGAAATCGAGCGCTATGCGCGTGCGGGCATCAAGTCGGTGATGACTTTCGGGGTCTCCCATCACCTGGATGGCAGCGGCAGCGACACCTGGAATGAAAACGGTCTGGTGTCGCGTATGGCGCGAATCTGCAAGGACGCGGTGCCGGAGATGATCGTGATGTCCGACACCTGTTTTTGCGAGTACACCGATCATGGTCACTGTGGGGTGATGCATGCGGGCGAAGTCGATAACGACAAAACCCTGATCAATCTCGGCAAGCAAGCCGTCGCCGCCGCACGGGCCGGGGCGGACGTGATTGCGCCTTCAGCGGCGATGGACGGGCAGGTCCAGGCCATTCGCCGGGCTCTCGACGAAGCCGGCTTCAGCCAGACTTCGATCATGGCCTATTCGACCAAATTTGCCTCGGCGCTCTACGGTCCGTTCCGTGAAGCCGGCGGCAGTGCGCTCAAAGGCGATCGTAAAAGTTACCAGATGAACCCGATGAACCGGCGTGAGGCGGTGCGCGAATCGTTGCTCGATGAGCAGGAAGGCGCCGATGCGCTGATGGTCAAACCGGCCGGTGCGTATCTGGACATCATCCGTGATATCCGCGAAGTATCGCGTTTGCCGTTGGCGGCTTATCAGGTAAGTGGCGAATACGCGATGATCAAATTCGGTGCCGCCGCCGGTGCGATCAATGAGGACCGCGTGGTGCGCGAGAGCCTGGGGGCGATCAAGCGTGCGGGCGCGGACCTGATCTTCACCTACTTTGCGATGGACCTGGCGTTGAGCGGGATCTAAGCCGCCAGCGTGTCGTTGTTACCAGAGGAACGGTTTGATCCCGTGGTCCCGGAAGTAACGCTCGATGACTTTCGGGTCGGCGGACAGATCGGCGACGGCCACGTAACTGTCAGGCCTTAATAGATAGAAGCCATTGCGCGCCAGCCCGGCGGCTTCGTGGGTCGGATGCCAGTCGAAAATGTGCAATGCCAGGTGATGCTCGGCGCACCAGGCAAGCATTTCTTCGCTGGTGTCGCCGTACACGTGAACCTGCCAGTTCAGGCTGGTCAGGCTGTTGAAATTATCGGTCTCGCGGTCATGTGCCCAAGGCAGGCGATCACCGCCGAAAACATGGCCCGCGTGACCTTCACTCAGAGGCATCCCGCGATAATTCAGGGTGATTTGCGACACCGTACGAAACAGATACTCGCGCGCCAATTCAAATGAGACCATTTTTGGCAGCAGAAACGGTGCAACGCGGGTGCGTATCAGATCGGCCATTGCGCCTTCGGCGGAGACGAAATTGAACACCCGGTCGGTGGTTGCCACCAGTCGCCGGGCAAAGGCCATGCGTTCGACTTCATAGCTGTCGAGCAGTTTGTCGTTGGCTGCTCCATTGAGAACGGCGGCGAGTTTCCAGGCGAGGTTGATCGCGTCGCCAATACCGGTGTTCATACCCTGGCCGCCGGCGGGGCTGTGCACATGGGCGGCATCGCCCAGCAAAAAGGCGCGCCCGAAGCGGAAGGTGTCCGCTACCCGGTGATGGACCCGGTAGGTCGAAAACCAATTGACCTTGTGCACCTGAATCTTCAGGTGTTCGATGGCCCGGCTGCTGACGTCTTCAAACCTGAGGGTTTCGGCCTGTTCCGCGCGTTCATCGCGCACAGTTCCGATCAGCCGGGCACGACCTTCGCCGGCCAACGGAAAAACCGCCAGAAAGTCTGCTTCATCCAGATCCGCATGCAGTTCACCATTGAGCGCCGGACCTGAGGCTTCGACGTCGGCCACATAAAACACTTGCTGGTAGGTGCCGCCGGGAAAGCCGATGTCGAGTGCCTTGCGCACGGTAGAACGAGCGCCGTCACAACCTGCCAGGTAGCAGGTCTGACAGGTGTGCTCCTGTCCGTCGGGCAGGAGCAACTGCGCCGTGATGCTGCCGCCATGTTCAGTGAAACCGGTCAGTTCGGTGTCGCGCTCGACCACCACGCCCAACTGCTCCAGGCGTTCGATCAACAGCCGTTCGTGTTGGTCCTGCGGGAATATTTCCAGAAACGAGTAGGGGGTCAGGTCCTTGCCGATGTCCTCGAACGGTAACCTTGCCACCGGTTCGCCTTTGACCCAAAGATTGACTGCCGGCACTTTGTGGCCGTTCTGCACCACGGTTTGGCTGAGATCGAGCTGGCGGTACAACTCCAGCGTACGTGCCTGAACCGCCAGGGCGCGAGAAGTGGTGCCGGGTGTGCTGGCTTTGTCGAGGATGCGCACCCGGATTCCAAGCTTGCTGAGCCAAAGCGCCAGGACCAGTCCTGTGGGGCCAGCGCCAACGATCAGTACATCGCTGCGGTTCATGTCGTTGCCCTCGGTCGAGAGTCCCGCGCAACGGTGGTGTTGCGCTTAGCGGAGCGCCAATGTCAGGTTAATGCTGACGCCGTTGCCTTTCTCAGTAGATCCCGGGAATAAGGCGCCAGGTTTTCGCGCAGTAAGCTTCGTACTCAGCACCAAATTGACTGTGTAGCAAGGCTTCCTCTGCATTTATACGGGCAATCAGGGCAGGGAGCAGCAGGGCGGTGAGTACGATCCCGACATTCGAACGAAAGGCCAGCGCCCAGCCCAGCGCGTTGACCAGCAGCCCGAGATAACTCGGGTTACGCAGCGTTCGGTAGATACCGTCAGTCACCAGCGTATGACCAGGTTGAATGGCGACCAGACCGCTGAAGCGCTTGCCAAGCACGAACACTGGCCAGATCCGCAATGCCCCGCCCGCCATGAATAGAACCGCACCAACCCAGCGTATGCCTTCGCCACCGAAGGTCCAGAAGTCCATTCGATCGGTATAGGCCGGAATAAACGCGGATAGCAGGCCGATCACACCAAATACCGGTAGCACCCAGCGGTTGGCCCGGTCTTCACGTTCCCCGGAACTCAAATTGGCCTCAGTGAACAGCGAAAGTCCTGCCATCACCAGCGTTGCAAGGGCAATGACCACCAGGGCCGGATGAGAGAAAAACGCAGCAAAGCCACCCAATCCCAGAATGGCGAGTCCGAGATAGACCAGGATTGCTGCAATACTGAACATGGCCAGCTTCGCAGAGATGTTCATGGTGGGGGGCTCGCTGGGCAGACTCTATATAAGCGTAGTGGTATATAGCTGGATTGCGGTGCTTGATCGGCCGTTTGCGCCAGTCAGGATAGAAAAACCAAATTAGGTGTTGACGGCAGATTCTGGAAGTCTATAATTCGCCCCACTTCCGGCGCAGTCGAAGCGGAAAACTCCTTGGTAAACAAAGAGTTACGCGGTTTTCGACAGCGGCACGCTTCAGTTCATCGAAGCCTGAAGGAGTTGAAAGAGTGGTGGTGTTTAGCTCTTTTGACGGTTCGATCTTCTCGGTCGAAAGCGGAGAAAAAGAGGTGTTGACAGCAGCGAGTAACGCTGTAGAATTCGCCTCCCGCTAACGAGAGATCGGAAGCGCAAGTGGTTGAAGTTGCAAGGGAAACCTTGAAAGCTTCTGAAAATAACCGCTTGACAGCAACAGAGGCTGCTGTAGAATGCGCGCCTCGGTTGAGACGAAAGATCTTAACCAACCGCTCTTTAACAACTGAATCAAGCAATTCGTGTGGGTGCTTGTGCAGTCAGACTGATAGTCAACAAGATTATCAGCATCACAAGTTACTCCGCGAGAAATCAAAGATGTAACCAACGATTGCTGAGCCAAGTTTAGGGTTTTCTCAAAACCCAAAGATGTTTGAACTGAAGAGTTTGATCATGGCTCAGATTGAACGCTGGCGGCAGGCCTAACACATGCAAGTCGAGCGGCAGCACGGGTACTTGTACCTGGTGGCGAGCGGCGGACGGGTGAGTAATGCCTAGGAATCTGCCTGGTAGTGGGGGATAACGCTCGGAAACGGACGCTAATACCGCATACGTCCTACGGGAGAAAGCGGGGGACCTTCGGGCCTTGCGCTATCAGATGAGCCTAGGTCGGATTAGCTAGTTGGTGAGGTAATGGCTCACCAAGGCGACGATCCGTAACTGGTCTGAGAGGATGATCAGTCACACTGGAACTGAGACACGGTCCAGACTCCTACGGGAGGCAGCAGTGGGGAATATTGGACAATGGGCGAAAGCCTGATCCAGCCATGCCGCGTGTGTGAAGAAGGTCTTCGGATTGTAAAGCACTTTAAGTTGGGAGGAAGGGCAGTTACCTAATACGTAATTGTTTTGACGTTACCGACAGAATAAGCACCGGCTAACTCTGTGCCAGCAGCCGCGGTAATACAGAGGGTGCAAGCGTTAATCGGAATTACTGGGCGTAAAGCGCGCGTAGGTGGTTCGTTAAGTTGGATGTGAAATCCCCGGGCTCAACCTGGGAACTGCATTCAAAACTGTCGAGCTAGAGTATGGTAGAGGGTGGTGGAATTTCCTGTGTAGCGGTGAAATGCGTAGATATAGGAAGGAACACCAGTGGCGAAGGCGACCACCTGGACTGATACTGACACTGAGGTGCGAAAGCGTGGGGAGCAAACAGGATTAGATACCCTGGTAGTCCACGCCGTAAACGATGTCAACTAGCCGTTGGGAGCCTTGAGCTCTTAGTGGCGCAGCTAACGCATTAAGTTGACCGCCTGGGGAGTACGGCCGCAAGGTTAAAACTCAAATGAATTGACGGGGGCCCGCACAAGCGGTGGAGCATGTGGTTTAATTCGAAGCAACGCGAAGAACCTTACCAGGCCTTGACATCCAATGAACTTTCCAGAGATGGATTGGTGCCTTCGGGAACATTGAGACAGGTGCTGCATGGCTGTCGTCAGCTCGTGTCGTGAGATGTTGGGTTAAGTCCCGTAACGAGCGCAACCCTTGTCCTTAGTTACCAGCACGTAATGGTGGGCACTCTAAGGAGACTGCCGGTGACAAACCGGAGGAAGGTGGGGATGACGTCAAGTCATCATGGCCCTTACGGCCTGGGCTACACACGTGCTACAATGGTCGGTACAGAGGGTTGCCAAGCCGCGAGGTGGAGCTAATCCCACAAAACCGATCGTAGTCCGGATCGCAGTCTGCAACTCGACTGCGTGAAGTCGGAATCGCTAGTAATCGCGAATCAGAATGTCGCGGTGAATACGTTCCCGGGCCTTGTACACACCGCCCGTCACACCATGGGAGTGGGTTGCACCAGAAGTAGCTAGTCTAACCTTCGGGAGGACGGTTACCACGGTGTGATTCATGACTGGGGTGAAGTCGTAACAAGGTAGCCGTAGGGGAACCTGCGGCTGGATCACCTCCTTAATCGACGACATCAGCTGCTGCATAAGCTCCCACACGAATTGCTTGATTCATTGAAGAAGACGATAAGGTCAGCATCCCTTGATTGGGTCTGTAGCTCAGTTGGTTAGAGCGCACCCCTGATAAGGGTGAGGTCGGCAGTTCGAATCTGCCCAGACCCACCAATTTTGCTTGTGTGGGAAACGCCTGTAGAAATACGGGGCCATAGCTCAGCTGGGAGAGCGCCTGCCTTGCACGCAGGAGGTCAACGGTTCGATCCCGTTTGGCTCCACCACTACTGCTTCTGTTAGTAAAGCTTAGAAATGAGCATTCCATCGTTGCGATGGTGAATGTTGATTTCTAGTCTTTGATTAGATCGTTCTTTAAAAATTTGGGTATGTGATAGAAAGATAGACTGGACAGCATTTTCACTGGTGTTGTTACAGGCTAAGGTAAAATTTGTGAGTTAAATTGCGAATTTTCGGCGAATGTCGTCTTCACAGTATAACCAGATTGCTTGGGGTTATATGGTCAAGTGAAGAAGCGCATACGGTGGATGCCTTGGCAGTCAGAGGCGATGAAAGACGTGGTAGCCTGCGAAAAGCTTCGGGGAGTCGGCAAACAGACTGTGATCCGGAGATGTCTGAATGGGGGAACCCACCTAACATAAGTTAGGTATCTTAAGCTGAATACATAGGCTTAAGAAGCGAACCAGGGGAACTGAAACATCTAAGTACCCTGAGGAAAAGAAATCAACCGAGATTCCCTTAGTAGTGGCGAGCGAACGGGGACTAGCCCTTAAGTGGCTTTGAGATTAGCGGAACGCTCTGGAAAGTGCGGCCATAGTGGGTGATAGCCCTGTACGCGAAAATCTCTTGGTCATGAAATCGAGTAGGACGGAGCACGAGAAACTTTGTCTGAATATGGGGGGACCATCCTCCAAGGCTAAATACTACTGACTGACCGATAGTGAACTAGTACCGTGAGGGAAAGGCGAAAAGAACCCCGGAGAGGGGAGTGAAATAGATCCTGAAACCGTATGCGTACAAGCAGTGGGAGCCCACGTTGTTGGGTGACTGCGTACCTTTTGTATAATGGGTCAGCGACTTATTTTCAGTGGCGAGCTTAACCGAATAGGGGAGGCGTAGCGAAAGCGAGTCTTAATAGGGCGTCTAGTCGCTGGGAATAGACCCGAAACCGGGCGATCTATCCATGGGCAGGTTGAAGGTTGGGTAACACTAACTGGAGGACCGAACCGACTACCGTTGAAAAGTTAGCGGATGACCTGTGGATCGGAGTGAAAGGCTAATCAAGCTCGGAGATAGCTGGTTCTCCTCGAAAGCTATTTAGGTAGCGCCTCATGTATCACTGTAGGGGGTAGAGCACTGTTTCGGCTAGGGGGTCATCCCGACTTACCAAACCGATGCAAACTCCGAATACCTACAAGTGCCGAGCATGGGAGACACACGGCGGGTGCTAACGTCCGTCGTGAAAAGGGAAACAACCCAGACCGTCAGCTAAGGTCCCAAAGTTATGGTTAAGTGGGAAACGATGTGGGAAGGCTTAGACAGCTAGGAGGTTGGCTTAGAAGCAGCCACCCTTTAAAGAAAGCGTAATAGCTCACTAGTCGAGTCGGCCTGCGCGGAAGATGTAACGGGGCTCAAACCATACACCGAAGCTACGGGTATCACTTAGGTGATGCGGTAGAGGAGCGTTCTGTAAGCCTGTGAAGGTGAGTTGAGAAGCTTGCTGGAGGTATCAGAAGTGCGAATGCTGACATGAGTAACGACAATGGGTGTGAAAAACACCCACGCCGAAAGACCAAGGTTTCCTGCGCAACGTTAATCGACGCAGGGTTAGTCGGTCCCTAAGGCGAGGCTGAAAAGCGTAGTCGATGGAAAACAGGTTAATATTCCTGTACTTCTGGTTATTGCGATGGAGGGACGGAGAAGGCTAGGCCAGCTTGGCGTTGGTTGTCCAAGTTTAAGGTGGTAGGCTGGACTCTTAGGTAAATCCGGGGGTCTAAGGCCGAGAGCTGATGACGAGTGTTCTTTTAGAACACGAAGTGGTTGATGCCATGCTTCCAAGAAAAGCTTCTAAGCTTCAGGTAACCAGGAACCGTACCCCAAACCGACACAGGTGGTTGGGTAGAGAATACCAAGGCGCTTGAGAGAACTCGGGTGAAGGAACTAGGCAAAATGGCACCGTAACTTCGGGAGAAGGTGCGCCGGTGAGGGTGAAGGACTTGCTCCGTAAGCCCATGCCGGTCGAAGATACCAGGCCGCTGCGACTGTTTATTAAAAACACAGCACTCTGCAAACACGAAAGTGGACGTATAGGGTGTGACGCCTGCCCGGTGCCGGAAGGTTAATTGATGGGGTTAGCTAACGCGAAGCTCTTGATCGAAGCCCCGGTAAACGGCGGCCGTAACTATAACGGTCCTAAGGTAGCGAAATTCCTTGTCGGGTAAGTTCCGACCTGCACGAATGGCGTAACGATGGCGGCGCTGTCTCCACCCGAGACTCAGTGAAATTGAAATCGCTGTGAAGATGCAGTGTATCCGCGGCTAGACGGAAAGACCCCGTGAACCTTTACTATAGCTTTGCACTGGACTTTGAATTTGCTTGTGTAGGATAGGTGGGAGGCTTTGAAGCGTGGACGCCAGTTCGCGTGGAGCCAACCTTGAAATACCACCCTGGCAACTTTGAGGTTCTAACTCAGGTCCGTTATCCGGATCGAGGACAGTGTATGGTGGGTAGTTTGACTGGGGCGGTCTCCTCCTAAAGAGTAACGGAGGAGTACGAAGGTGCGCTCAGACCGGTCGGAAATCGGTCGTAGAGTATAAAGGCAAAAGCGCGCTTGACTGCGAGACAGACACGTCGAGCAGGTACGAAAGTAGGTCTTAGTGATCCGGTGGTTCTGTATGGAAGGGCCATCGCTCAACGGATAAAAGGTACTCCGGGGATAACAGGCTGATACCGCCCAAGAGTTCATATCGACGGCGGTGTTTGGCACCTCGATGTCGGCTCATCACATCCTGGGGCTGAAGCCGGTCCCAAGGGTATGGCTGTTCGCCATTTAAAGTGGTACGCGAGCTGGGTTTAGAACGTCGTGAGACAGTTCGGTCCCTATCTGCCGTGGACGTTTGAGATTTGAGAGGGGCTGCTCCTAGTACGAGAGGACCGGAGTGGACGAACCTCTGGTGTTCCGGTTGTCACGCCAGTGGCATTGCCGGGTAGCTATGTTCGGAATAGATAACCGCTGAAAGCATCTAAGCGGGAAACTAGCCTCAAGATGAGATCTCACTGGAACCTTGAGTTCCCTGAAGGGCCGTCGAAGACTACGACGTTGATAGGTTGGGTGTGTAAGCGCTGTGAGGCGTTGAGCTAACCAATACTAATTGCCCGTGAGGCTTGACCATATAACACCCAAGCAATTTAGTGACTCGAAAGGGCGCCAGATTGCGGTGTGTGAAGACGAAGTAAACCGAAAGTTTGCGATTCACAAAGCACCGAGCTATCACATACCCATTTGCTGGAGCGTTGCGCGAGTGACGACCTGGCTACCGAATTTCTTGACGACCATAGAGCATTGGAACCACCTGATCCCATCCCGAACTCAGCAGTGAAACGATGCATCGCCGATGGTAGTGTGGGGTTTCCCCATGTGAGAGTAGGTCATCGTCAAGATTAAATTCCGAAACCCCTATCTGCGTATGCAGGTAGGGGTTTTGTTTTGCCTGCGAGAAAGTGCATAGACAACCTGACTAGAGTGCCCGCGCTAGCTTCCACTGTCTGGCCAGACGTATATAGACAGTCACGTTGATGAGAAACACCAGGCAGCCCAGTCCTAGCTGTATCGCCGGTGTCAGCCCGGCCGGGTATATCAACGGCAATACATAGTGCTCGATGAAACTGTCACCGTAACCGTCCTGTCCGGCAGATTGGCGCCAGAGGTTTTCCCAGCGAGTCAGCGGGCAGGTCAACTGGAAGACTTCGACGACCACGCCCCACACCGCGGCAGGAAGGTGCCACCAGATCAAGTGCCGCCATTTGAGCGTCAACAGGCCGCCGAAAAGCACGAACAGAATGAACAATAGATGAAACAGTACCAGCCCGTCGGCGGCTATTTGGTAAAACATGACGACTCCGTCCTCTGATTGTTTTTCATAGCAGCCCAATAGGCGGTTTTGTTGAAGTGAGACTGCTGGGCTTCACCAAAACCACACGTTCGCATCGTGATTTTTCTCCTGTCTTTCGCCACCTATACTCAAAATACCATGGTCGGAAATACTGCTCGTTCCGTTCGGACAGCGTAAAGGTCAGCGCTGCCGTGTCATTTCTAGGGGACTGCGATCTTGAATCTGCGTTTCCTGCTCGTTGTCTTGCTAGTCGTGTTGGCAGGTTGTGCCACAGTACATCGCGCCTCCGAGCCGACTGCGCCCGTTGTGATTTCGGAAGCTACCTGGCAGCAGATTGATCAAGACATAGACGCCGCGTCATTGGCCTCCAAAGAGATAGTCAAACGTTACACTCGCAGCGCTATGGAACGCTGGAGAGAGATGGTCTACCAGCGCACCGAAACAGACTTCATTCCGTGGTTTACCAGCTATTGGACTCAGCAATGGCTGTCTGCAAAGGTGGGTTGGTACAAGATGAACAGCGGGGGAGAGGTCGATCCTGTGGTAAACCGATTAACGGTGTATCTACAGGAGCAATACCATGAGCGCGTGTTGGACCCTGTCGCCAAGGTCATCGATCCCAACGTGATCATGGCCGACGCAATTACCCTCTATTTACAGACACTGGACGCGCATCTCGTGGAGATCCAGGAGCACTATCGTGCACCTCAAGATCAATTCGACCGTCGACTCAACGACATTCCAGCCATTGCACTTGCACCTCCACCTGCGCGCAACGCTTCGCTCTATCAGATTGCTCACGCCGAACCGGTTACCAATCTGCCGGCCTATCAGGCCTTGATCGAACGAGTCCGCAGCGCTAACAGCGGTGCGGGAGCCGGGTTATCGGACGCCGGCATATCGTCGGTGGCCAAGCGAGCCGGTGAAAAACTCGAGGGCCAGATCGCCACCCGTAGTGCCGCCGGCGCTGTTGCCGCGGCAGTTGGCCGAGTGGCGGGTGCAGTGATTTCCGTTGTGTCGGCGGGTATCGCTGCGCTCTCGAACGAGAGTGACCGACCGGAGACGGAAGTGCAGCTACGCAAAAACCTGGGTGACGCGTTCGATAAAGCGTGGCTTGGGTTGATGGAGAACGAGGCCAATGGGGTAATGGCAGGGGTCTACTACATTTCAGGACAGATAGAAGGCAGTCTCGCCAAAAACTTGCCGGTCGTGCCCGAACCTGCGCCGCTAGCGTCTCCTCCGCAAGGCGATCAGACTCCTCTACAAGGCGGTCAGACTCTTCAGTAAGAAAGAGGTGACTACGGCAGCGTTAGAGGCTCGCCACGGGCATGAACACCTGTCCGCTACTCAGCAGGAGGACACCCGTTGAAGGGCGCGCTGGCCATTTTGCTGATAAGGCTGGCCAGTCGTTTGACGTTTTTCTGATGAGCCGCCACCAGATCATCAATGGTTGGGCCCGCCGACGTTTGCAACGTTGTGCGGCAGGTCAGCGGTGCGCTGCTTGCATCGGATCCTGCAGTTTTCAGGCGCCATTTAACATCGATGAGCGCGTATTGACCGGGAATAGAATCAAAGCGCTGCACATCCACCCGCAGCGATACATTGCGCTGAGCCACCATGCCGGACAACTGATCGACCAAGGCACTTTTCAACTCATCGGACAGACTGGCCCCCCACCATTCGGTTTCCAGAATTGCCAGGCCACTGTTGCCTTGGCGAATGACGATTTGCGGTCGGTCGACCTGGGGGGGCACGCTAACCCGCTCAATCTGGATATCGGTACTGCCACGCGAGCCTGTGGCCGGCTGGGCCGGCGGGGTCAGGGTGTGGTAATGAATCGGATCACTGCGGCATGCCGCGAGCAACACCACCAGACTGAGCAACGAAACTTTCAGTGATAAAGACATCGGTTTGCTCCTGGCTCAGTGGCTCGAAGACGGTTGCAGATCTTGTGCCTGGGCACCTTTGGGGCGCCCGCGCACCAGGGATTCCGGATGGCGGGTCAGGTAGTCTGACAATTCACGCAGCGAGCGTGACGCGCGCCCGAGTTCGTCCAGGGTTGCACTGAGTTGTTCTCGTTGTGGTGAGTCTTCGGCAAGGGTCGAACTGGCCGATTGCAGGGTTTTGCTCATGTCCTGCAAGGTGTTCTGTACACCAGGCAGTGTCTTGCTGTTGAACTGTTTGAGGCTACTGCGTAGTTCCGTCAGATTGCTATCAAGGTTGTTGGCGATGTGCTCGATCGGCAGTTTGTTGATCTTGTCGACCATCGCCTGGAGCTGCTCTTGTAGCTGTTCGAGGCTGGCGGGAACGGTGGGTATCCTGACTGGCCGGGCGTTGGGATCGAAGACAACTTTTTCGGCTTTGGGGAAGAACTCCAGTGCAATATACAGCTGCCCGGTCAACAAGTTGCCACTGCGGGCCTGAGCGCGCAGGCCTTTTTCGACAAACGTGCCCATGAGCTGGACGCCGGCCTGTTCGTCGTCGGGGTTGTGGTTCAAGGCCTTGAGCATCTTGGTGTGGGCCTGACCCAGACGTTGCGGGTAGATCACGATGCCCACGTTGATCGGGAAGCTACGGGTCTTCTCGTCGAAGTCCAGATTGATCGCGACCACCTTACCGATATCCAGTCCCTGGAATTCCACGGGGGCATCCACCTTCAACCCGCGCAACTCCTGATCGAAACGCAGCGACAGGAATTGCGCCTTGCCGTTGGGTGGGGCGAGGGCAGTCTGCTGATTGTCGAATAGCTCGAAGTTCTTGTCCTCGGCCGCCGGTTGGTCGTTGGGGCTGTAGTCTGGAGCACGAAAGGTAATACCGCCCACCAGCATGGCTGACAGTGACTCGGTTTTGATCGCAAAGCCATTGGCACCGACATCGATGGCGATACCGCTGACGTTCCAGAAGCGAGTGTTTTCGGTGACATGGGCATCGTTCGGCGCCTTGACGAAGACCTGGATATCCACACCCTTGCCCTCAGAATCCAGGGTGTAGGCGACCACTTGGCCCACCGGGATCTTGCGGAAATAAACAGGAGAGCCAATATCCAGTGAGCCGAGATCCTGAGTGTGCAGCATGAAATGCCTGCCCGGTTCACCAAGGGTGAGGGGCGGCGGAGCCTCAAGACCGATGAAGGTTTTGGCGCGGGCATCGGCGCGACCGGCGTCGGCACCGACAAAGGCGCCCGAGAGCAAGGTGTCGATTCCAGACACGCCGCCGGCACCAATACGTGGCCGCACAACCCAGAACTTCGAATCTTCGCGGGTAAAGGATTCAGCCTGTTTGACCAGTTTTACCGTGGCATTGACGCTCTTCTGATCGTCGCTCAATTCGACGTCGGAGACATGGCCGATTACCACATTGCGGTACTTGACCTCGGTCTTGTTGGCCGTCAAACCTTCACCGGTCTTGAAGTTGAGGGTGATGGTCGGCCCTTGTTGCAGCATGTTGTGCACCACCAGGGAAATCCCGACCAGCACCGCCACGATCGGTACGATCCATACCAGCGAAACACTCCAGCGACGGGTCTTGATGTTGGCGTGGCCGGGCAGTGGCTGCCCCTCAGTGGCTTGCGACTTCATCCATGACCTCCTCGGATTTTCGGTTTTCCCAAATCAGGCGCGGGTCAAAACTCATCGCCGACAGCATGGTGAATACCACCACCAGGCCAAAAAACAGAATTCCTGACCGGGGCTCGATATCGCCCAGTGCCTGGAACTTTACGAGTGCCGCTACCAATGCGACGACAATCACGTCCAGCATCGACCAGTAGCCGATCAGCTCGACGAAACGGTAGAGTTTTGCACGCTCTTTACGAGCCCAGAGGCTGCCGCGTTGTACCGTGATCAGCAGCAGCGAGAGGGCAACGAACTTGATGCCCGGCACCGCGATGCTGGCGATGAAAATGATCAGCGCAATGTCCCAGGCACCATGTTCCCAGAACTCCAGCACGCCGCCGATGATGGTGCTGTCGGAGCCACTGCCGAACATGCTGGTGTTCATCACCGGCAGCAGATTGGCCGGGACATAAAACACCAGCGAGGCCAAGAGGTAGGCCCAGGTCCGGGTCAGCGAGTTGGCTTTGCGCGCATGCAAGGGAGCGCCACAGCGCTCGCACTCGTCGGGGTGGTCAGTCATGTCACAGGCTTTGCCGCAACTGTGGCACAGGCAAAGATTGAGATCGCGGGCCTCAGGTGCGGTGTTCATAAGATCTCCCACAGATCGCGTACATCTCGGCCGGCAATGCGGATCAGCAGCAGGCTCAGCACCGCGAGCGCAAACAGTCCGATACCTGGCAGCACATCGAGCAGGCCAGCAAGCTTGAACACCGCGACCATCGCCCCCAGCAGACAGACCTCTAGCATGCTCCAGGGCCTGAGGGTTTCCAGCCAGCGCATGCACAGCTTGAATGCCGGTGAGCGCCTGGCTGCAAGGGCGTAACTCAGGACCCAGATCAACAACAGCAGTTGAATGACCGGCGCGATGATCATGGCGATAGCTGCGACCATGGCCATGAACGTGATCGGCCCCTGACTGAGCGCCAGCACCGAATCCCATAAGGTGGCGCTGTTCTTCAAGCCTTGCAGGCTGATGCTCATCACCGGATAGAAGTTGGCGAAAATCCACAGTACAGCAGCCGTCAGGCTCAAGGCCAGGCGTTGCTCTACCGACAATCCGTTGTGACGCTGAAGCACCCCGCCACAGCGGGGGCACAGGGCGGTTTGATGTTTGGCGAGCGCAACTTTTTCATACACGCAATCGCAATGTTCGCAGATGATCAAATGATCAGTCCTGGTCATGGTTCGCGCTCAAGTGAAGTCGGAAGCTGCAGGCAGTTAAATGAATATAGAAGTCTCTTGTGATAGAGCAAATCTAAAGTGCGGGGCTTGAGACAAGGCGGGGCGGCGAGCGGTAGTAGCTTGGGGACTTCACAACCAACAACTGCGAGTTCTTGAGGGCCGAGAGCGCGCAGTCAGTGGTTCGGGTTGATGGGCGGGAGAAGCTATTCGCCGCGAATGTACTGCTCCAACTGCTGGATCAGCTCGGCCTGCTCGGCAATGGCTTCCTTGACGAGGTCGCCGATGGACAGCAAGCCCAACAGTTGACCATTTTCCACCACCGGTAAATGACGCAGGTGCTTGTCAGTCATGATGTTCATGCAGGTTTGCACGGATTGATGGGAGTCCACCGTGATCACCGGCGAGTTCATGATGTCGCTGACGGGCGTACCGACTGAAGAACGACCCTTGAGCACCAGTTTGCGCGCATAGTCGCGTTCACTGATCACGCCAACTATTCGACCGTCTTCGAGCACCGGCAATGCACCGACGTTTTTTGCGGCCATGACCATCAGGGCTTCGAGCACCATCTGATGCGAGTTGATGGTATGAACCTGCTGGTTCTGTTCGGCCTTTAACTTGAGCAGTTGCGCGACGGTCTTCATGAGGGCCTCTCCGGTGTTGTATTTATCAGGCGTCGCCAAGCGTGTTGACGCTTATACAGAATCATAGACGCGGGCCAACAGAGCAAGAGGGCAAAACGGCATTCAGGGGTTCTAAAAGCGTCATCGAAGGGTATTTGCGCTACCCGCTGTGCTGTTTTTGGCAGTCGCTGATAACCCGGGCGGGTTATCAGCGTCCTGGCATGCTCGCTTAGCAGTAGCGGTCGATCACGTACACGTCGGACTGATTCTGTGCGCTCTTCCACGCCTGATTCAGCGTCTCAAGAACACGCCCGACAAAGTCTTTGTCGGCGGCGGCTTTCTTGCCAACATAACCCTGGCCGCGACGGAACATCTTCAATCGGGCACGCAAGTCACATTTGTTCTTTTCGAACTCATCTTCATGGGCGTGGGGCGACAGGCAGTCGATATGCACCTGGCCCGACTCGGCAATCCACAGGATATGGCTGTCATGGCTGTCTTTGTGTGCTGCAAACATCCGAGCCAGTTCATCAATAGTCGGTTGATTGTTCAGATTCATGTGTAAGCCCCTTGACCAGTGTTTGATCTGTCTAGTTGGTTCGTTAATTCACTTCTCTACGTCGGTAAGTTGATATCTGGTACCGAAACCAGGGCGACAGTGGGTGTCTGCCGAATATCGGCAGGGCCTTGAGCAGGATGCATGTAGTCTTGCCGAGAAACTGCTACGCACGTGCGGCACAGCGGGGAGAAACAGCGATTACCTGGATGTTGTTACCGACATTATTCAGCTCGGCCACAAGCATCTTGAGGATTGATCGCCAGCGTTTCTCGTCCTTGTACTGGACGCTCATGCCGGGTCAGCTTCATCAATCTGCCTTGTGGGCAGTACACATCCGGGAGCAGCTCGGCGGTCAGTCGAGCTTTTTCACAACACTTTTGCCAATGCTCCCGATCGGGGAGACGTCCGCATCATGCAAGGGGAAAAACAACTCGTCAACGGTTTTGTAGTGAATATTTTAAATCACTACATAAAACTCTTTAGCGCCCGCAGGGTCGGCCTAGAGCCTTGTCCTACAATCACTTGCGGGACAAACGCGAAGGCAGCCTTGAGCATCGATGACGCGTAGAATCACCCTGTGAAATAGTCTTCGAGGTTGCAGTGGTGGATTTACAGCAGGGCTTCGTCTTGACCCGGCATTGGCGCGATACCCCGGCCGGCACGCAAGTCGAGTTCTGGTTGGCGACCGATCAAGGCCCAAGACTTGTCCGGCTGCCGGTTCAGTCGTCGGTGGCGTTCATTCCCGAGCAGCAGCGCGAGCAGACCGAGTTGCTGTTGCGCGGCGAACAGGGTGTCGAGCTTCGCCCGCTGGGGTTGCAGGATTTTCAGCATCGGCCCGTGTTCGGGCTGTATTGCCAACAGCACCGCCAGTTGATGCACCTCGACACGCTGTTGCGCAGGGCCGGTGTCGATGTTTTCGAAGCAGACATACGTCCACCGGAACGCTACCTGATGGAGCGTTTCATCACTGCGCCCGTATCGTTCACTGGAACGGCAGACGACACCGGCCTATTGTTCGACGCTCATCTCAAACCTGCACCGGACTATCGCCCACCTCTGAAACTGGTTTCACTGGATATCGAAACCACCGAACAGGGCGAGTTGTATTCGATTGCACTGGAGGGTTGTGGCCAGCGCCAGGTCTACATGCTCGGGGCACCCAATGGCGATGACTCGCGGGTGGATTTTGCGCTTGAGTACTGCGACTCCCGAACCCTGTTGCTGAAAAAACTCAATGCGTGGTTCGCGCTCTATGATCCCGACGCAATCATCGGCTGGAACCTGGTGCAATTCGACCTGCGCGTGCTGCACGAGCATGCCCGGCGCCTGGCGGTGCCGTTGCGCCTGGGGCGCGGTGGCGAGGAGATGCAATGGCGCGAACACGGCTCGGGCAACAATCACTTCTTTGCCGCCGCCGCCGGCCGGCTGATCATCGATGGCATCGAATCACTGCGTTCGGCGACCTGGAGCTTTCCATCGTTCAGCCTGGAAAACGTCGCGCAGACGCTGCTGGGCGAAGGCAAGTCGATCGACAATCCGTATCAGCGCATGGACGAAATCAACCGCATGTTCGCCGAGGACAAGCCCGCGCTGGCGCGCTACAACCTCAAGGACTGCGAACTGGTAACACGGATTTTCCACAAGACCGAACTGCTGACCTTCTTGCTCGAGCGCGCCAGCGTTACCGGTTTGCCGGCCGATCGCAGCGGCGGTTCGGTAGCAGCCTTCACTCACCTCTACATGCCGTTGATGCACCGTCAGGGCTTTGTTGCGCCGAACCTTGGCGAGCGCCCACCGCAGGCCAGCCCCGGTGGTTTTGTCATGGACTCGCAACCAGGGCTGTACGAATCGGTGCTGGTGCTCGACTACAAGAGTCTGTACCCGTCGATCATCCGTACCTTTTTGATCGACCCGGTGGGGCTGGTGGAGGGCTTGCGCCACCCCGACGACAGCGAGTCGGTGCCGGGTTTTCGTGGCGCACGGTTCTCGCGGACGCGGCACTGCCTGCCAGCGATTGTCGCTCGTGTATCTGAAGGCCGGGAAGTTGCCAAGCGCGAGCACAATGCGCCGCTTTCCCAGGCCTTGAAAATAATCATGAATGCGTTCTATGGCGTGCTCGGGTCCAGTGGCTGCCGGTTTTTCGATACCCGTCTGGCGTCATCGATCACCTTGCGCGGGCACGAGATCATGCTCAGGACTCGCCAACTGATCGAGGCGCAAGGGCACGCAGTGATTTATGGTGACACCGACTCGACCTTCGTCTGGCTGCGGCGTGCTCATGGTCAGGAAGAAGCGGCGCAGATCGGTCGGGCGCTGGTGGCGCACGTCAACCAATGGTGGTGCGACCATCTTCTGAAGGCGTTCGGGTTGCACAGCGTGCTCGAACTGCAATTCGAAACGCACTTTCGACGGTTTCTGATGCCGACCATTCGCGGCGCAGAGGAGGGTAGCAAGAAGCGCTATGCCGGGCTGGTGACACGCGCCGACGGTACTGAGGAAATGGTCTACAAAGGCCTGGAAACCGTACGCACCGACTGGTCGCCGCTGGCCCGGCAATTTCAACAGGAACTCTACCTGCGGATCTTTCACCGTCGGCCTTATCAGGATTATGTCCGCGAGTGTGTACGTGCGACGCTGGCCGGTGAGCACGATGACTTGCTGATTTACCGCAAGCGCTTGCGCTGGCCATTGGACGACTATCAACGCAACGTACCGCCGCATGTGCGGGCCGCACGCCTTGCCGACGAATACAATGATCGACAGGGCCGGCCACGCCAGTATCAGCGCGGCGGCTGGATCAGTTACGTGATCACGGTAGTGGGTCCCGAACCGCTGGAAACCCGCAGTGCGCCGATTGACTACGACCATTACGTCAGTCGCCAGTTGCAACCGGTGGCCGACGCGATTTTGCCGTTTGTCGACGATGACTTCAGCACGCTGATTGGCGGGCAGCTGGGGTTGTTCTAAGCCTCAGACCATCGCCAGTTGATGCTTGCGGGTGGGGGCGCGAAACCGCCAACTACTTCCTCTGCCCCGCCCTGGGCATACATTTCTGCGGTGTCAATCAGCGTCATTCCCAGCTCGATGCCAGTGCGCAATGCGGCGATTTCACGGGTTCGTTGTTGTGGGTCTTCCCCCATGCGCCAGATTCCCTGACCAATGACAGGGACAGGCACGCTGGCCAGTTCGAGCGTTCGCATGACAACCTCCAGACGGGATTTGAGGAATAGAAATTGGGCCGCAGCGAAGCCAAGAGGTTCTATCGCACATTCGACGCAATCCATTACTTATATTTAAAAGGAATAAATATCTAGTTATTTATTCCTTTGATTGGTATTCGATCAGGTGCATTTTAGGGGCTCGCACAGCAGTGCTCACGTAACCCATTTCGACAGGAAGCGTAGTCATGACCATCAAAGCAATCAACGTCCGCAATCAGTTCAAAGGCATCGTCAAGGAAATCCTGGAAGGGCCGGTGGTCTCTGAAGTCGATGTGCAAACCGCCTCTGGAATTGTTACCTCGGTGATTACCACGCGTTCGATTCGCGATCTCGAGTTGGTGGTGGGTAGCGAGGTCATCGCGTTCGTCAAATCCACCGAGGTGTCGATCGCCAAGCTCTGAGGCGGGTGTGACGGCTCCGGGGCTGGTGTCACGATCTTTCACTGAACACTCAAACGCCCCGCGTCTGTTCTCTGACCTCACTTTAGTGAAATCGAGCGATCATTGCCGGCTGCCCTCGGCGAGGGCGGCGGCTTTGCTTTCCCGGGTGTAAGTCAGCACGAAGTGCGCCACGAGGCCGAAGATCAAACCCCAGAACGCGGCGGCCAAACCGAGGAAGCTCATGCCCGAGGCGGTGACCAGAAAGGTAATAAGCGCCGCTTCACGTTGTTTCTCGTCCGCCATGGCGCCGGTCATCCCGGCGCTGATTGCACCGAACAAGGCCAGGCCGGCGAGGGAGGCAATCAACTCTTTAGGCAGGGCGGAAAACACCGAGGCCAGGGTCGCGCCAAAGGTGCCCATCAGAATGTAGAACACCCCGCAGGCAATCCCGGCGATGTAGCGTTTGTCACGGTCTTCGTGGGCTTCGCGGCCGGTGCAGATCGCCGCCGTAATCGCTGCCAGGTTAAAACCGTGGGAGCCGAACGGGGCCATCAGAATCGAGCCAATCGCGGTGATCGAAATAATCGAGCGCGCCGGGGTGTTGTAGCCCGAGGTGCGCAACACCGCCATGCCGGGGACGTACTGGCCGGTCAGGGTCACCAGGGCCAGTGGCAGGCCAATGTTGATGATTGCGTGCCAGCTCCATTCGGGGGCGATGAAGACCGGGTGGGCCACTGCGATGGTAATCGAGCTGCTGTTGAGTTCACCGAACCAGGCGGCCACGGCGCAACCAATAATCAGCACCGAGAGAATGGCGTAGCGCGGCGAAAAGCGTTTGAAGATCAGGTAGGCCGCGATCATCGACAGCACCAGCACCGGTTGCAGGTTGATCGAGGTGAACAGCTCAGCGCCGAAGCGAAACAGAATGCCCGCGAGCATGGCAGCAGCGATGGCTTTGGGCAGGCGACTCATCAGTTTGTCGAATGCCCCGGACAAGCCGACCACGGCGATGATCGCCGACGCTACCGCATAGGCGCCGATAGCCTGGGGCAGGGTAACGGTGGGCAACATCGACACCAGCAATGCCGCGCCCGGCGTCGACCACGCCGTGATCACCGGAATCCGCAGGCGCCAACTCAGGAACAGGCCGGTAATGCCGCTGCCGATGGAAATGGCCCAGATCCACGAAGACACCACGTCGTTGGGCAGATGGGCTTCCTTGGCTGCCTGAAACACGATGATCAAAGGGCCGGCATAGGAAATGATCACGGCGATGAAGCCCGCAATGACCGCTGACAGGGATAGATCCTTTCTGAGTGTGTCCATGATGCCTCGACTTGGCGCGGCAGAGTCGCGCAGTGACCAGGGGGGGTATTGAGTTGATTGATTCGATTTGTGATGAGTGTATTTGAATGAATTAAGTTGATTCAATAGGTGGCGATGTTGTGACGAGATGTTTTTTTGCTATCGGTGTCTGTTTTTCGGCTAATTAGTATTTAGGTAATTGATTTATAAGCTTATTAATTCTTTGGATAATATTTTGACGATACGAAGGCTATCGACTTAATCTCCGTATCAATCGACTCAATTTATAGATTGAGTCGATATAACAGTCGCCTAACCTCCATGTGATATGCTCGGATATTCATCATTTCTACGATGGGCAGTGATCATTCATGTGGGTTCCCCAGCTAAGCGAGTTCAGCCAGCCGATGTATTTGTCGATTGCCGATGCGTTGGCGCGCGATATCAGCAGCGGCGTGTTGAACGAAGGTGATCGCCTGCCGACCTTGCGGGAACTGGCCACCACCCTGAATGTCACGCCGGGCACCATCAGCCGGGCCTACAGCGAAGCCCATCGACGTCGTCTGGTGCAGGGGGAAGTGGGGCGGGGCACTTATGTGCTCAATCAGAAGCAGCTGGAACTGCCAGCCAGCAGCAGCGCTGTGCCGCTGAACCTGGGGCAACCCGAATTACTCGATCTGTCGATCATCAAGCCCTACAGCGAAACCCTGGAATACTGGTTGCGCGACGCGTTGGTGGGCATGGCCAAGAGCACCGATTTCGCCCGTACCCTGGATTACGCGCCGGACGGCGGTCACCCGGCTCATCGCGAGGCGGGTGCGCAGTGGTTGCGTCATTCGTTGCCCGATGCGCAATGGCAGCAAGTGGTGATCACCGCCGGCGCCCAGCATGGCTTGATGGTCGCGATGAGCGCACTGACCAATGCCGGTGACCTGGTGCTCTGCGAAGAGCTTTGCTACCCCGGCATCATTTCCCTGGCCCATGGTCTTGAGCGCCGCCTGCGTGGCGTGCCGATGGACGATGAAGGGATCATTCCCGAGGCACTGCGCGAACTGTGCCTGCGGGAGAAACCGAAGATGCTGGTTTGCGTCGCGACCTGTCAGAACCCGACGGCGGCGATCATGTCGCAAAAACGCCGAGCACAAATCGCGGCGCTGGCCGAAGAGTTCGACTTCATCATCCTGGATGATGACATCTACGGCTTTCTCGCCACCGACCCGTCGATCAAGCCGTTGTCGGCGTTTGCACCGGATCGTTCGGTGTACCTGACCAGCCTGTCGAAATCGGTCATGCCGGCGCTACGCGTCGGCTATCTCTATAGCCCGCCCAAATTACTGTCGCGCCTGACCTCAATGGTGCGCAGCAGCGTCTGGATGCCGTCGCCGCTGACCGCGCAATTGGCCAGCAATGTGATCATCGAAGGCCTCGACAAAAAACTGATCCGCATCCAGCGCAACGAAGCCGCCGGGCGGCAAGCGATTGCCCGGGAAATCTTTGCCAATTTCGAGCTCAAGGCCCAGCCGTATTCCTACCACGTCTGGTTGACGCTGCCCGAGCCGTGGACCAGCGACGAGTTCACCATGCTGGCTCGGGCCAATGGTGTGCTGGTGCTCAGTGGCACCCAGTTCCAGGCCGAACGCTCCGGGATTACCCGTTGTGTGCGGCTGGTGCTGATGTCGCCCACCAGCCAGGACGAATTGCGCTTCGCCCTGACCAAACTGGCCAGCCTGATCGATTCCGACCCGCGACGTTACTACTGAGTCGCCGCGGCTGCGACCTTTCTCGCTCCCAACCGTTAACTCATTCAGCCATAAGTCTGGACAGCGTTGTTCCGTGCGCCGGGCAAATCAAGGGTATGGTCGGAAAAGCAAAAAGGGCGCCCGAGGGCGCCCAAAATCACCTTGACCGAGGAGCCAGGTGAGACCGTTCGTGTAACAGCAGCGGTGGTAAGGCGCTGCATGAACGGAATTGCGTGACGCGCCCAGGGGGGGGCGTTGTTGTCTATTTTCGAGTTCTCACCGGGGGGCAGTCGCGGTGAAGCGCGACGGCGTTAAGCCGTCGCACCGATCTGTACAGGTCGTTGTGAAGCAGGTTGTTTCCAGGATTCGCTCGCGGTCTGATCCATGGCTTCCTGGATCGCGCGTTTGCGATTGGCTTCGGCTTTGCGGCTGAAGTACCAGACCATGAAGGTCACGAGCGACACCGCCAACAGAATCAGGCTCGCCACCGCGTTGATCTCGGGCTTCACGCCCAGACGCACGGCCGAGAACACTTCCATCGGCAACGTCGTGGAGCCCGGTCCGGAGACGAAGCTCGCCAGCACCAGATCGTCCAGCGACAGGGCGAACGACATCATGCCGCCCGCAGCCAGCGAGGGCGCGATCATCGGGATGGTGATCAGGAAGAACACCTTCAATGGTCGTGCACCGAGGTCCATGGCCGCCTCTTCGATGGACAGGTCCAACTCACGCAAGCGCGCCGATACGACGACTGCCACATAGGCGGCGCAGAACGTGGTGTGGGCGATCCAGATGGTGACGATGCCCCGTTCCTGCGGCCAGCCGATCATCTGCGCCATGGCCACGAACAGCAGCAACAACGACAGGCCCGTGATCACTTCCGGCATCACCAACGGCGCGGTAACCAGGCCACCGAACAGTGTGCGGCCCTTGAAGCGGGTCACGCGGGTCAGCACGAAGGCGGCCAAGGTGCCCAGTGCTACCGCCGCAATCGCGGTGTAGCAGGCGATTTCCAGCGAGCGCACCACCGAGCCCATCAGTTGGCTGTTGTCCAGCAGGCCAACGTACCATTTCACCGACCAACCGCCCCAGACCGTCACCAGTTTCGAGGCGTTGAACGAGTAGATCACCAGGATCAGCATCGGCAGGTAGATGAACAGCAGGCCGAGCACCAGCATCATTCTTGAAAATCCGAAACGGTTCATGCCCGTCCCTCCATCTCTTTGGCTTGGCTGCGGTTGAACAGGATGATCGGCACAATCAGGATCGCCAGCATCACCACTGCCAAAGCGGACGCCACCGGCCAGTCGCGGTTGTTGAAGAATTCCTGCCACAGCACGCGACCGATCATCAGGGTTTCCGGGCCACCCAGCAGTTCCGGAATCACGAACTCACCGACCACCGGAATGAACACCAACATGCAGCCAGCGATGATGCCGTTCCTGGCCAGCGGTACGGTGATTTTCCAGAAATTGTTGAAGTTGCTTGAGCCCAGGTCCGATGCGGCCTCCAGCAGACTCCCGTCATGCTTGACCAGGTTGGCGTACAGCGGCAGCACCATGAACGGCAGGTAGGCATACACCACGCCGATGTAGACCGCGGTATTGGTGTTGAGTATTTCGATTGGCTGCGAAATCAGCCCGGTCCACAGCAGGAACGCATTGAGCAAACCGTTGTTGCTGAGGATGCCCATCCACGCGTAAACCCGGATCAGGATCGCCGTCCAGGTCGGCATCATGATCAGCAGCAGCAAGACGTTCTGCGCTTCCTTGCTGGCCTTGGAAATCGCGTAGGCCATCGGGAAACCGATCACCAGGCACATAGCCGTGCTGAGGAAGGCCATTTTCAAGGAGCCCAGATAAGCCGAGATGTACAGCTCATCGTCGCCCAACATGGCGTAGTTGCCGAGGTTCAACATCAGCTGAAATTTCTGCTCAGCGAAGCTGTAGATCTCGGAGTAGGGTGGGATAGCCAGGGCTGCTTCGGAAAAGCTGATCTTCATCACCAGGAAAAACGGCAGCATGAAGAACAGGCACAGCCACAGGAATGGAATACCGATCACGACTTTACGGCCGCTCGGCAAAAACCGCTGAAACTGCTGAGTGAGAGTGTTCATGCGCGCAGTACCACGCCGCTATCGTCTTCCCACCAGACGTAGACCTGATCGTCCCACGTCGGGCGTGTGCCACGGCGTTCGGCGTTGGCCATGAACGACTGCACGATCTTGCCGCCAGGCAGCTCCACGTAAAACACCGAGTGCCCGCCGAGGTAAGCGATGTCGTGAACCTTGCCTTGGGACCAGTTGTAACGGGTCTCGGGTTTGACGGTGCTGACCAGCAGTTTTTCCGGGCGAATGGCGTAGGTGATCGACTTGTCCTGCACCGACGTACTCACGCCGTGACCGACGTAGATCTTCTGCTCCAGATCCGGGCTGTGAATGATCGCGTGACCTTCCAGGTCTTCTACAACGGTGCCGTCGAAGGCGTTCACGTTGCCGATGAATTCGCAGACCATGCGGCTGACCGGCGCTTCATAGATGTCGACCGGGCTACCGATCTGCGCGATCCAGCCCAGGTGCATGATCGCGATGCGTTGGGCCATGGTCATGGCCTCTTCCTGGTCGTGGGTCACCATCACGCAGGTCACGCCGACGCGCTCGATGATTTCCACCAGTTCGAGTTGCATCTGCGAGCGCAGCTTTTTATCCAGGGCGCCCATCGGCTCATCGAGCAGCAGCAGTTTCGGACGCTTGGCCAGCGAGCGGGCCAGTGCAACACGCTGACGCTGACCGCCAGACAGTTGGTGCGGCTTGCGCTTGGCGTACTGGGTCATGTGCACCAGCTTGAGCATTTCCTCGACGCGGGCGTCGATTTCACTGGCGGGCAGACGGTCCTGCTTGAGGCCGAAGGCAATGTTCTGCGCCACGGTCATGTGCGGGAACAGCGCGTAGGACTGGAACATCATGTTGATCGGCCGCTCGTACGGCGGCATATCGGTGATGTCTACGCCATCAAGGTAGATGCGCCCTTCGGTCGGCCGTTCAAAGCCTGCCAGCATGCGCAGGAGTGTCGATTTGCCGGAACCCGAACCGCCCAGCATGGCGAAGATTTCGCCTTGGTGGATGTCCAGGGACACATCGTCTACGGCAACGGTTTCGTCAAATTTCTTGGTTACGCGGTCGACTCTCACCAGAACCTTCTTGGGTTGCTGGTTACCTTCTAGAGCCTTCCTGTAAATGCTGGAGGCGTTTGCCATGTGAAACTCCCAACAGGTGTCAGTCGTCGGGCCAATGCGGCCTGACTTAATAGTTGATTGCGAACCCGCACTGAGCAGGCCGATTCGGCGCCGCCGTCCTGGCTGCCGGGTGGTGCTTTTTGTTCTAGCGTTTTGCTGTATTCGTGAATGGCTGGCGCGCAAGGGCGCACCCGCCGGGCTCACGGGGGCAGTTAAATCGTTGAGTGCTGTTTGAGGTCGTCAGTCAGCGTGTATTACGCAGCGCCGCTCGTTGCCGGCACGCGTCGCCAAACGCCTGGAAAATACTCAAATAGGGAGGGTTGGCCAGGACCTGCCATTCCGGGTGCCATTGCACGCCGACGGCGAAGGCCTTGCTGTGCTCGACCGTCTCTCTATCAACAGAGAAGGCCTCGATCAGGCCATCGGGAGCGATGGCTTCGGCGCGCAGGCCGGGGGCAAGTCGGTCGATGCCTTGACTGTGAATCGAATTGACCTGGAACACCTGCGGCAACTCCAGCGCTTCGAACACACCGCCCGGCTGCACGTTGACCGCATGAGCCGGTGCGTACTGCACTGCCAAATCCGGATGATCCGCTTCCCGGTGATCAAGCATGCCGGGCAGTTCGTGGACCTTCTGATGAAGGCTGCCACCGAGCGCCACGTTCATTTCCTGAAAGCCGCGACAGATACCGAGTACCGGAACGCCGGCGGCAATCGCTGCACGCAATAAGGGAAGGGTGGTGCTGTCCCTGGCAGGATCGTGATCCGTGCCGGGTGCGCTGGCGGGGCCTTGATAGTGGAAGGGTTCCACATTCGAAGGCGAGCCGGTCAGCAGCAAACCGTCGAGATGCGCGAGCACCTCATCAATCTCGGTCAGATCGCCTAAAGAAGGAATGACCACTGGCAGCCCCAGCGCCGCGACGCTGACAGCACGCAAGTACTTGTCGCCGCTGACGTGGTAGGGGTGCAGGCCAATCTGTTTGACGCACGCAGTAACGCCGATCAATGGCTTGAGTGCCATTTTTATCACCTCGAAGTTTCACACTTGAACGAGCTTTTCCAGAGCTTAGCCTCGTTGATTTTAATTAACAACTCCAATGTAAAAAATTCTAAACGCCGTACGTCCGATGTTCAGGATTTTTGCTCGCTCAAAGACTGTTCTGGCACTCATGTGCCCTAAAAAGGCCAGAAAAATAACGCTGAAAGGTCGAGTGTTCGCTATTGACTTCACTTTGCCTTTCGGATTGACTGGGCTCGTGAAAGTGCGGTGAACATAATAATTAACAGCTAATAGGTGCATCATGTCGGTCCCTCTGCGTGCCGTTCAACTCAACGAAGCAAACGCATTCCTTAAGAAATATCCTGAGGTTTTGTACGTCGACCTTCTGATTGCGGATATGAACGGTGTGGTGCGCGGCAAGCGCATCGAGCGCACCAGTCTTCATAAGGTTTACGAAAAAGGCATTAACCTGCCGGCGTCACTGTTCGCTCTGGACATCAACGGTTCCACGGTGGAAAGCACCGGCCTGGGTCTGGACATCGGCGACTCTGACCGAATCTGCTACCCAATCCCCGATACCCTCTGCATCGAGCCCTGGCAGAAGCGCCCGACCGCGCAACTGTTAATGACCATGCACGAACTCGAAGGTGAACCTTTCTTCGCCGACCCACGCGAAGTGCTGCGTCAAGTCGTGAGCAAGTTTGATGCAATGGGCCTGACCATCTGCGCCGCGTTCGAACTGGAGTTCTACCTGATCGACCAGGACAACGTGAACGGTCGTCCGCAGTCGCCACGCTCGCCGGTGTCCGGCAAGCGCCCGATGTCGACTCAGGTGTACCTGATCGACGACCTCGACGAATACGTCGACTGCCTGCAAGACATCCTCGAAGGCGCGAAAGAACAGGGCATTCCTGCCGACGCGATCGTCAAGGAAAGCGCCCCGGCGCAGTTCGAAGTGAACCTGCACCACGTCTCCGACCCGATCAAGGCCTGCGACTACGCGGTACTGCTCAAGCGTCTGGTGAAAAACATCGCCTACGACCACGAGATGGACACCACGTTTATGGCCAAGCCGTATCCGGGCCAGGCGGGCAACGGTCTGCACGTACACATTTCGATCCTTGATAAAGAAGGCAACAACATCTTTGCCAGCGAGGATCCCGAGCAGAACGCCGCACTGCGCCACGCGATCGGCGGTGTGCTCGAGACCCTGCCGGCGCAGATGGCGTTCCTCTGCCCGAACGTCAACTCCTACCGCCGTTTCGGCGCACAGTTCTACGTGCCGAATTCGCCGAGCTGGGGCATCGACAACCGCACTGTTGCGGTCCGCGTGCCGACCGGTTCTGCAGACGCGGTGCGGATCGAGCACCGGGTGGCTGGCGCTGACGCCAACCCGTACTTGCTGATGGCGTCGGTTCTGGCCGGCATTCACCACGGCCTGACCAACGAGATCGAGCCAGGTCCACCGGTCGAAGGCAACAGCTACGAGCAGAACGAGCAGAGCCTGCCGAACAACCTGCGTGATGCACTGCGTGAGCTGGACGACAGCGAAGTCATGGCCCGGTACATCGACCCGCTGTACATCGACGTGTTCGTGGCGTGCAAGGAAAGCGAGCTGGCCGAGTTCGAGAACTCCATCTCTGACCTTGAGTACAACTGGTACTTGCACACGGTCTGATGGCCTAAAACCCGTCAATTGGGGATGCGGAACCTGTGTGGGTATCGACACATCTTTGATGACGGGTGAATAACCCTGTAGGAGCTGCCGAAGGCTGCGATCTTTTGATCTTGATCTTAAAAGATCGCAGCCTTCGGCAGCTCCTACGGGCCTTAGTCCGACGACTACTTACTCCTCTGCGTTGAGTCACAACCATGACAAACACTCGCAGCGACTGGGAGCAACGCTTTCAGTCCTTAACACTTGAAGGTCGGGCATTCATTGACGGCCAATACTGCTCGGCACTCAGCCGTGACACCTTTGAATGCATGAGTCCGGTGGACGGTCGTTTTTTGGCGAACATCGCCAGCACCGACGAAGCCGACGCGAATGCGGCGGTAGTGGTTGCGCGCCGGGCGTTCGAATCCGGCGTCTGGGCCAAACTGGCCCCGGCGGAGCGCAAGCGCATCCTGATTCGTTTCGCCGACCTGATTCTGGCGAACCAGGAAGAACTGGCGCTGCTGGAAACCCTCGACATGGGCAAGCCGATCAGCGACTCCATGAGCATCGACATTCCAGCGACCGCCAACGCGATCCGCTGGAGCGCCGAGGCCATCGACAAAATCTACGACGAAGTCGCGGCGACGCCGCACGATCAGTTGGGCTTGGTCACGCGTGAACCGTCGGGCGTGGTCGCGGCCATCGTGCCGTGGAACTTCCCGTTGATCATGGCCAGCTGGAAATTCGCACCGGCCCTGGCAGCGGGTAACTCGTTCATCCTCAAGCCTTCGGAAAAGTCACCGCTGACGGCGATTCGCATCGCTCAACTGGCGCTCGACGCCGGTATCCCGAAAGGCGTGTTCAACGTGCTGCCGGGCTTCGGTCACACCGTCGGCAAGGCGCTGGCGCTGCACATGGACGTCGACGTGCTGGCCTTCACCGGCTCGACCGCGATTGCCAAGCAACTGTTGATCTACGCCGGGCAAAGCAACATGAAACGCGTCTGGCTGGAAGCCGGTGGCAAAAGCCCGAACGTGGTGTTTGCCGACGCGCCGGATTTGCGCGCGGCAGCTCAAGCTGCGGCCAGTGCGATTGCCTTCAACCAGGGCGAAGTCTGCACTGCCGGTTCGCGTTTGCTGGTAGAGCGTTCGATTCGCGAGCAGTTCATTCCGCTGTTGGTGGAAGCGCTGCAAGCCTGGAAACCGGGGCATGCCCTGGACCCGACGACCACCGTCGGTGCAGTCGTCGATCAGCGTCAACTGGAGTCGGTGCTGCGCTACATCAGCATCGGCAAAGAGCAGGGCGCCGAACTGATTGCGGGCGGCATTCGCACCCTCGAAGACACCGGTGGCCTGTACGTGGAGCCGGCGATTTTCGACGGCGTGACCAACGCCATGACCATCGCCCGGGAAGAAATCTTTGGCCCGGTGCTGTCGCTGATCACCTTCGACACGGCTGAAGAAGCGCTGGCAATTGCCAACGACAGCATCTTCGGTCTGGCGGCCGGGGTCTGGACCAGCAACCTGAGCAAGGCCCACACCTTTGCTCGCGGCTTGCGCGCCGGCAGCGTCTGGGTCAACCAATACGACGGCGGCGACATGACTGCGCCGTTCGGCGGGTTCAAGCAGTCGGGTAACGGTCGGGACAAGTCGCTGCATGCGTTCGATAAATACACCGAACTCAAAGCGACCTGGATCAAGCTCTAACACTTTTACAACGGCGGTCGCAGGCGTGTGCCTGCGGCCATCGGAGACATTTATGAAGCAAAACTCTGTTAAACAAAATCATGTAAACAGCTACTACGCCGCGACCCGCAACGAGACCATCGATTTTCCGGTGCTCGAAGGATTGGTCGAGTGCGATGTCTGCGTCATCGGCGCGGGCTACACCGGTTTGTCGTCGGCCCTGTTCCTCAGTGAGGCGGGTTACAGCGTCACTGTGCTGGAAGCCGCCAAGGTCGGTTACGGCGCCAGCGGTCGCAACGGTGGTCAACTGGTCAACTCCTACAGCCGCGACGTTGATGTCATCGAAGAGCGTTATGGCGACAAGACTGCCGAAGTACTGGGCAGCATGATCTTTGAAGGCGCGGACATCATCCGTTCGCGCATCCAGCAGTACGACATCAAGTGCGACTACAAGCCCGGTGGTATTTTCGCGGCGCTGAACAAGAAGCAGCTCAAAGGCCTGGCCGAGCAGAAAAGCAGCTGGGAGCGTTACGGCAACAAGCACCTGAAAATGCTCGACGCGGCGGACATCAAGCGCGAAGTGGGTTGCGACAACTACGTCGGCGGCCTGCTGGACATGCAGGGCGGCCACATCCACCCGCTGAACCTGGCGCTGGGTGAAGCCACGGCCATCATCGGCCTGGGCGGCAAGATCTACGAGCAATCGGCGGCGGTGGAAATCACCTACGGCGAGCCGATCACCGTGCGCACCGCCAAAGGCTTGGTGCGGGCCAAGTACCTGCTGATCGCCGGTAACGCCTATTTGCCTCAGGACCTCGACAACCGCGTCACCCGCAAAAGCATGCCGTGCGGTTCACAAATCGTCGTCACCGAGCCCTTGTCGGCCAAGGTCGCCAAGAGCCTGATCAGCAACAACTACTGCGTCGAAGACTGCAACTACCTGCTCGATTACTACCGCCTGACCGCCGACAACCGTCTGCTGTACGGCGGCGGCGTGGTCTACGGTGCTCGTGAACCGGACGACATCGAGCAACTGATCCGCCCGAAAATCCTCAAGACCTTCCCGCAATTGAAGGACGTGAAGATCGACTACCGCTGGACCGGCAACTTCCTGCTGACCATGTCACGCATGCCGCAATTCGGCCGCATCGAGAAAAACGCCTACTACATGCAGGGCTACAGCGGCCACGGCGTCACTTGTTCGCACCTGGCCGGCAAACTGATCTCGGAAATGATCCGCGGCGACGCCGAACGCTTCGACGCGTTCGCCTCCTTGCCGCACATGCCGATGTTCGGCGGCCGCACCTTCCAGGCCCCGCTCACCGCCATGGGCGCCGCGTATTACGCGCTGCGTGACCGTTTCGGTATCTAAACGATGTAGCCGACAGGTATCTATACATCTTTGATGACCGCTGATAACCCGTAGGAGCTGCTGAAGGCTGCGATCTTTTGATCTTCCCCATGGCCGCCGTGCTGTTTGAGCCGGCCTAAAGGTCAAAAGATCGCAGCCTTCGGCAGCTCCTACAGGGCTATTCACCAACCTTAAAAGTCCACCATTTATCGAAGCTGCTGAGCAACACCAACAAACGTGATTTAATAGCCGCCTTTCACGGTTCCGGGACAGGGGAACGGCGTGATTCGCGGCCTCCGCGCCCACCCGCCATCCGCCCCCATTACCCTTAAGTTGCTCTCACATAAGGCTGTCATGGATACGGGTTCTCGACTCAAATTAGTACGCGAAAGCTACAAACTGTCCCAGCGTGAGCTGGCCCGGCGTAGCGGCGTCACCAATGCCACCATCTCCCTGATCGAACAAAATCGAGTCAGTCCCTCCGTCAGTTCCCTGAAAAAACTGCTCGAAAGCATTCCCATGTCTTTGGCGGACTTCTTCACCTTTGATCAACCGCCCCAAGAGCACAAATACGTCTTCCGCGCCAACGAGCAGCCCGACCTGGGCCGTGATGGCCTGCGGTTGTTGCTGATTGGCGCTTCGGTGCCGAGTCGGCAAATGCGGCTGTTGCGCGAGCAATACGCGCCGGGGGCCAGCTCTGGCGAAGAGCCGATTGTGCACTCGGAAGGGGAGGAGTGTGGGCTGGTGACGCGGGGCACGGTTGAGTTGACCGTGGATGGGCAGATCAGTGTGCTGAATGCCGGGGATGGGTACTACTTTCCGACGACGCTGCCGCACCGGTTTCGGAATATTGGGGCGGATGAGGCTGAAATTATCAGTGCCAACACCCCAGCAAACTTCTGATCTCTAAAATGGACGCTGACCTGTAGCAGCCTTCGGCCGTTGCTACAGGCATTCTTCAAAGTAAATGGACTTCACTTCATGACCACGCAACGCATCCGCGCCCTCGCACTCTGCGTCTTTCATCACGATGGAAAGATTCTGGTCAACGAGGCCTACGACCCCGTCAAACAACAGACCTTCTTCCGCCCGATCGGCGGCGGCATCGAGTTCGGCGAAACCAGCGCCCAAGCCGTTGCGCGAGAAGTACAGGAAGAACTCGGTCTACCCATCACTGATGTTCGCTTGCTCGGCACGCTTGAAAGCCTCTTCACGTACGCCGGTACTCCGGGGCACGAAATCGTGCAGGTGTACGATGCGACGTTTGTGGAGGCGAGTGTCTACGAATTGCCGCATTTGAACGCTCAAGAGAGCAATGGCGCTGCCTTCATAGCGAAGTGGCATTCTTGCGCAAGCTTCACTAACGAATCGCCGTTGGTGCCTGATGGACTTTACGAACTGCTGAAGAAAGTTTCATTGCTGGACTGACGTCTGGAATCAAAAAATAAATCCCCATTGTTTTTAACAACCTGAGTCGAACGCGGATGTTCCGTAACTCCGCTCCGAGATTGACAACCTGGATCATCCAAAACACTATCCGCTCATGACCTACACACGCCGTATGAACATGATGAGCTCCTCCATGACCGCCTCTGGCGGGCCATGAGGTCATGCGTTTGTAGGATTTGACGTAATTACCCAAGGCCCCGCCAGAAATGGACGGGGCTTTTTAGTTCTCCGTCCACCGATGGCTAACGGAGAAAGAAATGTTCCAGATTAGACGCGCCAAACAAAGCGATGCCCAATCAGCCTTCGACATTCGCCTTCAAGCGATACGGCATCAATGCATCGGCGCCTATACCACGGAGCAAATGCTGGCCTGGACGGCAGGATCAGCCAAGGACGGGTACAGCGACCTGATGGAAAAACACTTTTATCTGGGCTGTATTCAAGGTGAACCGGTGGCGACGGGAATGCTTGATCTTGAGACGAGCGAAATCGGCGCGATCTTCGTGCTTCCAGGTTTCATGCAACAAGGCATCGGCATGAGAATACTGAACCACCTGGAATGCCTGGCACGGGATCTGGGTCTGAAAGAAGTCAATCTGGACGCTACGTTGAACGCGGCTGACTTTTACCGGCGATGCGGTTACGTGGGTGACGAACCTGCTATTTACCATTCACCTTCCGGGCTTCAGTTGGCTTGTGTTCCTATGGTGAAGGGCCTGTTTCAACCCATACCGGCCGGTTGTAGCCGGCAAGTATTCACCCAGTGAACAGTTAAGGGATATTTGTCGGTAATTATGACGTAGCATGGCTGCATGATGATCTGCTTCCGATTTTATCGGGAATGGCAGCCGGGCCACTGAAAGGGATAATTTTTTGGCTACCACATCACCTGTTCACACTTTGCGTACCCTGTCCGAACTTGATTACTATGACCGCAGGTCGGTTCCGCTTCCTGTTGAAATCACCGTTCTTGACGCTTGGAACATCATGACGGCCGAACCGGGACTGCTCATGCGGCTAGCTTTCCGAACGAGGGACGCGATTTCCTCGTTATTCGGCGTGAAGCGGATCGGCGGGTTCTCCGGCGCCAGGCGAGAGACAGTACGCGCTGGCGAACAGCTGGATTTCTTTCTGGTGGAGCATAGTGCCCCCGACATGCTGGTTCTGACCGAACGTGACCGGCACCTGGATGTCATGATTTGCCTTTCGATAACAGATCGTGTGTTCACGATCACATCATCTGTCGTAACGCATAACGTCTTTGGGCGCATCTACATGTTGCCGGTAGGTCTGGCCCATAAACTGATCGTTAATAGTGATCTCAGGCGACTGAAACGAAAGCTTTAAGGGAAGTAGATTTTGGTTGTTTCAGCTTTGTCCCAGTGACCGCTCAGCCGAAAGCGGTCATTCCTAGCCAGCCGACATGACAGATTACGCGGGCGCGGAAACGGCTCCCGCGGTGTTCTTGCCGAGCACCGGCAACCCTAATACTGATGGTTTACTAAATGTCCTCTCTGTTGCCAGATGACTGCGCCAGAAACTTGGTGATCAGCGATGTAATCTGCTGTTGAATCACCTCACGCGGGCGAGCGCTGTCGCCATCCCGGCAAATGATGCCATCGCCTGGTTCTGCTTCTTCGAGCAATGCCACCGCGCCAGGTTTGCACAGCGACAAGAAGCTGAAGTGGCTTGCGTCGCTGATTTCGACGTAACGGCTTGACGCTTGGGGCAGGCGTTTGGCCAAGTTGGCGGACTCCAACTGAGCGGGAAGGTCTTGCGACGGTACGCCGGCAGCGATCACTAGCGCGGGTACCGGCAGCGCCGCAAGGCTTTCATCGGTCAGCCCGCGTGAAAGGCCCAGGTCCAGTGTAACCACCGCGGTGACGCGTTTATCGCGCAAATCGGCGGCCAAACCGGCCTTCAATGCTGAGGTGCTTGCGGGGTTCATCCGTTGATAAACGGTGCAACTGGACAACTGCGGATGGGCTTTGCAGTCACGGGCGAAGCGGTCTGGATCGAAACGAGCACCGGCGATCTCCAAGGCGGTCCAGCCGCCGAGCGAATGGCCCACCACTGCAATTCGGTCATTGGCGACCAAGCCGAATTTTTCAGGTTGAGTTGTGACCGCTTCAATGGCTCGGCTTAGATCAACGGGCCGCTGCCATAACTGCGCCGCTGCTTGAGGGCTACGGTCATGAGTGGTGCTGCCAGGGTGATTGATTGCGGCGACGATGTAACCCTTATGAGCTAGAGCACTGGCAAGCCAGATCTGGTTGCTCCAGTTACCTCTGTACCCGTGGGAGAGCACCACCAATGGATGCTTGCCAGCAGCGGGCGGCGCGTCACGAACGGCAGAAGCCCCGACGAACACCGCATCATCGGCGATCAATTGCGTGGTGGCGGTCGTTGCACTGGGGTACCAGACGACCATCTCCAGTGCGCGGTCATTGTGCGAGTCCGCCAGTGTGGAGGACTGGAAGCCGACAGGGTTATCGTCAGCGAGTGCGCTGGCAGTCAGGCAGATCAGAAACAGGGCGCCGAAAGCTGTTTTCAATGTCGTTATCTTCCTTGATCAGACAAGCGCATAGCCATCTGAAGCAGGCTGTTGGGCCCATCTCGTATGCGGTCGAAACCCAATGTTGGGTCCAGGTGAGTTGCACGGACATTAAAGCCCACATTCGCGCCGACGCGCATGATTTTCATCGTTAGCTCAACCGTTCGGTGAGAGGCGCTCTGGCGCCAGGGCGAAACGCCCACTTCTGGCCGAATTGGTATGAGCGGAATTGAAAGCTGGCGTAACCCGTTGTCTCAATACCCACAGCCCCCCGGTTAATTATGTGGGGCGCACACCATCAAAGGTGAATCGGAGCCGCGGTCCGGAAAAAAACCGCGGCGACCGATCAATCAGGCGGCGGGGAGCAGGCCTTTCTGTTTGGCGACATGAGTCGCCAGTGCGTCCATCAAGTCCGGGGACAGGCAGTCATAGGGTTCGAGGCCGATCGAGCGCAGGCGCTCGCGGATAGCCTTCATTTGCGCTGGCGGTGTGCCGGTTTCGATGATGGAGGACACGAACGCTGCGAATCCCGGCGCAGCCCATCCGCTCTGTGGCGAAAGCTCGGTGTGGACGAAGTCCAGGCCATAAAACGCATGCTCCTTGTTCTCGATGCGCCCAAAGAGATGGGCGTGACACTGCTTGCAGGCGTGGCGCTGGATGGTGGCGGTTTCGTCGACAATCGCCAGTTTTTCGCCATGGGCAATGACGCTGACCTTATCTCGAGGCACCACGGCGATGACGGCAAATATCGCGTTTTGTGGTTTCCAGCATTTGCTGCAGCCACACGCGTGGTTATGCAGCGTTTGTGCGTCGATCTTGACCTCGACCTTGTCGGTCGCACACAGGCATTGCAGGGTGCCACCTGCGAAGTTCGCGGCGGCGGGTTGGATACCATTGTCCAGTGCAGGGTGAAGTTGCAAGGTGTTCATGCTGGCGTCTCCGTTTCAGGGTGTCAGACAAAAGTGCCTGGGGCCGTGCCCCAGACCGGTAGTTCATCGGAACTCGATGACGGCGCGGATCGATTTACCTTCATGCATCAGATCGAACCGCGGCGGATTTCGAAAAGGACACAGTGCATAAACGAGTGACCTCCTTCGGTGCGACCGGTCGATTACCCAGATCAAGAATAGTCCGCGATGAGACCTCGAGCGCAGCTCGGGCCAGCGCATGGATCGCGTGAGTTTCTCCGTCAGTTCCCTCAAGAAACTGCTTGAAGGCATTCCTATGTCTTTGGCGGATTTTTTTGCCTTTGATCAGCCGCCTCGGGGACATTGGTACGTGTTTCGTGGCAATGAACAGCCGGATCTTGGCCGACATGGGGTGTGGTTGTTGCTGATTGCCGCTTCGGTGTCGAGTCGGCAGATGCGGCTGTTGCGCGAGCAATACGCGCTTGGTGCCAGTTCGGGGGAAGAGCCGATTGTACATTCGGAAGGGGAGGTGTGTGGGCTGGTGATGCGGGGGACGGTTGAGTCGACCGTGGATGGGCAGATTAGTGACGCCGAGCGCGAAAAATCCGCGCCCTAACGTGAGATAAATAGCTTCAGATTCTTTTGCACCTGTTGCAACAGAATATCAAAACAGGTCGGCCTGAACGCTCCAACTGAAGTTTAGCTCCTCCTTTGCTTCGCTCCCTTCCCAGACGCTCGTTCGTGAGCAGAGCGTACAGGACACAAAAAGGTAGTGGCGCCCCGAGGATGGTTTACCGTTCCTGCTCAATGAGCCAGGTGGGTTGAGCGGGGCGAAGTTCCTGAGAGGGGAAGTCAGGCGATTGTGGCCAGTCACGCAACTCACGCCGGTAGACTTGTAGCGCCGCGTATTGCTCGGCTGTGAGCGTGGTTGTCGGGCCACTCTCTAGCTCGTCACGGTGGCGCGCGACGACGCTGTCGGTTGTCGCCAACTGCCCGTCACGCCAGGCGCGCTCGATGTCGGCCAAATGCTCAGCACTCATTGGCGGGCGCGCAATCAGAGAGGGTGGCTCGGTATCAAAGTTGATCATGATCAGCTCTGACTGACCGCTCAAAAGCTTAGCATGCAGCTCGGGGGATATTTCGAAAGCGTCCGCTGGCAGCTCGCCGCCTAAATCGGCGTCATGAAACAGCCCAGTTGTCTTGCTGGAAAAAATCATGTTCGTACCCCCTTAAATCCCGAAGGCCAACACACGCACCGCCGATTGACTGGCGGTGTAGTTGGATTGCAAAAGTACCTGCCCAAGACCATTTGGCATGCCTGCTACGAAGGGCGTCCCGGCACTGTCGTAAATGGCGCTATCCGTCAGGCTGACGTGGCAGCCAAAATGCATGCCGGGAAAGGCGATTGGCAGGTTGAAGGCAGCGGCCTTAAAGGCTGAAAGAAAGCTCGCGGTAAACCATTGCATGATCAAACCTGACGGCAGCTTCTGATAGCCCGACGTACCCAACAGACAGCCCCACGGCCGTGTTTTGCCGACGACACCCGTGCCGGTCAGCAGCCAATAGTTGGTGCCGATGTACATGCAATCAACGTGGGAATCTGGCGGAATCGACCGCGTTGCGGCGGTCCATGAACTATCAATGTTTTCCTGCATCTTGTCCGCGCCTTGCACGTTCAGATACAGGGTGGTGATCCCCCAATTCTGCACCCGAATCACCGCACCGACCGGGATGCTGTTCGCGGTGGCGTCAGGCAGGCTATAGGCGTTGGTCCCCGAACCGGAGCAATGAACCACCCCGCCAACGTGCGCGACGATCCCGACCGTTGGGCCGGCGAAAGACCAAAAGCCTGACAACTGATGCCCCCTGGCTTGTGCCGCCGCCGTGCTCATAACCTGGTCGCTGACATCAAAGCGGGGCGGCTGTGAAGTTTTCGGAATTCCGCGCAATACCGGACTGATAAAGTCCGATTGCTGCAACTGCACGTTGGTGCCATCACAGAACAGCAAAGAGGATGTGTTTGGCGTGATAACGATCCCGGCGCCCATCGCCGTCCTCACCGTCACCGTAAAGGCGCCTGTCGTGATGTTTTGCATTTGGAACCGGGCGGCCGCGCTGGGTACGATTACCGTTTTGTTGCCAGTCAACACACCTGATAGGTACACAATGCCTGTACCCAGTTGAGTCGCTGTCAGCGCAATGCTGCCGGCCCCCGCGATGTTCACTGAACCCGCGCCATTGATAGCAGCCTGGACAAATTCGGTGTTCGCTACCGACTTATCGTTGTCCCCAGGGGGCGGCGTGGGGGTTATCGGGTTGCCGGTCAGGTTGATACTGTCAAAGTCGCTCTGCTGCTGAGCAATGGTGTTTGCACCCGTCACAAACAACAGAGTTGAAGTGCCCTGCGTTACTGCAACCCCCGAACCGCCCGCCGTTTTCACAATCAAGGAAAAGGCGCCATCGGTGCCATTGACCACCTGATAACGCGCGGGCAATGTCGGCACGATGATCGTCCGGCTACCGGTGAGAGTCCCGTACAGACTCAGCGTTCCGGTCCCGGCCTGAGCCGCCGACAGCGTTAGAACGCCAGAGCCCGAGACATCAATGAACGTATTTCCGTGCACTACCGTACGCACGAATTCAGTGTTCGACACGGACAAATCATTGTCCCCGGCTAGCGGGGTTGGCGCCTTTGGGTCACCCGTGAACGTCGGGCTCGCCAACGGTGCTGCATCATTGATGATTTTCTGAATCTGATCCCTGAGCCACTTGGTGCGACTCGCAAGCTGTTTTGCCTGGAGGTTATCGATACCTTCCGGCCCGCCCAACACAGGATCTGAAGTTTCGAGCTGATAGACACCGAGTGCCCATTCATTTGATTCGGGTAGATCGGCCATTAGCTGCTCCCATGATTGTATTGGCCGTCGCGGCGGGCAATTCCGTTGTGCCGGATGGCTACTGACTGATAGTCGAGCGACACCAGACGGCAACGAGTCGGTGCGACGGAAAGTAGAAGGCGACGCAAGAGCGCCGCCTGATCGTTGGTAATGACGCGCTGGAGATACACTCGGTAAAGCGCCCACGCTGAAGGGGCACCATGGACGTGACTCCCATCCCTGGTGATGGAGCCGTTGTGCACCTGGTTGTTCAAGCCTTCCAGCAGGACCACCTCGCCGAAACCCAGCAGCCGAATAACCTCGCGCATCGCCCAGGGCGTGCCTTTGAAGCGATGCAGCTCGGCGGCGCTCTTGATCAGGTTGCGCTTGACCTCCTCAGACTCGGCCAACATCCAGGCGGCCTCATCGAGGAGCGAGAACTGATCGGCCAAGGTTGGCAGCAGTGACGTTTTCACCAGGTCGATCAGGTAGACCAACATCACGTTGAGATCGAGTTCGGCCAACGTCTCGTCAAGCAGCTCACAGAGCAGCGCAAAACGTTCATCACCGGCCAACGCGGGCGGCAGTTGCTGATCAGCCATAAGCCACCCCGGCATCGATCAGATGGATCGAGGTGCAGTTCGCCCACTCGTTGCCCTGCAGTTCGCGTAGAGCCGCAGGCAATTCCAAATCGGCGCGGTAGACACCAGTCACTTGGAGCAGTGCAGTCAATTGCTCCTGGACAATATCCCGCCCGAGTCCGGCCCGACGCTCGATGGCATACGCGTCAGCGGCTGCTTGCGCGGCAGCCATGGCTGCTACGCGATCCGCGTTGGCGTAGAAAGTGATCTGCGCCTTGATCTGATAGTCCACCTCGGTCGGTGATAATGAGTGAACCGTGTCGCATAAGGGACGAACCTTTTCGCCACTGACCTGATTCTTGACCCTTTGCAGCAGGTCGTCCGAGGGCAATCCGTTGGTGGTCAACGGGTACAGCGCGACATGACCATCGGGTTGCCCTTCGTCCGGCCCATGCACGGCGACATCAATAATCGACTGATGCACGGCCAACGCGTGGTAGCGATAGGCGCCGCGACTACCGGCATTGCTGAACGCCTCAGGCGCCAGGATGATCCGCTCACGGTAACGGTCATCCTCTTCGTCCTCGACACCGTCAGTCGTGACGCTGGTGTTACTGGCGACCAGACCCGCTGCTGGCGAGGTACCGATGCTGCTGATCTGCCCGATAGTCCAACCATTACCCAACTCACCAGCACTCAGGCATGTCGCAGTGACAGTCACCTGGGTCTGCCCCACGGCAATAACAACATCCCGATCCGTCACGAACGTCAGCTTCGCATCCTGGGTACTGACCTGAGTACCAACCGCAATCAACAACGGTTCTGTAACAGCGGCGGGCATGCGGAAACGCAAAGGGCATCGAGCGGGTTGTGCCAAGAGCCTGGGTGTAGCCACCAATTCACCGAGGTAGTCGAGGATCGGTCCGCGTGCGAAACGCACCAGGAGCTGCTCGCCTGCGTTCTGAATACCCATCTGCAACCGAGTGGCGGCATAGGCAATCTGGTCGATGTACAGGCGTTCGATCTGGGCCGGGTACAAGGTTTTGCCGGACTTTTTCTCATAGCGGGCAATCAGTTCGGCTTCAAGCGCAGCAGGATCAATCTTGATGAACTCGGGTTTAGGCAGCTCGCGCATAAGGCACCTCGGTCACTTGGGTGATCCCATTAGCGACACGCCAGAGCACTCTCACGGTGATCTGCACTTCATCTATAAGGACTTGCACCTGGACCACCGTGACGCGGGTTTCCCAAATACGAATGGCATCGACCGTTTCGCGCACCAGGTGCGGAGTCACACGGTTGGTAGGCCAGTCGAGGTAGAGGTGAAGATCGCTGCCAAACTCTGGCCGATGAGGATCACTGCCCTTGGGCGTGGTCATGATGATGCGAATAGACTGGTCAATATCGCGCAGGCCTTCGACCACCTCACCCGAGGTGCCGAGGGCGGGCTGCCAGTGAGCAGCGGTGATGCGGGTGTAGGGAGTGGGCGTTGTCATGCGCCCATGGTGTGGTATCCGCTGGGCAGGGGCTTTTAATCGAGTTTAAAGACAGGCATTGAAAAACCCCTGTTCAGGGGCTTTTTGATTGGGGCAATAACTAATTACTGATTTTCGGCTGGCGCTGAAGACTTTAAAAGTTTAGGGGCCAATTCCATCCATTTATCAGGACGGTCTTGTTCGAAATTGCAAACCACAAGGTGCTGGATTTGCCCAGACTCAAGTTTTTCAAGAAGCCTGTCACTTACATGAAAGGCAACGACTACCTCGTAAGAGGTGTAGTTCTTAAAGGTTCTGTCAGCCTCAAGGCTATAAACGACATTACCGACCTTGATCTGGTCACCATTCTTTAGCTTGTTCAATGCAACGGAGTCAAAAGCCCCGCGAAGAAAGTCGTCAGCAAGCTTTTTGGCGACAATGAAAATATGTACGGTGTTGCCCTTCTCGAGGCGGTCGCTAGCAAACGCCAGCGCTGCGTTTTTTTCCTCAGCTGTTAAGTGTTCTGATGAAAAATAGTATCTCTCAGTCATTGGACGTCCTTTGTCGAATACGGCGATTAATGAGTGTGGTGGTTTGAGTTGCCGCCTACGTCGATGATAGACCCGGTAGCTCCAATATTGCCATTCACCTGCAGGTCCCCATTCAAGGTGACCTGCGGGATATCCAACACCGCCGAAGGCGCCTTCACCACCACCGGCTCTCCAGATTCGACAGTCAGGTTCTGGGCGCACTTGAGCAGGGTCGCCCCAACACAATCCAGGGACATCACGCTGGCCACTTGGTCATACGTGATCACGGTGCCATCTTTGAAGCGCACATAGTCAGTCCCTTCATCTATTACCGGTGGCGGTTCTACGGTTGAATAGATTCCGCCCAGGTACACGCCACCGACTCCATCGGTATCGAGTAGCACCGCGACCTGTTCATTCAACTCCGGCATGATCGGGCGGCGCTGGGTACCCTGAGTGTTGCGCTGGGGCACATTCAGCCAATAGCTCTGCACCCCATCACGGTCATCCAGCCGCACACGGATACGGCAGCCCTGGTAATCCACCGCACTGACTTCGCCGTATTCCAGTTCAACGCCCATTCGCTTTGCCCTTCATTATTAAGCCACCACTTCGTGTTCGATTCCGTAGGTCGACAGCGCCAGATCGGGCTTGGAGTTATCCAGAGTGAAACCAATCGACGGTGCCGACACCCGGCAGACTTCCTGGTCGACGGTGTAGCCACCACTGCGGGTCATGCGGTGTTGCGACGAAAGGATCATATAGTTGCCACCCAGCTTGCCTGCGGCGACCAAGGTCACCACATTGCCGCTCACCAGGTTGGGACGGCCCATGGCGGTCCAACTGCCCGTAGTGCGCTCACGGTTAGCCTTGGCCAGCTCGGCCTTGGCTTTGGCTTTGGCCACTTCGACGGAGGCGGCGCGCTTGCGACTCTTCTTGGTGTCGGCACTGGTGGTGGTCTTGCTGGCGCTGCTCGGTACCGCGACCGTCTCACCATTGATGATCCGGTAGCTGACCAGCTGCTTCTTGACCGGGTCTTTGTGCTTGAAATCGACGGCCTTCGGCACGTCCTTGATCTTGTCGCGTAGGTGCACGTTGGCTTGATCCTGCAATAGCTGCCTGGCGACCGGCTTGCCTTTCGCCAGTTCGCTGATGGCGTGGAACACCAGCTTGTTGCCGGTCACCTTGAAGGCGTAGTCGTATTCGTCCGCCAGGTTGCTCAGGAAGGTCAGGTCGGAGTCTTGCTGGGTCAGGCGGTCGAGCTTGATGGGTTCGATGCTGCCTATCAACTCCAGTCCCAGGCGGGTTGCGACCTGCTTGGCCACGGCGTCGAGGGTAAGGTTCTCGTAGGCACGATGTTCGGTGGTGCGCAAGGCTGTGTTGATACCGGCAGCCAAGGCATGGATGGTCACGGTTGACGGTGGGCAACGCAGCTCGACCTCATCGATCTCAAAGCGTCCCAGCGTGCGAAGTGGCGCGCCTTCCCAGCCAATGGCCAAGGTCAGCGCATCACCGTGACCTGGATACCAGGCATCACGCCATTTGCCCTCGGTGTCCTCCAGTTCGACCTCCAGAGTGTCGGCCTGCCCGGACAGATAGTCGATGTAGGTCAGTGAGAGCAGGTGCAGGCTGATGTTGTGAGTGATGTTGCTGTGTTGATAGGTCAACACGAAGCGCGCTTCGGGTACTTGCTTCGGAATCAACGCATCCATGGGGGTAAATCCTCTGCGGTGGACACCGGCTCCAGCATCGGGATGGCCAAGGTCAATCCGGCTGGTAAAGCGGCGGTGAGCGGCACGTGCGGGTTGGCTTGAACGATCGGCAAATACCGATGAGCGTCACCGTAGTAGCGCCAGGCCAATTGGTCCCAGCGTTCGCCTTCGGTTGTTACGTGGGGAATGAACATCAGGCCCTCCGGGTTAGTACGTCAGCCGCAAGGCCCGACAGGCGTTTACTGGCGCTATCCATGGTGGTGATGGCCTGCCCCAGGTATTGATGGGAAGCTGAGAAACGGTCGACGATATTCCCCAGGTCAACCGGATTCAGACTGGAGCGTGCACCCATCACGCTGCCCAGAACGTCCTCACCGAGTCGGGACAGATCGGCGCCGTCGTTGAGCAACCCTGCAGCTGACGTCAACCCTTGCAGCGGTTCGATAGCCCGCGCCGTCACCCCCAGCAACTGAGGAACCTGTCCGAGGATCGTCGAGGCGTTGCCACTTTTGACTGTCTCGTACAGGTTTTTCCCAGCACTCAAGACGTTGCTGGCTGATTTTGCGTGACCGATCACCAACTGAGTGGTGCTGGGCGATGGGGTCAGCCGCGAGATGAGTCCAGGTGAACCAAGACCACTCGCTGTACCACTCAACGCCGGATTGAGCAGACCAGGTCGAATGACCTTGCGGGTAAAGGCCCCGGTGTACTCGCGCAGGCTGACTTGCACGGTCGATGCGACGACTTGGCCAACAGAGGTAGCGCGGCGAATGGCGTTGCTGATGTGGGTGATGACATAAGGGCCGAGGTATTCACCGCTGCCCATGACAAAGGCCAAGGGCTCGTGTTGGCTCTTGGCCAGGCGCAGTGAGCGCAGGCGTGCTTCGGGATCACCCAATAATGGATGCAGCTCGATGGTCAGGTTGATTTCGTCCAACCCTTCACCAATCCACTCCAGCAACGGCTTGCCCTGGATGCGCGCATGCTCGGCCCAGTCTGCTGAGCCGGTTTGCTCCATACCGCTAATACCACCAGCCACGGTGAATTCGATAGTGCCCAGGATGGCAAACATCAGGTGCGGCCTCCACCCGTTGAGCCGTAACTGCGGCGCTGTCGCTCGTGTTCAAAGCGCTCCATCATCCGCAAGAACTCGACATAACTCGCCTGCAGCCCTTGGTTGACTTGTTCCATCACACCAGGACCACCTGGCACGGTGATGTTTGGCGAGAAGCTCACCTCGATTTTTCCGCCCATACCGCCACCCCCCATCATGCTGGCCATCGAGACATCGGCGGGGTTCGGTGGGGCCATGTTGACCCTGGATTGGGACGCCATGTCCAGGGCCGCTTTGCGTACCAAGTCGGACTGACCGGTGATCCCCAAGGCTGCGCCTTCACTGACATTGGCACCGTAGCCCATGAAAACCCGGCTGGGGGAATGGATCTGCAGATCCCCGGTAAACCAGCTTTTGATGGACGAGCCCAGTTCTAACACCGCATCCGTGGCGGCAGAGGCTTTGTTCTTGATGCCGTTGACCAGGCCATCAATGATCATGCTGCCGAACTCGGTGAACTTGCCGGGCAGTTCAACACCGAAGTAACTCATCACCCCGGCAAAGGCTTTGTAGAACAGGCCCAGGGGCGAGAAGTTGACGATCAACGCGGCAACACCGGCCAGACCGCCGTCAAACGCTTTCGGTATCTCGCCGATACCTTCCAGAAGCCACCGCACAGGGGCCAGTAAGCCGGACAGCACGGCGCCGACAGCCCGACCGAACTCGATTCCTGACCAGGTGGCCTTGCCCAGTTCATCGCCCGTCACCTGAACTGGACTGAACAATTCACGGAACCAGGTGATCACCGGTTTGATGAATGTTCCCAGTTTGGCCAGCAATGGCGCCACCGGAGCAAAGGCTGCTGAGAACGCATCTCCTATCGGTTTGAGTCCATCCTTTAAACCGGTGAAGAAGCCAATCATCCAGGCCTTGAGTGGTTCCCAGTTTTTGTAGATGACTAAACCCAATGCAGCGATAAGAACGATTCCTCCAATAATCCAGCCAATTGGAGTCGCAGCAATCGCGCCACCGAACGCAATCATGGCACCAGACAACCCCGGCAGCGCGGTCGTGAGCCCCGTGACACCCGTGATAAACGGAGCCAATCGAGCGGAGAGCAAAGCGCTATTTAGCAAGGTGGTCTTGCCCGAGAGCACCGACATGGTGGTGCCCATACCGTTGAGTGCTGAGGCACCAAGATTGGCGCCGTACTTCAAGGCGATGAAGCCCAGTTTGAGCGCAACGATTCCGGCGGTGACTTTGAACACACCACTGACCAGACCTGCGTTCTCTTCTGTCCAGGCCGAAAATGAGCGAACCAGAGGGATAGCGGCTTTCGTAATGTCGAGCAGCGCGGGGAGCAGAATACCGCCCAGTCCGATGCCGACATCCGTCAAGCCTATGGTCAGCGCTTTGAGCTGCTCCTTGGGGCTGCCCATGCGCTTTGCCCAGTCCAGATCCTGTACGCCTTGATCAGCCGCCTCCATCCCGCCTTTTTGGATGCTGGCTTGTTCGTCCTGGTTGGCCAAGGCCGGACGCACAAAGGACAGTACTTGCTGGTCGCGAAACAACTCGCCCAGTTTGTAGGCTTCATTCAAACGATCCAGCGCGATCTGCCTCTCCTGGTCATCTTTCATGGCCATGACGCGCTGGAAGCCAGCGGCGGCAGCCGGACCTTTAGTGCTGGTGTACTTGGTGATGGTTGCCATCATGGCCTGCATCGGTGTCAGGCCTTTACTGATCATGCCCCTCATCGTGTCTTGCAGGTCGATACCGGCATCCGCAAACGCTTTTAACGTGTCGGGGGCGGTGATCTTCGACAGGAAGTTTTTGAAGTTGTTGGCCGCCTCATCGTTGCTGCCCGCGCCTTTACGGGCGATCTGTAGTGAGGCGCCAATCTCGGCCACGGCGCGTTCACCGGTAATGCCCAGGGCGGCAAGTTGCGGCGTGAGTTGCGGCAGCCACTTGGCCATGTCGGCCAGTTCGAACTGACCCCGTTTACCGGCATAGGCCAGGATGTTCATCGAGCGTTCAAAGCCTGCGGCACCAATGCCCAGGTTGTCATTCAGGGCGATGGCTACCGAGCCGAGATTTTCCATGCTGGCCCGAGTGGCCGTTGCGGCTTTGGCCATCACCGGGGCATAGGCCGCGAGTTCCTTCGCGCTGGAGATGCCACCGGCAATCAAGACACCGGTGCCATTAGCCACTTCGGTTTGGGTCTGATTCCAGCGCAACGCGGATTCGCGCATCACATTGCTGAGGCGTTGTTCTTCTTCCGCGTCAAAACCACCGGTAATGGAGATGTCACGCGTCTGGTCCTGAAAGTCGATGGCTTGACGAAACGACTGCACAACGGGGGCTCCGACCACCGCCGCTGTGCCCAGTGTTTCGAGTGCCTGCCCGCGCAGTTCGCCCCGTTCGGATTTGAGTTGTGCACCACGGGCCAGACTGGTGTTGAGACGTTCCTGCTTGACCTTAAGTTGATCAATGGCACGACCGACCTGGTCGTACTGACGACGTAGGCGCTCCACCCCGGTACCGCCCCGCGCCAGGGACGCCGCCAGTTCGGTGCCGATGAGTTTTTGTTTGGCGGTCAGGCCGTCCGTTGCACGACCGAGTTGCTGAACCGTCGATTTGGCTGAGCCGAATGCGGCGCTCAAACTACCAGCAACCGTAGCGCCAATTTTTAACCCGACAAGAACTTCATTGGCCATGGCGTGCCCAGCTATTTATAGGATGGAAGGTGTGTCGCCCTGATGCGGGCGACACGACATTGCGCGGAGAATGTGGCGAGGGTTACTGCTTGTTTAGCTGCTCAATCCGACGATTGATCTCGCGCTCACACGACTCGACCCAGCGCCAGTAGTCCTCCATGTCAAGCTGGGCTATTTCCGATGGCTGCAACTTCAGCACTAGCAACAGCGCTTCGTCCCAAGACTGCAGCAATGTCTCTGCCATTGGACATTTCCCGCAACACCTCGGTGGCTAGCTTCGAGTCGGCAATATCGAACTCGCCCAGGTCTTCCAATGTGATGCCAAGCATTTTCGCGCAGAGCATATCTTCCAATACGCCTTCATCTTTGGTGGCAGCCTGAGCCGCGCTGATGTCCTTGCGTTTTAGGCGCTTGATAGTCATCGAGTCCAGCTGCACACCGGCAGCGGTTTTGAAGGGGAACTTGAGGATGAAACTCAGTTTGTCGGCCATCTTTGTTGCTCCAGGTTGATCGATCTGATCGGTTGCTGTTCAAGAGCCCTGAGCATCGCACCTGGCCGTGGTGCAGACTTTTAATCGGATTTAAAGAAAAGCCCCCGCACGATGGCGGGGGCTTTGGGTTTGCCGTCCTGGCGACTCCAGTCCGTTGGAGCTGATCCTATAGATCGTCAATGACGATGGTTGCAGCGGTGACACCGGCAGTTGGGTACCATCTGGTAACGACCCGAAGACAATCTGGCTAACGCCTCGGTCAGCGCTGCAAGTGGCAGGTCCTGCAAAGATCGACTCCAGTACGCCTTCGCTCGGACATAATCCATATCGCGGCGAATCTGCATGTCGAAAATTTTGACCAGCTCCTCCGAACCTTTCCAAACCTCCTGCTGTTCCACCAGGGGCCGTTCCATAAACACCTCCAATACCGGGATCTGAATAACCTACGCCTGGCCGATGTTTTGCCGGTACTTGGCCAACTGATCCTGGCCACCGACCTTGAAGATGTTCGCTAGGTAGTCGAGCAGCACCACCTCTTCACCATTGAGAGTCTGGCGAACGTAGGTTGCGGAAAACGGCGTTTCAAACTTGCTCGGATCACGAGGCTTGAAACTGCCCAGGGCGTATTCCTTGAACATGACGGTCATCAATGTCACCAGCGGGATCTCATCTACCAGACCCGAGCTGTTGAACACCTGGACGTTGGATCGGCATTGAAGCTGAACCGTCTTGAACGGCGTGGCCATCTTCTTGGCCGAGTCGATGTACAGGCTGTTCCAGGTGATCTTGCCTTCGAGCTTGTCGATGCCGTCCGGCAGCTCGATCAACCCGACCATGCCCAGTCCCTGGAAGTCGCTCATCACGGTCTTGATAGACCCCAGGTCGATCTCTTCGCAGCGACCGAAGAAGCTGGCGCCGTCCAGGTAGACCGCTGCGTTGGTGATGCGGTGTGCGCTAAAGCCTGCCATTTATGCGGCCCCCAAGGTGACCAGGTATTCCCCGGTGATTTCGGTCTCGAAGGTGCCGCGTTCGAACGGCAGCGGCACGGTCAGTTTGTAGTTGAACAGCACGTGTCCCTGCTCCAGTTCGGTCTGCGGGTTACGGGCCGGGTCATACCAGCACTCGCCACCCAATAGCGCCTGGTCACCAATCAATTTGCGCAAGAACTGATTGACGCTTTCGCTGATGCTGTCGATCAGTGAGGTGGTGACCGGCTGATCGGTGAATTGCAGGGAGCTGTAGCGGATCGACTCGTCAACAATGTCTTTGGTGCGCCGTACGTTTTCGAAGTTGCGCATGTGGGTCACGGTCGGCCAGGCCGCCGTTCGGTTGCCCCACAGACGCAGGCCGGTGCCAAACGAGTTGAACACGGTGGTGATGCCGTTTTCGTTGAGCAGGTTGACTTCGCTGTTCGGGTCGTCGATTCGGGCCGTCAACGGACGCTCCAGACCGATCACCCCCAAGAGTTCCTGGTTGGAGCTGCTCCACCAGTAGCCCTTGTCGTTATCCACCTTGGCCCGTAGACCGGCAGCACGAATCGACAGCGGCTGCAGGCGTTCGCCATTGGTTGCGGCGTCATACACTTTGACGTGGGGATAGCACAGGCGCACCCGGTCGCTGCTGGTGTTGAAGTTGAGGGTGCCCGCTGGCCCACGACCAGCGATGACCTGCTGCACGGTGCTGCCAATCGGTGCGTCGATGTAGGCCACCGCGCCCACTTGAATCGCCGAGGCGATCAGTTCGACGCTCACGGAATTCAGCGTGCTGAAGCCTGGCGCAATGAAGATCTTCGGGAAAAAGCCCAGCAGGTTGTAACTGTCCTGGAAGGCCTTCAGACCGGTACGCAGACCCGCCGCATTCACGGTACCAATGATGTCGGCAGGCGTGACCTTGCTCGGATCGGCGTAGGCGTAGTCGGCTTTAACCGCCCCCGTCACGGGAATGGCACCGGCAGTCAGCCGCTTCACCCGACCGGTAATCAGGTCCACCGTATAGTCGGTGTTCAACACGTAGGTGGTATCACCGGTTTCGGGCTTGAGCACCAGCGATTGCAGGGCACCATGCTCCAGCTGCAGCAGGTCGTTGTCGCCGAATGCCTTCGCCTCGGCGCTGATGCTGGTGCGGTGGATGGCCGGATCGAGCACGTTGATCACCAGCACCGTTCCGGCGCCGAAGTCATAGATGCCATCCAGGGCTTCGGGAATACCGAACCCTGGCATGTCAGGGCCGAACTGGGCGCCGTCGATCTCATTCAGCGAAAGAGTCAGGCTGTTGACCGGCCCCATCGGTGCAGTTCCGACCAGGGCGATTACTGCCGACTTGACCACTCGAATGGCCCGAGGGCCGCGTTCGACTTCAATGGTTTCAATACCGTGCAAGTAGTTAGCGGGCATTGGGCTTTGCTCCTGTGTGCTCAGTGACCAGTGGGGAGTCAACCGGAGCGGCGGATTTTGGTTTCGGCGTTGACTTGGGCTCTGTCTCAGCCGGTGCCAGCACCAGGTGTTTGAGTGCCAACAACACCAAGGTGTATTCATGGTCGGCGGGCAGCTCGACGGGTTTACCGGTCAGCAGCTGCACGTCCAGCAGTTCGGCGGAGCCTTCAACACGCAAGCACGCTGCGCTTTGAGGGCCTTGATAGATGTATCGAGTCAGGTTCACGGGTATTCCTCAAAGGTGAGAAGGCTCAGCGGTGGGCCCTGTTCGGGCACCATGGATTGCAGCTGAGTGGCGCGAGTGGAAAAGTCCTGGGCGTACTGCCAAACACCGTCCCGGTGACCAATGAACTGCTCGGACACGGGGCGACAGGCCATGTCGCAATGCGGGGCGTACCAGCCGGTCAAGCAAGTTCGGATACGGTCTAGGTAGCTGACGACACCGTCCTTGCCGTTGAGCTGGCGAAACACCAGGGTCAGGCGGATCACGATGCTGCGGGCCTGAAACACCGCGTCAGTACCTTCGGAGCTACCAAAGGTCGACCTGCCATAGGCCAACAAGATCGCCCCGCACGGGTGGTTCAAGCGGTACTGCATCGGGCTTTCCGGGAACAGCTCAACGGTCAGCTCGGTGTTGAACTGTTCCTGCAAACGCTCCAGAAGCGCGCCCAGCAGCTTCTCGGTCGGGGTCTGTTCGTGGGGTTGGTTCACCGGTAGCGTTCCCACAGATTGGGACCAAATTGCTGACGACGGGCACGAACACGGATCTCGCCAGGTTCGGGCGCCGCTTCACCACCGGGCATACCCAGGGTGACCACGCCGTCGCGGATGCTCTCCAGGAGCTTGATGGTGTCCTTGCGGTTATCCTTCACCGAGTCCGGCAATGCGCCCTCGGGACGGCGCTGGTACAACCAGTGCCGCGCCAGGTACACCACAGCATCGCGCAAAACAGTCGGCACCGGATTGAGCGGCAGGTCGTAACGACCCCGCAGGTAGCCGTCGACCAATTCTGCCGCCTGGCGCACGCCGTCCTCAATCACGACTTCATTCGGCTGCTGGGCTGCTGGGTCATCGTTGGAGAGCTGGATCAAGGTCCGCAGGGGCATGGCGTTGCCGATATCGGCGCGAGTGCAGTAGCGCATAGCGACCTCAGATTCCCCGGACGATACGAATGACATCACCGGCAGCTGTCGCTGCATCCAGCGCGATGCCGTTGTCCAGTCCGGACGCTAGCGTCACGGCCCGACCTTCAGCGTCAGACTCCACGGGGTCACCTGCGGCAACGGCTGCACCGCTGGTGACCAGGCAAATGCCCAGGACGTTGATCGGTGCCACGCTGTCCGCTTCGGTGTCGGCCTCAACGACGCCAAAAGCCTTGGTGCCCGCCGCGCACAAAGCACCGGCAAAGTTGGCGAAGCGGTAACGCGGCAGGTCCACCACCGCGACCACCGAAGTGGTGAGAACAGGTTGTTGTGTCTTCACTGGTTGAACTCCTGAATCGGTTCGATGATGCGACGTTGCAGCAAGGGGCCTGCTTCGGTGTCACTCAGAGAGATGTCATCGCCCATGTGGTACCACTGGCCGTCATGAAGTACTGAGGACACGTCGGTCACGTAGTAGCGCGGCAGTTTTTCGTCCTGGGTGACTTGCTCCAGAGAGTCAAGCGGGGCTGCAGGTAGTGCAGCATTCGGCACGAGTCCTTGCGCCAAGAGGGACGTCAACGCACTACCGTCCTGGTTGAGCGTCGATCCGGTATCGGACTCCGAAGCGGCAGACGCAGCTGACGATGTCGCGTCATCCTGCAACGAGTCCTTAACCAGTCCCTGGTCATCGGTCGACGCCGATGCAGCGTCCTTTTCTTTGGGGGTGTTTTTAGCTGCCATGGCGCACCTCAGCCGTTGGTGTCGGAGATCAGGTAACCGGCATCCGCACCGACCACTACCGGCTTATAGATGTCGGTGTTGCGCACAAAGCGCACCTTGCCGCCTGCAGTGTCGTAGGTGTCGATCTCGGGCATGCCCTTGCGACGCAGGGTGTAACCAAAGCTTGGCTCTTCGTAGTCGGCGTTTGAACCGGCCATTGGCTTGGCCACGTAGGCCAGGGTCATGTTGTCGCCCCAGATGTCGGAGGTGTTGGTCGCACCGGCCAGGGCTTCACCGATGAGGATGGTCTCGATGCCGAACAACGCCTTCAGGTGCTCAAGGGTGATCAACTTGCGCTCTTGCGAGCCCAGGGCGGCCTGAAGCTTGGGGTGGAACTTCAGTGACTGGTACACCGAGGCGCCCATGGTCATGGTGTTGGGGCGAATGCCGATTTTGGCCCGCACGGCTTCCTTGCCGGCCTCGACCACCGCGATAGGGTCTCCACCGCCGTTGCTCCACTGACTGGAACCGGACAGCGTGACCTTGCTGCCCATAGGAAAAGTGCCAGGACTTTGCGCCAGCCTGGCGCAGGTGACCTCACGACGCAGGTCGATCACGTTCACCACACGACGTGAAGCACGGGCTTCGGCGTCGAACATGGATTCGTTCTGCTCGCGGTAATCCACCGGATAGGCGATGTCATGCTCGCGCAGGACCACGTCCAGACCGTCCAGGTCATCCGGGGTCATGAGGTTGGACTGGGCGCGAATCGCGCGCTCGGTGTCGTAAACCTCAAACGCTTCCTTGCCGAACAGCGGGATCACCCCAGCCTCTTTGTCCATCAGCGCGATGGGGAACAGCGCCTCACCAATGTACTGGGCGTTGCGATAGCCACGCGCCAGGTTGGTGAGGACGGGATCGACGACCCGCAGTATCTTCAAACGATCAGCCATGATGACTCCTGGTTACTTGACGAGCTGGCGAACTGCCGACTCGTAGGGAATGTTTTTCTCGGCGGCCAAGGCGGTGGCACGGTTGTGCAATCCGAGGCGGTCGGGGTCGGTGTTCTTCTCGGCGAACTCCATGTCCATCGCTGAATGACCGTCACCTTTGCGGTCTTTGCTCGCCTGTTCGGCGAAGTCGATTTGCGTCGGCAGGTCGTTGAAAATCGCCTTCAGCCCGTCGACAACCGGCGCACGCTGGTCGCCTTCGCCAAACTCCAGTGGCGCGTCACCGGCTTCGGCGAAGTCCAGGACGGCGATCAGGGCATCAGCATGTTTGGGCAGCAAACGACCGGCGCCGACCAGGCCTTCGGCAAACGCCAGGTTGGCGGCGTGGCGGGTCTTGGCAGCGGCGTTGCGTTCGTTGGCTTGGTGTTGCTCAACCAGGGTTGAGAGACGCTGGTTCTCCGCTTCCAGGGCGGCTTTCTCGGCCTCAGTCACAGGCTGTTCCTCGGTGGTTTTGGGTGGGGTTTGGGTGGGCTCGCTAAAGGCCGGGCGGCTGTCTTCGCGGCAGGCTTCTTCGGCCAGGTTGTCAACGTCGTAACCCGGCACCACTTGGTCAGCCGTTTCCTGGCCGAACTGGGCGATCAGCCACTCACGCAGACGGCGGAAGACATGGGCGGTGATGCTGTCGCTGAAGTCACCAAACTCAATGACGCCTTCCTCGCCATCCGCCAGCTCGATGGGACGCAGGCCCTTCACCGCAGGTGGCTGGGCGCCGAGGAAGCCGACATGGCGCAGGTAGTACACGCCTGGCACCGGGTTGTTCGCGGCGTCGGGGTGGTAGAAAGAAGCGGAGATTTTCTTGTAGCTACCCTTGCTCACCTGCTCGGCAAAGGACACATCGACCTGTTGCGGTTCGGCCATCAGCCCCAACGGCGTGGTCGACAAGGTCTTGACCCAACCGGCTGCTGGGCCGTCGTGTTTGGGGTGGCCAATAACCAAAGGGGCTTCGTGCAAATCAGGGTTATAGGCCTGCACCGTCGCGGCCAGATTGGCCGCGCTGATGGTGTAGCTGTCACCATTCATCGCGGTGTGCGTTCCCGGCTTGAAAATGTGCAGTGGTTTCATGGGCTGTGCGCTGCTTGGAAGTGATACGCACAGACTGAACCGCTGAGCGGCCCATGACTTTTAATCGGGTTTAAAGAGTGTTGATGGGGGCGAACACCGCAAACGGTGTAAGTGGCACCCGCGTGGCGGGTTTGGAATACGGCGGGAGGGGTTTATAAAACGTTTACAGCGATGATCAGGGAGGCCAGAGGATGAACCGGAGCCGCTCGGCATTCACAGGGCCTCTGAGGGCCTTACACGCGAGCGGCTTTTTCCAGGTGATTCAGGGCCAGCTCCAGAATGGCTTCCTCTGCTTCGGGCTGCAGCACGCCCTCGGTATCCATCGGCAGGTACTCACGCGCCGGGATATCACCCCATAGGTGTGGGAACTCTGATTGCTTGCCACCGAAGTGCATCATGGCTGCATAAGGTTTGTTGCTGCCGACCAGGGCGGAGCTGTCATCTGAGTGACTGGTGATCGAGGCGGCCAAACCGGCAGAGCTGACCTGCAGCATTTGACCTGGCCAGTTACCGTTCTTCGCACGTCGCTCGGTGGTGACATCGGACAGCTCGGCCCAGTCGGGGCGACCTTCCTCCTCAAAGTTCTCCTCGGTCTGGCTGGCCATCTCGGCAGCAATGCCGCGCATCAATGGCGTCAGGTCACCCACGGCCCACTCAATGGTGTTCAGCAGTTGCTGCAAGCGTGGGCTGTCCAGTTCAACGGTAATCATTGCAACACTCCTGTCAGGCTGCTGAGGCCTGTTTACGTTTGAGCATGTCCGCCAGCCCGGTACCGGGCGCATGGTTAAACCCAGGATCGGTGCGGAATGTAATTGGCTTGCCCGCCGTATCGGTGGTGTGCACCAAGGTGACCTGGGCGGTTCTAACTTCGCCGGTACGCTTGTCGACGCCGGTTTCAACCGTTTCATTGGACACTTGTCCCTGGCTGGAAACGATGGTCAGGCCACGGCGCTTGACCGCCGACTCGGAGAGCGCGGTCACCCGGCATCGGCAGTTGAAGCCGTTCGGTGGGTAGATCGCTGACCAGACCGGATCATCATGCCGGTACACCGTGCCGCTAAGCGCCCGATGACTGGGGCGGGTTTTGCCGTCCAGGATCGCCACGTAACGCCAGTACGGATGGGTGTCGCCGGTCTCTTCCATGCTGGCCTTGCGACCGGCCATGTAGGCGCTCTGCAGGTTGGTCTGGTAGATGGTCTTGAGCCGACGCGGGCTGCCCAGCTGGACCAGCTCGCCAACACCCTGGCTGTCGACGATCACCTGTTGACCCCACCAGCCCTGGGACTCCAGCGTCGGCTGTAGCTCCTTGATGAATTGCTTGAGGGTTTGACCTTCCTGCAACGCTGTTTCCACCGCGCCGCGAATATCTGAAAGCAGGTCCAGGCGCATGGCCTTGGCCACCGTGAAAGACTGATCGTGTGCCTGGTCACGCATCTCCTGCCAGTTCCAGGTGATCGCGTAGCCCTTGCTCTTGAGGTAGGTAATCGCGGCCTCAGGCTCCAGGCCGAAGATCGCTTTGAGGTCCGCAGGGTTCGAGGTTTTGGCGGTGGCCATGTCAGTCCTCCCGATCCGCGCTGGCACTCAGTCGGCCCCAGGTGTTGGCGATGAACAGCAGGTTCGTCAGCTTGCTCTCCAGCTCCTGCGCATCCATTGACGGGAAGGCTTCGGCCAGCAGGCCGAGCGCCTCAGTATCGGAGCGGGCCTGCAGCAGTGCATCGATCAGCGGAGCCACGACCTGTTCGCTTTGTTCCTGGAGCAGCTCGGCGGGCAGGTTCTCAATGGCTTGGTCCAGGGCCAACTGATCCAGGATAGGTTTTAGGGTGGGCTCGGCAAACTCCGCTGTGGGTGCCGGTCCAGATGAAGGCGTATCGACCAGGTCGCCTTCCTTGAGGTTGTAGACACGGGTCCAGTATTGGGGGGTGAACTGCACACCGGAGTCCGTCAACGACTTGTCACGCTCGGCCAGAGCCTTGTTGATTTCTTCCTGTTCCCACAGGTCATACACCGGGGCGGCAACGTGTTCACCGAAGTTCAAGTCGACGATCAGGCGGATGATTGCGTTCAGCGTCGCCATGACGATGCCCTTGTCACCGTCCCGAATGTCCTTGGTTACTTCCAGCCCAGCGGTCGCACTGGCCTTGTTGCTGTTGGCTTCGGTGGTTTGGTTCTGCCCCAGCAGGCCGACGTTGATCTCGCTACGGCAATACACCAACAGTTCGCGATAGACCTCGGCACTTCCGGTCTTGCCCGTGGCTTCGATGATCTCGACGCTGGAGTCATTCGGAATCGCGGCGACGGCGTCCTGAACCATGGCTTCAAGGCTGTCGAGCAGCAGATCGGTTTCACCGGTACTGGCACCACGCGGGTGTTTGCCGATCACCCAGGGCGAGCCGTACTTCTCGGTGAACTGCACCCAGAACTTCAGCCCACCCTTCATGAAGATCACCGGCCAAAAGCACATCGACAGGTCGGCAAAGCCATACGGGTTGTTATAGGTTGCGTCCTGACGGGCCACGACAAAACGCTTCGGGCTGCACAGCTCGCCGCTCATACCCGCATCACGGGCGCGGAAACGCAACTGATTCTCCTGGTCGTAGAGGAACCACTCGGCAGGCTTGCCCAAGAGATCCATGGGAACGATGTGCATGCCCAGCGGTTGCCACATCAGTTCAATGGGCTGAAAGCCAAATAACGGCGCATCCAACATCTCGCGGATAATCCGGTCGAGATCGAGGTCGGTCAGCCAGTCACGCACAAAGCGCTCGACCCGCACCGGGGCGTTGCCGCGTTTCAGGTCACGCTCCAGAGCAAGCACCGAGGACTTGCGGCGACGAATGTTGCCGCCGACCAGGGCGGAACTGCGCAGGTCGCGATAGACCGTAATGTCCTTTCCCTGGGCCTTGAGGATTGGGTCAGGGTTGGGCAGGTACATCCCCAGCGACTGAGCGTCGAAGCTACGTGCCCGGCTGGCAATATGGTCGGTCAGCCCCTTGTCGCGCTTGGGCTCGGCAAAGTTGACGAATTCCGTGGGTGAGACCCACACACCTTTCTTGCTCATGCATACCCCTGAGTCATGCGGGTGCCCTGACGCGGGCGACGGGATTTAACAGAGACCGGACCTGAAACCATTTCCAGGGTCGCGAAGTTGGCCAGCATGCCGGCCCCCGCGAAGTCACCGTGGCGGTGCAGGTCCGGGTCTTTAAGATCTTGCGAGCGGGCTTTCATGACCATTGGGATGCCGTCCACCGTTTCGATGGAGCGCACGTCCTGTTGCAGCGAGTCGTCCTTGGGCAGCGTGATCGTGCCGTCCTCAAAGAGCTGAATAAACTTGGGCATCCAAGCGCCGTACCAGGCACGACTGAGTTTCACCTGCTGGATGCGGTCATGACCAAACTCGTCGGCGGTGTCTTCGGCCAGGGTCTCGCCGTTGCCGGTGGCATCCAGTGCGGCACCGACAAACCGTGGCAGGCCGCGCAAGATGTAGAACAGGATCTGCTGCTGTTGGCGGGTCGGCACCTTGTGCATTTCCATCACGAACGGCACATCACGGTGCCGCGCTTGGTCGACCGACATCGGGCAGATGATCGAAAAATCCCGGTGACGGGCATAGTCCATGCCCAGGTAGTGACGATACTCGGGCGTCAGTGACTGCATCAGCGGAACCAGATAACGCTCAATCCAGTCATCGACATACGCCTCACGGCGGGCCACCGACTGCAGCGCAAAACCATCATCCAACGCCAGGCGTAGGACCGTCCGACCAGGACGCATGGCGTCCTCGATCCACACCCCTGGAATGCACACGCCGTTGCCATCGCGGGGAACGGCATCCAGTTCCTCGCGCATCTGCGCCTTGCGCGGGCCATAGGCGTTACGGATCTTTTTGTACCAGGCTTCCTTGCCTTCCGGCGTTGGCTGCTCCCCGGTCATTAAGCACTTGCGTTCATACAGACCGTTGGCCACGGCATCATCGAAGGTGGCCCGATAGACCCGCGCCGTATCGCCATAACGACCGTCACGGATATCGTTGACCATCTGGTTAAAGGCGTTGCCCTTGCCGTTATGGGTGCTGATGATGACGATGCGACCGCCCCAGATCAGCAAGGCGGTGGCGGCATCGAGCACGGCGGACACGTCACGGTGAAACGCCGCTTCGTCGATGATGACCTTGCCTTGCAAGCCCCGCACACCAGCCGGATTACTCGACAGCGCCACGATCTTGTAGCCCGAGGCATACCGGATGCGGTAGGCGTTGATCTGGCGGGTGGTACCGGATTCGTCCTGATCTTCGAACAGGAATTCTTCGATCTCGCTGACACCCGAGGCCTGGGCCTCGGCGATTACCCGACTGAACTTGGCGCAATAGCCAATGAACTCCAGGCCTTTTTCCTTGGTGTCGCCGATGTAGAAACAGTCCATGCCACCGGCCACGCTCTGTGACGCGGCGGTGATCACCGAGTCCAGGGCCTCGGCAAAGGTGACGCCGGTACGGCGACCTTTCTCACAGAGCTTGATCTGCGCATCAATGCCCAGCCATTCAGACTGGTGGGCCATGAGGATGCCCGCAGCCAGCGGGTTGTAGTCCGAGGGAATCTGCCGCACGCTCGGCGGCAGTTCGTCCCATTCGACGACCCGCAGCGTACTAGGCGAGGGTTTCATTGCTTCACGCCCAGGAACTGCTTACGCCAGAACATGGCCTGTTCTTCGGTCATGCCCTTGGCCTTGACCGCGCTGTCCAGTTCGGCAGCTTGCTCCTGAAGCAACCGATCACGACCGGCCTGTTCGGCAGCCTGACGCTCCTTCATGCTCAAGGTGCGGGCCTGCATGGTGTTCTTGGCGGCACGGGCGAGATCCGCCACTTCCTTGGTGGTCACGTCATCCTTTTCATGGGCGCCCATCGCGGCCTGGTAAGCCAGGGTCGAGATTGCTTCCACCAACAAGGCACCGGTCTTGTCCGAGGCATCTTCACCAAAGGCACCGACAAAGGCTTCCGCCTGCTCGCGATGCTGTCGGGCCTTCTCGGTCAACAGATCAAAGCCCAACTTGAAGCGCCCCAACGCACTGCGACTAGGGGACTTTTCGTTGGGGAAGCGCGACTGGATATCGGCCAGCATATCATCCAGCGTCATGCGGTCTTCGCGCAACAGCTTCTGGATGTACGCCTTGACCATCGGTGGCAAACGGTTGATGGATGACTTGCCCGCCATGGTTAAGCTCCTGGCCGCTTGATACCGGGAGCACGTACGCGTCCAGCAGCAATGTCCTGACCACGTTCGGTCAGAGTGGCAACCAGCACCGGCCCCACGTCATCCAAGGTCAATGCGCCTTGCTCCAGCAGCCAGTGCAGTTCGGTCTTGACCTGGTCACGGCTCAGAGTATGGCCGTAATTGTCCAGGGCCATGGTCAGCACCGAGCTGTTGGCTCGGTAGGCCGTCATCTCGGCCAGCAGGCGCAGAATCACCAGGCGGATGTCCTGGCGCAGGTATTCAGCGTAGGGCGTCTTCATGTCTTCTCTCTCAGCAGGTAATCATTGATCCGGTCCAGCGAACGGGCCAAAGGGCCCAGCGCTTCCTTGACCCCCGACAGTTCCGCCCGCACGGCTTTCATGTCGCCCAGCAGATCGGTGACGGCGGTCTGGTCTGGAAGATGCCGGACGTGCTCTTCCAGGGCGACGATGCGGGTGCGCAGCTCCAGGAGTTCCTGGCCGCTAGCCGCTTGGCGTTTGGTCATCCAGGTGTAGATTCCGAGTACCGTCAGGATCAGCCACTGCACGGTTTGGAAGCCAAAGTTGAGTTCGTTCAGGTTCATCGAAAACCCCGCGTAGCCAAGTGTTCCAAGGCGTCTAAGCAATCAAGGCAATGTTCGGTACCAGGCTCGGCCTGGCGACGGTCTTCGGGAATGGCGTCACCGCATTCCTCGCAGCGATAGGCCGAACGGCCTGAGCGCCGCTGCAGCCCACTGGTATGGGCACGCAGGATCGCCTCGTTGGTGTCGTCATCCGTAGCGTGTTCAGCTACATCCATAGAGCGTCAGTCCTTTTTCTGGAGATCCAGCAACCCGTTGAGCTGGGCGAGGTTGTTGCGAGCCCACAGGCCGTAGTCCTGGGCGTGGGCAAGAATGTCGGCAGGCGTGACGCCGCTTTCCAGTAGCTCGGCGTCAGTGCCGGGGGTGGGCCAGGCCGCTTGTTCAGCAACGCTGGCAGCGGTGCCCGGTCTTGGGGTGGGCACACCGAGGGCGGCGTTGTAGTCGCGCAGCCAGCCAGCAGTGAACACGCAATGAGGGATAGGCTGAGCAGCAACGCCCGGTGCCGGACGGTATTGGGTCGTGACATGGGGAATGCGTTCCTGGAGCTGGCGTTTTTCTTTGGCGTGGCGATCCATGACATCGAGCAGTAAGGCTTCGGTTTCATTGGCTCGGGTGACTTGTTGCAGCAGCTGCAGGCGGTTGGCGCTCTCGGCGACTCGCGCTTGTTCTGCGTGCTCGGTCTTGAGATTGGCCAGTCCGGTGTCACCCAGTGATGCGGCATACCGAAAGCCAAAGCCGTAGGCGATGGAGCCCGCTGCCGCCGCACTGAGTGCGCAGGCAAAACCGACAGCGGCCAGACGCGCAGGCAGTGGCCAGACAAGCTGTTCAAGTGCGCCAATGCTGATGCCTCAGACGGTTGCGTGATTTGCGCGCTGCCGCAATACCGGTCTTGCCGTGGCGATAAGGGGGCATGACGTTGGGGCTGATCCAGGTTCCGGCAGCCGTGCTGGTGGAGACCCAGCGACAGGCCCCAGCCAAGCTCGCCATCAACGCAGCAAAGGTACTTCCGAACAGGTTCAGCCTCATGAGGAAGCCCCCTGATCCGGTGGCCCCTGTTTGATCAGGCGCACAACTGTCAGCAGCAGTGCCAACACGCTATTGAGCGTGGCGTATGCTCGGTCCGACAGCTGCGCCTGCCACATCGGCAGCAGCTCCAATTGAGCGACGCCGAGTAAGACCAGCAGTACGCCAAGCTGGACGCTGTAGAGCTTGTAGCAGCACCGCCAGGTGCAGATCAGTTTCATGCGGGAGCCCCCGCCCCATGCTGGACACCGCGCTCGATCCCGGCCAGGGCGAGACCATCAACAATGACTGGCTCGCCGTACCACAGACCACCTGGCAGTGGGCCTGGGCCGTTCTCATGGCGGATGATCGCCAGCACCAGACCGCGCATGGTGTCGTACTGGTACACGTCGACGCCTTCAAAGTCTAGGTCGAGGCCCATGGCGCGAGCGACTTGCTGGGTGTAAGCCTTGGTGTCGTTTTCCGAGGCTGGCGCCCAGCGTTCGATGATCTCGCGCACGCTGTCGATCCGGCTGCCATCAGCAGCACGACGTTTGTCCTGGTAGGTAATCAGGACGCGGGCAATGGCCCGAATGCCCCAGCGCGGACCATTGAACTGAACGAAGGCGCTGTCGGTTTGAACAGCGGCCATGCCTTGCCAGCGCACGCCCTGGGCATGACGGATATTGCCGGGGTTGAAGTTACGAATGCCGCGTGGGGTTTCGGGTCGCATGAGACGCCTCCAGTAACGGCGCCTCTAATTTTGAGGACGCCAAAAAACACACACCGCCATCATCGGCGGTGTGTGTTCGGAGGACTTTTAATCGGGGTTTAAGAGATCAGTGGATCGCGCTTTCGCGGAAGTCGAAGAGTTGGGACACCAGGCGCTGGAACCAACCGACCTTAACTAATTGCTCTTTTTTGTAGCCCATCGCTCGCATGGTTTCGTTGTGGCAAATGCAGTTGAGCACATGCAATACCGGTGGTTCTTCAGCCTCGATGCTGAGCCTGGACTGAGTCACGCCTAACAAGCACTCCTCGGACTGCGGCTGAAGCATCAGCTTTTCCAGCTCGACATAACGGCGCATAAAATCAGCATGGGCGCGAGCACGTTGTGCGCTGCCAATGACCAGGTTAATCGACGCCAGTATCGTGACCGTAGCTGAGGCCAGTAATGCTATCCCCAGTGCGTTCTTCTCAAGGATGCCGTAAATCGCCGCTGACCCAAAGATCACCGAGAGCATGTTGGAAAACTGATCCAGACGGTCGAAAAAAGCCCGACGACGCTGGTGGTAGCGGATGGATCGGCGGATGCCAAACAACATGTCATGCCAACGATCCGCCAAATCAGTGCTTACTTCCCCCATTTCCGTTTCCTCCATCTGGCCGTGGTGGCGGCTTGAGTGTATCAAACACTACATTGCGTCCTGGACCTTCACTATAGTCGATGCTCTTTTTGCCGCGCTCCTCGGAGTTGGTAGCCCGCTCGCGACCGCTTTCACTCTTCTCACGACTCTGGTCCTTGCTGTCTTTTGACACTGGGTTACTCCTTTAGTTATTGGAATATGTGATGAGGGTCAGTTTGTGCAATGTGCAGGCCTTGGTTTTTCATTCGTTTCCTTCGTCTTGGCGTCATAAGTGAACACCCTCAGGCATTCTTTCCCGCCGCCAAACTTCTTTCTCAGATCCGCATCCAGCTCCGCGTCTGCTTTGGCAACGGCAATAGGGTCAGCAGATTTCAGGCATTGATCACGAGCTGCTTGGTACGAATTCGAGGCGTCTCTGATTGAGCCGGGAATCTTCTCAACACCAGCATTGTTCGCAGCACTCAACTGAGATTGCCACCACGATCTGGCGTAGAGGCCTGCGGAGTAGCATTGCCCAAGCGGTTCAAAGACAGAGTTACCAAACTTGTTTTGGCCAGCGTCGGCAAGAACATTGAAGGCACGGCTCTGAGCGCCCAGTTCCTGGAGTTGGCCTTGCTTCAGAATAGCGGCGCTGTCAGCCATTGCTTTATCAAGCGCAGAGATGTGCTGGGAGGCGCTGAGCAATGCTTGTTCGCTTGCGCTGCTGTAGGTGGTGAGGGCTTTCACGGGCTCAAACTTTGAGCTAGCCGTGAGCTGTTGAGGTTTTGAGAGACCTACCAACAACCAGTATCCCACCACGATTATCAGCACCCAAAAAGAGACCATGCCAACCTTCTCAGGAGTACCCATATCTTTCCAAGTTCTACGTTTTATTTTTGTCATGAGTCTTTCCCTATTGACATTAGAACCAAAATCGTCCGACTAAAATGCCGAATGCGAACAGTCCCAAAGAATTCCATTTGTAGGTAAGCAAAAAATGCTGAAGCGGCAAGGTGTTCTGAAAGTTCGGTTCCGATGCTGGAGGCGATATTGGTTGGATTTGGAACGCTTGGATGAAGCCGAGAACCTGTTGAAGTTCAGTCCGCTTAAGGTGTTTCAGTTGAGTTCGTCCAAAAGTCACATCACAAAAATCATTCATCTCCTGCTTTGCGTCTTTTTCCGCCACCGCTCGTAAAATTTTTCCCGTAATACGGCGTTTGTCGGCAACCTCCTGCAACTGTTCTAACCGAGCTTGGAGAACATCTCTTGCTTCCTGGAAGTCGTCGGCACATATCTCATCGATTGAGCTAACGGCTAGCTGAGCATGCACGCTACGCCAAGCCTCTCGCGGATCATCTCCAAGCTCTTCACACCTAGCCCGTAATTCGTGAAGTTCTTTCCTCTGCGCAGAGAGCAGAGATCGAGGGGTGGGTTTTTCGGGGAAGTTAAGCTGCGTACCAAAATTGATATTCGCGTTGTTCCCTTTTACCTTTATTTGCGATGGAGGCCCCTCATCATGGGCTAACGGAAACGAACTGAAACTCTCGGCAAGCCTCGTTGATATTTTATTAAGCTTTTCATCCTCACCCTGCATAACAACTCCCTTCTACTACGTCAGCGGTTAACCACCAACTTCAAAAGTTTGCCAACTTGAGCTTCATCCAACTCTTGCTCCGGCACCAAAATGTTGTAGACCTCTGCCGCAGTTATTGCTAGCTCTCTAGCGGGCCAGCGGCGCGTAGTCTGCTGCATGAGCCCTTCGAGCATGTCGGTAATTCGAGCCAACCTAGGCACATCGATCTCCGATGACGATTTACTCGTTACACCTCCAGTATCCGAGTACTTGCCTGTGATGATGTAAAGCACATCCCCACCAGACTGAGAAAACGCTCCCAAGTACGAAGCGTCAGGCTGGCGTTCGCCTTTCTCATAGTTCCGCTGTGATCGCATGGTCACACCACAAAGGTCGGCCAGTTGTTGCTGACTCAACCCAAGCCGCTCCCTTTCCTCGCGCAATCGCTCTCCAAAAAAAGGCACGTTTGTTCCTCAAATAAATTGACATGGGAACGAATGTTCCCCATTATTCACCACAGAGAACAGCACATGACCCCGGTTAACCACAACATAAAGCGTAGTTGTGTACTGACAACTCAATCACAACAGCTCACCGAATAACCGCAATTTACCACATAGGAGGCGCCATGAACGGCCCCGCAACGTCACTTGATTCTGCGCCATTGCCGTACCCACAAACACCCAAAAGCGCCAATGCCTGGTTTGTGAGTCATGGCATTTGCAAGGCGCACTGGGCGAAAGCCCAAGGCCTTGACCGGATGACCGTCGTTGACCTGTTACGGGGGAGATTGAAGGGGCTGCGTGGCGAGGCTCATCACGCAGCCGTTGCCCTGGGATTGAAGGCCAACCCAGCAAACATCCAATCTGCCGTTGCCGCGTAACCGGAGCCCCTCATGACTCAAACCGTTTCCGCCGCAGCCCGTGTATTACGTGTGCTCAAGGCTTTAAAGGGCCACACCGTTACCGGTCTCAGCAACACCGAACTGGCCCAATTAACCCAGGACAGCCCCAGCAACATCACCCGCGCCATGCAGACCCTGATCGAAGAAGGCATGGCGGTGAAGCTGGATAACGGTCGCTTTGCCCACTCGATTGGCTTGTTGCAGATCGCACAGGCCCACGCCGAACACATGGCGCGCTTGACCCACCGGATGCAGGAAATCAATCAGCGCATTGCCGCTGGCTCGATGAATTAAGGAGAACACTGTCATGGCTCGTAACAAAGTAGAAGCTCCAGATGCCGTTGAACTACCCGTCCTGGACGGCGAGATGCTGACTGCGAATCAGAATGCAATGGCAACAATGCTCATCTCGCACAGTGACGATCGAGACCTGGTAAATCAGATGCTTGGTCAGGCTCAGATGGCAGATGCGTTTGCTCGATTTTCGGTGACCGTCACCACTTCTAAGTTGGCCTATGTGAAGGAAAACAAGCTGTACCGGGCCTTGAGCGGCAAGAAGGGTGGTGACGGTCACCAGTTTTCAGGGACATGGGAGGAGTTCTGCGGGCTTCTCGGTCGTTCCCGTGAGCAAGTAGACGAAGATATCCGAAACTTGCGAGTACTCGGTGAAGCCGCCCTCGACTCCATGTCCCGCATGGGTATCGGTTACCGCGAAATGCGCCAGTACCGGCGCCTGCCTGAAGACGAACAAGCCGCCCTGATCGAAATCGCCAAAGCTGGTGACAAGGATGCGTTCCTTGATCTGGCGGAAGAGATCATCTCCAAGCACGCCAAAGAGAAAACGGAGCTGACCCAGCGCCTCGACGACGTCAATGCTGACTACGAGGCTCAGGGCGAGGTCATGGCGAAGCGCTCCGGCGAGCTGGACCAAGCCCGAATGGATTTGGAGAAAGCCCGTAAGCGCATCCAGTCCGCCACACCTGATGACGTGATCAAAGACCTGCGCAGTGAAGTGGTGGCGCTGAGCTTCGAGATCGAATCGAAGGTGATGGGGCCATTGCGTGAAGGTTTCACTCAGATGGCAGAGCACGCCAACGAAACGGGGCAGGATCATCGTACGTTCAAGGCGGACCTGATCCGCCAACTGGAAATCACTCTGGCCACCGTGCGCAGTGAATTCCACTTGCCTGCACACCAAGGCGATAGCAAGCCGGTCTGGATGGCTGCGGACGAGGCCTGAACATGAACCCGGTTCAGACCCAGCTCCTGGCTCAGATCGCCCAGCGGGCAGCCAGTGCCCCGCATGGTCAGCGCACCGCCATCTACAAGGCAGGGGCTACTGAACTGGGGATCTCACTCCAAACCCTACAGCGCAAGCTGAAGGAGGTCTCAGTGACCAAACCTCGTAAACGTCGCAGCGATGCCGGGTGCAGTGCTTTGCCCCTGGAAGAGGCGCAGCTGATTTCAGCGGTGCTGCTGGAGTCGATCCGCGCCAACAACAAACAGCTGTCCACCATCGAGCGGGCTGTCGAGCGCCTGCGCAGCAACAACTTGATCTTCGCCGGTCGTGTCGATGAGGCCACGGGGGTGTTTCAGCCGTTGAGTAATGGTGCGATCAGCCGCGCTTTGCGCAGCTACAAGCTGCATCCGGAACAGCTGCTGCACGATGCACCGGCTGTCTCACTGGCCAGCAAGCACCCGAACCATGTGTGGCAGGTCGATGCCTCGATCTCGACGCAGTTCTACCTCGCCGATGACGGCGCACGGGTGATGAACAAGGCCGAGTTCTACGACGGCAAGCCTGCCAACCTGAAGAAGATCGAACGCCAACGCCTGTGGCGCTACGTCATCACCGACCACACCAGCGGCACCGTGTACCTGGAGTATGTGCTGGGTGCGGAGTCCGCTGAGAACCTGTGCAACGTGTTGATCAATGCGATGCAGAAACGTCACGAGTCCGACCCGTTTCACGGCGTGCCGTGGATGCTGATGACTGACCCCGGTGCGGCCATGACCAGCGGCATCTTCCGCAACCTGTGCCGCGCCATGTCCATTGACTTGATCATCAACCAGGTCGGTAACGCACGGGCAAAAGGTCAGGTCGAGCAGGCGCACAACATTGTCGAACGCGAGTTTGAGAGTGCATTGAAGTTTCAGGCAGCCGAAAGCCTGGAGCAGATCAACGCGTGGGCAGGCCAGTGGATGCGTTACTACAATGCCACCTCGGTCCATACCCGCACCCGGCGTACCCGATTTGGTGTGTGGCAGCTGATCACGCCCGATCAACTGCGCCTGGCACCGACTATTGAGGTCTGCCGCGAGCTGGCCGTCAGCACACCGGAAGAACGCAAGGTCAGCAACCTGCTGCGGGTGTCATTCCGGGGAGCGCAGTTCGATGTCAGTTCGGTACCGAGTGTGATGGTCGGCGAGAAGCTGTTGATCACCCGCAACTGCTGGCGTGACCAGGATGCCGCCATTGTGGTGTTGATGGGCGAAGACGGGCGCGAGCAGTACCACGTTGTGGAACGGATTGAGATGGATGCGTTCGGTTTTGCCGAGACTTCGGCCACCATTGGCGAACAGTACAAACGTCATGCCGACACACCGGCCCAAGTCTCGCGCAAAGTGCTGGAGCAGCTCGCCACCGGTACCACCAATGAGGAAGACGCGAAGGCCGCACGCAAGGCCAAGACCTTGCCATTCGGTGGCCTGATCGATCCACACAAGCATGTGACCGACACGGTGCTCCCGGCTTACCTGCCACGTCGTGGCACATCGCTGAACGTCAACGCTCCGACCGTAGAGCACGCGCTGCTGACTCATGTCGAGGCCGCGAAGCTGTTGCGTCCGCGTATGACTGACATCTGGTCGGCTGAAACCTTCAGCTGGCTGCAACAGCACTGCCCGGACGGTATCGCCCAGGAACAACTGGACGCCATCGAGGCCGAGTTGAAACGACCTGCCGAAGTTGTACGCACACCGCTCAGCCTCGTGGCAGCGGTTGGAGGTAACTGATGTTGAAGCTCAAGCAAGTACTGCAAGGCGTGGGTCGACCGCAGTCGGCTCTGGCGGAGTCGCTGAACCTCAGCAGCGCCGCTGTTGCTCAACTGCTGAACCACGGCCAGTGGCCGCGCAGCCTGGATAACGAAGAACTGCAGGGACGCATTCGCGTGTTCCTGACCGAAGCGGGCGCCAACGATGCCGATATCGCCAACGCCTTTGAAGAAGTGGATCTGCCGTGTTCGAGCACGGCAGATCCGGCCCAAATGAATGAGCCGTCCGGGGAGGACGAACCTATGTTACTGCCAAAACAAACGTTACTGCCATCGACCCGCAAGGCGTTCAGCCTGTTCCGCGATCCGTTTGAAGAGCTGCAAAGTGCCCAGGACATGTGGGTCAGCCCGGACATTCGTTATGTCCGCGAGACCATGTACCAGACCGCACGCCACGGTGGGTTCCTGGCGGTGGTGGGTGAATCGGGCGCTGGTAAAAGCACTCTGCGTCGGGATCTGATCAACCGCATTATGGAAAGCAACGACCCGGTGGTGGTCATCGAGCCCTATGTTTTGGCGTCCGAAGACAACGATACCAAGGGTAAATCGCTGAAGAGTACCCACATCGCTGAAGCTATGATGGCGGCGGTTGCCCCTCTGGCAAAACCCAAGAGCAGCCCTGAAGCTCGTTTTGCCCAACTGCACAAAGCCCTGAAAGAGTCGCATGCAGCGGGCTACCGGCACTGCCTATTAATAGAAGAGGCGCACAGCCTGCCGATTCCGACCTTGAAGCACCTCAAGCGCATCCTGGAACTGGAGGTCGGCTTCGTCAAACTGGTGAGCATCATCATGATCGGGCAGCCGGAACTCGACGTGAAACTCAGTGAGCGCAACGCTGATGTGCGTGAGGTGGTGCAGCGCTGCGAGCGCGTCACCCTGGCCCCAGTCAACGGCAACCTGCTCAAAGATTTTCTGACCTTTCGCTTCAGCCGTGCGGGCAAACCTCTGTCAGAGGTAATCGATGACAGTGGCATTGAGGCGATTGCTGCACGCCTGTCCCAGCCGAGTCGTCGTGGTGGTCGCGAGGAAACGGTATCGATGCTGTATCCGTTGGCCATCGGCAACTTGATGAATGCCGCACTGAACATGGCCGCTGAGCTTGGCGTGCCTTTGATCAACGCCGACGTTGTGAAGGGGGTGTGAGATGGCGTCTTTGTACCTGAGAGGTGTGCAAACGGTTCCGTGCATGAGCATCTTCGCAGAAGAGTTCCTGCCGAAGATCTCCAGTTTCAACAGCCTGACCCGCGATCTGCGTAAGGCCGGTATCGAGATCAAGCACCTGGTGTTTCTCGACAATAAGATTTTTATCGAGTCGAGCAGTGTTCGCCAGCTGCATCGCGAATTTGGCGATGAACTGCGCGGAATCCGCTACAGCACAGAAGGTCGGGTCACCCGTAACACCGTGACGGTTCGTGGTGTTGATGTGACATGGCTTTCCCAGGTGAAGGAGCAGGACCAATGAGCGAAGTCATCGTTCACGCATGCTCGACCCTCTGCAACCCGGACCTTCTCAGCGAGCAACAGGTTCGAGCTGAGCTGAAACGGGCCAACGATGAGCTGTTCGGTAAGGACCTGAAAATCATTGAACTGAAAGAGCAGGTCCACGCACTCAACGCGACTTTGGTGAAACTCGCCAAGCTGCAGCTCGCTGGTAACTACAGAGACATCTATAGCGAGATGCAGCGCCTCGCAGTTCACTACCAAGAACAGACAGCAGCTCATTCTGCAAGGCAGGCTCACTGATGAAACAGGCCCTAATTACTGCAGTCGCCGCCATGCGGGATGCGGTTGCGCAACAGCTGCAGGCTCTTATAAAGGAAGAAACCCATGACTGATATCACCATCCCTGCGGGTTTCGTCCGCAATGCCGTTGGCCACCTGGTACCGGAAGCTCAGGTCCGTGAGCAGGACAAACTGCGTGACCAGGTTGCCCGTGAACTGGCGGCTGAAGCCATCCCGTTGCACGCGGCACTGAAGCGTTTCAAAGCCAAGGCCCTGAGTGACATCGCCGATCTGGTCAGCATCTCGGGAGAGCGTTATGGCGTTCAAATGGGCGGCAAAAAGGGCAACGTCACCATCACCAGCTATGACGGGCAGTTCAAGATCGTGCGCTCGTACGCGGATCGCGTGACCTTCACCGAGGAAATGGAAGTGGCGAAGGTCATGGTTTACGACTGCATCAAGGCCTGGAGCAAAGGTGCGGACAACCATCTGTTGGCCATCGTGGATCGGGTGTTCAGCCCGAACCGTAACGGCCAGATCAAAACCACTGACGTTCTCGATCTACTACGCCTGGAGATCAATGACGACCAGTGGAAGCTGGCCATGCAGGCGGTCAAGGATTCTATTCTGATCTCCGGCAGTGCCGTGTATGTCCGGGTGTATGAGCGGATCGGTGAGTCGGACAACTACAAAGCCATTCCTCTCGATCTGGCGGCGGTGTGACATGGACAACAACCGCACGCTCGAAAAGATCAAAAAGTGCCTGGAGATGGCCAAGTCCAAAACCAGCAATCCGCATGAAGCCGAAATCGCGCTACGCCAGGCACAAAACCTCATGGAATTGTACAACCTGGAAGTCGGTGACGTGCTGGCCAGCATGGCTAGCGAGCATCCAATCCTTGCAGGTTCGGAAGGCATGCCCCCGGTTTGGCGTGTCCGCCTTGCGCAGGTATGTGCCGACGCGTTTGGCACGCGAATCATTATTTCCAATCGCCTATACAGTGCTGCTCGTTTCATTTTTGTCGGTTGCTCAGCCGCTCCAGAGTTAGCTGGATATGCCTACCAGGTGCTGGTGCGCCAGCTGCAGAAGGCTCGCCGCGAGTACCTGGACACGCAGAAGCGTTGCAAGCGCTCGACCAAGGTCGCCCGAGGTGACGCTTTCGCCAATGGCTGGCTTGATGCGGTAAGCCGCAAAGTCGAGTCCTTTGCTGGTGTTGAAGACAACATTGCCGAGGCCGTAGAGGCTTACATGCAAAAGCACTACCCCGACCTTGAGAGCGCGGACCTTAAACGCCGCAAGCTCAAAGTACGTGACGAACGTGCTGCCGATGCTGGCTATGAAGCGGGCAAGTCCGCTCAGCTGCACCAGGCGGTGAGTCATCAGCCGCGTGCGTTGCTGACAATGGGGGTTTGATATGAGCACCGAAAATCAATACGACACCCTGGTGGTGGAAGGCATGGGTAATACCATTCCTCAGGAGATCGGCGGACTTCGTGTCGCGGCTTGGCATCGTGGTCATGCATTGGACGCAAAGTGTGAGCTGGAGGACTTCATTCGCAAGCTCTCCTATGGTGACTTTGAAGATCCTGAGCAGGCTGCAGTGGACCTGATGGAGCGTATGAATTGGGCATAAGTGGATTTGACGTTTTGTACACTGGAGGTGCTCAGTGATCAGCGCGCCGTCCAACCCAAACCGGCTGCGCTATATCAAGCTGATCCACGTTGCTCGGCGTGAGCTGGGCATGGATGACGACACCTATCGCCTGATGCTGTCTGGCATGAAGGGTTTGGGTGGTGCGACCTCTACAGCTGATTTGAGCCTTGCCAACCTGCTCAAGGTTTTGGAACAGCTCAAACTGCTAGGCTTCAAAGTACGTCCTAACAAAGCTCAAAAAAGACCGCTGGCTGATGACGTACAATCCAAAAAAATCCGGTCGCTGTGGCTGTCCTTGCATGACCTGGGCGCAGTACGTGATCCATCCGAGGAGGCCTTGGCCAAGTTCGTATCGAGCATGACCAAAGTCTCCGCGCTGCAGTGGCTTACTACCGCCCAGGCCAGTCGGGTGATTGAAAACCTGAAACAGTGGATGGGGAGAGTCCAATCATGAGCACAATTCGAGGCACTGACCTTTTAAGCGAGACCATCGAGCCGATGGCCAAGGTCATTCAGGAGAGCCTCGGCGTCAGTGCCGATCTGGCTGAAGCGACCAGCGTGGAAATTACCACGCTGTTTGCACATCTGTGGGGCGGTCAGGTTGTGTACGTTCCCAAGGGGGTCTGCATTCAGGCCTCCAGGCTGCACCAGAAAATCTACGACGACTTCACCGGTCGCAACCACCACGAGGTTGCGACCAAACATGGCGTTTCCGTTCAGCAGGTTTATCGAGTGGTTAAACGTATGCGCCTGGCTATCATCGCTCGCAATCAGCGAGACCTCTTTGTCCCAGATGAGGAGTAAGGGGCAGGACAACGACGCCTCGTCAGAGGTATGCTGAGCCCCGGTCAAGGACGATTGATCGGGGTCTTTTCAAATTGCACTGGTTGCAACTCTATTACAGAACTCCGCTCACTATGGACCACCATGTCCCGGAGTATCTCGGGTTTACCTCACACCCCCTCTGGTATTTATCTCAGTCCTAAACAGATTAGTGAGCTGAATGCTGGGGCTGGGTATTACTTTCCGACGACGCTGACGCATCGGTTTCGGAATATTGGGCAGGATGAGGCGGAGATTATTAGTGCGAATACGCCGGCGAATTTTTAATTAAGCAGATGTTTCAGTGCTTCCAACGATCTGATGCATGGCTATAATGTTTTCAAATATTGTAGCCGTGATGGATCATGTATTTATGAATTTTAGAAATGCTCGCTATTATATTTGGGTGTGCTCTCTTATCTTGGGTTCTGCCGGGTTTTATACCGTAATAATTGTTGGTGGAGTAAGGCAGGTGATACCCTTGGAGGGTGGTTATTTGCGAGCTGCCTACATTGCCACGTATGTGGCTATTAGTTTCTTTGGGTTGCGTTTTTATATCCCTAGGCTGCGTAATGTGTGGCTTGGCGGGATGATGGATGAAAAGTATATTAGTTTGCGTGGTTCTTGGGTTGGTATTGTCATTGGAGCTGTGACTGGGACCATAATTTTTATGCCTCAGGTCAAGAAGATTGAGTTTTTAGATGGTGCGCCTTATTTGTTGGGTGTAGCAGTTGTGTTTCTTGTTTTTACGTTAATTCTGGTTTTCTTGAGTTTTTATACTGGGCGGTCACGGCGTAGGTGATGATTGGATTTTTCGCGCTCATGGTTTCTTGTTTTCAATTGTTATGTTGTTCTCGTTTATCATTGTTTTGATTGTGATGGCGTCGACTAATGCTTCGAAAGCTAAAGTGAGCCTCCCCATTTGTTTGTAGGCCATTTCATAGTTGATAGGGTCGTGGTTGAATAACTGTATCGAATCGGGCTTTCGAACAAGCTTTGATAAACCGTTTATAGATAAGTACACGTCCACGGAGTAGTAGGCCATATTACCCTCGTAAATGCTTCCAAGCCGGTTCTGATAAAGCTTTCGAACAGGTCCAACCACCCCGGGTGCGCCAGGGCCATTGTAGATATTGCCTGCGCCTTCATAGATGTTATTGAATCCATGCGCGATTAAAGGTAATCCAGGTATTACGGCCAAACCTCTTGTGCTCCCTAAAACGGTGGCGCCAGCCTCCATCTGCATGGCCCCCGCCAGCATCCCTGCGCCGTTTTGAACATAAAAAAGCGCCTTGGACGATAACTCAGCGTATTCCTCTCTGATTTCTTGTATCCCCTGCCAAGCGCTGATGATGCCTTCATCAACAGCTTGGATAATCTCGTTTGCATAAGATGAAACAATCGAACTGAATTGAAGCTGCAAAAAACTATCGTACAGTTGCGTAGCACCGATAGAGCACCCGAACGCAACAAGGTCGGACGCAGCTTTAGTCACGTCGTGAATATCACAGGTGTCATCACTCATCCTCGTTTCCCCAAGTGCTGTAAGCACACGTACCCGCCTGAATGTGCGTCCAACTGATGTCGCGATAACGAATGGATACCAACTCTTGTGGCTGTGCATCGTTCATATGTATGGAATGAGGTACTTGAAGGGTGATATGCGCAATTTTCGCTCCCGTGAGTCGTATTGAATAATATTTATCCTGGCCGCCCGCCGGGGATGTTCGATAAAAGTGGATAGTGCACTCCACCTCTTCGCGCTCATGAAGTGCACTTGCCAGCAACGGTGACGATTTATCGATGTTCTTGGTAATCATGATAGGCAGGTGCTTGCCGCGCCCGCTCGAAATTCCACTGTCATTACCCGTAATCATGTTGTGCGAGTAAGCCAAAATCATGATTTCGTCCTCATGATCAATCTGACATTTGTTGCCGATTGAATTCAATCCGGAGCAGCCGGCGGAAATCAAACCTTGTCGTTTACCGGTGATGCTCATGTAACCATGACTAGCCATACGTGCCACTCCCTTTAGTCAGCTGGTCGCTATATTTCGAGCGTAACAGGTGCTCTATCGGGAGGATTTGGGTTTTTGCTTCTGTGATTCAGAGTCTGAGGAAATTCAGATTTTTCGTACAGCAAATCAAGAAGGTTGGGGCTGAAGATACCTACATGAACATAGGGGAAGTACTTATTAAGTAAAGTGTTCTTCATCAAATAGATCTGTCACGAATGGCACTTACTTAACATGTTTGGCATGCCCACTCTTCCTAACATCCGCCCTTGCTGACCGACGTGGTTTGGTCAGCAAGGGGTAGGCTTGAGGTCTTCGTTTTATGGCTCGCGGCTCGATACGACCAGGTCGGTTTCCAACGCGCCTTTGAGCGATCAGCGTCAGTAAATTTGATAGGCCATCCTCTTCTTCAGGGCTGCCATATTGTCGCAGCGCCAACCATAGCTGAAGGCTGTGTTTGAAGCTCAGTTCGCGAGGTAAGCAGTCTGCTAACAGAGCCGATTGTGCCATGAGCATACGGATCAGATTGTGTGCCAACAGATAGACCCATAACTCCTTGACAGCCATGCCCGGAGTTTTACAGCTCAACTTTCCCAGCCCCAGCGTAGCCTTGAGATTGCGCAGATCCAGTTCGACATGCCAACGCCCTTTGTACAGTGACTTGAGGGCTGACTTGGGTGTTTGTTGTGGACACTGCAACGTGGTCACCAACGTCTTTCCGCCAGCCTTCAGCTCCCGCACTGTCAGTCTTTCAGGCGCCTGTTCGTATTGCGTTTGACTCATCCAGGGGGGTCTTCTTTCGGGCCTTTTCAACTCGATCAGATGGTCTTCCGAGCCGAGACTTTGCCCCAGGCGAAAGTCCGTGCTGCGCCGTCGAGCGCCATATTGTTCGAACACGCCATCGATACCTCTTCGTTGCAACTCGCACAGCAGGAAATAGGTAGCGTAATAAGCGTCGCCCAACAAAATGTCGCCTGTTTTCAGCGTATCGAGCATTGATCTGAGCAGCGTCTGCTCATCGCCGCCCTTGCCTCGGAAACGTCCAAGGGCGGCATCTAAAACGGCACCGCTGGAGAGGCAAACGATGCCGACCACTCGACACAACGGAAAACCAAGACCGACTTTCTGGCCGCGTGACTGCGGATAGGCACCTTGATTGGCAGTCGTATCGGGCATCGAAACCGTTGTCCCGTCGACAAGGCGTACGGGTCGCCCCATCCAGCGCCACGAGGACGGTGCCTGATCACTGATAGACGAACCGGTATGCCGAACCAGCGTGGATACCATTTCCACCGGTAAGCGTTGTCTGGCTTTACAGAAGGCGCCCGTGCGAGTGCTGTTGGGTTTCATGCCGCTACAGGATCGCTTGATGGAGAAATCGTTGACGGCGTTCTGACAGGAGCGATCGGCACTCATCGCTTGAGCCAGAAACATCGAAAGGGTTTCGGTTGGTGGAAACAGGCGCTCTCGATGCTCTGGCAGTGCTGACTCGACGCGCTGTAGCAGCTCGGGAGCCGTGAGGAGGTTGAAAAAAGCATAGGCATCACAGTTCGAAGCATGGCGGCGAAAACGTTGCTGTTGATGCTGGAGAATTTGGCGTCTACGATCCATGAGGGCTGTGTCCTTGGTTTTTGGTGTGTGTTCGCAACTATCACCGTAGACCAAGACCAGCCCTTCTTCATTTTTTGCTTTCAGCTCAAGTGGTTAGCTGCTAAGTAAGTGCCATTCAGATCTGTCACCTTTTGCTTCGTTACGCGGGGGACGGTTGAGTTGACCGTGGATGGGCAGATTAGTGAGCTGAATGCCGGGGATGGGTATTACTTTCCGACGACGCTGCCGCATCGGTTTCGGAATATTGGGGCGGATGAGGCGGTGATTATCAGTGCGAATACGCCGGCGAATTTTTGATGTTGGCGTGATTTGGCTGTGACCTTGGCTTGATCAGCTTTGGTTGATAAAAAAACCGATACCTGTACAGGTATCGGTTTTTTTGGATAAAATTTTTCTATTTTAGAAATTATTTTTTATTAGATCTCCTTTGGAATTCCTTTCACACACGGATTTAGATCGTGTTGTGGTGCGAATTTTGGGAAAAGTACGTAAGACGAAGTTGGTAGTAGTTGTAAGTGGTTTCTGGTAATGGTTTTGGTCGCGGCGGGTCGGTTGATCCACTATGTTAAATGAGGTTATGGTTGACTACGAATTTTTCTGAAAATATGGTGCGGGAGTCATAGTGGCTTATGCGTTTGCGAAAACTCTTTGTTGTCTTGATGTCGGATTCGTTGTCTGTTGTTGTCAGTGCTTTTTATGCGGTATTTCTTGTGAGTTTAATAGAAAGATTAATATCTTTGGAGGGGGTGTATTATAAGTTTGTGCTTGGGGTTGTGTTTCTTATCTTGGTAGTCGTGCATTTTTTTTATTATACTCCAAGCATCATAGCTGTAACGCTTGGTCGTCCTGTAGAGTTTGAAAAGCAATCAGTTGCAGCGTTGTACTTTGGCGTTTTTATCAGCTCTTTGCTCTGCGCTGCGATTGTTATCCAAATGATAGGTGATGTGGTGTCTTTGACGGGGTTGTGTTCCATAATTGTCAATGGGCTTGTCTTTTTTATAATTTTTATTGGCTTGTCTATGTATGTGAAGAAGTTGAATCGTAAGCATTGATTTAGCGAGTAATGTGGTTTTTTCTAAAATTGTTTTCTTCCGCTATGCTGTTGATAGTTATCGCGTCTATCAAGGCTTCAAAAGCCAATGCCAGTTTCCCCATTTGCTTGTAAGCGCGCTCATAATTGATTGCGTCTCGATTGAAAAGCTCTACCGAGTCAGTTTTACGTACTGAGTTTAACAGGCCAAAAGCAGATAGGCTTAAGTCGACAGTGTAATAAGTAATGTTTCCAGTGTGAGTGTCGTTGGCTAAATTTTGATACAGCTTTCGAAAGGGGCCTACAACGGCAGGTGTGCCTGGGCCGTTGTAGATATTTCCTAAGCTTTCATAGATGTTATTGACGCCATGGGCGGAATAAAGCAGGCCCAGAGGGGCTTGTAGGCCTCTTGTGTTTCCGATTTTCGAGGCGCCAGATTGAACTTGCATGGCGCCCGCCAAGACGCCGATGCCATTTTGAGCATAAAATAACGCCTTGGATGATAACTCGGCATACTCTTCTCTGATCTCTTGGATACCTCGCTGCGCACTGATCAAACCTTCATCAACCGCTTGGATAATCTCGTTAGCATAGGATGAAACAATCGAGCTGAATTGAAGCTGCAAAAAACTATCGTACAGTTGCGTAGCGCCGATAGAACACCCGAACGCAACAAGATCGGACGCAGCTTTAGTCACGTCGTGAATGTCACAGGTGTCATCACTCATCCTCGTTTCCCCAAGTGCTATAAGCACACGTACCGGCCTGAATATGCGTCCAACTGATGTCGCGATAACGAATGGATACTAACTCTTGTGGCTGTGCATCGTTCATATGTATGGAGTGAGGTACTTGAAGGGTGATATGCGAAACTTTCGCCCCCGTGAGTCGTATTGAATAATATTTATCCTGGCCGCCCGCCGGGGATGTTCGATAGAAGTGGATAGTGCACTCCACCTCTTCGCGCTCATGAAGTGCACTTGCCAGCAACGGTGACGATTTATCGATGTTCTTGGTAATCATGATAGGCAGGTGCTTGCCGCGCCCGCCCGAAACTCCACCGTCATTACCCGTAATCATGTTGTGCGAGTAAGCCAAAATCATGATTTCGTCCTCGTGATCAATCTGACATTTGTTGCCGATTGAGTTCAATCCGGAGCAACCGGCGGAAATCAAACCTTGGCGTTTACCGGTAATGCTCATGTAACCGTGATTAGCCATACGTGCCACTCCCTTTAGTCAGCTGATCGCTATATTTCGAGCGTAACAGGTGCTCTATCGGGAGGATTTGGGTTTTTGCTTCTGTGATTCAGAGTCTGAGGAAATTCAGATTTTTCGTACAGCAAATCAAGAAGGTTGGGGCTGAAGATACCTACATGCACATAGGGAAAGTACTTATTCAGTAAAGTGTTCTTCATCAAATAGATCTGTCACCTTTTGCTCGCAAATAATTGATCCCGGCCCGCAGGTCGCAAAAAAAAGCGAAGAAGGACGCAATACGAGCAGGCAACAAAACCCGCAGCAATGCGGGTTTTTTACGACTGAAATGTGCTCACAACCCCTTGGGCGTATCAAACCCACGCTGCTCAATCACCCCAAACACATCAGCAATATCCTGGACCATGATCCGAGCAATGTTGGTGACGGTGTTGATGTCGTTTTCGGCGTAGTCGGGGAGGCTGGTGCAGGCCATGAGGTTGAGGTATTTGAGGACGGCGTTGAGGCGTTCGCTGACGCAGTTGTGGAGTTCGCGGAGTGGGGCGTCGTTGTCGATGTGCAGGACGGGGGAGTCGGTGGCGAATTGGGACATGGGGGTGAAGCGGTGGGGCGGGTGTTGAGTTGTCATGGTGTTAATCCTCACAAAAGAAGAATTGCCACCTTGTCTGCTGCGAAACAAATTGGGTGGCAGCTGTACGCGGGTTCGCAGACCGGAGGATTAACACCAAGACCCGGCAGACCCGAAGGTCTCCCACGCACAACCGCCATAAAACGATACGCAGCCGGGAGCCGGCCGAGCCTGACGGAACAAGGTGTCAATCTTAAGGGCTGCGAAACCCTATCGCCAACGAATGTCAGCGACAGACCAACTTTAGGCGTCGACTTTAGTGACTGCAACCGGGGTGTAGGACGCTGCGCGGTCATTGTGGCGAGGTGGTTTGTCCATGTTCAGCGGTGTATTTGCCGTAAATCGGGCGCTGCGGAGTGTCTGAGGAAATTGGGAGGTAGGGCTTGGGGCTGCTTCGCAACCCAGCGGGAGCAAGCTCCCTCGCCACGGTGGGTGGATTCCTACAAGAGTTTCGGAGCTGAAGATCAAAAGATCGCAGCCTGCGGCAGCTCCTACGTCGATCGGGTGGGTGCTTGGATTTGGGACGGATTGCAACGTTCTATCGTTCAGTGGAAGTCCGTCGCGGGTTGGCTCAAGCTCGACATCAACGTGACCAACCGCTACGGCTTTCAAGCCAGGGAAAACCGAGATGACTCAAACACTGGAACGTGCCATCGCTATCGCTGCTGGCGCTCATGAAGGGCAGGTCGACAAGGGCGGTTCGCCGTACATCCTGCACCCGCTGAAAGTGATGCTGAAGGTCAGTACGCTGGAAGAACGGATCGTGGCGGTTCTGCATGACGTGGTCGAGGACTCAGGCATCAGCCTCGATGATCTGCGTAAAGAAGGCTTCAGTGAAACGGTGCTGGCGGCCATTGAGTCGGTCACCAAGCTGCCGGGAGAGTCCTACGAACTGTTCGTCGAACGAGCGGCGCAGAACCCGATAGGCCGGGTGGTCAAGCTGGCTGACCTTGAAGAGAACAGCGACCTGTCCCGAATTGCACAGCCGTCCTGGGAAGATCTGGAGCGAATTGAAAAGTATCGGCGGGCGATTGGCAGACTGCGTTCGTAGTGAGCCAACTGAATTCATCCCCTTGGTAAAAATGGATTTGAGGAAAGACCACGATTTCAACGGTTTTTGAAATCGTGGTCTTTCCCGGTATTTCTGTCCCGGTATTTCCTACTTGCGCAACGCCGGAGTCCGCGGCGGAATCATCCGCTTCGTCCCGGTCGCCTCAAACGCCGAAGCCAGTCGCAGCAACGTCGAATCGTCATACGCACGACCGGCAAAGGTCAGCCCGACGGGCATGCCGATGTCCGGCATGACGCCCATCGGTACGGTGACGGTGGGCACGCCGAGGTGGCGGATGGCGAGGTTGCCGTTGGCGACCCAGATGCCGTTGCTCCAGGCGATGTCTGCAGACGTCGGGTCGACATCGGCATTCGCCGGGCCGACGTCGGCGACGGTCGGGAATAGCACGGCATCGAGGCCGAGCCGGTCCATCCAGTCTTCAAGGTCGATTTTACGGGTCTGTTCAAGCCCTCGCAGTCCGTCGGGCACGGTGGTGATCTGGTCCCACGGGGTAATGCCGCGCTCGGCCATTCGCACATACTCGTCCATGCCCGCGGCAAGGTCGCCTTCGCGGTTCGGCAGGGTTCCCGGGTCGTGCGGGAAGATCAGCGGTCCGTCGACGTCGACCAGACGATTCAACTTCGGATCGCCGTTGGCCTGCAGGAAGTCATCGAACGCCCACGCTGTCAGGTCCCACAGTTCATGGTGGAGGAACTCTTTGGAGACGATGCCGCGATTGAACACGGTCGGCGCACCGGGACGATCACCTTCGCAATGAGAGACCAGCGGGAAGTCGACGTCGATCACGTCGGCGCCAGCGGCTTCGAGTGCCTGGCGAGCCTGCTCCCAGAGCCCGATCACCGAGGCACGGGTGTTGATTCGTTGCCCCGTCGGGCCACCGATACCTGGCGCTTCAGACGTGCCCGCTTCGGGGTCGGCGTTGATGTACATCCGGGGAATGCCGAAGCGCTTTCCGGCGAGTGCATCGGGATTCGCGGCAAGCGCCAAATAGGAGGAGGGACGCACCGAAGCGACGCTCGGGATCGGCACCCAGGGTTGCATCCGCCACAAATCGCCGCGTGTGTCGGGATCCTCGGCCACTACCACGTCGAGCACTTCGAGCAGGTCGGCCATGGTTCTGGCAAACGGCACGACAACGTCCATCGTCGGCGTCAACGGCCAGTTGCCGCGCACCGAGATCACCCCGCGTGACGGCGTGTAGGCGCACAGCCCATTGTTCGAGGCAGGGCCGCGTCCGCTCGACCAGGTTTCTTCTGCCAGGCCGAAAGCCGCGAAACTGGCGGCGGTGGCGGTACCGGCGCCGTTCGATGAGCCGGAGGCGAAAGGGGCGGTGAGGTAGTCAGCGTTGTACGGGCTTTCTGCACGGCCGTAGACCCCGCGCTGCATACCGCCGTTGGCCATGGGCGGCATGTTGGTCTTGCCCAGGCAGATGGCGCCGGCGGCGCGCAGCCGTTCGATGGTGAACGCATCGCGACAGGCCATCAGGTTGGCGAAGGCGGGACTTCCGGAAGCGGCGGTCAGCCCCTTCACCAGATAACTGTCCTTGGCCGTGTAGGGAATGCCGTCGAGCGGCCCCAGCGTCTCGCCTTTGGCCCGACGGGCATCGGACGCCTGCGCCTCGTTCAGCGCCTCAGGGTTTCGCACCACCACCGCGTTAAGGGCGGTGGGCGTGTCGGGGCCGTCGTAGGCATCGATTCGGGCGAGATAGGCCTGCACCAGTTCAACCGCCGTCGTCTGGCCCGATTCGAGCGCAGCCCGTAGTTGGGCAATGGAAACCTCGGTGACCTCGATCATGCTGCTCTCTCAAAATGGGTGTTCATAAGGGTTCTCGTGGCACTGTATGACGCGACAGTGTCTGGGCTTTCAACCTGAACATTCTATTGAACACCCAGCCAAAAAGAGCAGAAAAAAACCGCAACACCGTTCGGGATTTTTACTCTTCGGGTGGCACGTATCCAATCGTGTGTTTTTCGATAAGCGGGGCGCTGGGTGTTGTGGCGGTGACCATGACGGACTCCAAGGCAAAGTGAGTACGTGGACGTACTTCAGTGAGCGCCGCGCGAGCGACGCTTTTCTTGTTGGAGTGATCATGTGCAATGCATTGGGACAGATAAATGAGTAAGTTTGTTGCTTCAAACCTTAAAAAATAGATGCCCGCGGTTTTTCCTCCTCCGGTATGTTCAGTCTTGATCGTGCGTCCAGAAAACACCCGTTGGTGTTGGGGCTCGATCCGCTATTTTCTGGAGGTCCGCATGGCCGCTTACAACCTGCGACAGCTCAGGTATTTTGTCACCACCGCCGATTGCGGCAGTGTGGCTGAAGCCTCTCGCAAGCTCTATATCGCCCAACCGTCGGTTTCGACCGCCATCAAACACCTGGAAGACAGCTTTGGCGTTCAGCTGTTTATTCGGCATCACGCGCAGGGTGTTTCACTGACGCCGAGCGGGTCGCGTTTTTACCGCAAAGCGCTTGAGCTGCTGCGGGTGGCTCGCGAGTTTGAGCAGAATGCGCTGGCGGACAATGACATGGTGGCAGGGCAGGTCGATATTGGTTGTTTTGAAACGGTGGCGCCACTGTACCTGCCACGGTTGATCGCCGGTTTCAAAGAGCGCTGGCCGGGTGTGGAGATCCGTATTCGCGATGGCGAGCAACAGGAGTTGGTGCAGGCGCTGACCGCCGGCAGTATTGATCTGGCGATACTGTTCGAACACGATCTGGACAGCACGATTGAGACGGTACCGCTGATGCCGCCCCGGCAGCCCTATGCCTTGCTGCCGGCGGACCACCGTTTTGCGCAACAGGCGAAAGTGTCGCTGCAGGAGCTGGTGCTGGAGCCGATGATTTTGCTGGACGTGGTGCCGAGCCGGACCTACTTCGTGAGCATTTTTGAAGCGCTCGGGCTGACGCCGCACATTGTGTTCAGCTCGCCTTCGATTGAGATGGTGCGCGGGATGGTGGGGCGCGGTTTTGGTTTTTCGATTCTGGTGACCAAGCCGTTTTCGGAATACACCTATGACGGGCAAAAAGTCGTGTGTGTGCCGCTGGCTGAAACGGTGACGGGCTCGGGTTTATCCGCGGCGTGGTTGCGTCGGACGCAACTGACCAAGCCGGTGCAGCTGTTCGTGGATTATTGCCAGGAAGAACTGGCCCGACTGCATACCTGAGCGTCGGGCCAATCATCGCGACTCAGCAGATCGATGACAGCATTCGTTGCAGCATGGCGTCGCAGCCCTTCAATTGTTCGAGGCTGACAAACTCGTCCGGTTTATGGCCCTGATCCATGCTGCCGGGGCCACAGACCACTGTTGAAATACCCGCCGCGTCAAACAGCCCGCCCTCGGTGCCGAACGCTACCGTACCGAACTCCCGAGAGCCGGAAAATGCCGCGATCAACTCAGCGGCTTCGCTGTGCGCATCGGTCGCCAAACCGGGATACGCCGACAACTCACTGAAGCGGATGTCGCTCTGATCGCTCACGGCGCGCATGCGGGGCAATACCTGCTGCTCGGCGTAGGTCTTCAGTTCCTGCGCCACCACGCTTGGATCGTGTGAGGGCAGGGCGCGGATTTCAAAGTCGAAGCGGCAATCGGCCGGGACGATGTTCAAGGCCTTGCCACCGGATATGACGCCGGTTTGCACCGTGCTGAACGGCGGATCGAAGCGGGCGTCGTGATGCTCTGGCGCTTTGAGCCGGTTGCCGATCCGGCCCAGTTCACCGATCAGTTCGGCGGCGTATTCAATCGCGTTGACCCCGAGTGGGGCGTACGCCGAGTGGCAGGCTTCACCGTGAATGTCGCAACGCATCGCCAGTTTGCCCTTGTGACCCAGCACCGGTTTGAGCTCGGTTGGTTCGCCAATGATGCAGAGCATCGGTTTGACCGGTCGCTGTTCGAGGGCTTTAAGCAGCGAGCGGACCCCAAGGCAGCCGACTTCCTCATCGTAGGACAGCGCGATATGCACCGGCAGCCGTAGCGGGGCTTTTACCAGAGACGGGACCAGGGCGAGGACACAGGCGATGTAGCCTTTCATGTCCGCAGTGCCGCGACCGTAGAGCTTGCCGTCGCGCTCGGTGAGCTGGAACGGCGTAACGCTCCACGGTTGGCCGTCGACGGGCACCACATCGGTGTGCCCCGACAGCACGATACCCGGCCGATCCGCCGGGCCGATGGTCGCGAACAGGTTGGCCTTGTTGCGCTGCTCGTTGTAGACCCGTTCGCACGGCACACCGAAGTGTGCGAGGTAGTCGCCGACGAACTCGATGAGGTGCAGGTTTGATTCGCGGCTCGTGGTGTCAAACGCTACCAGTTGCTCGAGCAAATCGACACTGTTGCTCATCGGTCGTCTCCAGCGACACCGTAGCCAGGCGACTTGTCGGGCGCCAGGGCGCGGTCGATGTAATCCTGAACCTGTGGCCGATAGGCGTCCCACAACGTTTCCAATTGACCGATCGGATCGTGATCGGCCCAATCAACCCGCAGGTTGATAATCGGCCAGGTCAATTCGCCGACCACGACAACCGCCGCAGAGTGCACGGGCCCGGCTTCGCCGCCCGCCGCCACAGCCGCTTTCAGCGCCGCGAGCAAGCGGTCGGCCAGTTGACCTTCGCCCTGTTCGAACGCTTTGACCATGGCCTCGATTACTGCACGGCCCGCCAGCATGTTGCCGGCGGCCACGCATTGCTCGCCCGACACGGCGTTATGGGTGCCCAGGGTTTGTGCACCGCTGAAGTGTGCGGTTTGGCCGAGGTGGTCAATCGCGGTGATCTGTCGATACTGGCTATAGCCGTTGCGAGTCAACACCTTGTCGAATGCCTCGACGGGCGCAAGGCCTTGTTCCATGAGGGCGAGGACTTCCGGGCCGAGTGACGGCAAGGTGATGTTTTGCGTCGAGACGGCACCCACACCTGGCAGCAGCCATGGGCAACGTGCGCCGACGGCGATGCTCGATGAACTGATCGCAATGCCGAACTGACCGGTTTCGGGGCAACGGGCGGCGATGGAAAAGGTCATGTCTTGGCTCCTTGTTTATTCGGGCTGTTTATTCTGGTATGACCGCAATCACATCAATTTCCATCAGCCACTGCGGCTGCCCCAGTGCCGAGACCACCAGGCCGGTGGAGATCGGAAACACCCCTTTGAGCCACTTGCCGACTTCCTGATAGACCGGCTCGCGATACCGCGGATCGATCAGGTAGGTGGTGGTTTTCACGATGTGGCTGAGGTCGCTGCCGGCTTCTTCCAGCAATTGTTTGACGTTGCGCATGGCTTGCTCGGTTTGCGCGCGAGCGTCACCCAGACCCACCAGGTTGCCTTCAAAATCGGTGCCGACCTGACCGCGAACATAAACGGTGTTGCCGGCCCGGACTGCCTGACACAGGTCATTGTCCAGGCTCTGGTTCGGGTAGGTTTCTTTGGTGTTGAACATGCGAATACGGGTATGGGTTGGCGTGGACATTTCAAACTCCTGAAAAATCGGCCCGGCGCTGTTCAAGCGCCGGCTTGGGTATCAAGCGCTGACGGGTGTCTTATGGGCGGCCGGGACGGTTTCAGCCTGGCGTTGCGCGGTATCCCGGTAGTCGAGGTACGAACGCTGGATGGCGATGTGGTCGGCCACATATTTGGCGTCGTGCCAAACACCCCAAATGAACGACGAGCCGCGACGCGACTGCCACGGCAGGCCGAGGAAATACACACCAGGCTCGCTCGAAACGCCGCGCTGGTGCTGCGGTTTACCGTTGTCGTCGAAGGCGTCGACCTTCAGCCAGCTGTAATCGGTGGCAAACCCGGTGGCCCAGATGATCGAGGTCACGCCGGCCTTGGCCAGGTCGAGCTCAAGAATCGGATGGGTCACACACTCCGGATCCGCGAAGGTATGGCGGGCTTCAGGTTCTTCCGGCAGGTCCAGGCCATTGCGCTCGATATAGGCGTCAGCCGCATTGAGCAGGGCCAGATAGTTCTCATCGCCGCGCGCCAGGTTGTCGGCAAGATTCGGTTGGAAGGTCGCCACGGCGCCCTTGAACGATTGCGTCAGCCCCACCAGTGTCATCCCGCGATGGGCAAGCCCGCGGAAGTCCACCGTACGGCCGCCATGCGCACCGCTCACGGCGATGGTGACGTGTTCGCGGCCTGGCTTCATGGCCGCTTGATCCCATTCGCCGAGCACGCCCAGCCACCAGCAGAAATCACGACCGCGATAGGCGCGAGGAGGGCGATCGTGCGCGCCAACCGAGAGGTAAACCTGCTTGCCGGCACGCTGCAATTCATCGGCGATCTGCACCCCCGACGACCCGGCGCCGACGACCAGAACAGCGCCCTCGGGCAGTTGCGCCGGATTGCGGTAGTCGGCCGAGTGAATCTGCAGGAACGGCTGGTCTTTTGGAGCAATCGGCGGGATGACCGGACGCTGGAAAGGCCCGGTGGCGGCCACCACGCGGTTGGCCTCGATCACGCCTTCAGAGGTTTCAATGGTGAAACCCGGGCGGCCCACATTGCGTTCAACTTTCTTCACGTCCACACCGGTGCGGATGGGGGCGTTGAATTTCTTGGCATAGGCTTCGAAGTAGTCGGCTACCCGCTCTTTCGGGGCAAAGCCATCAGGGCTGAGATCGTCGAATTCAAGACCGGGGAAACGGTCGTGCCAGACCGGACCATTGGCCACCAACGAATCCCAGCGTCCGGTGCGCCAGCGCTCGGCGATACGATTGCGCTCCAGCACCAGGTGCGGCACCCCGAGTTTGCTCAGGTGTTCACTCATGGCCACCCCGCCTGACCGGCGCCGACAATCAGCGTGTCTGTTTTTATTTTTTCAATGGTCATCTCTATGCCCTTCGAAGTTGGATTAGGGTCGGTTACGACCTGCCATTTCTTGGGCTCAAGACTAGGGATCACCCCGGTATCGGTAAAATATTATTAAGCTGGCATTTGAGTATAAATAACTGATGCAGAGCGTTTACGGGGGCCTCACGTCGGGCCGTGATGCTGTTCGGCGGACCCGCTGGCGTCAACCATATCCGTGAGGTTAGAGACCAGATTAAATCGGAGTTTTTTGAGATCGATATGGTGCTGCCTCAAGCGCTCAGATGAACAAGAGGGTGGTTTCTTACCGCCCTCGACTCTAGTTGAACTTAGTCGATTGGGCGCTTCACTGTCGTTCCAATTTCTTTAGCTTTAGCCTTATAGGACGGGTCATTTAACTTGTGCGGTGAGGTTCAAGACGGTATCGACATTGATCGGGTAGACGCCTCGATTCGGGGGGCGTTGCGTTTCTATTGATTCAGGTCGCTCTGAAGTTCCAGACAATCTCTACAATCCTGAACGCCATCACCACATAAAGCAGGCAAAGCACTATTTGCAGGCTCAGGTGGTAGCGTGTTTTGGCAAGTTTTCTCAGGCCATCGCACATGTTCAGCAGCATCAGTATGACCGCCAGTGCAATCAGGCCCCAGCCCGCGATCCAGTAGCCAAACAGGCCGAGAAACAGCGGCGACACGGTGTGAAGTGCGTCGGTGCCCGCGGCCAGCAGCAGGGCACACATCAGCAGATTTCTGAGGTTGTCGAAGACTTCCTTGCTGAAACCCTGATCCAGTAAACGGCCAAACTTCGTCAGTAGCGCGCATGGTGAGGCGTCCTGTTCATTAAACGTGTCTGTGCCGGGCACTACGGGCGATAATGCCGCGCAATCCTGTAATCAACTTAGCAAAAGAGCGCTGCCGTGATGTTCGAGATCAAGCCGTGGAACCCCGAAACCTATCGACAGCAGACGCGCCGCAGCACCGTGATCATCGCCGTGACGTTCATTCTGCTGGCGATGACGCTGTCCGGCCTGGCCGTCATGCTGTTCGGCGAACCCGGTGGCGACAACTTTCGCTTCAACCTGGGCGGTGTCATTGCCGCCGTCATCGTTAGCGCGGCGCTGATGAAAATCAAATGCTGGTCGCAGCCGTGGATGGCGGCGGCAGTGTACGGGTGGCAACTCAAGCGTAGCCTGATGAGCGTCACCAACGTCATGCATCGAGTCACCGATGCGGTGCAGGCCGGCGACCCGAGCGCGATGAAGCTGCTGCGCTTTTATCACCTGGGGCTCACGCAAATGCACCAGCTGGACGGCAACACCAGCAGCCTCAGCCAAATGATTCGCGAGATCGATCAGCACAAGGCGAGCATGGAAGCGCTGGGGATCGAGACTGAGCAGAGTCAGTTGAATCCTGAATGGCTGGCGGCGGTGAAGGCGAAGGAGGCATGAGTTCGATGTTCACGATTACCCATTTTGAAACCCCGTGCTCCGAGCACATCAATGACCAGATTCTCCAGATGGTCGTCGACTATCTGACCGATATCAGCACGGTGGCGATTGCGCCGAGCAACCTCCTGTTCAACGTGTATCAATATGCAATCGGCTACGAGGTTCATCTCTATCTGCAAGCGCTCGGCGGGTCTAAAGGGATTGCCGTCGAATTGATCGTAGCGATGGATGATGAGGATCCTTCGAAGGTCATCGGCTTTTTGCTGTATCTGCCGGTCAAGGGCGATCCCGAGGCGTGCGGTGTGGCCTATATGGCGGTGCACGCCAGCCATCGGCGCCGGGGCGTCGCCCGTGCGATGGTGCAAGAGATGGTCGGTCGATACCCGCATGGCGAGCTGACATGCGCCGTTGGCAAGGTGGCCTGTTTCGAAGCGCTGGGGTTTCAGGTGCTGGGTGCGCGGGGTCCGCAGGTGTTGATGAATACTCGTGACCGCAGCACTGACGGCTTGATGGGTGTGCTGGATACCGCGCCGATCTACAGCTCGACAGAAGTGCGGCAGATCCATACGTATCTGCTGCAAAGACACGGGAAGAGGGCGATGCTCGATGCCGAAAAACAGCGTGACCGGCATCTCGACCAGATGACGGCCAAAGCCAGGGCGTTTGTGCAGGAGCGACTTGGGTAGGCGGCGGTGCAAGCTACCCGGCCTGATGCCAGTCAGTTAAGAGAATGCACCGCACTTCGATGCAAACCGGAGACTTTCGGCGCATGCAGGATCGCCAGGATCGCAGCCTGCGGCAGCTCCTACGGATTTTCGTACGGATTTGACTGGTCGGGGTAGGAGCTGCCGCAGGCTGCGATCTTTTGGGGGGCAATCAACCCTCCAGATTTCGATCCCTGTCTGATTTTTGCGCGTCAGGACACCGATTGCTGAGCAAACCATTCCAATATGGCGGGTCGGGCCGGATGCAGGGCGCTGGTGGGTTGTAGCCACAAGGTGTAGGCACCAGAGGTTTTCAAGGCGGGGCCGAAGGGAATGATCAAATCACCGCGGTTGATCAATTCTTGCGCGAGCGTTCGGTCGGTCATGGCAATGCCCAGGCCTCGGGCGGCGGCATCAAGGGCCAGTTCGTCCAGATTGAAGGTGATGTGTTTGCAGTCTTTGGGCAGTTCCAGGTTTTGTGCTTTCAACCAGGCTGTCCATTCCTGTTGACCCGTTGAACCATGGATCAGCGGGTACCCGCAGAGCTCGTCCACTGCTGCCGGTGGTGGTTTTCCATTGACTGAAGCCGGCGCGCAGACGGGTACCAGAAACTCTTCGAACAGGACGTGGTAGGCCTGATCGGCTGGCGGCGTTTGCAGGTAGAGGATGCAGGCATCGCACTCTCCGGAGGGGTCAACGCGTTCGGTGGCGACGGTTTCTATCGACAGGGCCAGGTCGGGGTTGCGTGCATAAAAGTCGGTCAGCCGAGGCAGCAACCAATGCACGGCGAGCGACACGTGGATGCGTATGCGAAAGGGTGTGGCCCGGGGCGCCAGGCGTTTTTCGAGGGCCTGCAATTCGCCGATCATCCTGAGCGTGGTTTCAAGGACTTCCTTGCCCTCGGCGGTCAGCGTGACGCTTCGACTGTTGCGAACCAAAAGCGCTACGCCGTAGTGATTCTCCAGTTGTTGAATTTTTCGGCTGACCGCGCTTTGGGTCAGGCATAACGTTGCTGCCGCTTCAGTGAAGTTGCTTGATTCAGCCACTTCGGCAAATGCTTGAAGGGCCTGCAATGAGGGCACGCGAAAGATTTTATCCATGTGAAAACAGAATAGATGAATGCGTGGGTAACGTTGGGTTGCGCATCGAGATTCCCATGGATTCTGGTTCTGGCGGTCGGACTGAACGCATGTGCCCATGCTAATTGTTCATGGACACAGCGTTCAACAAGGTCCGTAGCGGCTAATCAGCCAGTCTGAACACCAGCGCTTTCAGGCCGCTTTCGGCATCGATATCGGGAAATTCCGGTGGGTTTTCCAGGCGTTGTTCGAAACGCAGGCTCGGGGCTTCGCGGGTAACGCCGTCGATGAGAAAGTCCGAGCCCAGGGCCGGGTCATTCATGCAGGCCAGTACGACGCCATGGCTGCTGAGCAGTTCCGGCAGGCGGCGTAATACGCGCTGGTAGTCCTTGGTCAGTAGAAAGCTGCCTTTCTGGAAAGAGGGCGGGTCGATGATCACCAGGTCGTAAGGGCCACTGTTGATGACCTTGCCCCAGGACTTGAACAGGTCATGGCCGAGAAAGCTCACCTTGCTCACGTCGTGTCCATTCAGTCGATGATTGTCGCGCCCGCGGCTCAGGGCCCCGCGGGACATGTCCAGGTTGACCACATGCTCCGCGCCGCCCTCGATGGCGGCGACTGAAAACCCGCAGGTATAGGCGAACAGGTTCAAGACGCGTTTGCCGTAAGCATTGGCGCGCACCCAATTACGGCCGTAGCGCATGTCGAGAAACAGGCCGCTGTTCTGCTTCTTGCCCAGGTCCACGCGATAACGCAGTCCGCCCTCGGTGATCGTCCATTCCTCGATCGTTTCCCCCAGCAACCACTCTGTGGTGCTTTGCGGCAGGTAGCGGTGTTGCAGCAGTAGCGTATGCGCGGCGGACTTTTCCCACGCAGGCGATTGCGTGATCTCCATCAGCAGTTGCTTCAATGCCTCCAGTTGCGCCGGGTCAGGTTCCTTGAACAGCGAGACCAGTACCACGCCCTGCATCCAGTCAACGGTCAGTTGTTCCAGCCCCGGCCAGCATCGGCCCCGGCCATGGAACACGCGGCGGGTTTCTTCGGGTACAGCGGCCAGAGCCGTCAGTAAAGAGTGGCGGAGGGTGGCGAGGGCGTCAGGGTTCATCGGGCAGGGCCGGCAATGTGAAGGGGCGGCATTTTAACCACAATTGTGGCGCCAGGGGTTCTGCGAGGCAAAAGGGGATTTCGCAGGCAAGCCGCCGTCAAAGCATTTGCACAAGCACAGGTCCAGATCAACAATGTACCGGCAGTCAGGCAGCGAGGTTTTCACCCGGTCATGTCGTCAGTCGATACGGAGCGCTCATGAATGATCGTTACACCCGCACGGCGATTTGCCTGCACTGGCTCATAGCCCTCGGGCTGATCGGCACCTTCGCGCTCGGCTACTACATGCCTGAGCTTGCGCTTTCACCGACCAAGCTGAAGCTGTACTCATGGCACAAGTGGGCCGGGGTGACCTTGTTTTTCCTGGTGCTGATACGGCTCGGCTGGCGCCTGAGCCATCCCGTTCCACCTTTGCCGCCGACAGTGCCGGCCGCGATGAGGTTCGCATCCCATGTTTCGCATGGGGTGATGTACGCACTGATGCTCGCGATTCCGCTCAGCGGCTGGCTGATGAGCTCGGCAAAAGGCTTTCAGACGGCATGGTTGGGTGTCTTGCCGCTGCCGGACCTGCTGCCCAAGGATGCGTTGTTGGGCGACCGTCTCAGCGATGTGCACAAGGTCCTCAACTACACGTTGCTGGTGCTGGTGATCGTCCATACGTGCGCGGCGCTCAAGCACCACTTCATTGATCGCGACGACGTGCTGACGCGCATACTGCCGTTAAAGCGCCAGCCTGACCCACGGCATCTCAAACCATGAAGCAGACCACTGACCGGATAATCCCATGGCCCGTCGATTTCCACGCTCCGTCATCTTGGCTGCAGTCCTTGCATTCGGTATCACGGCAGCTGCCCAGGCCGTCGAATACAAGCGTGTGAACGCGAGCGCCAGCCAGATCAGCTTCACCTATAACCAGATGGGGGCAAGGGTGTACGGCACGTTCGGCAAGTTCGAGGCCACCATCGATTTCAACTCGGCGAACCCCTCGGCGGCCCGCGCCGCACTGACCATCCAGCTCGATAGCATCGATGCCGGTAACAGCGATGCCAACAGTGAGTTGCAAAAGGCCGCCTGGTTCAACACGGCGGCCTATCCGGAGGCAAAGTTTGTATCGAGCAGCGTGACGGCGCTCGGCAACAATCGCTACGAGGTCACTGGCACGCTCACGCTCAAGGGCATTACCCGCGAGGTCGGTGCACAAATCACTTTGAAACCGCAGAGCGCCATCGGCGTATTCGATGGCGAGTTCATTCTCAAACGCGGCGACTTCAAGATCGGTGAGGGCGAATGGGCCGATTACGGGGTTATCTCCAACGAGATCAACATCAAGTTTCGAGTGGTTGCCCCCGAGCAGTGATGCAAGCCGCTTCATCCATAAAAAACGGTTTGAAGTTTTCAACTCACTGCTTGTAACCGATCTGTCGTAACAGGTTCTTGCGCCACCGGATGTCTTCGTCGCCTTCAATGCCCTTGGCACAGAAGCCATCCACCACGCCAAGGATCGCTCGCCCCTGATCCGTTTCAGCGAGAATCACTTCGGTCGGGTTGGCAGTTGCGCAAAAGATATGACACACCTCTGGCACCATTTTGAGGGTGTTCAACACGTTCAGCGGATAGAAACCGTCGCCGAGAAAAATGATGAAGCTATGGCCGGCGGCAATGGCTTGCGCATTTTTTTGGGCCAGTTCGATCATCGCGGTGTCGGTGCCTGACCACCGCACCAGGCATTTGCCGGAGGCTTCGCAAAAGGCCACGCCAAACGTGATACCTGGCACGGCATTGACCAGGGCTTCGTGAATGTCTTCGACGGACTTGATGAAGTGCGCCTGACCAAAAATGAAGTTTGTCGCTTCCGGTTTATCGATGTTCAACGTGATGAGTTGCATCTCAAACGTCTCCTGTCGCGAGGGTGCTGCCAGCGTCTGGCAACAGACCAAGCATAGCTACTCATTGGACAGGGTTGCGTCCATTGATTGCTCCCGGACGATGGGGCTGTACACTGGCCGCGGCCTACACGACTGCCCCTTTACCCCCTCAAGCAAGAGATCCCCCATGGCAAACCACGACCTCACCTTCCTCCCCGACCCTGACCTGGAATCCATCTCCTCTGACGTCGCCGGTTTTGGCGGCCTGCTGGTCTCCACTCAGATCCCTACCCGCGTCGACGGCAGCCTGGAACTGGGCGGCATTGTTGAGCAGAGCGAGTGCACTCTGCAGGCGCTCAAGGTAGCGCTGGAGCGTGCCGGCAGTTCCATGGACCGGGTCCTGCATCTGACCATCTACCTCACCGACATGGCCGACCGCGCCGCCTTCAACGAGGTCTACCAGCGCTTCTTCGCCAAGCCCTGGCCGGTTCGCGCCGCCGTTGGTGTAGCCGCCCTGGCGGTCGAAGGCATGCGCGTGGAAGTCACTGCGATGGCGGCCAAGGGCTGAGTCCGCGGGGATTATCCCGTGAGCTTACCCCGTGAGCTTATCCGGCGGCCCCGCTCAGCGAGCGGCGGTCACCGGGTGTGGCCGGCAGTTGAGGTAGGCCGAGGATTTCAGCCAGTGCTGGTCGGGATACCAGGAAAACATGAACTGGCCGTCTTTGAGTGTATCGATCACCTGTCGCGCCACTTGCGGCCGCACTGCCGGGCAACCCTGGCTGCGGCCGATGCGGCCCTGGCGTTCACTCCATAAGGGATTCACGTAGTCGGCCGCGTGAATCACGATGTCGCGATCACGTGCGCGGTCATTGAAGCCCGGCTCCAGACCGTCCATGCGCAGTGAGTAGCCGTGGCTGCCCTGATAGCTTTCCTGGGTGCGAAACAGCCCCAGGCTGGACTGATAGCTACCGACGCGATTGGAGAACTGCGTCGCGAAATTTTCCCCGGATTTTTGCCCGTGGGCGACCAGGTCGCGTAGTACCAGGGACTTTTTGCGCAGATCGAAAATCCACAGACGACGTGCCGTGGACGGTTGCGAATAGTCGATAACGGCCAGGCGTTCGGCGTGTCTGGCGCCACTGTTGATGGCGCATTGCATGGCGTTCAGGGCACTTTGTAGCGCGTGGGGATTGAGTTCCGGAGCGGCGTGCGCGAGGCTGTTATACAACGCTTGATTGTTGTGGGTACTGGCAGCGAGCGCCGGACTGCAAATCGCGCACAGAGTCGTTGCTGCCAAACAGAGTCGGCGCACAAAGGTCAGCATGCGTAGAGAGTCCCCTTGTTATTGTTGGCTCCCGACGTCCTGTCATTTCCCCGGCAGGCCTGTTTATACGCTGGCCTTATTGCTTGCCGCACCGACTGCAGAGGTTGACCGTCTACGTGACGGCCATGGAGTGGAGTAAAGCAGTTGATCAAAAAGTACGCATGTTACGTGAGCCTTTTCCTGCTCGCTGCGCCATTGGTCGCGACGGCCCAGAACGAGCGGGCTGATCACGACAGTCCGTTGCAATTGGCGCTTACTCAATTGCCGGTCGATTGCCCGCGCCTGGCCGCGCACGTGAGCGCGCCAGCGCAAATGCTGTTGCAGGCTTTTTATCAGCAGCAAAATGACGTCCTGCTCTGGTCTGCCAACGGACGCTTGTCGGCATTGCAGGCGCAGTTGCAGCAGTTGGCCGATGACGGCCTCGACCCCAGCCGTTACAGCCTGCCCACGGGCGGTACCGAGGGGGATGCGCTGTGTGCCGACATCGGCATCAGTCAGCGTTACCTGCAAGCCTTGCAGGACCTGCGTTACGGCCGCTTGCTGCAATCTCGTTTCGAGCCGCTGTGGCATGCGCAGGCGATGCAGCGCGATCGCCCCGCCGAGGTGCTGGCCATTGCCGGGCCGGGTCTGCAAGACATGGCGACGGCGTTTCAGCTGGCCCGTCCAAGCCTTGAGCAATACCAGAGCTTGCGCCGTGTCTATGCCCGGCAGCGTCAGCAGCCGTTGCCCCATTGGCAGGCGCTCGCCAGTGGGCCCCTGTTACAACCCGGCGTACAGGATGCGCGAGTCCCTGAGCTGGCGAAGCGACTGTTCAGCGAGGGCTATCTGGCCAGCGTTTCCGCGGGTGGCGGCACGGTCTACAACAAGGCGCTGGTGAGCGCGGTGAAAAACTTCCAGCTGAGCCATTCGCTGCAAGCGGATGGTGTGCTGGGGGCGGGCACCTTGAACGAGCTGAACGTCAGCCCGGCGGTGCGGCGTGAGCAGTTGCGCATCAACCTCGAACGTTTTCGCTGGCTGGCGCAGGATCTGGAACCCAATGGCTTGCTGGTCAATGTTGCCGCGGCAACATTGACCGTCTATCAGGGCGGTGTGCCGGTCTGGCACACACGCACTCAGGTGGGGCGTGCCGAGCGGCAGACCCCGCTGCTGAAGTCGTCGGTCACGCGCCTGACCCTGAACCCGACCTGGACAGTGCCACCGACCATCATGCGTGAAGACAAACTGCCGGAAATTCGCCGGGATCAGGCGTTCCTGAGTCAACAGAACCTGCAGGTGCTGGACAGCGACGGCCATCCGTTGGCGGTGGACGAGATCGACTGGGATAATCCCGGCAATATCCTCTTGCGCCAGGACGCCGGACCGAAGAATCCGCTGGGGCAAATGGCGATCCGCTTTCCCAACCCGTTCTCCGTGTACCTGCACGACACCCCCAGCCAGGCGCTTTTCCAAAAGGCGCCGCGCGCGTTCAGTTCAGGCTGTGTGCGGGTCGAGCAAGCGATGCAGTTGCGCGATCTGTTGTTGAGCCCGGCTGAGCGTCTGCGGACCAATGAGTTGTTGGCGACAGGGCTAACCCACGAATTCAGGCTCGCTACGCCGGTGCCGATTCTGCTCGGTTACTGGACCGTGCAAGCCGACAGGCAAGGCCAGTTGCTCTATGCCCCGGATATTTATGGGCGTGATGCCGCATTGTCGGCCGCGCTGGGCGGCAAGTCCTGAGCGTTACTCTTACCTTCAGTCGGGAGGTACACGGCATGAGCAATGGACCTCGTGAGCAGGGCGAGCCCTTCAAGCGGTTGTTTTTCGCGCTGCCCTGCGCCACGGCACAACGTCGAGCGATAGCTCAATGGCGAAACGCTCTGGGGCTCAATAGCGGACGCCCGGTGCCAGCGGAAAACTTCCATCTGACGCTGATGTTTCTGGGGTCTGTGGCGGTGGCGCAGATTCCGGGTATCTGTGCTGCCGCCGCGCAAGTACGAACGCCCGGCGAGCCGTTGACGGTTGCTCTCGACCGTCTGGATGCATGGCGCCGCGCCGGTGTTTTGTTGCTCGCGCCTGCGCAGACGCCGCTGCCTTTGCGTCAGCTGGTGTATGCCTTGCAACAGGCGATGCTGGCGCTTGGGTTTGAGGACGCTCCCCGGGAATATCGTCCTCACTTGACCTTGATGCGGGACTTTCGAGAGCCTGTCCCTGAATCTGACACTCCGCCAGACTTTCATCTTAACGCCCGTCACTTCGCCCTGTTCGAATCGCATAAAGGTCGCTATCGCTCACTGGCCGAATGGCCTCTGGTGCCAATGACGGGGTCAGGACAGTAGAGGGCTCTCTCTGGTCAGTTGGTTGTACATTTTCACCCTTCGATGGCTGTGCGCATAACCGCCCATCGCTGAAACCGTCCCGCTTTGTATATGGTCCAGGTAACGGAACATCGTGCGTGGCGAAATAAAGCCGATCGTGTAGTTCAGCGCAGCCATTCGGTCTTGCAGTTCGTAGCCCGGATTGCGCCCATCCATTTGAAAGTGCAGCCCGTGTTTTTTAATCAGGCGCGCATTCCACAGGGTACAGAAGCTCTTTAAATGAACTTCTTTGAATGGTTTCGGCGCCCGTGCATTCAGCCCCAAGGCCAGCAAACTACGCCGCGCGTAGTGCTTGAAAAACCGTGATATCAGGCGCCAGGTCGATCGCGCCACACCGCGATTCAACTGTTCCAGGCAGCCAACCGCCGCCACTTCTTGCGGGCCCGTGCACTGGCTGATCATCAGGCTGAAAATAGCCGGGTTGTAAATGAACGTATCGGTGTGCAACAAAAACACGTACTCGGTTTCAATGTGCTCCAGGGCAAGATCCAAGGCCCGACCGTGAGCGATATTCCCGGCTTCAGGGGCGATACTTTTACGCTCGATCAGGTTGATCCAGTCGAGCGTGCGCAGGTAGTCGCTGCTCGCATCGTTCGAATAGTTATCCACCACAAACACCGGCACGCCAGCCTTCTGCACACCTTCGCGCAGCAGTTCCAGGCAGGTCCTGGTCAGTTCCAGCGATTTATAGTTAACCAACACAATGCTGTAGTTTGCCGGGGTCGAAAGTGGGCGCTTCATACGTTATTGAGCCTCGAATGCTGAGTGCTTTGATGGCCGATAAACGGGCTTGTCGATGCCGTTATCACGTTGGCCACTGCCTGAACTTCAGGCGTGCGCTCATCCTAGAGAGGTCAATCTTTCGGCCTGTTCTCGGGCGGATAAATTTTTTGACAGGGTTGTTTCTGATTCCGATGCGCAGGGAGGCGGGGAAGCGAGGGGGCAGAAAGTTCATGCACAGCGAAAAAGCCTGTTCTCCGGGCGTAAAGCATCGTAATTTACGCGCCATAACTACAAGGACTTTTAGGGGTTTAAGTGGGAGCGTATCGTCTGCTGTTGGCCGTTCTGGTGGCCGTTTCTCATATGGGCAAGACGTTCGCGGGGCTAAACCCCGGTGTGGTTGCCGTGATTTCCTTCCTGATTATCAGCGGTTTCGTGATGACCTCGCTGATCGAGCGCAACTACAAGGCGCCGGAGAACATCGGCCTGTTCTACATGGACAGGGCCTTGAGGCTCTACCCCCAGTTCCTGTTCTACTTCTTTGTCTCCTGCGCGGTGATCTATTTCCTCCTGCCCGGCACGCCTCAAGCCGCCGAGTTGACGCTCAGGAACATCGCCGTGAGTCTACCTATCGTACCCCTTGGCTTTTATATGTTCGGGGCTGCCGGGTCGGAGATCTTGCCGCCGGCCTGGTCGCTCGGGCTTGAGATGTGTTTTTACCTGGCGATCCCTTTCCTGATCATCTACAAGGCTCGGGGCGTTGCGTTTGTCCTGTCTGTTGCCGTTTTCATGGCCGCGTGTCTTGGCTACATCAACGCCGACCTGTACGGCTATCGGCTATTGCCCGGCGTCCTGTTCATGTTCCTGTGCGGCAGCTACCTGTACAAACCACAGGCGAAGGGTCTAACGATCGCTGCCGGCACCGCCCTGGCGGCAGCCTTGATATTTGTGGCCATCATGGCGGGATTGATAGAGCGCCGGCCATTCAATGCGGAGGTGACCGCCGGTATAGCGTTAGGCGTGCCCGCCGTTTACCTGCTGACAAAGCTCAAGTTTCACCGGGTTGACGAATTCCTCGGGAACATCAGCTACGGCGTGTTCCTGAATCACTTTGTGGTGATGTACTTCCTGCGCGCCTTTTGGCCAGTCGCCTACGATGGGTACATCGTTGCAACAGTACTGACCCTGTCGTTCCTGTTGAGCGGAGTTTCGTACTACGGCGTTGAGCGGCCGGTTCTGAAGCTTCGTCATGCGCTTCGCGCCGGCGTGAATAATCAAGCTGATCCACGTGGCCCGGCGCGAAGCGCGCATGGATGACGACACCTACCGCCTGATGTTGGCCGGCATGGAAATGAATCTGTCCTCACTTGCTTCAAGGCATCACTCTGCGTAACAGCCGGGACTCAGCGCACCAGGCAGGGCTTTTTGTTATCGAACTTCCAGCCGGGAATCATGAACTGCATGGCCACGCTGTCGTCGCGCGCGCCGAGGCCCATGCCTTTGTAGCGCTCGTGGGCCTTGGCGACGGCGTCCATGTCGATGTCTACGCCCAGGCCATGTTTGGTCGGAACCTTGACGTATCGGCCAGCGGAATGTCCACCGATTGCAGCTGGATCGGCGTGGGAACATTTGCCCTGAATTCGTTGGCCAATAACGACAGCAGCGTTGAGCCCGACGTGCGTTTTCATCGGCTGATTGCAGAAGCTACCGGGAATTCGTACTTCACCGATATCCTCTATCACCTCGGTAACTCGGTCATACCTCGCACGCGAATCAATGCGCAGGAACGGGGTGACACCGATCTGATGAAGCTGGGCCAATCCGCCAACCTGGAACACGAAGCGATCTTCAATGCGATTCGCCGGCAGGACCCCGACGCGGCCAGAGCGGCCATGCTGCTTCATTTGAGCAATAGCCTGGAGCGTATGGCGGTTGAGTGAGGCAACGATATCGCCCCATCCCGCCTCAAACCAACAATCGCAGCGTTTCAAACAGCTGCCGATCTTCCTTCTTCGCCGAACGGGCGTGGCGCCGAATAACCTGTAGCAGGCAGTCGGTAAAACACAGCGCCGGATTGCTCAGCGAGCCGTTGCGGCGAGTGACGATGCTCAGCTGTCTCGGTTCGAACTGCTCGGTCAGGTTCAGGGAAACCAACCGGCCGAGGAAGGGCGAGGCAGTGCTCAGGATGGTCGGGCCCCAAGTGCACATGTCGGCCCGTTCGAGCATCATTTGCAGAATCGCCAGTGAATGGGCCCGGATGATTCGTTTTTCATCTATTTGCGCACTGTGCTTCCAGAACAGTTCCTGCATCAGCGCATCGTGACCGTCTGGCGCGTAGTTCAGGGTCCAGTCCTGGTCGAGCAATTCGTGGATCGACTGGGCGTTCTGTCGCGGATGACCCTGGCGAACCAGCACCGAGGTCTGGTAATCGAGCAGGGTTTCGCAGGAAAATTCCGGGGTTGCTTGAGCCGGGTGAAGCTGACCGATGGCGAAATCCATGCTGCCGTCGCGCAGCAGCGGCTGGGCAACCGCCATCAGGCTTTCGAACAATTCCAGGTGGATGTCCGGCATGCGCGCCCGAAAGGCCAATACCACTTCGGGCAAGAAGGTTAGCGCGACCCATGGCGTGACCCCGACGCAGAGTCGCCCTTGGGCCTTGCCGCGCAGGTGATCAAGTTCGGTCTGCGCATGTTCCAGTTGCTTGAGCACCAGCCTGGCGTGCGTCAGCAGCACCTTGCCGTATTCGGTGAAGTTCAGCCCGCTGGGGGTTCTGACGAACAGCGGTAACTGTTGTTCGGTTTCCAGCTCGCGCAAGGCTTTGGTCACGGCGGCCTGGGACATGTCCAGCGAGCGTGCAGCGGCGCGGATGCTGCCGGTCTCGGCGCTGGCAATCAGGGCCTGTAATTGATGCAGTTTCATCTGCTTACCTTGGCGACAACTATTGGTTGTCATCATAACCAAACTGAGCCTCCCCAGCCTACGGCCCATTCCTTAAGATCGACCCAACAGCGCCCGGGTTGAGTGGCGGGCAGTTGAATCATCTTATCGAGGAGTACACCCATGGATGCTCGCCATATCCTGCCGGGAATAGCGGCGCAACAGGACGAAATGATCGCCCTGCGTCAGCGTATTCACGCGCACCCGGAGCTTGGGTTTGAAGAGTTCACCACCAGCGAGCTGGTCGCGCAGTGTTTGACGCAGTGGGGGTATGAAGTCAGCAAAGGCGTGGGCAAGACCGGCGTGGTCGGGACCCTGAAAAATGGCCAAGGGCGGTCCCTTGGACTGCGTGCTGACATGGATGCGCTGCCGATTCAGGAAGCCACCGGGTTGCCTTATGCCAGCCGGATCGACGGCGTGATGCATGCCTGCGGCCATGACGGTCACACGGCAACCTTGCTGGCGGCGGCTAAATACCTGGCGCAAACGCGGGATTTCAACGGCACGCTGAATCTGGTTTTCCAGCCGGCCGAAGAAGGGCTGGGCGGCGCCAGGAAGATGCTCGAGGATGGGCTGTTCGAACGTTTTCCGTGCGATGCGATATTTGCCATGCACAACATTCCGGGCTATCCCACCGGGCAGCTGGGGTTTTACAGCGGTCCGTTCATGGCCTCTGCCGATACCGTCACGATCAAAATCATCGGCACCGGTGGCCATGGCGCGGTGCCGCATAAGGCGGTCGACCCGGTGGTGGTCTGCGCGTCGATCGTGATGGCCTTGCAAAGCATTGTCTCGCGTAACGTCAATCCGCAAGAAGCGGCGATCATCACGGTGGGTTCCATTCATGCCGGGAACGTTTCGAATGTGATTCCCGCGTCCGCCGAAATGATCCTGAGCGTACGAGCATTGACGCCTGAGGTTCGCCAGTTGCTCGAACGCAGAATTACCGAGCTGGTAAACGGACAGGCTACGAGTTTCGGTGCACAAGCCGAAATCGATTATTTCCACTGCCATCCGGTGTTGATCAACGATCCGGAGCAAACCGCGTTCGCCCGTCAGGTCGCACAGGAGTGGTTGGGAGAAGGGCAACTGATCGAAGACCTGCGGCCCTTCACCGCCAGCGAGGACTTCGCGTTCATTCTGGAAAAATGCCCGGGCAGTTATCTGGTGATTGGCAATGGCCAGGGCGATGGCAGCTGCTTGCTGCACAATCCCGGTTACGACTTCAATGATGCCTGCCTGCCAATCGGCGCGAGCTATTGGGTGAAGTTGGCCGAGGGTTTTCTGCGTTGAGGCGCACGGTTTTTGAACATCAATGTTTTCGAGCATCACGGTTGTAAAAAACGGTCGGTCACCCGACTCGGCGAACCCCAGGAGGACAATAACAATGAATAAGATGATCGCGGCGGTTTCACTGGTTTTCTTGACGGCATCCGGCTTGGCCGGCGCGGCCGACGGGTCCGGTAAAGTCTTGAGGCTGGGTATTGACCCGACGTATCCACCGTTGGAATACAAAAACCAGGATGGCACGCTGACCGGCTTTGGCGTCGACATCGCCGACGCGCTGTGTGCAGAGTTGCACGCTAAATGCGTCTGGGTTGAAAGCAGCTGGGACGGGATGATTCCAGGGCTGCTGGCGCGCAAGTTCGACGCTATCGCTTCGTCGATGACCGTCACCCCCAAGCGTCAGGAGCAGATTGCGTTTAGTGACAAGGTCTCCAACGCGCCGGCACGTTTGGTCATCAAGCGCGGATCGGACCTGCAACCGACCGTCGAGTCGCTTAAAGGCAAGCGCATCGGCGTGGAGCAGGGCTCGACCCAGGAAGCTTTTGCGAAAGCCGTCTGGGGCAAGCGGGGTGTAGAGATTCTTTCTTATCAGAATCAGGATCAGGTCTACGCCGACCTCGTGGTCGGGCGCCTCGATGCGTCGTTGCAGGGCTCGATTCAGGCCAGCTACGGGTTTCTGAATAAACCGGCGGGCAAGGACTACGAGTTTGCCGGCGGCACGCTGGACAACCCGGATTTCTTTGGCGTCGGTGACGGCATCGGCGTGCGCAAGAGTGACGTTGAATTGCGCGAAGACTTGAACAAGGCCCTGGCGACCATTCTGGCCAATGGCACGTATGCGAAGATCAACAAAAAGTACTTCGACTTCGACATCTACGGCGCGAAATAAACCCCGCTCGATACCTTCAGTGAAGCGCTGGCTACCTCAAAAGATCGCAGCCTGCGGCAGCGCCTACGCCGACCAGTGGGAGCTATACGCAAGTCCGTAGGAGCTGCCGCAGGCTGCGATCTTGGCGATCCCGCACGCGCCGAAAGTCACCGGTTACTTGCCAAGCGCCGCTGCCAGTAGCGGCGCGGCCTGTTCATCGGTCAGCGCGGGGAGAATCTCCATGGTCAGGAGGTCACTCCATTCGAGCACCCATTTCTGTATCAGTGTGACATCACTGGCCTCTGCGATACCAAAACCGGTCATGCGTCCTACGGCATGCCAGCGCCCCAGCATGGTAACGCCTGCGGGTGGCGCTCCGCCTGTCTTGAGAAAACGTTCGATTGCACTATTACGGCGTTCCGGAGTGATTGACCAACTCACGATGTAGAGCATTTGCCACCTCCTGTCAGGGGTTGGCACCTGTTTTTCTCTGCGCGCACGAGGTGGGTGCCACGACCATGGGCACGCATCGGTTTGCAGTTTGTCCCTTGGCTGGCTTGATCGAAAACTCCCATGAGAAGGCATAGCAGCCTCCTGAGTGCTGCGTATGACCGCTGATCTTCTTTCCCGCCTCTGCAACAAATTCGGGCACTTCAATATTCGGCAAGGCAGGTTTATGTTGAATCATTGAGGCCATTCAAGAGGAGATCCGTCATGAAAGGTTTTCTGGTGATTTTCTTTACTCAGCAGAACCGGCGTCATCACGGAAAAATGCTCGGTGACTGGCTTATTGATCTGGCAAAAGAAATGGGCCTGCACGGGGCCACTCTGGCAACCGGTATTGAAGGCTTCGGGCATTCCGGGAAACTGCATTCCGCGCATTTTTTCGAGATGGCCGATCAGCCCGCCGAGATTCGTCTGGCAATTACCGAAGAAGAGTGCACTCGCCTGTTTAAGCGGCTTGAGGCCGAAGACATCGCCTTGTTTTACATCAAGGCGCCGGTTGAATTCGGAACCGTGGGCAAAAGAGCCGGGCAGTCCAGTCACCAGCCTTGAGATCCCCGGGGTCTAAACTCAGGTGTACAGCCCGGTTCATGGGGCATCCCTCGAATGCGTTTTTGCCTGTTCGAATCAGCCATTGTGCCGGGTTTCCATTCATCCGATTTTTTTCAGGACGCCCGTGATGCTGCCTATCAGAACACCCTTGGTACTCCATCCGGGGCTCTCGACGCCAAGCAGGCGCATCTGGCTCAAGCTGGAAAACCTGCAACCCAGCGGTTCATTCAAGCTGCGCGGCATGGGCCTGCTCTGTACCCGAGCGGCCGAGCAAGGCATGAAGAAAGTGGTCTGTCCTTCCGGCGGCAATGCCGGCTATGCGACGGCAATGGCCGCTGCGGCGTTGGGGCTGGAAGCGAGCATTATCGTGCCGCACACCACCCCGGAAAGCACCCGGGCGCGAATCGCCAAAACCGGGGCGCAAGTGATCGTGCACGGTCAGGTGTGGGACGAGGCCAACCAGTTGGCGCTGGAACTCGCCAAGGCACCTGATACCGAATACGTGCCGGCATTCGACCACCCGACGCTGTGGGAAGGACACAGCACGATGATCGATGAAATTCTGCAGGACTGCCCTCAGGTCGACACCGTCGTGGCGTCGGTGGGCGGGGTGGTTTGCTGGCCGGGATCTTGACCGGTCTGGAACACCACGCTCGGCTGGATTGCCGGATCATCGCCTGCGAAACCGAGGGCGCAGCGTCATTCGCCGCGGCGGTCAAAGCCGGTCATCCGGTCAAACTCTCCGAAATCAACACCGTTGCCAGCTCACTCGGGGCGCTGCAAGTGGCGCAATGGCCGGTTTCGCACATCCAGCGCTTCCAGCACACGTGTGTCGTACTGACGGATGCCGACGCCATCATGGGCGTCGTCCGCTATGCCGATGACCTGCGTCAACTGGTGGAGCCGGCGTGCGGTGTCTCGCTGGCCGTCGCGTATCTGGATCACCCGGCGATTGCCGGTGCCCATGATGTGGTGATCGTCGTGTGTGGCGGGATCAGCATCAGTGCGCAGCAGGTTGCCAGCTGGCAGAGCCTTTGACGTCACGGGTTCAGAGGGGCGTCAGGCGCAATCGCCAGCGGCCGTTGTAGCGTAATTCGACGGTGGCCAGAGGTTCGACGTCAATCGTGTTGAACAGCGGGAGTGGGCATTGCATCACGTGCATCAGCGCGGCACGAATCACGAACGGGTGAGTGACGGCAAGGATGTGCCCGGGTTGGCTGCCCAGGGTCTCCAGCCACGCGGCGATCCGCTCGCACAGTTGGGCCACCGATTCACCGCCAGGCGCAGCACTGGTGCTGTCGCTCAGCCAGGCGTGCAGCACCTCGGGTTCGTCGTGTTGCAGGTCATTGATCCGCAGTCCCTTCCAGCGGCCAACATCACAATCGCGCAGGGCCGAGACAATTTCCATGTCCGCACCAAACAGAGCGGCGGTCTCTCTGGCCCTGGCTTCCGGTGCGCTGAGCAGGCGTGGCGTTCGTTTGAAACGCTTGGCCAATGAGCCTTTTTCGTTTTGCCAGTCCATTTCCACTGATTCATCCCGGGCAAAGCGCGCCAGTTTCTGGGCCGCTGTCCGGGCGTGGCATATCAGGGTCAAACGGGTGGTCTGCACGGGAAATCACTCTGGCTGTATGGGGGCAAGCGTATCGATCTGCCAAAAAAAGGCCCGGAACCGAACGGTCCCGAGCCTGTCGACGCGAGGGTGTTTTTAGCTGATGACCTGATAGCAGGGCACATACTCCGCGCCACCTGGCAGTTTCATGCGATGTTGCGCGACAAACGCTTGCAGCAGTTTGTCCAGGGGTTGCATGACCGCTGCGTCGCCGTGGATCTTGTAAGGACCGTGTTTCTCGATCAGGCGGATGCCCTTGTCCTTTACATTGCCGGCGACAATGCCGGAAAACGCTCGACGCAGGTTCGCTGCCAGTTCGTGCGGCGGCAGGTCACGGCGCAGCTGCAAGCCGGCCATGTTTTCATGGGTTGGATCGAACGGGCGCTGGAAGCCTTCGTCAATCTTCAGCAGCCAGTTGAAATGAAACGCATCGTTGCGCTCGCGGCGGAACTGCTTGACGGCCTTGAGTCCCAGCGTCATTTGCCGGGCCACCTGGGCCGGGTCGTCGATGATGATCTCGTAGTGACTCTGCGCTTCTTCGCCCAGTGTGGCGCCAACGAACGCGTGCAGCTGCTGCAAGTACGGCTCCGCGCTCTTTGGCCCGGTCAGAATCACCGGGAAGGGCAGGTCGCGGTTTTCCGGGTGCATCAGGATCCCAAGCAGGTAGAGGAACTCTTCGGCGGTGCCGGCGCCGCCCGGGAAAATGATGATGCCGTGGCCGACGCGCACGAAGGCTTCCAGGCGCTTCTCGATGTCGGGCAGGATCACCAGCTCATTGACAATCGGGTTCGGCGCTTCGGCCGCGATGATTCCAGGCTCCGTCAGCCCCAGGTAGCGGCCGTGGGTGATCCGTTGCTTGGCGTGGGAAATGGTCGCGCCTTTCATCGGGCCTTTCATCACCCCTGGCCCGCAGCCGGTGCACACATCCAGACTGCGCAGGCCGAGTTCGTGGCCGACCTTCTTGGTGTACTGATACTCCTCGCTGCTGATCGAGTGACCGCCCCAGCACACCACGATCTTCGGCTCTACGCCAGGCCGCAGGGTGCGGGCGTTGCGCAGCAGGTGGAAGACGTAGTCGCTGATGCCTTGAGACGAGCTCAGGTCGATGCGCTGGCTGTCCAGCTCGTTCTCGGTATAGACGATGTCGCGCAGGGCGCTGAACAGCATCTCGCGGGTGCTGGCGATCATCTCGCCGTCGACGAAGGCGTCTGCGGGCGCGTTGAGCAATTCCAGACGTACACCGCGATCTTGCTGATGAATGCGAATCTCGAAGTCCCGATAGGCTTCCAGAATGGTCTTGGCGTTGTCGACATGGGCGCCGGTGTTGAGGATGGCCAGGGCGCACTGGCGGAAGAGAGAGTAGATGCTGCCCGATCCGGCGGCGCTCAGTTGCTGAACTTCGCGTTGGGACAGCGTCTCCAGGCTGCCCTTTGGGCTCACCGAAGCATTGATTACGTGTCTTGCGGTCATTCGATATTCCCTGAGAACGATGTTATCGAGCCCGACAGGCTCAGTAGCATCAGGATAGTCAGTGCTGGAGCGATCGTGCTGCGGCCATCTTCTCCGGCGACCGGGCGTTAATGCAAACATCGCGAGCCGGTGCGAGCCAGATCGTTTGTTTCATGATGCACCGGACGGCCATGAAACAGGATTCCTGGCGAGTGGGCAATTGCAGGTTTTTTCAGCGGCTGCACGAACTGTAGAATTCGCAACGCTAACGCGTATTCCTTGACTTGTCTGCATGCATGCTGGCGGCAAGCCTCGCAGGTATCAGTTCAGTGAAGGTGCTGGTGGTCGGCGCGGGCGGCACGGCCCGGGAAATTCTTGCGATGGCGGCGCTGGAGGCGAACTGGCGCTTTACCGCCGTCGATCCGTCAGAGCCTATGTTGGCGGCAGCAACGCAGGAGTTGCTGGCGAACGATTTGCTGGAAAGAACGGACATCCATCTTGGGACACTCGACGACCTGCCTTCGAGCGAGTTGTACGATGCGGCCACTGTGATCGGCGTGCTTCATCATCTGGACGGGGATGATGCCAAGCGCCATCTACTGCGATCGGTTCTGGACCGTCTCAAGCCCGGTGCGCCGCTGATTCTGGCGGGGAATCATTATGCTTATGCCAGCCAGCCTCTACTGCTCGACGCCTGGGCGCAACGATGGAGACAGCAGGGCGCCCGTCCCGATGAAGTCAAAGCCAAGCTGGATAAAATGCTTCAAGGCGCTGACCCACCTCACTCAGAGGCAGCGGTTCAACAGGTGCTGCACGACACGGGATTTGGAGACGCAACCCGCTTCTTTTCCAGTCTGTTCTGGGGCGCGTGGCTGGTCCGCAAAACTTGACGAAAGATGTCGCTGAATGTCCGCGTCCGACCCAGCGCGGTCATTCCTAGCCAGCCGATATGACAGATTACGCGGGCGCGGAAACGGCTCCGGCGGTGTTCTTGCCGAACACCGGCAACCCTGATACTGATGGTTTACAAAATGTCCTCTCTGTTGCCAGATGACTGCGCCAGAAACTCGATGATCAGCGCTGTGATCTGCTGTTGGATCAACCCACGTGGGCGGCCGTTGTCGCCATCTCCGCAGATGATGCCATCGCCTGGTACTGCTTCTTCGAGCAATGCCACCGCGCCAGGTTTGCACACCGACATGAAGCTGAAGTGGCTTGCGTCGCCGATTTCGACGTAACGGCTTGACGCTTGGGGCAGGCGTTTGGCCAAGTTGGCGGACTCCAACTGAGCGGGAAGCTCTTGCGACGGTACGCCGGCAGCGATCACTAGCGCTGGTACCGGCAGCGCCGCAAGGCTTTCATCGGTCAGCCCGCGTGAAAGGCCCAGGTCCAGTGTAACCACAGCGGTGACGCGTTTATCGCGCAAATCGGCGGCCAACCCGGCCTTCAATGCTGAGGTGCTTGCGGGGTTCATCTGTTGATAAACGGTGCAACTGGACAACTGCGGGTGGGCTTTGCAGTCACGGGCGAATCGGTCTGGATCGAAACGAGCACCGACGATCTCCATGGCGGTCCAGCCGCCCAGTGAATGGCCCACTACAGCAATTCGGCGCTTCGCGACCAGGCCAAATTTTTCAGGTTGAGTCGTGACCGCTTCAATGGCTCGGCTCAGATCGACGGGCCGCTGCCATAACTGCGCCGCTGCTTGAGGGCTACGGTCACGGCTAGTGGTGCCGGGGTGGTTGACCGCGGCGACGATGTAACCCTTATGGGCCAGAGCACTGGCAAGCCAAGTCTGGTTGCCCCAGTTGCCCCCGAAACCGTGGGAGAGCACCACCAATGGGTGTTCGCCGGCAGCCGGTGGCGTGTCACGAACGGCAGAAGCACCGACAAACACCGCATTATCGGCGATCAATTGCGTGGTGGCGGTAGTTGCACTGGGGTACCAGACGACCATCTCCAGCGCGCGGTCATTGTGCGTGTCCAGCAGCGTGGAGGACTGGAAGCCGACAGGGTTATCGTCAGCGAGTGCGCTGGCAGTCAGGCAGATCAGAAACAGGGCGCCGAAAGCTGTTTTCATTGTCGTTATCTTCCTTGATCAGACAAGCGCATAGCAATCTGAAGCAGGCTGTTGGGCCCATCTCGTATGCGGTCGAAACCCAATGTTGGGCACAGGTGAGTTGCACGGACATTAAAGCCCACATTCGCGCCGACGCGCATGACTTTCATTGTTAGCTCAACCGTTCGGTGAGCGGCGCTCTGGCGCCAAGGTGAAACGCCCGCTTCTGGCCGGATAGCGACGGTTTAGCTGCGACCGTCGCTGGGGAATTACACCTCCGTCTGCTCAGCCATTTCCAGGGCATCATCGACCTCGATGCCCAGGTATCTGACGGTGCTTTCAAGCTTCGTATGCCCAAGCAAGAGTTGGACTGCTCTCAAGTTCTTTGTCCTGCAATAGATCAACGACGCCTTGTGTGTGGTGGTCGCTAACCGACCCTGAGCAGCCATCTGCCCCTTTGACCATGTGGCGTCCGCTTAGCAACTTGCAGCTGTCACTGGTCTGAGCTTGAACAGAGCACAAGTTTGCATGTCAAGCAGTTGGGGACTATAAATCTGTCATCAATATCTATGTTATGCGGACACCACTGTCCGTAAAAATATTGCTAGGCCCGTTCCCACAGCAGGTTGCGTTCGCAGGACGAACGACGCTGTGGGGTAGAATCACAATGCGCTGAAGGAGGCGCCCATGCTGAGTGTTTTCCCCCGGTTCCTCGTATCCTTGCTTGCGGCCGTTTCATTGTGCGCGGGGGCTCAGGACCCTGGTCCAAAACAGCAAGAGTTCCTACCAAAGTCAGGTAGTGGACGCGTCGTCGTCCTTGTTTCTGGCCAAACAGGCATGCCTGGCTACGCGATGACCGCGCAGCAGATCGCCGACGCTGGTTTCGATGTCGTTCTGGTC